>JBPOFU010000026.1:0-35713 GCA_051252075.1 Oceanococcus sp. | reverse complement strand
ACCCCAGCATGATCGTTGCCATAAAGGGCCACACGGATGCGGTTGGCGATGCTGACTACAACCAACGTCTATCGCTGCAACGAGCCACTGCGGTCCGCGACTTCCTCATCACTGCCGGCATCAACCCAGCACAGCTGGAGTCCCAAGGCTTAGGCGAATCTGCACCTATGGCAAACAATGAAACAACCGAAGGACGCCGCCTAAACCGGCGCGTGGAACTCGCACTCATTGGCACATTAAAACTGCAGTCCAAACCCGCATCTCCGCCACCTCCACAAAAGATTTATGTCTCCACTTTTAGCGCCAAACCCGATCTATTGACAGTACCTGTAGGCACCAAAGTAAGCTGGATTAACTATGATGAAATTTCTCATGACATCAGCTTTGACGATAAACAAGGCGATCGTATTTGGACCAAGCCATGGTTAGGAGCTGAGCATTCCCGCACTTTTGATCAAGCCGGAGAATACAACTACCGCTGCAGCGTGCACAAAGATGTCAACGGCAAGATTGTGGTGACGCCGCGGGCCAATCAAATCGTAAAGACGGAATCTCCCGCATTTGCAGGCCACACCACGGCGTCCTACAAAGCGGAGCAAACAACGGAGCCCTATAACGGTGGCAGCCACCACGCAGCTCCTTCGATGCAGCACACACCTGGCAACCACGCCATGCCGATGCACACCAGCCAGAACTCAAACTCGGCCGCCGTTGCAGCACCTGAGGTGCTGATTGCCCGCCACGCCTTTAGCCCGCAAAGCCTGGTTGTTGCACCAGGCACAACCGTGAGTTGGGACAATCAGGACGCGTCCAATCACATCATTGTCTTTGGCACGCAGCAAAGTGAAGTCCTGAAACGTGGGAGTTCGTATAGCCGCAGCTTTGCCGAACCCGGCGAATATCCTTATCACTGCGGTGTGCATGGATATATGACCGGCACCATCGTGGTTCAAGGCGGCTAATACAAGCCCCTTCACTTTTCGCAACAACTTAGCTTCAGGCAGCACACCATTTAGAGCTCGCTCAAACCAGCACAAGCACTGCAAAGTAAAAAGCTGGCATGGCGATTGCTTAAGACTAATCAAGCATTCGAAAGCGTGCGTAACAATTCAAAGACACCAACTGAGTACGGTGTCGAATCAGGACAACGACGTCCTCATTGCCAGCTTAATCGCTGCGATGGGGACGTTTTTTTTTGCCGGTCAGTTAACCCGGTTTGTCCAGTGCGTTTGGGGACACCTAAGCGGACACGGTCGGCAAGGACTGGTGCCCGCATCGTTAAAAAATTGAGGATAAAACAATGAAATTTTCAAATGGGAGTAAGGCGCGCTGGGCCAAACCCGCGTTGATCACAATCGGCTTACTGTGTGCCGGTCAGGCTTCAGCCGATATCATTAACTCCGGCAAAGTGCTGGCCACCGGAGGGGTCATCACGGTGGATGGAGCCGGGGGCGGCGGTATTTCACCGTGGGCCACGATCTCGGGCTATGGCACCCGCGATGGCATCAATGCCGGGCTGCACTACACCTGGGTGTACTTACCGGACTACACCCTCAACAGTTATGGGGTTACAGCCGGTTTTTATGACCGACTAGAACTGTCTTGGGCTCAAAGCGTACTGCCGACTGGAAGCACCTTCGACACGGTTGGTCTGGCCGCAGATGCCGCCGGCCTCGACTTAGGTATCGACCCGTTTAACACCACAATCAAGATGGACATCTACGGTGCCAAGCTGCGCCTGTTCGGAGATGCGGTCTACACCTCGGATAGTTGGATTCCTCAAGTTTCCATCGGTGGTCTGTACAAGGAAAATAAAAACCCGCAATTGCTGAACACCTTGCAGGCCGCCAAAAGCAAAGACTGGGAAGCCTATGCCGTCGCGACCAAGATATTCTTCCCAATTAGCACCTTGGTCAGTGTCGCCGGGCGCTACACCAATGCTAACCAAACCGGACTTACCGGTTTTGGTGGCCCGGATGGGGACGACAAGGAACTGCGCTTTGAAGTCTCAATCGCCCATTTGCTCGCAAAGAACACCGCCTTCGGTTTCGAATACCAGCAACACGGCGACAATCTAGGTGGTCGTAGCGTACAAGCCGCTGGCCTTGATTTGACTCCGGCAACTGGCTTGCTGAGCGGGCTGGGTCTGGGCACCGGAGCAACCTTAACTCAGCTGCCAGAAGATGATTGGTACGACATGTTCTTCGCCTATTTCCCGAACAAGAATCTGTCCTTCGTAATTGCCTACGCCATGCTCGGGAACATCACACTCACACCCGAGCAACATGGTTTCTACATGTCCGTGCACGCGACTTTTTAGCCGCCGCGAACTTAGCCAATTAACTCTCCAAGGAGAAATCGCATGAAAATCAAATCCCGTCTCTTGCTCGCATTAGCCGCCACCAGCTTCGCGCTCGGCGGCCTGCAACCGGCTTATGCCGCCGAGAAGAAAACCAACCCCATTATCGGTATTCCTTCCTCCGCTGTAGAAAGCTTTGGCGGCGAGGAAGGTGTCCGAAACTGGGTCGAATCGCTGTTTTACTACATCATGCTGGACAACCGGATAAATCACGTTTTCCGTCAGTTTGGCAACATCGAACGGCAGATCTATCTGAACACCCAGTTAGAACAACTGGTACTTGGCAAAGCGGTGGAATATCAAGGTGCCAGCATGGCCGCCGCGCATGCTGATCTTGCCATCACTATGACCCAATTCAATGCTGTTGTAGAAGCCGCCTACAACGCTTGTGAGCGGGTCAATGTGAGCTACTACTCCTGCAATCACCTCATCGCGGCGCTCGCGCCGTTTACCTCAGACATCGTGACGCGCTGATCGCCTCACATGTCACCACTTGTGCGGGGGGCGGCACGCGATTCCATGGTCGCAACTGCCGCATCTTCATCGATGTTCTCCCCAGAACTAAGGCGGTTCCGAAGGGCCGCCCTCCGCGCATTCCTTACCACCACTAAGCACTCCACTACCTCTAATTATCTGGTGTTCTCATGAACCGAAAATCCAGCGCCACCACTTTGCAACATGCAACAACCCGCAATGCCACCCAAGGAAAACCCTTCGGCCGATTCGAGATTCATTTGTATGCCATCGTGGTACTGCTGTGGATATTGACCGTCTCCACAGCCCATGCTTTTGAGTTATACAAGACCTTCCAAACACCGGAAGCGTTCTTGACTGAAGTCTTTTCCGGCCAAGAACCGGCACCGAAAACGCTCAACCTCAGCAACGCAGACCAATCGCGTATCTCTGCCGTTTTTAACCGCAATTTCCCGCAAACTCGCGTCCGCTATTGGCAGCAAGGCACACGCTCAGCTTGGATCTTTGATGACATAGGCAAAGAAGGCTATGTCCCGACGACCTGTGGCTTTGTCATCAATCAGGGCGTACTCGAGCAGGTCCGTGTGCTGGTCTACCGCGAATCTCGCGGCGAGCAAGTGGGCGAGCTTTCATTCCTCGACAAGTTGCGTGGCGCACGCGCTCAAGGCAGAAAATTGGATCGCAGCGTCGACAACATCTCAGGCGCCACATTGTCGGTA
Organism: Oceanococcus sp.; assembly: GCA_051252075.1. Lineage (GTDB taxonomy): Bacteria > Pseudomonadota > Gammaproteobacteria > Nevskiales > Oceanococcaceae > Oceanococcus. Next base: position 32,161 of record JBPOFU010000026.1, on the reverse strand, counting down.
CAAATGATGGAGCGCATGTCTCGGACCGCGCTGGAATTGGCCAGCTTGATTAACTGAGAACTGGAATCATGACTATGAATACAGCCACCGCAGCGCAAAGCGCCATCGCCACACAAAGTCGCCGACGGAATTGGTATGCCCGAGTGGATCAGTGGCGGCGCGAACCCTTTGATTTCAGTAGATCAAAAACCACCACAGCAGCCAAAGTACGCAGCTGGCATCAGCGTGCTGGATTGTTTGCCTGCCTGTTCATGGCATGGTTAGGCGCCAGCGGCTTCGTGCTGAATCAAAGTGCCGACTGGGGGCTGGACGCATGGCGCATCGACAAAGCTTGGCTCATGAGCATGTATGGCTTGCATCCGGAGCCGCCCAAAAGTGGCTATCTCTGTGCAGGCCATTGGTTGGCACAAACCAGTGAAAAAACCCTGCTCGATGGCAAGCCATTAGAGGAAACTGTGCCCTCCCCGATTGGCCTAGCCTTGGGCGGCAGCGTGCAAGAGCCCTTGTTATTCGTCGCCGCCAATGACCGCCTGGTCATCTTGGATGAAAACGGCAATCGGATTGACGAATTGCGAGGCTATACCTTGCCCATTTCTGCGATACGACGCATAGGCAGCAGCCAAGGCGCAGTGGCAATCCAGGATCTGGATACTTTTGTCACCCAAGATGGCTTGAGTTGGCAACCACTTAGCGCCGGCAGCGAAGTTGTCTGGTCGAAACCCGAGCGATTGAGCTCTGAACTGCAGCAACTTGCATTGCCTTACTCCCGCCCCACCATGCCCATGGAGCAGATTTTGATTGATGCTCACAGTGGCCGCTTGTTCGGCCGCTACGGTCCTTGGCTAGTGAATTTGGTGGGTTTTGCGGCCGTATTTCTAGGCCTCAGTGGCGCTTGGATGTACTGGAATACCGCTCGCCGCCGGCGTAAACGGACACGCTAGTCCATGCGTATTCGGCAAGCGATGCGACTCGCGTATGCAGCCCCCTTGAGTGGGGCTGTATTGTGCGCCAACCTACTCGCATTTCCCGCTAGCGCGAACGACAGCGTTTTGCTGGGAAATAGCCTGCAACTCGGTACCGTACTCGCGACACACTCCTATGCAGCAGTCGCAAGCCAACAGCTCTTCCTGCGCGCACCCTATGAAAAGCTGCGCGTGCGCCGGATTATCCTACTAAGCAATGGAAAAGTGGTGTTCGATCAACACTTGCAACACGCCGCTGCACAAGCCTTGGCGCAGGGCTTGGCCATGCCACTGCCCGGCCTGACTGTTAGCGATCAGGCGCTGCAAATCGAACTGCAGTTCGCTGATCTTGATGCCCCGCCAGCCAGCCCGTATCAGGTGGAGCGCTTGAGCACATCCATTGCAAGCTCAGACCGGTCTCAATTTTTCGAAGTCACTCTGCAGCAGGGGCATTGGTTGCCGTGGAAAAACGGGCTGATTTTGCAAGCTCTTAACGATCCACTCGGCGCACGTAGTGACAGTGCAATTTTTAACCTACAGACGGGCCGAAACTTTCTAGCCGCGGCACAACTCTGGTCGGCCAAGCGTCGTTCCGCCATCTCCTGGACGGCTCGCTTCGCCTTAACCGAAGCGCAAATGAAATTGGGCTTGAATAGCAGCGTGGAGCTCGAGGCTTTAAGCCAAAACGCACCACCAGATATCGCCGCGCAGGCAGCACTGCGACTGGCCGAAGAATGGCAAACGCAAGGCGACACTGCACGCGCAAGACGATGGTTAGATCGAGCACGCTTAAATCTTCCTGAATTTGCTCACGCGCGGCACATGGCTTTACGTGTGCAGCTGGAACCGGAGCTGTCCAGTTCGCAACTACCAGACTCTATTTTGGCCCAAGGTGAGGTTGCCCTAGCGACCTACAATCGCGCCGCTCTAAACCCCAGCTCCGGCGCGCTGGCCCTGCTGGAGAAGCTAGGTTCATTGCCTATGGATGCCGACGATACGCTCGCTTGGTCGGTGCGCGATCAAGCCAATCTGGCACTGGGCTACAGCCATTTACGCCAGCGCCGGCCACAACAGGCGCAAGCCGCCTTCGTCCGCGTCCGCGCCAGCGGACCGTACAGCTCGGCCGGGCGATTAGGCCTGGGTTGGTCACAAATTACGGCCAGCGGAGGCGGCCCCGGCATACCTTCTAACGAACCCGCTGCGGTTGGAGATAGCCTCGGTGAACTGCTGCGTCCACGCGGGGAAGATTCAACGGCACAAGCCAGGCGCGCCACCCCATTTCGCACTGTACACGGCAAAGCATACGGGCATAGGGCGGAAGACTTGCAGTACGCTCTACAGGCTTGGAGTGACCTAATCGGCGGCAATCCACTAAATCCCGCCGTGCAAGAGGCCATGCTGGCCATACCCTATGCCATGGTTCACTTGGGCGCTTATGCCAATGCTCGCACTCGCCTGCAAGCCGCTACCCATGAATTGCAAGGCTTGCAGCAGCTGCTTGCAGCTAGTCAGAGCGTGGAAAAATCCGAACGACTGCTGAGCATTCTGCTAGCGCGGCAAGAAAACCCAGACGCTTGGAGCGAGCATATCGCCGGTGCCAGCTGGTGGCGACAAAACCAAACGCCGGAATTCTTTTTCCTGCAGCATGTCCTGGCTGATGGCAAAGTCCAGCAGCACATGCAGCGCTGCAACTCGTTGCAGGAGGCACAGCAGTATCTCAGCCAATTTCAACCCGCCGATCCAACACTGCAGCAGCAGTTACTAGAGCAACTAACGCAACTGCAAACTGCCAGCACAGACTGTCGCAAAGACCTCGCCAGCGCCAGTGCTGAAACGCTACATAGCTTGCAGCACACGACTCAACGCTATCTGTCCGAGGCTCGCTTGGCCTTGGCTCGTCTGCACGATGGTCAGCCAGATGAACTAGCCCAGGCATTACCCGAACCATGATCAGGCCTGCCGGAACATGGATGATTTGCCTGCTGCTGACGAGCTGTAGCAGCTGGATGGGCCCCAAAGTCAAAACACTAGGGCACGTTAACCCACTGAAATCAGCAACTGAAGGCAACTGGTTGCTGGCCTCTTCCCCCCAGCTGCTGCGGTATCAAGAATCTGCCAAAGTCTCCGCAGACATACAGTTGGCCATCGACAACTATGATGCTTTGGCCGATTCTAGCGTCGATGCCCAAACCCGTACCGAAGCACAACGGCGTGCTGCTTATTTGCGGGTGCGCATGGCGGAAGCACAAGCCGCTGAGTCCGACGACCAGCGCTTCAGCGTCGCCATCACACATCTGAATGAACTGCTACAACAACATCCCGACGACCCCAATCGCGACCTCACTTTGTACCAATTGGCACGGGCTTACCAAGCCTCTGGCGACAGCGCACAGGCTGCCGCCAGCCTGCGCTCTCTGGCGCAACAGGAGATCACCCCCGAGCTGCGTGAAGACGTACTGTTCCGCTTGGCGGAGCTGGAGTTTCAACAAGGCAATTATGGTTTGGCCTCTGGACACTATCGCGGCGTACTGGCCAGTGGCTCTGATAGCGCGTTTTTCAGCATGGCCCAATACAAGCTGGGCTGGTCTGAATTCCGCCTCAGTCGCTTCGACGCCGCCATAGACGTATTTTCCGACATGCTGGAGAGCAAGCTACCCGCACGGCTGGATTTTTCAGATCTCAAAGCGGTAGAGAGTGCCGCCGCGACACAGGATCCTTGGCTGGGCGATGCGCTACGTGTCAGCAGCTTGTCTCTGGCTGCTTTGGGCGGTGCTTCCGCCTTTGCCCACCACTATGGCCGGGCACAACAAGAGCCACGTTATGCCCCCCTGCTGTACACCGCACTGGCCAGTCTGTATCAAGACAAACGCATGTTCAGCTCCGCCGCGCAAACCTTTGCAATGTTTGCCCAACGCCACCCTGAACACCCACTGGCTCCGTATTTCGATCACAAGCCCATCGCAATCTATCAACGCGCGGGATTCATCGAAGATGCGATCAGCAGTATGAGTGCGTATGCCGTGCGCTATGCACCCGACGCAGCATACTGGCAGGAGCAAATCCCAGATGTTGCTGTGCAAAATCACGTGCAAGAGTATGTGACCCTGCTGAGTACGCATTTCCACGCCCAAGCCCAAGCCGAACCGACAGCCGCGGTGCAGCACTACAAGCAAGCCAAAAATTGGTACCTACGCAAGCTGCAATGGTTCGCAAATGACCCCAAGGCCCCTGAAACCCATTTGTTGCTCGCTGAAACGCTGCAAGCTCTGCAACAACCGCAGCTGGCAATCCAGCACTTCCTGCATGCGGCCTACGATTACCCCGGATATGCACGCGCCGCCGAGGCGGCCTACGCCGCAGTGCTCGGATCCGCCGCCATGGCCGCTGACACAAACCTATCCACCGCCGCACGCCAGGCTGCCCGCACGCAAGAAACCCAGCTCAGCTTGCGTTTCGCCGATACGTTTCCGCAGCACCCGCATTGGGTCGCCGTATTAATACGCGCCACGGAACATTTAGCAAGCCAGGAAAATTGGTCCGCGGCGACAACACAGGCACAGCGCGTGCTACAAGTCGCCAGCTTAGATACCCCAGAACGCATGGCTGCGACGGCGGTGCTTGCGGATGCGCAGTTTGCCCAAAAGCTCTACCCGGCGGCTGAGCAAGCGTATCTTGCACTGATGGCCATGACCCCAATCGAGCAACGCGGCAGCGTGGCAGAGCTGCTGGCCTTATCCATATATCGGCAAGCTGAACAGGCACAATCTCAGGGCCTAACCCGTTTAGCGGTCGATCATTTTCTACGCATCGGACAAGTCACACCGCGTAGCAGCTTCCGCTCCCAAGCCGATTTTGATGCCGCTGCTGCCTTAATCAGCCTCAATGCACACCAAGCCGCAGAACCAGTGCTGGAGGGTTTGATCTGGCGTGATCCCGAGCACAAACTGGCCTCGGAAGCGCGCCGAAAATTGGCCGCCGTCTACCAACATAACGGCAAGCTGGCCGCCGCCGCGACAAGCTATGCCGGCATATCTAACGACGCGCGCGTCAGCGACGATTTGCGGCGAGCCGCAGCCTGGCGCTCGGCTGAACTGTACGATAAGGCACAAACCGTAGAAAAAGCCTTCAGCGCCTATGCAGACTACGTTCGCCGCTACCCCGAACCACTAGAGCATGCACTTAAGGCACGCCAACGTCTGGCGAGATTCAGCCTCGATCAACAGGGTGACCTTGGCGACTACAGCCATTGGTTGCAAGAATTGGTCGCCGCGGAGCAAGCCGCAGGCAACGCTCGCAGCACACAGTCACGCGTCCAGGCCGCACAAGCCGCGCTGGAGTTAGGCCGACTTGAATCGGCGCGCGCATCAGGCATCAAACTCAAACCGCCATTGGAGCGCAGCCTGCTGGAACGCAAGGCGCAAATGGAACGGGCCATAGGCTGGCTGCAACAGGCAGCGGACGGTGGATTCAGTGACATCACCCCAGCCGCGCTGTTTTCTATTGGCGTGAGCTACGGCAGCTTCGCGCATGCTCTCCTTAATGCGCCACGGCCACGCGGCCTCAGCGCACTTGAAGCCGAGGAATTTGGCTTTCTCCTCGAAGATCAAGCTTTCCCATTTGAAGAGCTAGCCATCAATTTGCATGAACAAAACCTGAATTTTCTAAAGGATGGAATTTGGAATGTCTGGATCGAGCGCAGCACGCAAGCACTGGCGGAACTGCTGCCGGCCAAATACGCCAAACGCGAGCAACTGGTGCAGCGCTATGATGCGATCCACTAGTCTGCTGTTGCTTTGCGCCTTGTCGGCCTGCAGTGTCGGCCCGGCCAGACATGACAGTCCGCCAGCAACAAGCTATACAACAGGCAACATTCAAAGCAGCTCTGACGCGAGCAATCTGTACAAACAAGCGATTGATTTGCTCGATGCTGGCGATGTGAATGGCGCTCAATCCGCGTTTCAAAACTTTGTTGAGCGCTATCCAAATTTGTCTGGCGGACACACCAGTCTTGGCATACTGATGGCTCGAAGCGACGCACTAAATACCGCTCGAGAACATTTCTCGCAAGCGGTAGCGCTCAATCCCAACAATGTCGCGGCGTGGAATTGGTTGGCCAGCATGCAGCGTCAGCTGGGCGATAATTTGGCGGCAGAACGTGCCTTGCTCTCAGCCTTGCGTGCCGCCCCCAGCGACGCGGCCAGCCACCGCAATCTGGCTCTGCTGTACGACACACACATGAACAAACCCACGCAGGCGATACAGCATTACCGCCTAGCGCAGTCCTTACTCGAGCAGCCCGAACTGATCTTAGAAGCCTGGGCCCGACAGCTCAGTCCAGACCCAATCCGCACCGTAAGCACGGAGATATCCCAATGAACTATGTGCGTACCGCACTGCTGTGCAGCGCCTTGATTGTCGCTCCAGTCTTTGCCGAACAAAGCGCCAGCCCGTCCCCCTTGGGGGCGACAATAGTGGGTGATCAGGAAGCAGCGATAGGTCTGTTCGTAACGCCTTGGAAAGAGCAAGCGGCCAGCACAACTGACCGCCCCCCTCGCCTTTTCGAAGTCAAATTAGCACCGATGGATACCCATTCGTTTAAGCAAGGGTTAGAACTCCAACAGATGATCGACACCCAGCGAATACAACGACTGCACCGCTGAGAGTCACTCAAGCTTCAGAGGCTTCCAGCATAATTTGCCTGGCCAGCTCAGGAAGTTGCAAGCCTTTTTGCATGGCTGCGGTACGCAGCGTCTGAAAAGCCTGCTTTTCGCTAAAGCCACGCGTTTCCATAATGAGACAGCGCGCGCGGTCAATCACCGTACGATGGTCCAGTTTTTCCTGCACCTGTGCGAGTTCTTCCAGCAAGCTGTGTTCACGCTGATAGCGTTGCACTGAAACTTCAACAAGTGTGCGAACCAGTGCCGGTGAAATACTTTCCGCAACATACGCACTGAGACCCACTCGCGTGGCAATGGCCTGTAATTTCTGATCCGGCTCGCTCAAGATGAGGAACAGCGGTTCGAACAGTTCTGACTGCACAGCCGCAAGCTGCTCGATCATCCCACGACCGGCGGATGACGCTGCAACCAATACCGCTGCCGGATGCAACTGATTGAGAGAATGCACTAAATCCGCATCTTCCCAGGCTAGGCGTACGACCTCGTATCCCGCATCGCTCAAAGCTGCACTGAGCGTACAGGTGCTACGAGGGCCCAATTCAATAAGAACGACCTTGATCATCGAAATTCCTTTGCGCCGCCAATAGGCGGAGAAATCCTTGCATGAAGGTAAAACCGATAGAACTGACAAAAGAGCGCTGAGGCGGCAAGCGCCACCCCAGCACCAATATTTTATTGGTGTGCTCTAGATTTAAGCGGTTACAGCTTCACGTTGATCCAATGCCGCTTGCAACTTTTCGTTTTCAGCTTGCAGCTTTTCCGGTGAGAACTTCACCAGTAGAGCGCAGAACGAAGCAGCAATGACCGCACATCCTAAGTAAAAAAGGCCTTCCTGGTAGCTCAGCGATTCCGATTTGAACAAGAAACCAGCGGCCACGGCTCCGGCGTTACCCCCCGCGCCGACTATGCCCGCAACAGAACCCAGCGCCTTACGATTCATAAACGGCACCAAACCAAATGTGGCGCCCTCTGACATTTGAGTGAACAAGCTGAACAAAATCAATGCCGCAATCGCCAGTGAGAGGACACCCATTTGCGAGAACAGCATCAAAGCCAAACCTTCGCACAGCAGAACGATAAACAAGAAACGGACGCGACCCTGTAGCCCGGAACTGCGGGCAAATCGATCCGAGAAATAGCCCCCCAAGGTGCGTGCAAAAAGGTTCATCAAGCCAAACAGGCCGGCAATGATGCCTGCAGTCTTCAGATCCAAGGTGAACTGATCAAAGAAATAGATGGCCGCGATATTGTTAATAGTCAGTTCGACCCCGAAGCAAGCGGCATAAACCACGAACAATGCCCACACCCGATGATCCTTGGCGGCCATGAGGAAAGTCTGGCTGGCTGAGCGCTCATTGGTGGCGGGTTCTAACTCGCCGCGAGCTCGCAAATCTTTGAAGTTGCCATCCGGTGCATCCTGAGTCAGGAACCAATAGGCGATACCCACAAAGAACAGAATAACGCCTGGCACCATCATGGCCACCCGCCAGCCGGCTGCTTCACTTACCCCAAACATCATGACCGCAGTAAATACGATAGGCATCAGCATTTGCGTGACACCACCTCCTAGGTTCCCCCACCCGGCGGTAGTCGCATTTGCAGTTCCAACAACATTGGGCGCGAACATGACAGACGTGTGGTACTGCGTAATCACAAAAGATGCACCAATGGCACCAATGCCCAGACGAAACAGCAGGAAGGATTCGTAGCTGTCTGCCAAGCCAATCGCCATGACCGGAAGCGAACCAAGTACCAGCAAGATGCTGTACACCTTGCGTGGTCCAAATTTGTCGCAGAGCGGTCCCACGATCAAACGCACCAAAACCGTTATCGCGACCGAGGCAATAATGGTGTTACCAATTTGTGCTTTGGTCAGCAGCAGGTCTTCTCGCACCACAGCCATTAGCGGGGCAATACCAAACCAACCAAAGAAGCACATGAAAAAGGCGAACCACGTCATGTGGAATGCCCGCATTTGAACAGATTTGAAATCAAACAGATTGATACGTGTGGCTTTATTAGCGACGTCCATGAATTTCTCCGAAAGTGTGAATGACGTACGCCAACTCCTGTTGGCGGTACATCGACGCACTCGTGCCCTTGAACCGGGCCTGGTCCACGTCGTTTGCATGAAACAATCAAAGTTCATGCCAAGAGAGCAAGGCTTTGTTTTATAAGATGATTCTAAATTTCAAAAAACCATACGGCTATTCAATCGCACCGCAATGAGCCAACACGCTCCACATTGGTGCAACGCAGCATAATTAGGCAAGTGCCGCAGTCAGACGATCATAAATGTCGCTGCGAAAAGCTTTTTGGATGATCTTTTCTGGGTCCGCAAATTGTGCGCCTTGAACATTTTTTTCTATCTGTTCAATCAACCAACGCGCATGGCATCTGTCTGGTCGATTGATTCCGGAAAACTGGATGTGCCGATCATCAGCACTGTCTGCGCTGGCGAAAAGACCAGGTGCCAATAGATCATTATCCAGACCGATCTCTTCTCCTAGCCACAGGCTTGCTTTGCACCTGTTCTGAATATTCTCCAGCCACTCGCATGCCGCGATCAGACTGAGCATAAGAGCGCGATGCTCAGTGCTTTGCAATTTTTCTGCGGGCGCAGCGAGCACCTTTTCCGTACCCGGCAAGGCCAATTTACGACTGGTAACAATCACCTCCCCCAATCCTTGGGATACGGCCAAAGAACTCCAGGGTTCACCGACGCAAAAGCCATCAATAGTCCCTGCTTGCAAAGCCCTGGCGACCAGTGGAGGTGGGACAACAACCAAACTCACATCGACGTCAGGGTTCAATTGGCAACTGCGCAGCCAATGACGGAGTTCGAACTCATGCTTCGACAGTGGAAAAACAGAACCAAAGGTTAATTTTCTTTCGTCCGATCGCCGCTGCGCACTTATTTGCTGCAATGCCCTGCCTAAATCTTTTTGGCTATTGAGTGCGTCACACAAGCTGTTCGACAACGTAATTGCGTTGCCAAAATGATTCAAGGTGAGGGCACAAGCCAAGCGGGTTTGTTCGCCGAAAAGCCCTGCTTGCGACGCCAGCGGAATGCCTGGCAGGCAATGGCCCGCGTCAATCTGACCATAGATCAGGGCATCGCGCATTTGCGCCCAAGAGTGCATTTCCACTAAATCAACACTGATCCCATGATCAGCGTAGTAGCCGAGCCGGTGCGCGACAAACAGCGGCAATGCATCGGTGAGTGGCACATAGCCCACTCGCATGGCTTTCGCCTTCATTTGATTGCTCCCTGCAGAATTTCCCGGGCCCGATCTTCTAGATTTTGCCGCGCCCTCATAGCAGTGCTTTTCAGCAGTGCGTAGGCTTCAGTTTCCCTGATCGCATGGCGTTCCATGAGGGCACATTTCGCAGCATCGACTAACTTGCGTTTAGCCAAAGTTTGCTGACTACGCGACAGTTCAAGACGTAACTTTTCCAGTTGCCGCCGTTGGCTAATCGACACCTCTACCAAAGCACGCACAACAGGAGCCGACATACCTTCAGCCACGTATGCACTGATTCCAAGCTCCAGCGCAAACTCTCCGAGTTGAGCATCATCCCCTTTGTGCAGCAAAACCGCTGGCTGCGGAAATTTGCGGCTCAGCATGGCTAAATGCTCCAGCGTGTCGCGTGATGGAGAATCCGCACGCAAGAGCACCGCTACAGGGCGATATTGCTCGGCTGCCTGGTAAAGATCGGTGCCTTCATGTACTCGTACAACGGCAAATCCCGCATCGTTCAACGCGGCCTGCAGGACAGGATCCTCGCCGATTAGCAGTATCTTGGCGGTGTTTCGTGGGCAGCTCATGCTCAGCAAAAAGCAAAAAGCATGCCCACTTCAAATTTGGCCGCACATTGCACGCGACCATCTCATGCATTCACACCAAACTAGCGTCCCAAAATGGAGCGCGCTATCACTTCCAACATGATTTCTGAGGTGCCGCCATAAATACGCTGAATGCGGGCATCCACAAAATCACGTGAAATGGGATATTCCTGCATGTATCCGTAGCCCCCGAACAGTTGTAAACACTGATCGACCACACGACCTTCCAACTCCGTTGTGGCGTACTTGATCATCGCCGCCGTTGGCACATCCATTTCACCGGCTTGGTATTTGCCCACACATTCGTTGACATAGGCCTGGTGTACTTCGGTATCTGTTTTCAGGCGCGCCAAGGTAAAGCGGGTGTTTTGAAAGCTGGCTATCGTTTTGCCAAATGCTTTGCGCTCTTGCACGTAGTCGACGGTGCGCTGCAGTGCGCCGTGGGCATGAGCAACCGCAGTCACCGCCAAGGCAAGACGCTCACGGGGCAATTCATCAATCAAGTGACCAAAGCCACCGCCAACGTTTCCTAATACCTTGTCGGCACCGACTTCTAAGTCTTTAAAAAACAGTTCCGAAGTATCCGCTGCGTGCTGGCCAATTTTTTCCAAATTACGGCCGCGGGAAAAGCCATCGTTATCGGTATCAAGCAGGAATAAGGTCGTGCCTTTGGCCCCAGCGTTCGGGTCTGTTTTGATCGCTGTGATCACCACACCGGCATTTTGCCCGTTGGTGATAAAAGTCTTACTGCCGTTGATGACATAGCCGCCCTGCCCGTCGCCATCGGCGCGACTACGGATACCTTGCAAATCAGAACCAGCACCCGGTTCTGTCATGCCGATCGCACCGATGCAATCGCCGCTGGCCATGCGTGGCAGGTAATGCTGCTTTTGCTCCTCGGTACCCAAATGCAGGATATACGGCGCGGCTATATCCGAATGCACGGTTAGGTTGCTGGCCAAAGCCATAAAGCCCATACGCGAGACTTCATCCAAAACCAGCATGGAAAATTCGAACGGTGCGCCAATACCGCCGTATTCCTCAGGCTGATCTACACATAACAAGCCGTTTTCGCCCATTTTGCGGTAGAACGCCTTAGGAATAATGCCGTCCTTTTCCCATTGATCGTAATGAGGCTGTGCCTCTTCTTCCAAAAAACGCCGGACGTTGTCACGAAAGAGTTCCAGTTCTGCTTGATCGACCATGGGGTTCCTATCCAATTGATGTAACGACAAATTAGCCGTAAATGATGACATATCTGTAGTGAGTGCTAGGACGCTGGCATGCTGATATTGCGACAGTAGGTTTCTTTCAAGCGTAGCGCGGCAATCAAACCCATCAAGGATAGCCCCGCGGAGAGATACAAACCACGTCTGTAGTCTTCCAAGCTATACACCCGTAGACCTTCGACGATATCGCCCTGCCATTGCACATCCATAGCCCAACCGAACATAGGCTGGGCAAAGGCTGCACCGGCAAACAGTCCCGTGTTGACCACCGCAATCGCCATACCGGAAAACATGGGCGGAGCAACTTCCTTGGCCACCGCATAAGCCACGGTACAGCCGCCAGCCGATAGGCCAATCAACGCCAGCAACAAATAAATCGACCAGCCTGGCCCCCACGGCAGGTAGAGCAAACCCAACCAGCCCAACAGTGCACACAGGGCGCAAAGGATGGCCAGCGGCTTTCGGCGCCCCAAGGCATCGGACAAACTGCCGCCGCACAATGAACCGACAGCCGTACTCAGCAGCATAACCGTGGCGCAGTTGGCGGCTGCCGTGCGGCTTAATCCGTGAACATCTTGCATCAATGGCACGATCCACAAACCCACAAAGGCCAATGCGGTACCAACCACGCCAAACATCACCACAAAGCCCGGCCAGACATCCGCATTGCGCAATGCCCCATAAATCTCGCGACTCCAATGCCGGTGCGCCTGTGAATGTAGCGGCTTGCCTTGCAGCGTCAAGATATTGGGAAAGCCAGCATCCTCCGGTTTGTTGCGCAGCAGGATGAATGTCAGCACAGCCAAAACGCAGCCGACAACACCGACGCTGACGAACACTTCGCGCCAACTGGCATAGGCGAGAACCCAAGCCAAGGGCGTGGCGGCCAAGACTGCTCCGGCATTTCCTATCAGCAATGTCAGCCCAGACACTAAGCCGTAACGGTTTTCCGGAAACCACAGCGTGTTGAATTTCATCAGGCCAACAAAGGTGAAAGACACACCAAGCCCCACCATCATGCGACCAATGGACGCGGTGGTGAAATCCTCCGCCAAGCCAAAGACCACAGAACCTGCAGCGGCAATTAAACCAGCAGCACTGACGGTATAACGCGGGCCTAAGGTGTCTGACAAGATCCCCGATGGAATCTGCAGAGCGGTGTAAATGTAGTAGTAAACCGCAGCGAGACTGCCTAAGGCGGCGGCGGAAATTCCAAAACTTGCCATCAAATCAGGCGCCACAACACCTGGTGCAACGCGGTGAAAAAAGCCCAAGACGAAGGTTGTGGCTAGCAAGGCGAAACCAGTCCAACGATATTGAGAAAAGCCTGAGGGCAAAGGCTGCATACGGCATCCGGACAAAGAAAAGCCGCAGCACGATTGCTGCGGCTTGGTCTATTTTAAGGGCTGGCGTGCCTGATGTGGTTTTCGCGCTGCACAATCTGGCGCAAACCACCCACTGCTTCGGTTTTAACGTTGACTCATGCGACGCCCGAAACCCAAACCTGCGATAAGCAGCAACCAGGTAACGGCACCACCGCCACGCGACACAGCATTGCTACGGCCTGCGTCGTCACCAGACGCATCGCCCGCACCGGCATCGTCACCGTCCGTCATTTCATCTTCGGGAAAGTAGGATGGGATAGCCAAAACAGCGGCAAGCGCATCGATGCGACCGTAGCCAAATACGCTATTGGGGCGATCTGCTGGCGTGGTGTTGCCACAGGCTTCAGTGGTTTCTATAGGGATCGAGGTGTCTTGAATGATTTGGCGAATCAGATCAACCTGACCACGTAGGCGAGGTTCTGCCGAAATCATCAATGCAATCAAACCGGCCACATGGGGAGACGCCATGCTAGTACCCGATTTTGTGCCGTAGGTCCCATCCAAATCACTAGAATTCACATTGACCCCAGGCGCCACAACATTCGGCTTCACCCGCATGGACAAATCACTCAGCACCGGCCCACGACTGGAGAAGCTAGCCATTTGATCGTCAAAATCACTGGCCCCGACGGTAAAGGTGGTTTCATATATCGCTAACGGGAACACGATGGTGGAGCACAAATTGGTTACTTCCCCATCACCTTCATTGCCGGCCGATCCCACTTGCACGATTCCAGCCGCTTTGGTGGCTTCGTCCGCTGCTTTTAGGATATCCGGAGGGCAGGCTTCCGCGCAGCCCCAGGAATTGTTTATGACATCCGGTGCTTTGCTCGGATCAGCCATTTCTGCTGCGCCTTCCGGATAGGGCGCGATAAACCACTCCATGCAATCCAAGTATGTGGGCAATGTACCCAAACCCACCAAGGGATCCAGCAGTGAACGGCAACCGACCCATTGCGCTTTGGGGGCCATACCGATTTGCATGCCAGCGCCATCGTCACCAATCATGGTGCCGGTGGTGTGGGTGCCATGGCCATTGGAATCACAGGGCTCAACCGGATCGGTACAAAAGGTATCCAAGGAACCGAAGGCATTGCGCCAGTTATAGGCGTGATCAGCGCTTTCGCCATCCCAGCCGCGGTATTGATTCTTCAGCGCGGGATGCTGCCATTCGACACCGATGTCGTGATCACCAACAACTGCGCCTTCGCCGCGTATACCTAAGTCCCAAACTTGAGGGGCACCGACCAAGTTCAAACCAGGCTCTATATTAGGAACAACATGACCGTCTTTACTATTGATTTGCGGACGGGCCAAATTGGCTCGACTGAAGTCAGGCGTGCCGACTTCATGAATCAAGGCGACGGAATCCAAGGCTGCAACAGCCTGCAACAACGCTGAATCCGCTTCGAAGTGCACCACGTTAGCAACCCAGAAGCTGCGGAACTGCACATTGTGCTGCGCCAGTACGCTGAGCACATCGGCCTGCGATTGTTGTGCATGGCTTTGCAGAGTGGCTACAACAAAAGCACCCTTGGCCGCTTTGCTTCGAATTGCATACGCACCAGAAAAATCGGCTTGATCCGCCATTTCCGCGACCACACTGACAGCTGAGTCTGCCGCTTTCTGCATCAATTCTGCAGACACTTTATTGGACTGCGCCTGAGCGCCTAACAACCAAGCACTCAATACTGCAAACAAACCGAAACGCACTGCATTGCGCATGAAGATCTCCAAATCTAGCTTTCGTTATTCGGGTGAAACCGGCAAAGCGTGAAAGTCCAAAAAAGCTTTCAAAACCGCTTGTGGGTGTTCACATTGTGGGTAATGCCCTATGCCGTCTAAAAGCACAACATCAGGCTGCGCAATCAACTCGCGATAGCGCTGCGCCATATGCGCACCGGATACCGGATCATCCGCCCCACAGACCACACGCATGGGAATGTCAGAACGTTCCAAAGCGCCGACCCAACGGAGACGATTTTGCCGCCGTTCAGTGATGTAACGGATCAAAAGGTGGGCGATACCTTGACTGCCCTCGCCCGCATCGACTTGTGCCCAATACTGGGCCAACTCTTCAGCTCTGGGCTGAGTTTTGGCGCCAAAGACCGCACTGAAATTGCGTTCAAAACGTTGCCGATTCATTAAACCAGCGACCCAACGACCAATGGGACTATGCAACAGCTTTTGAGTGAAGGTCGCGCGGTGAGTTTCTGGGAACAACCCGCCATTGAGTAAGCACAAAGAATCCAAACGCAACAGGCCCGCATCCAGATGCCTGGCCAGCAGTTCCTGTGCCACGGTGTCGCCATAATCGTGCGCCAACACATGGCAATGAGTGATGCCACAAGCGCTAGTGACCTGTTGCAACAAGTCCGCTTGATCGATTATCGAATAGTTATATTCACGAGGTTTAGCGCTGTAGCCAAATCCCATCATATCCACAGCCAGCAAGCGAAAGTGTTGACTCAGCGCTGGCCACAGCGGTAGCCAATCGGCACTAGCGGTTGGAAAACCGTGGATCAACAACAATGTTGGATTCTCAACATTTCCCGCCTGCCAATACGTGATGTTATGACCGTTATGTTTGTAGCTTTGTGCCTGAGACTGCCACTGCGCCCAATTCATGCTGTGTTCCGAATTAGAAACACACTGTGAATACGCGGCCGCCGTTTGAAATCTTCCGGCAAGGTGGCGATGGTGATGTCGTCCACGGACAAATCGGCCAAAGCGTCCCTGTCCAGTTTAAATTTGCGGTAATTGTTGGAAAACACCAGTTCTCCACCGGGCCGCAACAAGCTCATCGCCTGACGAATCAGCGCGACGTGATCACGCTGCACATCAAAGGTATCTTGCATCCGTTTGGAACTGGAAAAGGTCGGCGGATCAAGAAAAATGAGGCCATAGCGCTTGCCGCTGCGCTCTTTTGCTTGCTCCTCCATCCACTGCAGGCAATCGGCTTGGATAAAGCGGTGCTGCGTGCCTTGTAGTTTGTTGACCAACAGATTGCGCTGCGCCCAATCCAAGTAGGTGCGAGACATATCCACTGTGGTGCTACTGCGCGCGCCGCCTGCCACCATATGCAGTGTGGCAACACCGGTATAGGCGAACAAATTGAGTACGTGTTTGCCTTCGGCAAGGGCACCCAATTCGGCACGCACATCGCGATGGTCGAGAAACAGCCCGGTATCAAGATAGTCGCTAAAGTTGACCATCAACTTCAGCCCCGCTTCCTGCACCGTGTGGTATTTGCCACGCTGGTTCAACTTCTCGTATTGCTGCAAGCCGCGTTGCCGCTGGCGCTGTTTCAGTTCGACCTGCGCTGCGGGCAGTTCCAAGACCTCCTGTACCGCAAGCACAATCTGTTGCAAACGCTGCTCGGCCACCTGCGTTGGCAAATCATCCGGCGGCGCGTATTCCTGAATCACCGCCCACAATTGATCGCTGTGATAGATATCGACCGCTGCGGCAAAATTTGGCAAATCTGCATCGTATAGTCGGTAGCAGGAGACATTCTGTTTACGCGCCCAACGCCCTAAGTGTTTGAGGTTTTTGCGTAAACGATTGAGCAAGTCCGTCGCAATAGGTGGCGCCGCCAGTGGTTCCGCAACAGACTCTGGCAGAGACTCTTCGTCACTAGCCGCTTGCCGCTGCTTCCAAGGAGATACCGATGGTGCGGGTGTAGGCGCGGATGGCGGCACTGATTCCTGTCGCGCCCAAGGAGATTTCGCGGCTGTGGGTTCTGTCGCAGTGGCAGGCACCGACTCCTGCCTCGCCCAAGGAGATACCGCAGGTGCGGGTGCGTGCGCAGGTTCCGGCGCAATATTCGACTGCGGTTTGGAGGCAGCTGGGCGATATTCTTGTAACTGCACCTCGCGCTTGCCACGCATAATTTTCAAGTAGCCAGTTTGTTTGAGCTTCCAAGGACGCGTTTGCCCTTCCCCCATTTCCACTCGACGCACCACACGCCATGCGTTAAAGCGACGCGTAACAGCGGTTTCTACTGGCCCGCTTTGATCTCCCGCAAAGGATGACAAGCAAACCAAGAGCACGCCTTGCTCCGCTGGAGGGCGCATTTCCCACGCCCCTTCAGAATGCCAATAAATCCAGCGATCCACCCCCAAAACACGTGCAAACTGGCGCGCACGCGAGAGTGTTTTCGGATCAGACTCAAACACATGAACCCGCCGACTGTCTTGCTCGGATTGCTGTTCGGCTTGTTCCTGCGCTTGTTTCAATAGGCGGTTCCATTTCGCCGGCACGTGCCCCAACCACGTGGCAAATCCAAACTCGTGCTTAAACAAGCCCGGCGCCATGCCAGCGGCATGCATAGCGGCTTGAACAACGGCATCCACGTGCGCCGCGCTGACTATGGCAATGTCTTGCTGGCCCACTGCGGCATAGGCCATTAGTACTGACGCATCCATCGCATCCCCTACCGCACCGCGTGGGGTTTCTTCTTTCCAGCTGCCGCCCAGGTCCATAGCCAATTGAGCCGATTGCTTATGCACAAACAAATCGATCCGCAAATCTGGATTCCGAATCTGCACCGAAGGTCGGCGCTCATGCTTTTCCCGAAACTGATCTGCGATGGCGTCTTTGACACGCAAGGCAGCAAAGTGCGGCTTGCCCAATTCGGTATCGCGCAATTTCGCATCGATACGAAAGGTGCCATCCACATCCAAGTGCTCTGACCAATCCAATTGCTGGGCTCCGGCATACAACTCGTCCGGTGTTGTTGCCTTGAAGCGCGCCAGTATCAGCAGCAGTCGTTGGTGTGCATGGGAATGCAGGCAAACGCGATAAGCCTGCTCTATGTCTTCACTGTCAAACCCGACGCCACCGCGTGTCGGTTTGGGGTCCTCAATACCTAAGGATCTCAGTTCAGCGGCGAGCAATTGCTCTGCACCGGCGGGACAAGTGGCGTAATAAGACGGCATGCGATTGAGTTTTTACTGTTGAGCACACCAGTGTAGTCGGATTGCAGGCGCTTGTTACTCAATATCTTGGTGGAGGCGTTTTGAAATCCCAAACACAAACTTATCGACACAAGCTGTGGCTAAAAGCCAAAGGTTCATCCCCGCGCTGATAGAAAAAATCTTGGCAGCGGCAATCTGCCTGTCCGTCATCGCCGACCACGCATTGCGTGGGGCAGCGCACAACTTTGTCGCCGCCGTGACAAACAATTCTCA
The DNA here is from genome assembly GCA_051252075.1 of Oceanococcus sp. GTDB lineage: Bacteria > Pseudomonadota > Gammaproteobacteria > Nevskiales > Oceanococcaceae > Oceanococcus. The sequence continues at coordinate 13,868 of JBPOFU010000026.1, read as the reverse complement.
AGGGCGGGAGCTCCTGCACTGGCAGCGCATCACCGCCTCCACGCCAAAACATCAGCCACAGCACAAAACCCAGCACCAAAAAAGTGCAAAACAGACGGGTAATGAACAAGAAGAGGGATTTCATCGGGTACAATAATGGCAAAAAAATCCGTGTCGGTTTGAGGAGCATCGACACCCATTCGCTTACTTAGTGAGGCGTCCATGGACCCTTTAGCGTTGTTGCTCTCACGAATCCAATTTGGATTCACCATCGGTTACCACATACTTTTTCCAACTCTGAGCATGGGCTTGGCCATGTTTCTACTGATCGTAGAGGCATTGGAGCTGAAAACGGGACGGTCACTGTACCGCCAAATCGGCATTTTCTGGTCCCGCATATTCGCGCTGTCCTTCGGCATGGGTGTGGTCAGTGGCGTGGTGCTGTCGTATGAAATCGGCACCAATTTCGGTGTTTTTTCGGAAAAAGCTGGCCCTGTCATTGGCCCTTTAATGAGCTACGAGGTGATGAGCGCTTTCTTTCTGGAAGCCGGTTTCCTTGGCATCATGCTGCTAGGCCGCCACCGAGTCGGCCCACGCGTGCACTTTTTTGCCACAGCCATGGTCGCATTGGGCACCTTGATGTCGGCGTTTTGGATATTGTCTGCAAATTCCTTTATGCACACCCCAGCAGGTTATGGCATAGCAGAAGATGGCTCGTTCTTCGTTGAGTCGTGGCTGGCGGTCATTTTTAACCCTTCCTTTCCCTATCGCTTTGCGCACATGGTGACGGCAACCTGGCTCACCACTTCCTTCGTCATCGCTGGCGTGGGCGCATGGTTTGTGCTGCAACAAAAGCATCACGAAGTCGGAGCGTTTTGCTTACGTTTTGGCATTGCCGCAGCGGCCATACTCGCACCCACACAGATTTTGATTGGCGATTTGCATGGATTGAACACCTTGCAACATCAACCCATGAAAGTTGCCGCCATGGAAGGGCATTGGGAAACCTCTGGCGATGTGCCCTTATTGCTGTTCGCATGGCCGGATCAGGAAGCGGAAAAGAATCACTTTGAAATCGCTATTCCTTACGTGACCAGCCTTATCCTCACGCATGACCCTCATGGTGTAGTTCAAGGCCTAAAAGAAGTCCCCGCGGATGAACGCCCACCCGTCGCACCGGTGTTCTTCACTTTTCGTCTCATGGTCGGTTGTGGGTTCCTAATGCTGGGCCTGGCTGGCTGGGGTGTGATTCAATGGCTACGCGGACGACTGAATACGGATCGACGTTTACATCAGATGTTGTTGTTGTGCTCTCCCATCGGTTTTATTGCGGTTTTAGCCGGCTGGATGACCACGGAAATTGGGCGCCAGCCTTGGATCGTGCAAGGTTTGATGCGCACAGCTGACGCTGGATCAGCCGTCAACGCAGCCTCGGTTGCGATCTCACTGAGCGCATTTGTGGTGACCTACGCCGTGCTCTTTGTGGCCTTTCTTATTTTCTTTCGGCATCTCGTCCGCAAAGGTCCTGATCAAGATCACAGCCCAACCACCCTGCCCGCACAAGGCGAAGCTCGCCCCGCGTTTATGACTGTTACGGAGGGGCAATAATGGAAATTTTTGGCAGCGAAATCCTGCCCTTAATATGGGCCGGTTTTATCGCGATGGGCATATCGCTGTATGTGCTGCTGGATGGCTTCTCCCTCGGAGTCGGCATTTTATTTCCGTTTGCCAAGCCCGGTGAACAACGCGATCTGATGATGGCCAGCGTGGCGCCGGTGTGGGATGGCAACCAAACTTGGCTGGTGGGCGGTGGCGCTGCCTTATTCACAGCCTTTCCAAAAGCCTTCAATTTGCTGTTATCTGCACTGTATTTGCCCATTATGTGCATGCTGATTGCTTTGGTATTTCGCGGTGTCGCGTTTGAATTCCGCTTTAAAGCCAAACGCAAACACTTTTGGAACCGGGCTTTCATAGGGGGCTCCACCGTCGCTGCGTTCAGCCAAGGCCTGATACTCGGCACCTACGTTCAAGGCTTTGAATATGCGGATGGTCGCCTGCTCATCTCCGCCTTGGACTTCATCAGCCCCTTTTCGCTGCTGACCGCTTTCGCCGTCGTATTGGCTTACGCCTTATTGGCCGCCTGTTGGCTGATCATGAAAACGGAAGGCGAAATGCAACAAATCGCCTATGGCTGGGCGCGCAGACTGTTGCCTGCGGTCGTTGCCATGATCGGCGCCGTAAGTTGCATAACACCGTATTTGGTCCCTGAAATCGCTGAGCTTTGGTTCGCCTGGCCGCATTTGATTTTGTTGTCCCCCATTCCATTGTGGACGCTAGGCTTGGCCGGCTGGCTCTACTACCTACTCAAACGCGAACAAGGCAGCGATGTTGGACCGTTTGCCACCGTCATCGCGTTGTATCTATTGACCTTGTTTGGCTTAGGCCTGAGTTTGTGGCCGTATGTCGTGCCGCGCGTGTTCACTTTTTGGGATGTTGCTGCCCCTACCAACTCGCTGCTGTTCGTCATGGTCGGCGTGTTGCTGATCGTGCCGGTCATACTGTTGTACACGGTGCATGCCTATTATGTCTTTCGCGGCAAAGTCGATCTGCAGTCGGTGTATCACTAATGGATAAGCGCGTTGTACAAGCCATGGCGCAATGGCCCGACGTACCGGACGTGTATGGCTGGCTATCACTGGATGCTCGTGGGCGCTGGAGGCTGCGCGGCGAAACCATCAGCAATACCAATCTGCTGGACTTCATCAACCGCAATTATGTGCGCACAGCGCAAGGCAGTTACGCCTTCCAAAACGGCCCGCAACGCGTGCATGTCGAATTGGAAGCGACACCCTGGATTGCCCAGACAGAGATTAGCGACGGCATCTTGCGATTTATGCAGCATTGCGAAATCGAATTAAACGACGTGGAGGCGGTATTTTTGGATCAGGAAGGGCATTTGATCCTACTCCAGGAAAACACCCCCGCGCTGTTACGCGATCATGATTTAGCCAGCGTTTTACCCTATTTACTGAATGATCAGGGCGATGCCATTGAAGCTGAAGACCTGCAACATTGGATGGAGGGCGGAAAAAACCGGATTTCCATGTGTATGGATGCACGAAATTGGGAACTAAAACACGCTCCAACGCGTGATAACTGGGAAGCATTTTTCGATTACTGCGCGACGCCAAAAGCGAAATAGGACTTGATCCGATTCAACGACTGGCGCATAGTCCGCCCGATTTTATCCTCCCCCCCCCTCTTATGGAGACCCCCATGCTCAAGAAAACTGCAGCTCTGCTGCTATTGGCTAGCAGTAGCGCTATCGCTGCTGATCCAACCATCGGTTTCAACCACTTAGGCGCTCGTTACATAAGCGCTGATGCCAACGGCGCCGACGGCGACGGTTTCGGCATCGATCTTAAATTCGCTTTAACCAACTATCTCTACGTTGATCTGGATTACAGCACGCGCTCATTGGAAGCGGGCGGCAGCAGTGTTGATGTTGAATATTTCTCTGGCGGTTTAGGCGGAAATTACGCGCTGAATGAAGCGAAAACCATCCAATTGTTCGGCGGCTTGAGCTGGGAACAACTGCAGCTGGATGGCGCTACTGCTGCTGGCGGTGGTGGTGGTGGTGAAGAAGGTGGCGGCGGAGCTGGTGGCTGCGACTTTACTGGCACTCCTTTAGACCAACTGTTCTCCGTCATCGGCGGCATACTGCCCATCTGTGACCCCAATGCAAAAGCACTAACCACTGGCGGCAACCCACGCACTGACGGCATTGGCGCCACGATTGGTGTACGTGCACTGGTTTGGGAAAACTTGGAAGTGGCCGGTCATTACGACTACCGCGAATACGAAAACTTTGAAGAATCCGTAATGGGCCTAGATGCAGGCTACAGCTTCGGCAATTGGGGCGCGGTCTTCAGCTACGACACTTACGACGAGTTCGATATGGACGAGTTCAGCCTGGGTGTTCGCTACACTTTCGGCAGCACTGACGAAGGCTCCAGCAGCATCTGGTAAGCCCAACGTTTTAAACAACCCCGGTCGGCACAACACACCCACCGGGGTTTTTTATTGTCCGTGTCCTGCCTTTGGACGAATTCAGGCATCAAAAAGCGCCCTAGGCTGAGTAAAAACATGGAGAGACGCTGATGCATCCCGCTTGCAAAACCCTGTATTACTTCGCTTGGTATCCGTTTTTTGCCGGCATGACCATGATGTTAGTTCCTGCGCTACCACTGCAGATTTTCAACTTTCCGGCCGAAGGCTTGGACTGGATACGCATGCTGGGCGTGGTCACCACGATTGTGTCTTACTACTACTGGCGTCTGAGCAAAGACAATGTTGTCAGTTTTTGCCGCTACAGTGCACAAATGCGCATCAGCATCCCTTTGGTCTTTATCGCATTGGTGTTGTTGTTTGATATGCCGCCGCTATACATCGCACTCACTGCAGGAGATGTAGCGGGCGGGCTATGGACGGCCGTGGTGCTACGGCAAAACGGCATGACGGTGTTTGCCCGTGCTTGATTTAGCCCATGCCTACGACAATGTGCTGATTTTCCTTTCCGTATTGGCTGGGATCACCTTTGTCTCTGGTTTTTTCATCACCAATCCGTATGGCCGCCATATGAGTGGCCAGCAGCGTTTCACCATGCCCGCACTGCCGGCGTGGCTTATCTTTGAATTTCCTCAGGTGTGGGCCTTCACCGTGTGCTTTTGGTATACCGCCGCTAGCCCCACACCGGCTGCGATTGTGTTGTACGGCTTGTGGCAAAGTCACTATATCTACCGCGCTATCATTTATCCCACACGCACTCACAAACAAGGCCGACGCTTTCCTATCAGCGGCGTTATTTTTGGCTTTGCGTTTAATGCCCTGAATGGTTTCGCAAATGGCTATGCAGTCGCCTTTGCAGATCACCTCACGCTGGCTTGGTTCAGCGACCCCCGGTTTCTAGCTGGGCTGCTTGTGGCCACAAGCGGATGGTGGATTAACTTCCAAGCCGACAATATTCTGATTCGCCTACGCAATGACGGCAGCCCCGGTTACAAAATTCCACATGGCGGCTTGTTTCGCTGGGTGTCCAGCGCCAACTATTTGGGCGAGATATTGTTATGGTGCGGCTGGGCATTGATGAGTTGGACTGCAGCAGGACTGATATTCGCCTTGTTCACCATCGCAAATTTAGCCCCTAGAGCAATAGCCCATCATCGCTGGTACTTAGCCCAATTCGAAGATTATCCTAGAGACCGAAAAGCGTTAATACCCGGCCTACTGTGATGCCTTTCTAATCGTCATCTTCCCACTTGCGCAGCTTGGCGGGGTCGATTTTTTCTTCGTTCTTGGATTGCTTTTTCAGTAAGCGATAACTGTAAGCAAAGGTACCTGCGAGGAACGCGATGATGAATAGAATCAGCCAAATCATACTGATTTAAACGCTTTCAAAACGGGCTGCCGCTCGATTCTTGCGCACCGCATCAGGGCTAAACACTTGCCCATTCATGGCGATATACACGCCAGGTGCCATGCTACGCAATACACCAACGGCAAAACCCATATTGAATATCGCATCGGTAACGCGAAATCTAGCGGGCTGCATAGCACCGACGAAAACCACGGTTTTGTCGCCACAGTCCCCAAGAGCCAGTGCCGATTCCACCATGGTATCGGTACCGTGAGTAATCAGAATGAGGCGGCAACGGTCGGCGTGTACGGTTTGCCGAATCAACTCGCGATCAGCGTCATCCAATTCCAAGCTGTCTTTTCGCAACAAGGAAACCACCTCATAAGTAGCGCTTATACCCGCTTCTTGCAAGATCGTTTCTGCCTGGGGCTCACCGATAGCGTAGTCGCTTTTTGCATCAAAATAGACTTTGTCGATGGTCCCGCCGGTGGCAAGAATTTTAATTTCATTCATAATTTTCAGCCTGCATTCAGCGGCAAGGCGGGCGGCATCAACCAGGTTTGTATTGGGTCTATAAAACCCTTGAGCTGCATACGCTCACCACTGGTGAAATCGCTCACATCCGGCAGCTGATCTCGGGTTTTGTCATCCAGAAGAATTTCGCCTCGCGCGGCATTTTGACACAGCCTAGCCGCTAAATTGACCGCCTGCCCCACCGCGACATATTCCAAACGCTGCTGACCGATAACGCCGACGCTGACGACGCCACTGGCAATACCGATGCCTATCCCTAAATCAATTTTGTTATCGGCGAAATGCTGTTGGCAACGCTGGCGTATATGCGCTGACAATTCCAGAGCTTTTGCAACATGGTCATCCACGGGCAAAGGCGCGCCCAATAGCAACAACACCCCATCCCCAGCGTAATCCTTGATCGTGGCTCCGTGTCGGCCAGCTTCCTCTCCCACTAAATCATAAAAGTCTTGCAACACCGTAATCACATCGTGCGAATCACGGCTTGCTGAAAAATCCGTGTAACCACGCAGGTCACAAGCGACGGCCGCAACTGGTAACTTGGTCTGCTGCATCGTCAACTGCAAACCCTCACGACGTACCAAATCAGCAACGGACGGCGACAAAAAACGACGTAAAAATTGGCCCCGTTGACCCTGCATGACGTGATATTGAACTGCTGCTATCAAAAAAATCATTTGCCCTAATGCAGATGAATACGAGGCGAGCGGGTTGGGCAACACGAGACCCGCACCTATGAGTGGTGAGGCTGCTGCGATACCGATCAAACGCACCAACTCAGGCCGATCCGGCTTGCGCCTTAGCGTTATGAGCACGCCATCGACGATGAACAACAGAAACAAGGTAAAGGGCCCAGCAAACATCCAAAAGCCCCAGCTCATGAGCAATTCTGGATTGCGCGACACGCCAATAAAGGCCTCAACACGCAACTCATTCCAGTGCATCCCAATAACGCCATAGGCGGCGGCAAAAAATTGCGCCAAGCGAAACTGCATGTCGCCAAAGAGAGTCCGCAAGTTACCCGCTGGCACCATACGCCGTATACGCAAAATCCACTCTGCCGCCAAAATCATGCTCAGACTGGTGAGCAATGGGGTTAGCACCGACGCCCAATGCAATTCGCCATCCAATCCTGGGCGAACGAAGCGCACATTAAAAAATATGGATAGCCCGACCAAAATTAAAAATCCAGCCAATAACCGAGTGGTCACGGATTTGAAATCTGCAAAGAGAAAAGCCGCGCCCATTCCCATGGAGACGATGACGCAGACCAATGCACCGCTATCAGCCGCGCTAATTCCTAGACTCATGCCGCCACTTCCGCGGTTTGAACTGGCAGACTAAAACTGAAAGTCGCCCCCTTCCCCGGCGTTGACGTCACGCTAATGTCACCGCCATGGCTTTGCACGATACGCTGGCAAGTTGCCAGTCCTATACCGGAACCGTCCACTTCATCCCTGCGATGTAAACGATTAAACATCTGGAAAATTCGTAGCTGGTCTTCAGCGGCGATCCCCATGCCATTGTCTTGCACATTGATACGCCAAACGTCACTTTCACGTTGAGCGCTGATTTTCACGCGCGGGGCTTGCACGCCACGGTATTTCAATGCATTGGTAATTAGATTCTGGAATACCCGCGTAATTTGCGTATCGTCGATGCACACTTGCGGCAGCGGGCCGATCTCGATTTTTGCTTGGTTGTCTTCAATCAGTTGCGCCAAGTTCTGTACCGCTCTTTCCGCAGAAGGCCCTAAGGCTTGCACGCTGGTCTCCAAGCTTTGCGCTTTTGAATATTCCAATAGACTGTCTATCAACTGGCGCATACGCACAGTGGCATCCTGAGCAGTCTGCATATAGTCATGCGCAACCTCATCCAATTGTGAGCCGTAGCGTCGACGCAACAGCCCCAAATAATTAGCGACTGTACGCAATGGCTCTTTAAGGTCGTGCGATGCCACGTAGGCAAACTGCTCTGTTTCTCTCTGCACTTCGGCAGAACGATCAGCTAGGCGAGCCTGATTTTCGGCCGCGCACTGCAAGTCCTTCAGCTGCTCACGCAGGGCCTGAATTTGTGACTCCAGCTGCTGAATCCTGTCGCTCTCTGTCACACCCAGCTCTCTGCCCTGCCGTAAATTTTTCCAAAACTCAACATTAGCAGAACCAGCTGCGGCACAGTTGTTACAATTTACACCGTTACCGCCTGCGCCCTGCCATGAGCGATTCATTAACACCGTTGAATACCGCCAAAATCCACACGCTGGTTGATTTATTCAATGCACGTGTGGCGTGCTCACCATCGCAAGCCGCATATCGGCAATATTTACCGGGTCTGAACCGTTGGCATAGCTTCAGCTGGAATGAGTTAGCAACGCGCGTCGACCACTGGCAACGCGCCCTAGCGCGGGAACAGCTTGCTGTTGGCGATCGCTTTGCCATTATGTCCTCCAATCGGCCTGAATGGATTGCTGCGGATATCGCTGCGCAAAGTTTGGGCATGGTCGTGGTGGCTTTGTTCAGCGAGGACACCGCCGGCAATGCAGCCAATATGCTGGAACACTCAGGCGCCAGCGCTCTCATGCTCGAAGATCCGGATTGCTGGGAAGACATCAGTCGCCATCAGCCATTGCCGCGACTCAAACGCGTTATAAGCCTGCAAGCGTTTACTTCGGAAGACGCACGCTTAGTCAACTTGGCAAACTGGTTAGACCATGATGACAGCAGCGTAGCGCCTAAGCTTCCCAAGCTGAAACCCGACCAGTTGGCGGTAATTTGTTACACCTCAGGCACTTCTGGCCGCCCCAAGGGAGCGATGCTCACCCATCGCAATATTCTTAGCAATGTCATCGCCTGCCACCAAGCCATACCCATGGTTGCAGGAGATGTCGCCCTTTCTTTTTTGCCACTGGCACACATGTTTGAGCGCACTACCGGCTACTACCATGCCATTTTGGCAGGAGCGGAAGTCGCATTCACACGCGGTTTAAAGCATTTAAGCGAGGACTTTCGCGAAGTGCGGCCTACCGTGCTGATTTCAGTACCGCGTGTATTTGAGCGCTTTTATTCCCTGATTCAGCGCCGCGTACACAAACGTCCTTGGCTTTTGCGCTGGCTGTTCCGATTGGCACGCGATGCCGGTTGGAAGCAATTCGAATACCAACAACAGCGCGCCAAGCGTCCAGTCCTGTACCGTTTCCAATGCGCTTTCACCCGCTCTGTCGGTCGCCAAGTCTTGGATACGCTAGGCGGGCGTGTACGCTTGGCTGTATCCGGTGGCGCCCCTCTGTCACCGCAGATTGCGCGTACCTTCATCGGCCTAGGCTTACCTCTCGTGCAAGGCTATGGGCTCACCGAAGCCTCGCCAGTGGTGAGCACCAACAGAGCTCACGACAATGACCCTGAAAGCGTCGGTAAACCGCTGGACGGCATGCAAACTCGTCGCTCGAGCAACGGCGAGCTGCAAGTTCGTGGCCCCAGTGTCATGCAGGGCTATTGGCAGGATGAAGCAGCCACCGCAGAAGCCCTAAGCGAAGACGGCTGGCTCAACACCGGAGACAAAATCAGCCGATTGCATAAAGACCGATTGTTCGTGGTTGGTCGGCTGAAAGAGCTTATCGTCATGTCCAACGGAGAAAAAGCGGCGCCGGGACTGTTAGAACAAGACCTGAAACTCGACCCCATTGTTGAGCAGGTCATCATCATTGGAGAGGCTCGCCCCTATCTGGCCGCGCTCATCGTGCCCAATCCAGAAATATTGGCAGAGTTCTGCAGCGAACAAAAATTGCAGCTCGGGGACCTTGAGCTACTCCCCGCTCTACTGAAACGGCTCAAATCCGATTTGCATAATCAGCCGCACTTCGCCCAAATTCGTCGTATTGCACTTATGGATGAGCCTTGGACAACGGCAAACGGCATGCTAACGCCGACTCATAAGCCTAGGCGCCGGGCCATCTTGCAGGCCTACGCAGAACGTGTCGATGAACTGTATCGCGGCCAATTTACCCCGGACGACGCCAGCTTAAATTACCACGTGGACATCGGATGAGCAGCGCGCTGGCATTGACTCTGTCCTTTGTATTGGGAAGCTTGTTAGGTGGGCAACTCATCGGGCGACTAAAGGGCCTAGATTTACGCCAATCTGGGAGCGGGAATCTGGGTGCCACCAATGCGCTGCGCAGTGCGGGAATCAGCAGCGCTGTCATTGTTTTAGCATTCGATGCTGGCAAGGCCGCATTGGCCGTTTGGCTATCGCAGCTACTAGCCCCCCAACAATCCCACTGGCTGCCGTGGGCCTGTGGCGTGATGGCTGTATTAGGGCACGTTTACTCGCCTTTAGCGGGCTTCAAGGGTGGCAAAGGCGTGGCCTGTGGATTGGGTGCCAGCCTCTACCTGATTCCTTGGGCGGCGCTGCTGGGCCTAGCTGGCTTCATCCTTTCATTGACGCTCAGCGGTTACGTCAGCCTAAGCGTGCTGTTTGCTTGCAGTCTTATAGTACTGAAGGTGGCCTGCTTTTCTGCGCTAGGCCTTTGGTCAGCAGCAGGCGCTTTTGCGGTTTTTATGTTGCTGCTGTTGAGCTGGGCGCATAGAGAAAATTGGCAACGCTTGCTGAAAGGCGAAGAATCTCGATTTGAAAAAATCATGCTGTTCAAGCCACGCAGATGACGATCGATCAAACCAGCCTGGAACTCATACGCTGCCTTACTGAGGCTGAATGGATATCCGGCACCCAGCTTGCCCATCATCTAGGTGTAAGCCGGGAGGCCGTTTCCAAGCGTATGCGTAAGCTTGATGAGCTACAGCTCGTGGTTGAGAAACAGGCCGGACGAGGATACCGTCTGCAGCAGACCGTTGAGTTACTCAAACACAGCGAGCTGGCTAAAGCACTGGATGCTTGGCTCGCAGCAGACTGCCTCACGGTTCTATCCAGCACAGCCTCAACCAACCGCTGGCTGACCGAGCATCCCGAAATTCGTTTGTGTTTCGCGGAACACCAATCGGAAGGGCGCGGTCGGCGCGGGCGTGTCTGGCATTCCCCTTTTGGTCAGAATCTCTACCTTTCGCTGAAAGTTGATTTGATTAACTGGCCCGATAAATTACCGGCCTTGGGCCTCGCTTTAGGTGTCGCCCTGTGTCAGCGATTTGCCGAGGAATTAAACATTCCACTGCAACTCAAATGGCCGAATGATTTGTACCTCAATAGTCGAAAATGTGGCGGCATGCTGATAGAGCAGCGTGGCGAAGCGCAAGGTCCCTGCCAATTGATCATAGGGCTAGGAATGAACGCGCTTATGAACGAGGCAGACATTGATCAACAGTGGACCAGCCTCAGCAGAGAAGGCTATCCCGTGAGTCGCCACGACGCCGCCATCTGTGCCAGCAAATGCTTATTGGAGGAAACCCAGAACCTCAGTAATGATCGCTTGGAACAACGCCTTGCCAGCTTCTCCAAATTTGATGTTTTCCGTGATCAACAGGTTTGTATACTCGGAGCTAGCGACAGCATTGAAGGCCGATCTCTGGGCATTGATGAATGGGGGCGTCTGCGCTTGCAAACCACCGCAGGCATGAAAAGCTTCAGCGTTGGTGATGTCAGCCTCAGGCCGAAAAAATGATGCTGCTCGTCGATGCCGGTAATACACAAGTCAAATTACGCAGTTGGCAACAAGGGCAACTCGGAGCGCTACAACGCCTGGACAAAGACGGCAACGCATTGAGTCAGTACGCTGGTGCTTGCGCGCTGATCAGCTGTGTAGCAACACCGCAACGCACTGCACAGCTAGATGCCCAATTGAGTCAGCACCAAATCCAGGCGAATTGGCTAAAAAGCCCTAAACACGGCTTAGGCATTCGTAATGCGTACGCAGAACCGGAAAAGCTAGGCGTAGATCGCTGGCTCGCCCTGGCCGCCGCCTATGCGCAATGTGGACAGACTTGTTGCGTTATCGATGCGGGCACCGCAATTACCTTTGATATCTGCGATGACCACGGCCAGCATCTTGGCGGCCTAATAGCTCCAGGCCTGAACGCGCTGCGACTAGCGCTACGAAAAAATACCGACTTACCTGAGGTGACCGAACGCGGCGTCCCAATAACCAAGCAGAACTGGCTCGCCCAAAACACCTTAGATGCACTGCAATTCGGCGCTTTGCAAAGTGCTTGCGGCTTAATTGAAAGAAGTATCCGGCTCGCTCAAGATCAGCATGCGTGCGATAAAGTCTTCTTAACCGGCGGAGACGCTGCATTTTTGCAACCATTTTTACAGAACAAAGTCCTGCTCAATGAAAACCTAGTCTTCCAAGGTCTAGCCTTAATTGCACACGAGGCCTGTACACAGGATAATGATCCGTTATAATGCGCCGCGGGCTTTAACACGCCAGTAAAAATTAGCCGGCATAGCTCAGTTGGTAGAGCAACTGATTTGTAATCAGTGGGTCCCGTGTTCGAATCATGGTGCCGGCACCAATAGAACAACAATTTAGCCTCGATTTGTCGGGGCTTTTTTGTGCGCGACAGTAAAAGCGCAGGCAAAACAAAGCCCGCATTATGCGGGCTTTGTTTTTTAACGAACGCTATTAGAACTGATAACGCACGTAGAACTGAGCCAAGTCACGATCACGCATTAGATTCTGTGACCCACCACCCGTCCACCACGTGTAGCCAGGGAAGAACGCCCAATTGTTTTTGTAACGAACCTCAAAGTTAATACTGAAGTTCTTACGTCCTTCAATAAAGTTCTCACCCGGACCTGGAGCGATTCCCTCAACGTCGTGCGCAATAATAATAAACGGCTGCAAGCTGATCCCGGGCAGTATGGATTCGTAACGAACCAAACTAATTATGCGCCAACCCCAAGAAAAGTCTGATGCGTACTGATTGGTTTCGCGTTCAGGATTGAAACGCAAACCGTCAGTGCCAGCAACGCAAATGCCCTCCAAACAACCTGGGTGGTCATTTCGAATTTGCTGCGGGGTTAAATTGGTATTACTAGGATCGACGGCATCCGTATCAACTACTCCAGCAGAGGCGTGCCGGAAAGTAGCGGGCGCCTCAATTTGATATTCCCAGCGCTCTGGTGCATTTAGTACCTGCGTTGCGCCCAATTCGAAGAACAAAATAATCTGATCAGCACCAATAGGGTTGGCTGTTTTGCCTAAAATGTAAGTCGCCCCCAAGTTGTATTGCAGGGACTTAGCATTTTCCCAGCCACGGATGTAGCCATTCGGGTCATTCTCGCCAACGGTGATACCACGATAGCTCGTAATGTAAGACGGGAACGAACGCTGCACCGAAGGCGCATCACCACCATTCCCAGTGGTACCGCCCGTAGGAGGAATCAAGTTGAAAGTATTTTCCCCGGAAACTGAGAGTACGCCTGTCGCATCTGCACAAGTCTGGCCGTCATATTCTGGATGAACCGCGCGGTGACAACCTGTTAACAACGGGCCAAGAGCGGCAAACGTCAAATCTTCTGCGTCGACTTGCACCGGCATATTAGGTCGATAGGCAATTTCACCCTGAACCGATAAATCACCAGCTGTGGTGTTGAAACTCATGCCGTAAACCTTGAGATCTTCTGGATACTCAAGACCAAAACGAACCGAATCCAAACGTACTGCATCCGTCACTTCGCCGGTGCCTAAGAGTTGAACGCCATTCGCGTAATCAAAAGGCAATCCCAAACCATCGGATCCTAATGGCCCCAGCAAAGCACCCGTGGCATCCTGTACCAAGCCACCAACCGGATCGAGTAACAGACCATCGATACCGAGCGGAATCAGGCCATCTGCTCCAATTAAACCGCCAACCAAAGCCTCACCTAGAGGCAGGTTTGGACACGATAGCAACAACGTCGGCAAACTGAACGCATCAATACCGTTGTTGGCACCGGTAGGATCACCATCCGCTCCATCGGCTGGATGGGTTCGCGCACAGGACAAATC
>JBPOFU010000025.1:0-36155 GCA_051252075.1 Oceanococcus sp. | reverse complement strand
CTTTGATGGCGACATTGATTTGCGCCCACTACGCGACGGACTGGTTAGCGCAGGACTTTGTCCCGCCGAGCATGTTCGACTCGAGGGATTGGAAGAGCGAGCTTGGGAACGCGAGTGGCTGAAAGATTTCCAACCCATGGCTTTTGGCCAGCGCCTGTGGGTGAGCCCGCACAAAGCAGAACAGGTATGGCCAGATTCCGCCGTGGTGCTGCGCATGGATCCAGGGCTAGCTTTCGGTACCGGCACCCACCCGACCACGCGGCTGTGTTTGAGCTGGTTGGATGCACACGATTTGCGCGGGAAAACGGTGATCGACTACGGCTGCGGCTCCGGCGTGCTCGCGGTGGCTGCAGCATTGCTCGGCGCAGAGCACGTCGTAGCCTTTGACATAGACCCTCAAGCCATGCTCGCAACGCGCGACAACGCGCGCGCCAACGGAGTGGAAGGCAAACTGACTTATTGCTCGATAGATCAGGCGCCCACACAGGCCGCCGATATCGTGGTGGCTAACATTCTGGCAGGCACCTTGATCGATCTTCAAGCCGCCATCTGCGCCTTGGTGAAACCACAGGGCGAGTTGGTGCTATCCGGTATTTTGGCGGAACACGCGCAAACTGTAGTCGATGCCTACACTGAGCAATTTTTGCTCACTCCTGAAAATTCAGAGGCTTGGGTTCGTTTAAGCGGAACGCGGTTTGCGCGATAAAATGAAATCGCTATCATCGCCTCCCCCACACTTGTGGACGGGGAGGGACGATAGCCGTCAATTGGCGGCCAAAAAAGAAAATGCCAGCACCTACCAACGACTCCAGCTTTGAAGCAGAAAAGCCGCTTAGCTACTACGTAGACGCCAGTTTGAAGCGTTACTTCAAAAACTTAAACGGCTGTCAGCCGAATGAGCTTTACAGTTTAATTATTTCCGAAGTAGAAAAACCTTTGCTCGAACGCGTGATGCACCATTGCCAAGGCAATAACAGTCGCGCCGCTGAGATACTCGGCATTAATCGCGCGACATTGCGCAAGAAAATCCAGCACTATCAAATCACCAACTGAAGCCAAAATTGTGAGCCAGACTATCCGCCGGGCCCTGCTATCCGTTTCCGACAAAACGGGCATTGTCGACTTTGCACGGGCACTCGCCGCCCGCGACATACATTTGATTTCCTCCGGCGGCACAGCGCGCACGCTGCGCGATGCCGGCATAGCAGTGACCGAGGTGTCTGAGCACACCGGCGCTCCAGAAATCATGAATGGCCGAGTCAAAACCCTGCACCCCAAAGTGCATGGCGGCATATTGGCGCGCCGCGGAGTGGATGACGCGACCTTAGTCGAACAGAACATCGACCCCATTGATTTGGTGGTGGTTAACCTCTACCCCTTCAGTGCAACCGTGGCCAAGCCGGATTGCAGTCTAGAAGACGCGATAGAAAATATTGATATTGGCGGCCCTACTATGGTGCGAGCCTCGGCCAAGAATCACAAAGACGTCAGCATTGTGGTCGATCCCACAGACTACCAACGCATACTGGACGCCTTGGAAAGTGGCGAGATCAATGCCGCTTTGCGCCGCGAATTAGCCGTAAAAGCCTTTGCTCACACCGCCGCCTATGACGATGCCATCGTCAACTATTTGAGCGCGCTGGACGAGCACGACAAAAAACAAGATCAACCGCGCATCATCAATCGTCAATGGTCGCTGCACACGGCATTGCGCTACGGCGAAAACCCGCATCAGCAAGCCAATTTCTATGCCGATTTGAATGCAGCTTCAGGCACCATAGGCGCGGCGACTTTGTTACAAGGCAAACCTTTGTCCTATAACAATTTGGCCGATGCCGATGCGGCTTGGACTGCAGCCTTAGAATTTCTGATGCCCGCCTGCGTGATTGTGAAACATGCTAATCCTTGCGGCATTGCGGTCGCCGCTGATATCGGCAGCGCCTATGAAAAAGCCTTTAGCACCGACCCCACATCTGCCTTCGGCGGCATCGTGGCTTTTAATGCAGAACTGGACAGCGAAACTGCTGCGGAGATTCTCAACAACCAATTTGTAGAAGTGATTATCGCCCCGCAAATTAGCGCCGCGGCGCGTGAAATCCTAACTAGCAAGCCCAATGTTCGGGTACTGCAAACTGGATGTGCACCGGAATCACTCAACAACTGGGAATTGAAAACCTTGTCGGGTGGCGTGCTGGTACAAAGTGCTGATCAGGCAAGAATACGCCGTGAAGACCTCACCACAGTGACCGAAAAAGCACCTACCGAACAACAAATCAACGACATGATCTTTGCATGGCCTGTGGTCAAAATGGTCAAGTCCAACGCCATTGTTTTTGCCAAAGACGGTCAAACCATCGCCATCGGCGCAGGCCAAATGAGCCGCGTGGACAGCGTGCGTATTGCTATTCGTAAAGCCGCCGATGCCGGGCTTGAAATTGAAGGCTGCGTTATGGCCTCCGATGCCTTCTTCCCGTTCGCGGACGCCATGTTGGCCGGTGCCGAAGCGGGCGCCAAAGCCATCATTCAACCGGGTGGCTCCATGCGCGATGGCGAAGTGGTCGCTGCGGCCAATGCCGCCGGTGTGGCTATGGTCACCACCGGCCGTCGGCACTTCCGCCACTAAGCCGTGCTAAACGGCCGCTGCGCTGCGCCGGCCTATACGCCTTCGTCGTAAGCAATATCCACTATGACGTAAGGCTTTGGCCCGCTAGGCAATTGCACCCGGACCTGATCATCCAGGCCACGCCCTAACAACGCCTTGGCCATGGGCGAACGCAAACTAATCCAGCCTGTCTTCGCATTGGTTTCATCGGAACCGACTATGCGTAAGCGCTGCGTAGCACCGTCATCATCCTCAATCTCGACCCAAGCTCCAAAATAGACCCGCTGAGTGTCAGAGGGTAAAGCCTGAGGCACTTTCAGTTCTTCTAAACGCTTGCCCAGATAACGCAGGCGGCGATCCACCTCCCGTAGCTCTTTCTTGCGATAAATATATTCCGCATTCTCCGAGCGGTCGCCCTCGGCCGCCGCAGCGGACAAGGCAGCGACGACTTCGCGCCGCCGCTTCCACAAAGCTTGATGCTCAAGACGCAGGTTTTCGAAGCCCTGCTCAGTGATGTAGTCCGCCACGCTAGTGCAAAGTATCGAGTAATACCGCAGCAACCAATGCCACCAACCCAACGGCATCCACAGCAGCGATTTTTTTCAATGCCCGGTTGGCATCACCCACCTGCCAACACAGCCACAAATAGCTGAGCATGCTGATGAAACCCATGGCATAAGCCGCGGGTCGATACGATACACAATAGGCCGCGTACAGCATGAAGCCGCCAACCAAACCAAATAACACCGCGCGATGACGTAACAAGATCTGCAAGTTGGAATCGGCGATATCCAAACCATAGGCAGCCTGCAAACGCCGCCCGCCGAACACACCAAACACCGGCACAAAGTTAATTAGACCCGCGACCAGCAGCAACACCGTCGTCAAAATGTCCATCTACGACTACTCAACGATAGGCGGACAATCGGCAGGAACGAAGAAATCTGGCGCCAATTTTTGACCCGGCTCAAACTGATACACACTGAAGTCCGTCACCCCGGCGTCCTGCAATATCAAATCATCAATGCAGAATTGCCCGGTGAACTCTCGACTCGGTTTGGTCAGCACATGCCAAGCGGCATCGCCCATAATTTCCGGCGTACGGCTAGCCGCCACCATAGCCTGTGATCCCGGCATATTTTGAATCGCCGCTGTAGCGATCGGGGTATGCGGCCACAAGCAGTTAAAAGCGATGCCTAACGACTTGAACTCCTCAGCCATCGCCCACGCATAAACACTCATCCCGTATTTAGCTAAGGTGTAAGCGGCGTGCGGCTTAAACCATTTCACATCCCAATCCAGCGGTGGTGAGATGTTCAAAACATGTGGATTCTCAGATTTTTTCAAATGCGGGATGCACAGCTTGGAGAGCAAATATGCACCGCGGGAATTGACCCCGTGCATCAAGTCATAGCGCTTCATACTCAAATGAGACGTGCCAACCAAATTAATTGCACTGGCGTTATTGATACAGATGTCGATACCACCAAAATGCTCAGCCGCCTGATTGACCGCAGCTTCCGTTCCTTCTTCATCACGGATATCACAGACGATAGGCAAAGCCTTGCCGCCCGCGTCTTCAATCTCTTGTGCTGCGGTATGTATGGTGCCGGGCAATTTGGGATGTGGCGTGTCAGTTTTGGCCAAAATCGCGATGTTGGCACCGTCGCGCGCCGCCCGTTTGGCGATTGCCAAACCAATACCTCGTGACGCCCCACTGATTACCAGTGTTTTACCCGCTAATGTCTGCATTGCCCGCTCCCTTAAATCCCACAAAAGCTTGCGATTGTACCGGCGAATTCCAAGCTGCGTAGGTGATCTTCAACCCTTGCATTACACTGCGGTAAAACCATACAACGCAAAGCGCTAGCATGAACGACTTTAAAATCACGGTGTGGATACTGGCAGGACTGATTGCCGGTGCAATCCTCGGCGAAACTCTCTACCAGATATACCAAGGCGCTGTCCCCGCGATTTGGATTGGCAGCCTGTCGTTGCTTGGCAACACGATATTCATGGGTTTGTTGAAAATGATCTTGGTGCCGTTGATCGCATCCAGCGTCATCGTCGGCGTGAACGCCATAGGCGACCCCAGCAAACTCGGCCGCGTCGGCGGATGGACCGTGGTGTATTACTTCGGCACCATGCTTATTGCCGTGATCACTGGCCTGATTTTGGTCACTGCCATCATGCCTGGAGACCCTAGCGGGCAAGGCACAGGCCTGGGACTAGACGTCATCAGCGGCGGTGAACAAGCCTATGCCGGGCAATCCAGCGATAAAATTGCACAGGTGGAAGCAACCGGCTCAGCTGGCTTAGCTGGCGCCCTAATGAATCTGGTATCTCAATTGATACCCTCCAACCCCATAGGCGCAGCTGCAGACTTTAAACTTTTGCCGGTGATTGCCTTTAGCTTGATTCTGGGCGTTTCCCTGGCTGCTGGCGGCGAAAAGACCAGGCCCGTTGTGAGTTTCTTCGAAGCGCTGCTGGACGCGGTGATGCGTATCGTCGATTGGATACTCAAACTTGCGCCCATCGGAGTCTTTGCCCTGGTCGCATGGACTGTGGCTCGCATAGGTTTAGGCAGTTTATTTGGTCCACTGGCCGCTTATGTGGTCACCGTGATCGCTGGCTTGAGTGTTCACGCCCTGGTCACCCTACCTCTGATTTTATGGATCACAGTCAAGGTGAACCCTTGGACATATCTCAAAGGCATGCGGCCGGCCCTCATGACAGCCTTCGGCACAGATTCGTCTTCCGCCACCTTGCCGGTAACCATGGAAGCCGCGGAAGCTTCTGGTTGCAGTCGCCGCTCCTCCCGCTTTGTCCTGCCTTTAGGCGCTACCATCAATATGGATGGCACAGCTCTGTACGAGGCAGTGGCGGTAGTGTTCTTGTTTCAAGCCTACGGCATACAACTTGGCTTAACTGAGCTCATATTGATTGCCGTTACTGCGACACTGGCGGCGATCGGTGCTGCCGGCATTCCATCGGCAGGCTTGGTCACCATGGTGATCGTCGTCGAAGCGGTGAATTCCTCGCTAGGCAATTTACCGGGTACGGCCACCCTGCCCCTTGCCGCCGTCGGCTTGATACTCGGCATCGACCGAATGCTGGATATGTGCCGCACCGTAGTCAATGTTTGGGGCGATGCGATTGGCGCACGCATCATTACGCGGCTCGCACCGGATACTTAAATCGGCTATTTGTATCTCAGGACTGAATGACTCAGCTTCTTAACCCAAAACTGCACAGAACGGACTTCCGGATTGTGCCTAGAGCGGCCCTACATCCAAGTTCGAACAATGCCCACCGGAATGACCAATGCGGACGTTCAGAGTCAGCACTCCGCAAACAACTACCTTGCCCGAAACCAGTCGTACGCTCGATGAAGTGGTCGCGCGAGTCGTGCCATTGCGGACCTTGAAGTCCCTCAGCAGGAACAATCGGCTGTTGCGCATTAGCAGTCCAAATGCGGCGTACCTGAAGCCTGTCGCTAATTACGCTAAGCGGCAGCCGAAAGACTCCTATCCGGTGACGCACTTATTAGTTCTCTCGCCGCTCTGTCGATAATGTATCCAATGATCTGCATTGAATGTCCAAATGGCGAACGCTTTGACCCCAAAGAGTTGTTGGCCTTACGTAGGTGTGAAGCCGCAGTGGCCGCCCTATGGACGGCCACTAGCTGCATCGTTCTAAGTTTGCTTGATACTAGAATTTGATTTCGCAAACGGACATTTTACCCTGCACGGTTGTCCACCATTGCCCAGTCCATTGGCCGCCCTGCTGATAGGCCAGCTTGGGGCATTTGGTCTCAGCGTCACCTTGATTCCAGATTGGTCCGGCGTTGACGGCACGTTTATTTGATTGCGGAGCAGGATCAGATTTTCTCACCGCTTGGGTGATTGAATAAAGGTCGCGCTTTTGTCCGCCGTTTTCCCCGTACAGAACTTTTTTGCGATGAATGTCAATTTGAAGATCAACGCCGCGGGATCGGTCGAGCAAATATACAGACCAATCGTCCCTATGCGTTTCCTGGAAGGTGAAACGTGGTCCGCCGTGATCGCCATATTCTTGCCATTTGGAACCAGCCTGTTCCAGGCGGCCTCCATTAAAGGTCACTGCGACGACATTGCGCCCTGTTACACCTTCCGTCGTCAATGCAGTCGCATTGAAACTAAGGCCGACAAAACCAAAGATGACCGCAAGTGCCCAAGAGTAGGAGCTTCTGCGGGTTCCAGCGCTTTTACGAACGTTCGATTGATTCGCAGAGTCGTAAGAAGCTGATTGATGTTTCGAGAGGTTCATTTCAATTGTCCTATATGAGTAAATTGATGGATTCGATCTAGGTCTTAGCCAAGATTTTCTCTGTGTTGGATTTCTTCGATAACCAATACAGCGACAACGGATGCTGAATGTCCTCATGCAAAGAAAAATATTTTCGCTCTCGTGGTTTGAATCGAACTCCGTTGCTCTGTTCGTGCCCGGCTGGAGCAGTTGGATCTGCAAGGCGCTTTGGCAGCCCTCGTGTGGCGGTTTTTATGTGATGATCTTGTAGTCATTATTTCAATTTAAAGTTTGATCAGAACTTCCTCAGGGATTGATATGGACAGCGAACTGTCCCCACAGGCACGTTGGCGTGTCTTGGAGAAGCATTTCCAAGCGGCTCTAAACTTGGCGCCCGCGCAGCGCGCCGACTATTTGAAGACCGAGCTGGAGGACGAGGAACTGCGTTCTGAGGTGCAAGATTTACTGTCAGCGGATGCGGAGGCCAAAACGGGGTTTTCCACACTGATTTCCGGTGAAGCCAGTCAAATGACTCGCTCGCAGATTGGCGAAGGTAGTGTCATTGGTGCTTATCGCATTGTTGCCAAGATTGCCGAGGGTGGCATGGGAGCGGTGTACAGAGCGGAAAGAGCCGATGGCGCATTTCGTCAAGATGTCGCGATTAAGTTGTTAAGGCAGCAGTTACCGAGCGACAAGGCGGTCGAGCGATTTATGCACGAGCGTCAGGTGCTGGCTGATCTAGAGCACCCCGGTATCGCCCGATTGCTCGATGGCGGCACGACGGAACAGGGCTTGCCATACTTGGCAATGGAGCTGATTGAAGGCGAGCCCATTGATGTGTACTGCCAAAGCCATCAGCTAGGTTTGACGCAAAGATTGCGTCTATTTCAACAAGTCTGTGCGGCGGTACAGGCCGCTCACCAAAGCCTAGTGATCCATAGGGATATTAAGCCTTCGAATGTGTTGGTTGACGCGACAGGCCAGGCGAAGCTGCTAGATTTTGGCATTGCCAAGTTGATGCAGGCCGAGGGCACCACTCAAGTCAATGAAACATTGTTTGGGGCGGGTGCAATGACACCCGAGTTCGCCAGCCCAGAACAAATTCGAGGCCAACGCATCACCACCGCCTCAGATGTCTATTCTCTGGGCGTGTTGTTGTACAAATTGCTTACTGGCGTAGCACCCTATGCCCAATGGCGACAATCCCCATTGGATTTGCAAAACGCAGTATGCAACACCGAGCCATTGCGCCCCAGTTTGCGGTTGGCCCAAGTTCAGTCCGAGCAACGTCGAGCGAGTGACTGGAAACCTACGTTTCGCCAAATTGATAGGGATTTGGACGAAATTACGCTGAAAGCCATGCGCAAGCAGCCAAATCAGCGCTATTCCTCACCAGTCGCATTGACGGAAGATATTGGGCGATATCTACAGCATCAGCCGGTGCTAGCGCAGCGCGCTAGTTGGCGTTACCGCATAGGAAAATATTTGCGCCGCAATGTGTTTGCTGTGGTCAGCGGTGGCCTAACCGTGTTCGCGCTTATGGCTCTAGTGGCGTTTTACACTTGGCGTCTCACCGTGGAGCGAGATGTCGCAACCCAGGAGCGTAATATTGCCGAAGAGGTTTCCGATTTTATGGTTAACCTCATCAGCCACGCGAATCCTGAAGAGCAAGATCCTACTACCAGTGTCGCCGAAATATTGGCACAAGGTGCCAGTCGTCTGGAAGAGGAATTGGGGGCTCAGCCGCTGGTAGCTGCGCGCTTGATGCTGAGTATGGCCCAAGCGCAGCAAGGATTAGGACAAGTTGAACAGGCGATAGCATTACAGCGCCGGGCTTTACAACTCCGCCAAGCTCATCTTCCACAGGCGGATCCGCTCATCGCTGAGGCGATGGAAGTTTTGGGTGCGGCGCTTATTCAACTCGAAATCTGGGCTGAATCTCAGGCCTTGCTTGAAGCGGCGTTGCAGATTCGACAGACACGGCGGGATGACCAGCCAGTGCGCTATGCCAGAAGCCTATTGGGCTTGGTCGAGCTGCATCAGCGCAATCAGCGTCGTGAGCCTTTCATGCTGGCACAGGCCGAGCAGGCGTTGGTTCTGTTGCAAGACCAGAGCAGGCCAGACAGCAAAGACTTGGCACGCGCTCAATTTTTAATCGCGATTTGGCATGAAATGAATCATGACTATGCCAATGCGCTTCATTGGGCGCGACAAGCGCGGTCACTATTGGTCAATGATTATGGCGAGAAAGATCGTGCGCTGCTGGGGGCGGATGAAATTGTGGGGCGACTTTTGTGGCGTGTAGGTGATTGCCAAGAGGCTATCCAAGCCTTTCGGCGTTCCTTAAACCTAATCGGCGGGATCAAAGGTCAGCGCCACGTTGATAACGCGAATACACACTATTTTATGAGTCGATGCCAAATGCGCTTAGGCAACTATGCTGCAGCCAATGAGAACTTCTATTTTTTGATTGCTATGGAAGAAAAGCGCCAGGCATTGAGCAGCGGACGTTATTTGCTTCGAGCATTGATTGCACACGCACACTATTTGATTGAGCTTGGGCATTTTGAACTGGCGAAAATTCGCCTGCAACGCAGTGAGACCCTGATAGCCGATGGAGTGGGGCACGACAGTGCCGAGCAGGCGCAGCTAGACAGCGCGTATGCACATTGGTATCAGGCACAAGGGGAAACATTCGAGGCTGTCGTGCACTGGAAAAATCATCTTGACCGGCTTCATGTTCGCGATGGGGCCAATGTTCCGTTAATCCTATTGGCAGAACTGCACTTGGCGAGTGCCTATCTGACGGTAGGGGATACTGAGGCTGCGTTAAGTTTGATTGCTCCTGCCTTGTCTCGCTTTGCAGCCTTGCTGGGGACAAAACATCCTGATTACGGCTGGGGGCTTGCGATTCAAGCACGCGCTTTTGCCGTAAAAGGCGAGATTTCTCGGGCTTTAGCAGCTTACTCTACGACCTTGGAAATACTGCACGAGACGCGTCGTAATGACAGCGAACTATCTTCCATATTGCAAGACTATCAAGACTTGCTTGAGGCTCAAGGTGGCAGTCAATCCGTCGCAAGAGTTCAGAAACATATTCAGCGTCTCGAGGACATCAAACAACGCTTGCAATTGGCGGCAAACGGCATCCGCGATTTGGGCTATGTGCACTGGCCTAATGCTGCCATTGAGGGTTACAACCACAAAGTATTCGAAAATACACCCTTGAAAAAATGCATGGAGCTCTGCAGCAATGAAACCGACTTTTACTGCAAATCCTTAGACTGGCAAAAAAACCTCCACACGTGTTATCTGCATTGGGTGAGTAAGGAAGAGGTGGGTGGACTCAAAAGTAATTACATCGACAACCGGTATGATCACTATGCCCGCCTTGGAGTTGACAGTAGTGCGGATCTCCCACCGCTTGAGTAAGTCAGCGAAATGAAATGATGCGTTACTTGATGATTGCATTCAGCCTTTTTGCCAGCAATGGCTATGGCGCCACTGGTCCGACATATGACGAAGTGCAACTCTGCGTGCAGCGCAACTTTGCACAAAATGTATTTCGCCAGTCTTTTCGCTTAGATGTTCTTCAGCAAGGAGTAATGCAGCAAAGCATCGCTGGGGAACTACTTGTGGATGGACGAGCTGACGAACTAATTCTTAATGCTGGGGTCCTGCAACCCGCCGATTTGGCAGGCACAGCGATGCTGTTACGCGAACACGTGAGGGGACATGATGCAGCTTACTTGTACATTCCATCGCTGCGCGTGGTTCGGCAGCTGACGGCAGCGATGGCCGGGCAGCAACTGTGGGGGAGTGGGTTTAACTACCTGGATTTTCAGCACCTGTACGGAACATTTCCCGCGGGCACAGAAATGGGGTTCGATCCAGGGGAGTGGCAGGAGCACAGCACGTATAGCCGTGGGGTCATTCCGGATTATTCAGAGCAATCGGTATATCACTACATTCGGTTCGATATAGATCGCGAACATTGCGTGGTGGCCGTGCTTGAATTTGAAAATGCCGAAGGGCAGCTGGTCAAGCGACTGGAAGGTGATATGTCGTCGCTGATTGAATTTGACGGTGGCCACGTATTGGGGCGGTACATCTTACGTGACATGCTCCGAGGCACGGAAACACGCTTACAACTGGGCAAGCCTGAGCTGCTTGAGGGTGAGCCGAACCAAGCCTTCAGCCCCGAGGGTTTTTTCCAAGTACATGCACCAACTCTGGATTTTGATTGAAGAAAGCACGGGCGCAGCGGCGCTTAGACAGGGAAAGAAAAAGCAAACACAGCATCCATTGACCTAGCGAGCCGCCGCGAAAACGACCCCCTTCAGATATTGCGGTGGCGGTGTTCTCAGCGTTAGGTATAGGCGTGTTTATTTGGCCATAGTCAACGGGCCAGCATCCGGGGCCGGCACTGAGCATAACGCTGGCGCTGAGGTCGGCGGCAGCTTGAATGGTGTCCTCGCCCTGCATCTGCAAAACTTCCAGGCGCAGGCAATTGTAGTCAAACTCCCAGCGCCCTGAAGCGCGGGTACGATCAGCAAAATTGTCTTGCCAGAACAGGTCGTCGAACAAGCTGTCACCTGGGGCGTCGGTAAATGCAGCATCAAGGCAATCATCGCCGCAGCTCCCGCCCTCCACTGGCGTGGAATCTAGGTAGTGCTGCGCTGGATGATCGCGGCGGCCATTGTTGCCATAACCGTGATTTTCATCGGTGTATTCAATAAACAAACCGGGCTGCCACCGAATAGGTGTCGAAGATAGTTGATAGGGCACCTCATAATCCAATCCCGAACGGTCTCGAAGTTCCAAATAATAAGCATGGTCGCTGCCTGGAATTTGACTGGCCGACAACCAGTTCCATCCCTGGGTACAAATCGCCGCGGTCGAGAAGTCCTCGCCACAGCCACCGGGAAAGTAGCGTCCGGGTTCAGGTCCGCTTTCGTGATCACTGGAAAAAATGGTTTGTCCGTCGACCACTAGTTTTACATCATCAATAAACCAATTGGGGCGGTCAACAGAGCGGTCGCTGAATAGGCTAAAGCGCACGCTGATGCTTTGCCCTGCGTAGGCCGATAAGTCGAATTCATCATCGAGGAAAGGAGCGCCATGGTCATAGTTGGCACGCTCATCCTCATTCTCCGGAATGCCCAGTTGATATCGTCCAGATTGACCGCTAAGGCCATTTCCGTACTGATTTTGGCAATCAATGCCGTGCGGATTGGTGCTGCGGGGTGTGGTGTAGCCATGCTTGGACGGCAAGCTGGTGTAGTTTTTACCATCTGTGGTGATCATCACGAAGCCATAATCCCAGTCCCATTCTATGTCCCAGGAGGACTTGAATTGTAGGCTGATGGATTGTCCAGGCCTTAACTGGGCGAGTTCTGGCAAATAGAGGTCGAGATTGTGGCCGGCATGCGGTGTGCAGCCAAAGTCGTCACCACGCCCTGAGTACCAGATGTGCGTTTCTGAGGCTTGCTCACGAATTTGCTCGGGTGTCACAATGCCGCGCGGTGGTAATTTGAATCCAAAGGCCATCCCATTATGAATATTCTGATCGCCGTTTTCTGCGGACAAGATGTACGCCTCACCGGCGGGTGTCTGCCAATGTATTTCGCCGGTATCTGTCTTTATTTCACGCCAGTTTTCGACTAATCGTTGCTCACCAGCCGATAAAAACTGCGGCACCACCCAGCCCATCTCCTGCTTACCGAAAACGGTCATGTGTTGACCGTGCATCCCGGCCATTAAGTTCATGGTGTTGTAGGCGTTGAAATCGCTGCCGCCGTTGTAGAAATCCGGTAAGCCAAGCGTGTGGCCATATTCATGACTCAGCAAACTGGGCGCGATGAACGCATCTTCGTGGTTGATCGTGTATGAACCAACTCGAACATAGGCGGGTAGTTGTTCATTTCCTGCGCCGTTGCAGTCGTCAAATTCACCATAGTTGTCGTCAACCCAGCATTGGGCTACGCCATGTATATCCACCAATGGATCATCTGAGAGATAACCGGGTAGCCCACTGACCGGATCGCGATAATGCAATTCCAGCGAGTTGGAGTGGGAGATGGGATCATCAATGCTGGCAAGGCCCTGTGGGAAGCGACAATTTTCTGAATCAAGTTCGCTATCGCCATTGCCTCGGCACGCTGCGAATATGACCATGAAAAACTCAACCAGACCGTCGTGGTTAGTGTCATAGTCGTTGTAATTGATTTCCGGATCGGAAATTTGTGCGGCGTCATACGCCAATTTGGAGAGAGGACCACAACCGCTGTCCTGTAAATAGACCAATGATGGGGCGCGATCACCATCCAAACTGCCTGGAGGAACGCCATCGTTCCAGCCGTAGTACCCCAGCTGGCCAGGTAATTGGTACCAGCCGTCGACAATCCGCTGCGGCAAGGCTGGGCTGCCAATCAAGGCGGGAGTGTCGCCCAGGGTGAGCCCCGGGCAGGTGTCTTCGTCCACACGCCGGGTGAACTCAAAGCCGGGGGCGTAAACCCAATCGGCCATGCCGATACCCAAAGTGGGCACGCTGCCCTCCACCTGCAATTGTCCGAACGACATGTCATCAAAAAGGCGGAACATGGAGCCTGGATCATCGGCATCGTTGATCAACCGCGCTATGCGTCCCGGTGAATGGGCGGCTTGGTGTTTACCAATAATGGGGTCGAGAAAATCCACCAAAACGACAGGGAACGGCCTCACACCAAAGCGGGCGCTGTCATATCCTTGAGCCGGCGGAATCACCTTAGGGCCTAATGTGCTACTGCTCGCAATAAGCTGGCCTTGAACGCTTAGGGAGGCTGTTATCGATAGATCCTTCCATACAATTTTCGCATCTTCAGAAAATCCTGCGGCGCGCGCCGCTACCACCAAAGTGTGAGTGGAATGCGCTGGCAAATTATCGATGTCCCATTGCAGTTTCCCCTGGGGGCTAAAGCTCAAGCTTCCGCCGCTGGCTGAGAAATCCTTAGCAATATGGTGGAGTCCAGATGGAGGTTCAACCGTGAGTTGTAACGATTGAACATCGTTATTTTGATTGTTCTCTAGGGTGATCGTGTAGTGAAAGTCTTGATTGGGTTTTACCCATCCTTGAGGGCTAGCGTAGACCGTCGTGAGCTCAACTGAAGGAGCAACCCGTTCAGATGATGTCACCGCATCCCACTGCGAGCTTGAATGGTTGGATGTAGCAGGTACTGGGCCTACGCGACATACAAGGAGTGCGCCGATTGCAAGCCAGCGTGTGCTGTCACGCAATTTCATGTCCGGCCCCAATAGCAATTGAAGAATAATGCAAGCGATTCGGGGCAGCTTTCGTCAGTGGCTTAATTCGACTCGCCTATGGTTTTTTTTAGCCAAGCACGGCCCATACGCAAGTCTCGATCAACCGTGGCTAAGGATATGCTGAGAGTTTGTGCAATTTCCGGGTGGGTTAAGCCAGCAAAATAGAACAGTTCGAGAGCTTGCTCTTTGCGTGGATCCATTTGGCCGAGTTGAGTCATGGCATCGTCCAGTTCGACCAAGCTCGCATTCTCTTCACCGGCGACTGTCGCCATATCATCCAAGCGAAGTAGCGCAACACCATCCCCACGCTTTTTTCGGTTGCGGGCACGTGCGTGGTCGACCAAAACGCGGCGCATGATGCGACTCATTACGCCGAGAAAGTGATCGCGATCCTGCCAGTCGACTTGAACCTCAACAATGCGTGCATAGGCCTCGTGGACCAAAGCGGTCGCCTGCATAGTGTGGCCAGGATTTTCCTGGTTCATGTACTTGGCGGCAATTCGGTGCAATTGATCGTACAAGGCGGTAACGATGCGGTCGTAAGCCGAAGCATCGCCCCCAGCCCAGTCATTGAGCCAGTGCGTTATCTCTTGTGGCATAAGACTGCTATCGCGACTCACAAAATCGATATCCTTGTTCTGGTCAAGCGTCAATATAGCGTGTTTTAGCTTGAAAGCGCTCAAACCGATGTTGTGCACCAGCCACAATCCTTGGTGCTGTATCAAGTTGATTTCAGTTTGCTTTGAATCCCGCGAAAAAAGCCGCCTGGCGATGCCGGGCGGCCTTATTTTTTAGCACATGTTGGCGAATTCTATTCTCTTAAATAATCGATTTGATAGTTGCCACTGCTCTGCTGGTCAGCGCCCTGGACGACTAAAAAGTAGTTGCCGTTTCTGGCGCGGCCTTGACGTATGGCACAGCCGCTTGCGATTTCACGCGGAGTGCCATCGTCGTTTTCGTACAACGTACAAACCGGTAAAAAAGTTCCGCCAGTGGGATCTCGAACATCGATAATTAGAGTGGTCCCAAACAGGTCATCAGCGCCCGCTATTTCGAATGCGAAATAATCAGCTGCATCTCCTAGGGGTACGTCTAAATTGTCTTCAATACGTTGATTATCGAATCCAACTTCGCCCAGTTGATTGGCGCATTCAAAACCACCGTCCGTGTCATTATCGCAAGAGCTGGTCACTGGAACTGGCGGCGTTCCAGCGGTATAGGGCATATCGAAATTGAGCTGAGAATCACGCCCATCGGCATCCTTCGTGCCTTCGCCATCACCGATGAATAAACGCGTCCCATTTTCATCAATTAGGAAAATACTTAAGTTTTGTTCGCCAGAGTCTGCATTAATGTCGATGGCGCGGGCAGGCATGCCGCCGCTTGTCATTACGGCATCACCCACCACAATGTCTGCAGGTTGCGAACTGGATAAATCCGCATCCGGAGTCGTAGAACAGTCTTGACTGTCAGAGTAAAAGTCGGTGTCGTTGGTTTGCCGGGTTCCATTAAAGGTAAAGCGTACACGTGCAGATGGACCGCCAAGATCCTGGCATGAACTAAACCAAGCGCCTTGCAGACCTTCTAGTGCTGCGGCTCTGCCACCATCATTTGGGGCAGCCGTAGGAGCAGGTGTCGTCGAGGGGGTTGCTGCCCCGTCTTTCATGAATGGCGCCGGGTTGAGTGTGGATTCACGGCCATCGTCATCTTTGGGGCCGTCCCCATTACCAACGAGCAAAACCGTATCGTTTTGCTCTATGCGGAAAATGCTCAGCAAAACGCTGCCGCTTGGTAGAGTCAAGTCGATCGGAAAACCTCCAACATTTGTCGATGTTGAATTGGCATTGCCTACGACGTAGCTCGCTCTGGTGGCTTCTGTGAAATCCGCTGTCCCAGAACAACTGCCGTTGTCGAAGAAAGTGGCCTCCGAGATCGTGACTTGCGTAGTCGTATACGCTATTGATTTCTGAGTGGAGGTGCTGTTGCTACCGCTACTGAAATCTTGGCAAGCACCGGTCCAAGTGCCAAGCAACGCTTGTTTCGCTGCATTTGCCGCGGCTGAGAGATTGCTATCGCTGCTGCTATCACTACTGCTGCTACCGCAGGCGACTAAAGCCAGCGCACAGGCGCTGGCTGATAAAGCGTGAAGTAAATTCTTCGAATTCATCTGTCTTTCCTTGATCTGTCCGAAATGAAAGGGTGCTACAGATCTAAGCGACAAATGTCACTGAATCTCCTCATTTGGGTTTTTCTAATAAAAAAGGCGGAACAGGTTTCCCGGCTCCGCCATAAAAGCGCCAATAAACTTAGGCGTTTGTTCTATTGCACCGCGGGAGGCGTTCCTGCTGTAAAGGGCAAATCGAAGTTGAGCTGAGAATCACGCCCATCGGCATCTTTTGCTCCTTCGCTATCACCAATGAATAAACGCGTTCCATTTTCATCGATTAGGAAAATACTTAAATTTTGCTCGCCAGAGTCAGCATTAATATCGATGGCTCGGGCAGACATGCCGCCGCTTGTCGTTACGGCATCACCCACCACAATATTTGCAGGTTGCGAACTGGAAAAATCCGCATTTGGACTTGTAGAGCAGTCTTGACTGTCAGAGTAAAAGTCGGTGTCGTTGGTTTGCCGGGTTCCATTAAAGGTAAAGCGTACACGTGCAGATGGACCGCCAAGATCCTGGCATGAACTAAACCAAGCGCCTTGCAGACCTTCTAGTGCTGCGGCTCTGCCACCATCATTTGGGGCAGCCGTAGGAGCAGGTGTCGTCGAGGGGGTTGCTGCCCCGTCTTTCATGAATGGCGCCGGGTTGAGTGTGGATTCACGGCCATCGTCATCTTTGGGGCCGTCCCCATTACCAACGAGCAAAACCGTATCGTTTTGCTCTATGCGGAAAATGCTCAGCAAAACGCTGCCGCTTGGTAGAGTCAAGTCGATCGGAAAACCCCCAACATTTGTCGATGTTGCATTGGCATTGCCGACCACGTAGCTCGCCCTGGTGGCTTCTGTGAAATCCGCTGTCCCAGAACAACTGCCGTTGTCGTTGAAAGTGGCCTCCGAGATCGTGATTTGCGTAGTCGTATACGCTATTGATTGCTGAGAGGAGGTACTGTTGTTGCCGCTACTCAAATCTTGGCAAGCACCGGTCCAAGTGCCAAGCAAGGCTTGTTTCGCAGCATTCGCCGCGGCTGATAGGTTGCTATCGCTGCTGCTATCACTGCTACCGCAGGCGGCTAGCGCCAGCGCACAAGTGCTAGTCGATAAAACTTGGAGGAAACGTTTCGAATTCATTTGTCTGTCCTTGATCTGCACGAAATAAAAGGGTGCTACAGAGGTATGCGACAAATGGCACTGCATCCCCTCATCTGAATTCATAAAACAAAAAAAGCGGAACCGGTTGCCCGGTTCCGCCATGTCAGTGTTATTTAGTTTGGATGTCAGTCGATGTCTGGCGACAATGCTCATTACTCGGGACGCTTATATATCCGTAAGATTAGTGCCGGCCCGATGGTCCGGTTAGCAATGAGTTGACACTCGCAATCAATTACTAATCAGTTGTTTATATAAACGTTGTAAGACCCGCTGACACCATTTTGGCTTTTCACCGAAAAATAGTACGTGCCGGGTGTCAAGTCGAAATTTAATGTGCTGGAATTGGCAGAGTCGCATGCCTGAGTAATGAGATTTTCTTTGTACTCTTGGAATTGACAGTAAAGTACAAGGTCGTTTGAGTTCGAAGAGGCCGCGTAACTTACTTTTGTTGGTTCCGTTAGCTCGAAGGTATACCAGTCTGATTCGTCCCCTGCGGACTCTATGAGTAGCGTGCCCTGTGTTTGGAAAGGCAGTTCTATAGATCGAGCGCACTCATAGTCACCATCTTCATCTGGGTCACGTTGCGGTGAGCAGCCGGACCGCGTCCCACGTACGGTTAAAGTGTAATCTTCACCATCGCGGAACTTCGAGGGCGTAGTGCTCACTTGGACGAAATATGTCCCATTAGGCGGGACCCGCCGATCATCAATAATACAATTGTCTATATAACTATTGGAACCACTGCTGTAACTGCGGTCAATATAATTTCCTTCTGAGTCTGTTAAATAGCAGTCCAAGCCGGGAGCGCCACTCGTAGTTATTTGGAGTGAATCGATGCCGTCTCCTATATCGATTGAAAAGAAATCAACATCGTCTGCCTTCGACAAGTTCGTGGTGATAGAGTCCGAGGTATTGTTAACTAGTAGGGAAATTGGTGTCGCACAAGCGCGGCCACCATCGCTATCCACATCACATGGGTTCGTTGGAGCAGGCGTTGCAATGGGTGGGGTTGGGGTTCCGGCCATGTATGGTGTTTCCGCGAGTGAGGAGTCTCGGCCGTCTGAATCTTTTGGGCCATCTGAATCCCCGGTTAGCAAAACCGTATTGTTCTGCTCGATTCGGAAAATGCTGAGAACAAGAGACCCGTCATCGAGGGTTAGGTCTATGGGAAAACCCCCAACGTTGCTGGATGTCGCGTTTGCATTGCCGACATCGTAATCAGCAATAAACAATATTGTAGATTCAGGTGCGCCGGAACAATTATTGTTGAGGAAAGTGTCTTGAGAATATGTTAGTTGCGACGCTGAAAACTCATTTCGCTCTTGCAAAGAAGTGTTTTCACCGTCGACCTCGCAGGCAGCAAACCACGAACCAACCAGCGCTTGTTTTGCCGCATTTGCTTCGGGCGATAGACCTGTGTCCGCGCCGCCGTTGTCGATACTGCCAGCGCTACCGTCGTCACTACTGCTGCCACAGGCGATTAACGCCAGCGCACAGGCACTGGCGGATAAAATTTGGGTAATGTGCTTTGAATTCATCTGACCGTCCTCGATGTTTCATAAATGAAATGGCATTCATAAGACCTATGCGACAAGGCTCTATGAATCCCCTCATCGAAATGAAAAAAACAGATGGAGGTGACGGAGTCGTGACGATCAATCCGGGGGACAACACTGCCGCCTGATTGCGAGTATTCAGCGTCGAAACCCTACAAAGCTATGGCTGCATGACCAATGCCGAGTTGGCTAAAGCCATCATTCGTTTCGAATCGCCTTGCTATCGCAAGGTGCGGAAGTTGTAAGGGCAGAGTTTCATCGGCGGCTACCGCGCGGTAGTGGATCAACGCCTCGGTCGAGATCTAACCGCTATAGCCTCGGCTCAGGGGCAGGCGAGATGCCTTATGGCCTTACGCAGGGTGTCCATGCTTGAAAAATTTCAGGCCCGGATGAGGAGAATGATTTGGTCCCGACGCTTATAGCTGTAGGGCGAGCATTAGCGTCCTTCTCAATAAAACGTTAAGCCATTTCAAAGGGGCACGCATCATGACTATAAAAGCCACATGTACAGCACTGTTGTTAGTAATTTCCAGCATTTTTGCCAGCACGAGTGTGTATGCGGAACAACAAGAAATTATCTTGGAGTCGGACGAATATGATCTGATCTTAGTGCCTATCGGGGATACAAGTTACGCCCGCATCGTTTTGCTTCCGAATCAGACATTCGGCACCAGAGTGGATAGTGGAAAAACCTTTAACTGCCCGATTAATCAGAGAAATGTTTATCTTTCTTCCTTAGATTCGGATCGCTTGTTTGCCACATTGATAGCAGCAAAAGCCGCAGAAAGTAAATTGGTTATTGTCGTGAGTGATGTCAATACGACAGGTGACGAATGCCGAGTCATTCAAGTTGGGATGTACTGAGCCATGGCATGCGCAATGACTTATAAACCTATCGGTGGGAGACGGCCCATGCGGTCACTCTTGTCCATCATGTTCTGCTTAATTTTATTTGGCTGTGGCGGCGGTGGCGGTGGCGGTGGCGGTGGAGAATCAGCGCAGCCAACATCGTCACCATTGGCTACGCAAACTCCGGCTCCGACAACGACCGCGACCGCAACGCCAGGGGCTTCGTCGACACCTATCGCAACACCGACGCCAGCAGTAACACCTGCAGCTACAGCCACAGCCACGCCAACTCCAGTGACAACGACGGCACCGACTCCCGCTCCAACGGCAGCACCGACTCCCGCTCCAACGGCAGCACCGACTCCTGCTCCAACGGCAGCACCGATTCAGAACCCAGCTGCTGCTGTGCAAGCAGTGAATTTTTTATTGCTATAGCGCTTGGGCAGCCTCCAAACGAATTGTGACTTTGCTAAGCGCGCTTAGCACAGGCTTGCCCGACTCAATATCGCACCACTTCATCAAGGAATAAACCATGAATAGAAAAACAGTTTTTTCGACCTTAGTGCTTGGCGCTATCACGGCGTTTTCTAGCACAAACGCCGCAGCTGAAAGTCAAGATCTTGCGTTGGATAATGAGGATTATAGAATCCTCATGTTGCCCACTCCTGCAGGTGTTTTCGCCAGTATTCAACTTGTCGACAGCGCCGGTAGGCGCGCCGGGAGTTGGAATCTGCGAGTGGATTCAGGCAAGGTGTTTACTTGCGATTTGTCGGCGAATTCTGTTGCCCTAGAGAGTTTTCGACCGGATCGGTTGTATGCGACATTGATTGCTGCTAAAGCTGCCAAACGCCAAACATTATTGACCATTACAGATGAGGACGATAACGGAAATACGAGTAGTGGTGTTTGTACCGTGTCGAAAGTGGGCTTGTACTAAATCTTGAGTAAATTCATTGAGTTTATTCATACGAAGGCCCAAAAATTCATGGGGCTTTGATATAGCCGGCTGAACACGAAACGTATAGCGGATTTGCCGTTTGCGGCGACGGCACCGGGCCTTTGAGGGCTGGCGCAGGGGAGCCTGCAAGTCGCATTGGCCGTCCCTTTGGGGCGGCCAATTTTTCAGATTAAGGCGATTTGGGTTGTTCGCTTTTCCATTTGGCTTTTCCTAATCCGAGAGGTTAGTTGCATAACTAGAAAACCTCATTAATTGCCGAGGATTGCCTGCAATTTTTGAATCGCCAGTGACGGCTTTGTTCTTTGGGGAGTCGAAAACACGAAGGGCCGCTCTGCCATGCTCGGGCCTCGGTTGGCCTTCCAGTGGGACGACTGCTTTGGAGAGATCTGGCCAGTGGGGCCACCTTCCGCTTTGCGCCCAAAGCAGCCGGCAGTGCCTCCGGATTGAACAGAGGTAATCTTCAACTTAATATGAAAATACCACTTTATTCAGTACTCGCCGATTCCAGATCGCCAAGCAAGCACCAACAGCAGACACAAAAAAGCCGGCATTGCCGGCTTTTTAATCTGTCCGCGTTTTACAGTGCGCGGATAGAAGTCGCTTGCAGGCCTTTAGGACCTTCTGTTACTTCAAACTGTACTTGCTGACCTTCTTTCAAAGTGCGGAAACCGTCGCCTTCGATAGCCCGAAAATGAGCGAACAGATCTTCACCACCATTTGCTGGGGTGATGAATCCAAAACCTTTGGCTTCGTTGAACCATTTGACCGTACCGGTCGTTGCATCTGACATTAAAACTTCCAAAATAAAAACAAAAAACACAGCGAACGCAAGTTCACTGAAAACGAGGCTATTAAACCTCTGGCCCGCACAATAGAGGATAAATCCCACAAAGTCGAACTATTTTTGATCGATACCTACCCTATAATTGCCTCTCAATGTGACAACAACGCGACATGATTACCCTCTACGGCATACCCAATTGCGACACTGTGAAACGAGCCCGCCAAACGCTGCAACTGGCCGGTTTAGATTTTCAATTCCATGACTTTCGACGCGACGGAGTCGAGCTGGAACAAATACAAACATGGCTAGAGCAACTAGGCGATGCCGTCATCAACCGGCGTGGCACCACATGGCGAAAGCTATCCGACGATGAGAAGCAGCGGGCCGAAAGCTCCGCCGCCACCCTCCTGTGCGAACACCCTGCGCTGATAAAGCGCCCCGTGATCGACAAGGATGGCGATCTGCGATTGGGATTCGCCGCCAAAGAGGCGGATGACATCGTGCAATGGCTAAAAACCTCATAACGAACCCTGCGTACACTTTGTGCTTCTGACGCAGCTCTGCAACTCGCTGACTTCGAACAATACTGAATGAATAAAAAGGCCGATTGAACCATGGAATTTAGCGGCGAATGGATAACGCTCATCCTGCTTTGGGCGGGAGCCATCACCCTGATTGGCCTGGGTCTGGTGGGGCTTGTATTTCCCGCCATCCCCGGCCCACCCTTGCTATTCGGCGGTCTATGGATGGCGGCTTGGATAGAGGGCTATCAACATGTGGGCACTGGCAGCCTGGTGGCTTTGGGCGTACTCGCGGCGCTGGGTGTTTTGGCAGATTTTGTCGCTGGCGCACTGGGAGCCAAGAAATTTGGAGCCTCTGGCCTGTCCATATTCGGCGCCACCTTAGGCGCCATAGTGGGCATCTTCTTCGGCCCTGTTGGGCTCATACTCGGGCCTTTTTTTGGTGCCATGATTGGCGAGCTCATGAGCGGCCGAAAAATGGACGCCGCGGGGCGCGCCGGTGTAGGCGCGACCATCGGCTTGCTCATCGGCACCGCCGCTAAACTCGCCGTGGGCGTTATGATGCTGGCGTTATTCTTGTTTATGCGCCTGACTTAGATTGCAAATGCAACTCTGGCTCATCGGCTTCTTTTGCGTCCCAATCCGGCGGCATTAATAAATAGCCCAATTTGTTTTTCCAATGCTTGGCGTGCCACACATGTTTGAGCATGAAAATCCATTCATGAAATGCAATCCAAAACGGATTGCGGCTTTGCAAAGGTTTAGTCAAACCGTACTGAACTGGCTCAGTTTCCGCAATGAAGGTACCGAATAGACGATCCCAAATGATAAAAATACCGGCATAATTTTTGTCCAGATATTGAGGATTAGAACCGTGATGCACACGATGATGTGAGGGCGTGTTAAATAGCCACTCCACAGGCCGCGGCAGGCGATGAATCACTTCGGTGTGTATCCAAAACTGGTAAATCAGACTGATAGCCTGGCCAGTCAAAATCATCAACGGATGGAAGCCCAAAAAGGCCAGCGGCAAATAAAACCACACTTTCAAAAACGGCCCAGTCCATGATTGGCGCAAGGCCGTAGATAAATTGTAATAAGAACTGGAGTGGTGATTGACATGCGCAGCCCAACCCAAGCGAACGCGGTGACCAAAACGGTGAAACCAGTAATAAACGAAATCATCAGCCAGGACCAATAAGCCCCAAGCCCACCACGCCTGCATGGGGACCGTGTTTATGCGCCACTCGTACACCCCAAACAGCAAGCCCACGGCGACCGCCTTCCACGCAGTGGCGGTTAGCAGATTGCCGACCCCCATAGACAAACTGGCCCAGGTATCTGCTGTTTCATAACCACGCGCAGCGCTCTTTGGGCGCTGGCGAAACCAGAAAAACTCTAGGGCCAGCAGCCCTACAAATACAGGCACCGCCCAAAATATGATTGTTGGCATTAGCACTGCCTCGTAGTGAATGTCCGGTGCTATCATCGCCGCGGTCGAGAATCACAGCAACAACGTGAGCATTCTTAAAGGATTTGAAATGAGCAGCAACCAAACTATAGCTTTTCGTGACATCGCAAAACGCGCCTTAGGTTTAGCGCCCGAGTTGCCCCGCACCGTTAAGGCCATGGCCAAGACGCTGATGCTGAATAAAGATAAGGCTCAATCAATAGGCGCCATGGTAGAACGCCAGGCCAAAGAGCGCCCTAACCAAATTGCGGTGCAATACGAAGATCAGAGCATCACCTATGCTCAATTCAATGCCGCCGCCAATCGCTATGCACATTATTTTTCCAGCCAAGGTGTCAGCGGTGGTGATGCCGTGGCCATTTTCATGGAAAACCGGCCCGATGTATTAATCGCGGTGGCGGGCATCGTCAAACTGGGCGCAGTCGCCAGCATGATCAATACCTCACAGCGTGGCGACGTACTCAAGCACAGCCTGAACTTGGTGCAGCCCAAATTTTGCATCGTTGGGTCCGAATTGCAGGAGGCTCTTGATGAAATCAGCGAGCAACTCGATGACAGCTTATTAGCGGCGCGTTTGTATGTTCGCGACGACAACAAAGAAGACACGCCAACAGGCTACATCGATTTGGACGCCTTGCTGCCGCAGCAAGCCGATACCAATCCAGCAAGCACCGATGACGTGTTGTTAGGACAACCGGCGTATTACATCTTCACCTCTGGCACCACCGGCCTACCCAAAGCCTCGGTGATGAGTCATTTACGCTGGATGCGCGCTTGCTACGCTATGGGCCAAGCCGCTTTGGGCACATCACCACGCGATGTCTTCTATTGCTGTTTACCGCTGTATCACAACAATGCTTTAACACTGGCATGGTCTGCCGTACTCGGCGGCGGCGCGACCCTTGCATTGGCACGAAAGTTCTCTGCCAGCGGCTTTTGGGATGATATTCGGCGCTATGACGCCAGCATGTTTTGCTACATCGGCGAACTCTGCCGCTACCTACTCAGCCAACCCACCAACCCCCTCGATCGACAACACCGCGTGCGCATCTGTGTTGGCAATGGCTTGCGCCCAGAGATCTGGGATGAATTCAAAAACCGCTACGACATCGGGCACATCAATGAATTCTATGGTGCTTCTGAGGGTAATTTGTTGTTCACAAACGCCTTTAATGTGGACCGCACAGCGGGCTTCTGCCCTATGTCCTTCGCTGTGGTTCAGTACGACATAGAAGCCGACGAGCCAGTACGCAATGCCGCCGGAAACATGCTCAAAGTGGCCAAGGGTGAATCCGGCCTCTTGATTACCGAAGTCACTGAGCGCTTTGGTTTTGAAGGCTACACCGATGCCTCTGCTAGCCAGAAAAAGCTACTTCACGATGTGTTCTCTGCTGGAGATTGTTGGTTCAATACCGGCGACTTGGTACGAGACCAAGGCTTCAAACATATCCAGTTTGTAGATCGTTTGGGTGACACCTTTCGCTGGAAGGGTGAAAACGTCGCCACCACGGAAGTCGAAGCGGCAACCAACGCTTGGCCCCAAATGGAGCAAGCCGTTGTGTACGGCGTGGAAGTACCGAATTGTGACGGCCGCGCAGGCATGGCGGCCATTACCCCCAATTGCGCACTAGATGAGTTCGACTTTGCTGGTTTTGCCAAGCATGTTCAGGAACAACTGCCAGCCTACGCCTTGCCTTTGTTTCTCAGGGTGAAATCCAGTCAGGAAGTCACCGGCACCTTCAAATACCGCAAGGTGGATTTAAAATCCGAAGGCTTTGAACCCGCCGCTTGCAAGGAACCCTTGTATGTGTTGCTGAAAGGACAATATCAAGCCTTAGACACATCAGTGTATGACGCCATTCAACGCGGCGAACAGCGCCTTTAATCGCGCCCAAACAAGCCGGGATATTTGCGTAGTAAACGCCGCTGCTCATTCAGGATCAGCGGCAATGGGATACCTTCGGATAAGACCAACACCGCTTCTTTGCCATCACGGCGGAGCACACGGCCTTCTATAGCCAACGTGTCACCTTGTACGCTGAGCAGGCCCACCAAACGGTCGGGCACGTGCTCTAAACTGGTGTCCGATTGCAGCACGATACGCAAACCGCTTTCCGACACTTCGCACACAAAGAACTCCCCTTCATCGGTGCACAGTTGCAATCGCTCCTCTTCGGGATAGCGCAAGCGAAAATGTGAGCGCCGCTGGATACCGTCGTCTTTTTTTATGGGCATAAGCTCGCTATCCCAGCATGGCCGCCAACTTTTCGTCGCACAGCGAACTGTAATACTGCTCGACATACGCAGCCAAATCGCCGTGGCATTGTTGCGATAACTCCAAGGCATCCGTGTGCGATTGTTTTGCGACGGCATGCATGGCTTGGTCCACATCGGACGGAATCAACGCGCGCTTAAAATCATCCGTGTAGCGCTGTGATTGACCGCAAGCCCAAGCGTGATAGCCCTGCTCTGCCGCGTGATCAAATACCTTTTGCGATGGCAATGTGCTCGGATCTTTCCACTTGTCGCGCTGAACGGCTACTGCTCGAGAATAACGATCGCACTCATGGGCAGCATCCAGCCGCTCGGCCAATTGAGCGCACTCATCCAAACATTGGTCGGCCCAATCCCTTAAGCGCACAGGCTGGGTGTTGCGCATCAATTCCAGATCATGCTGCCGACCATGACGAATCGCCATACTTCGATTGTGTTTATGCTGCTGCTCACGCCCTTGCTCTTGCTCTCCCCAACCGACACATGCGAGCAAAAACACCTCCATAAAGTGAGCAGATTCATCGGCCAAACCCAGAGGGTGAAACGGGTCAACGTCCAACATGCGCACCTCGATGTAACTCACACCGCGTTGATGCAAGGCGCAGGCTGGACGCTCCCCACGTTGGCTCACTTGTTTAGGTCGTATCGCGCTGTAGTACTCATTTTCTATCTGCAATATGTTGCCGTTGAGCTGAACCCAGTCATCGCCTTTGCGGGTCCCCATCGCCTGATAGTCCGGCCAAGGCGTTCGCGTTGCCAATACCAGTTCGCGCACGTAATCCTGCAAATTCACGTGAGAAATGTGTAAATCCGATTGCGCTGGGCTCTGGTAGCCAATGTCGCTCATGCGCAAGCTGGTGGCAAACTCTCCATACACATGCTCTGCATCTAAAGGCTTAAGCCCGCAGGCGCTTTGCGCCACTGAGGAACGGGCCGCGACAGGAGATGCTCCAAATAAATACGGCAGCAACCAAGCGTATTGATCAAAGCCGCGAATCAAGCGGAAATACAGGCGATTACGGCACTCTTGCTCATTGAGACCCGAGCCAAACACATCGTGCATGGCACTGATAAAGCGCGAATCAAAGGAGAAATTAAAATGCACGCCGGAAATGATTTGCATTATTTTGCCGTAACGCGAGGCTAAACCCTGCCGGTAAACCTGCTTCATACGGCCACTGGCGGAAGGGCCAAAATCGGCGATTTGAATCTGATCTTGGCTGGCCTGCGGCGGCATGCTCAGCCCCCAGAACATTTCATCCTCTGGCAAATGGCGCGCCACCCACGCGTGCAAGCGCTGCATATCGTCCCGTACAGCTGCAAATCCAGCGCGCGGCGGACTCACCAATTCCAGCAAACCTTCCGAAAAATCCACGGTGATTTCAGGGTGGCTAAGCTTGTTGCCAATGGCGCTCGGGTGTGGCGTTGCCATCACAACGCCCTGCTGATTCACCCGCAAAGTTTCTCGCTCCAGACCCATGGCGTTTTGGGTCAACGTGGAGAAATCCAATTGCTGAATACAGGCGCTGCGGAATAAGGACGTGTCACCGGCCATCGAGGCGCTACCTTGAAAAGCGAAAGTCACGTACTGTAATGCACTATGCATGAGCAGGTGAATGACTCATTTCAACGCATCCACAAGCAACGCCTTAACGCGGCGCCTGTGGCCTTGCTGTGGCTTGCTCTTGGGCTGCTGATATCGAGCGCCGCATATTCTCAAGGCGTACCGGAACAAGTGCCTGTTGAGCGCTACCCCGAAAATCCGCGCGAAGATGCGCGCCCTTGCGATCAAATTTATTCCTCGCCCTATGAAATGATCGACAAAACTCGGGAACGTGTAGAGGAGATTGTTTGCAGCGCCGCCCTCTGGGTCGACGGTATCGGCAGTGATCACGGCAATGTTCTCGCTGCACGTCGCTCGCGTGGTCGCATAGAGATGTCTTACTACTGGTCGCAATTTGGCGGTGGCGAGTTTCGTATACGCGCTAAAGTCCGTATGGAACTGCCCGCCTTGAAACGCCGTCTTTCTGCATTTATTGGCTTGGACAATGAAAATGAATTTGTCCAAGGCCGCGGCGAAGGCTTTGCTTTACGTAGTGAGTTTCCCAGCCTGTCAGAAGACGATGATTGGCTCGCGGGTTTGGGCTATCAATTCCCTGGCTCAGGACGCGTTTTTCGCTCTGATTTTCGCATTGGTGCAAAACGACTCACTGACACCAAGTTCTTCGTCCAAAACCGCATGCGCTATCTTGCCTACAGCGATGACAATGACCTGTGGACGCTGCGTGAAAC
The DNA here is from genome assembly GCA_051252075.1 of Oceanococcus sp. GTDB lineage: Bacteria > Pseudomonadota > Gammaproteobacteria > Nevskiales > Oceanococcaceae > Oceanococcus. Next base: position 7,944 of record JBPOFU010000025.1, on the reverse strand, counting down.
CCTGTTCTGGACCAATCAAGATGGCTTTGGCAGCACCACCGGTAGCGACTGGATGCATGTCATCAACAAGGATTTGCTCGCCCGCTGGGACAATGTCGCTACGGTTACGCAAGAAAGTGAAGGCCTGAATTGGCGTACCGCAGCCATTTTGTACCGCGGCTTGCAGCGAGAAGGGTCTGGTATTGCCTTGGAACTCTTTAGTCGCGGTGAAACGCGCCATCCGGTTCCTGTACGCGAATATGGCATACGCGCGCTGTACCGATACCCGCTTTTTCAGCAACGATTGTTTCTCGAATTCCTCAACGGCTACACCTGGCCCAAAATCGAAGCAGGGCAACCGCGTGAAGGTAGCTATGGCGTAGGGCTAGCACTACAAATGCCTTTTGGACCAGCCACTTAGCCGCTAACGCATCTTCACTTTTTCACTGCACGGTGGCGATTAAGCTTAGCCTCAGATTCAAAAATGATTGAATGCGATGTTCAAGATTGCCATGGGCGCAAGCCACAATGTAGATACAGCACAAGCGATAGGTGATGTCGTCGCCCAAGCATTGGCTGGGCTTGGCAATGCCCAGGCTCAAGCAGGCATTTTGTTCAACTGTGGCTATACCGCTGATTCCACCATCCTCAATGCCATAGAAGATACTTGGCCACAATTGAAACTCATAGGTTGTGCTGGTGAAGCGGCTCCCGGCAGCACAGGACAAAGCTTGCGCCTATTTTTAGTCGACAGCCCAGATTTAGTTTTTCACCTCAGCCGCCCTTTGGACAGCACTGATTCCGCTGAACTCGCTGCTGAACATGCATTAGCCGATTTCATGCACGAGTCTGCCAACCTCGCCCTCTACTTAGGCTTGGGAGATAGTAATAATCGTTGGTATCACAGCTTCGAAAAAGCAGTAGGTCGCTTGCTACCTAGTCATTGCAACAACCTAACCCCTCTGCTGCCGCCTTCCGAAATACCACAAACACCGCACAGATACTATATGGGGCGGAGTGTAGTTGAAGGTGCATGCCCAATATTGATCGCCCGCTATCGCAACCAAGAAACCAGCAGCTGGCGCTTCACGCGGCAACGCGGGATTGTGCGCAAGCGAGAAAATGAATCGGCTTACATCTACGACACATTGATCGGTGATCGCCGTCGCATGCCGGCCGCCTAAATACTAGACCTCAACCTCACTCAAACTGGCGATTCAGCGCCGCACCCCGCTCTCTATAGTGCTTGAACTTCGTTATACTGATTAATTAACCGATCGTTCAGGAAACATGATGAGCGCAGCAGCACACGCCGTAAAGAACCAACCTGCCCCCTCGCAAACGCCAGTGCGTTTTGTTACTGCAGCCTCTTTGTTTGATGGCCATGATGCCTCAATCAATATCATGCGGCGCTTGTTGCAATCCATGGGATGTGAAGTTATCCACTTGGGGCACAACCGCTCCGTGGAAGAAATCGTCACCGCCGCACTGCAGGAAGATGCCCACGGCATTGCCATTAGTTCGTATCAAGGCGGTCATGTTGAATACTTCAAGTACATGATCGACATGCTGAAAGAGCGCGGCGGCGAGAACATCAAATTGTTCGGCGGCGGTGGCGGTGTCATCGTGCCCGAAGAAATCCGCGAATTACATGACTACGGCGTGGAGCGCATTTACTCCCCGCACGACGGCCAAAAACTAGGCCTGGAAGGGATGATTCGCGACATGATCGATCGCGCATCGCATGAGCTGGCCGGAGATGAAGAAGACCTGCTAGGCAAAGCCTGTGGCGGAGATCAACGCGCCCTCGCCCGTCTCATCAGCATGATCGAGGCAGAAGCTATAGCACCTGCCTTTTTGGAACGCATTCGCCAAAATGCTGGCGAGAAAAATATCCCTGTGCTGGGCATTACCGGCACCGGTGGAGCGGGTAAATCCTCACTCACCGACGAACTGATTCGTCGCTTCCGTATCGACCAAGCCGATGGTCTGCGTATAGCCATCATCGCGGTCGACCCCAGTCGGCGTAAATCCGGCGGCGCCTTATTAGGCGACCGCATTCGCATGAACGCTTTGTACAAAGCCAGCGATGGCGAACATAAAATTTTCATGCGTTCCTTGGCCACACGCGAAGGCGGTATGGAAGTGTCCAAAGCTCTGCCCGGCGCAATTGCCGCCTGCAAAGCGGCAGGCTTCGACTTGGTGGTGGCAGAAACTGCCGGGATCGGTCAGGGCGATGCTGCTGTGGTCGAAATCGCAGACGTGTCTTTGTACGTGATGACGCCAGAATTTGGTGCCGCCAGCCAGCTGGAAAAAATCGACATGCTGGATTTTGCCGATGTCGTGGCCATCAATAAATTTGACCGCCGAGGTGCAGAAGATGCGGTGCGTGATGTGCGCAAGCAAATGCAGCGCAACCAAGTTGCTTTCGATCGTCCAACCACCAGCATGCCAGCCTACGGCACCATTGCCGCACGCTTCAATGATGACGGTGTAACGGCCTTGTATCACGCCTTGCGTGAGCAGCTCAGCGGCAAAGGCATGCACTTTGCCGAAGGCACTTTGCCGAGAAACGATGTCAGCATGTCCACCAAATCCGGTTCGCTGGTGCCCGGCGCCCGTATTCGCTACTTGGCCGAAATTGCCGATACCGTGCGTGGTTACAAAAAACATGCGGCCCACCAAGCCCAGTTAGCACGGGAACGGCAACAACTGCGTGAAGCCAAGCGTATGCTGGAACACGCTGGGGATTCCGTCGCAGCGCTAGAGCAGCAACTGGAAAAGCGTGACGACCACCTCAATGGCGAGTCGAAAAAATTACTCAAAACTTGGCCTGAAACGGTTAAGAATTACTCTGGTGATACCTTCACTTATAAGGTGCGCGACAAAGAAATCTCGGTTCCACTCAACCGTGAATCCTTATCCGGAACCAAAATACCCAAGGTTGCGCTACCGCGCTTCAGCGACGAAGGCGATTTGCTGAATTGGTTGTATCTGGAAAATCTGCCCGGCCAGTTCCCCTACACCGCTGGCGTTTTCCCCTTTAAACGCGAAGGTGAAGACCCTGCCCGAATGTTTGCCGGAGAAGGCGGTCCGAAACGCACCAACACGCGCTTCCATTTGCTTTCCGAAGGCATGCCGGCAGCGCGCCTATCGACCGCCTTTGATTCCGTCACCCTGTATGGAGAAGATCCCGACCCACGCCCGGACATTTACGGCAAAGTCGGCAATTCCGGTGTCTCCATTGCCACGCTAGAGGACATGAAAGACCTGTATGCAGGTTTTGATTTGTGCGCCCCGACCACGTCGGTGTCCATGACCATCAACGGCCCAGCACCAACAATATTGGCGCTTTTCCTCAACACCGCGATTGATCAGCAAATCGATGCTTTCGTGGAAACTGAAGCCCGTCAGCCGAATGCTGCCGAGCTGGAAAAAATCAAAACACAAACCTTGGCCAGCGTGCGCGGCACTGTGCAAGCAGACATCCTAAAAGAAGACCAAGGCCAAAACACCTGCATTTTCTCCACCGAATTTGCCCTCAAATGTATGGGCGATATTCAGCAATACTTCATACAAGAACAGGTACGGAATTTCTATTCTGTGTCTATCTCCGGCTATCACATCGCCGAAGCCGGAGCCAATCCCATCTCGCAATTGGCGTTCACCCTGTCCAATGGTTTTACCTTCGTGGAAAGCTATTTGTCACGCGGCATGGACATCAACGATTTCGCGCCCAATTTGTCGTTCTTTTTCAGCAATGGCATGGACCCGGAATACAGCGTCATGGGCCGCGTGGCGCGGCGTATTTGGGCTGTCGCCATGCGTGAAAAATACGGCGCCAATGCACGCAGCCAGATGTTGAAATATCACATACAAACCTCCGGCCGTTCGCTGCATGCTCAAGAAATCGATTTCAACGATATTCGCACCACTCTGCAGGCCCTGATTGCGCTGTATGACAACTGCAACAGTCTGCACACCAATGCTTATGATGAAGCGATCACCACGCCGACCGAAGAATCCGTGCGCCGCGCCTTGGCCATTCAGCTCATCATCAACAAAGAATGGGGCGTTAATAAAAACGAAAACCCCAATCAAGGAGCCTTCATCTTCGACCAACTCACCGAATTGGTAGAAGAAGCCGTGCTCGCTGAATTCGAGCGCATCTCGGAACGTGGCGGAGTCTTGGGGGCCATGGAAACCGGTTATCAGCGCGGCAAGATTCAAGAAGAATCCATGCAATACGAGCACCTCAAACACAGTGGCGAATTGCCAATTGTGGGTGTGAATACCTTCCGAAACCCGAAAGATGACGAGCCGCAAGAGACCACTTTGGAACTGGCCCGCTCATCCAACGACGAAAAAGACGCACAAATCCAACGACTACGTGATTTCCATGCCAGTCATGCCGACCAGGCCCCGGCCGCAATCGCCGCTTTGAAACAAGTGTGCATGGATGGGGGCAATATCTTTGCCGAACTTATGAACGCCTCCCGCGTGTGCTCACTGGGTCAAATCAGCCACGCCCTGTTTGAAGTGGGCGGCCAATACCGGCGCAATATGTAAACCGAACCGGCGCTATCTATTCACACTTAGGATAGGTAGCGCACACCGCTCATATCTTCGGAAGCGTCCCATAAACGCTGGGCATCTTGCGGATCACAGGCACGGCGATTGACCTTAGCCGGACCGGATGGGCCGGAAAACTCACGCAAGCCCTGAGGCCCAAAATACTCGCCACCCTGCACCGAATCATCGGTGGCGGCTTGCAAGGTCGGCCACGCGCCCGCTTGCGCACTCTGAAGGAAGAATCCGGCGACTTTTACCAGGCCAGCACCTATAGGGTTTTGTGCCAAACCAGGCCCCGCCAAACTCAAATTGGTATTGGAGACTCCGGGGTGCGCTGCCAGGGCCACGGCAGAGCTACCCTTGCCCTTAAGCCTGCGATCCAGTTCGCGTGCAAACACCAGATTGGCCAATTTGCTTTGGCAATACACCATCCAGGCTCGATAGCTTTTGTGTCGATTCAGATCGTCCCAACGAAAGCGGCCAGAGTGATGCGCTAGGCTGGCCAAGGCGACGACACGAGCCGCCTTGGCGGCTTCAAGCTGCGGTAACAACAGCCCAGTCAGGGCAAAGTGCCCCAGGTGGTTAGTCGCCCATTGCAGCTCAAAACCTTGCGCGCTGGTCCCATAGGGACAGGCCATAACGCCGGCATTATTGATCAGCAAATCCAGCTGTGGGACATCGCTTTGTATCCCTGCTGCAAATTGGCGCACGGAATCCAAATCGGCAACATCCAGCTGACGGATCTCCACGCCTCTGCCGATTTTGTCCGCCGCCGCCTTGGCCTTCTCTAGATTGCGACATGCCATGATCACATGAGCGCCCGCTTGTGCAAGGTGTTGCGCGGTGTAGAAACCCAAGCCTATGTTGGCCCCAGTGACTATCACCGTTTTGCCACTTTGATCGGTGATTTGCTGCGCTGTCCATCCGCTCATGAGATTGCCTTCTGGCGTGCTGAGTAGCTCCGCTGGCAGAGCAGCAAGACGCCTAATAACATCAACATCCAACTGATTGCGCCACCTTTGCTCACCGCACCACTGCGGGCCACGACTGACTCCTGATTGTCTGCGCAGCCGCCGATTTGCTCTGACAGCGCCTTGACCATCGCCGCCCATTCGTTGGCGCTGAAATTGGTGGTAAAGCCATAGGCATTGGGATCGGTGAACTCGCCATTGCGGTATTCCAAGCCAAAGGAGTGGGCCATGCGTACAGCGGTCACGCATTGCTTGGGTACCACCGTAATTTTTTGCCCTTCGAAGCCGCTGGCTTTGTACGCCCCTTCTCCGGCGGTTGACGCCCAAGTTTGATAGCCATAGCCACCATCAGATACCTCCGTCATCGTGACCATGGTTTGCACCCACTCTTGCGAAAGCAAGCGAACGCCATCGCTATTGACGCCGCCATTTCGCAGCACTTCACCAAAACGTGCAAAATCATAGGCACGTGCATAAAGACCTTGTGAGGCCAGCACGGAGCCTTCGCGATCCGCAATCATCTTGGCATCACCCCAAGCGCCCATAGGCTGCCATAGCTTTTCGGCAATGATTTCGTTGTAGGGCTTGCCGTAAAGATTTTCCAACATCCAAGCCAACACTTGAGTGTTGCCACTGTTGTAGCGAAACTCGGTTCCTTGCTCATAAACTTTCGGCAAGGACATCAAAAATTCATTGCGGGTTTGTCCCAGTTGGCCTTGGCTGTAGTAATCCAGCGCCACTTGCACCCACTGCTCCACTTGGGTGTTCACCAGCAGGATTGGGGTGCCTTCATCCCAATGCACGCCTGATTCCATCTGCAGGATGTTTTCTATCGTTACGCTTTCCCAGGCGGTACCGACCAAGTCGGGAATGTAGTTTTCTATCGGCTCCTGCAGGTCCGCGATCAAGCCTTCTTCGAAGGCCATCCCCACCGTTGCAGCAACAAAGGTTTTGGTTACGGACCAAGGTTGATGACGAGTTTCAAAGGTATAACCGTTGTTGTATATCTCACCTATGAGCACACCATCGACGAGAAAGTTGATCATGTCGGTTTCGGTGGTCGCAACAAAATCTGCCACCGTTTTCGTCGCGCCATCCCATTCATAAGTCAGTTGCGAAATATCTTGCACCGCCATGGGCAAAGGCGAAATGTACTCGCCATTAGCCACATCGACATTGGGTGTCCAAATTTCCGGGCGCACAACATCGGTAGGCGCGGGAAGTTGTATGTTTCCGTTAAGAATGGCCTCTTGTACCCAAGTCGACCAATACACCGGGTTCATCCAAACATCCATGCGTCCCAGCAACAATTGATCCAGCGGCGGCATGCCGACTATTGGGCCGTCTACATCAGGAGCGGGGTCTTCATCAGCAGCTTGCGCGAGTAAATTGGCTTGCGCGGCAGCAATGAGCTGCTGCACCAGAGGAGTATTGTCGGGCGAAACTGCGGCTTGTGCAGACCAGGACAGCATCAGCAGCGCAAACACTGCAAAAAACATCTTCATAGGGAACACCAACGAGAAGTGAAAATCGGGATGACAAACGCCTAGCCTACATCTCAACAGCGACGCATGGCTTTAAACCGACCCACGCTACAAAGGATTTACGACATTGTCGTAACCGGACCCGGGCTGGAGTCAGCCAGGTAACGTGCTTCGATGCAGGCTAGCCAATAATTTTTTTTGAGTGTGTCCGGTTTAAAAACAAAGCTGCGTATTTAGAAAGCAAGAACATATTGTTCTGCCCTTAAATCTACGGAGACATACCCATGAATACTTTCAAAATCGCAGCAGCTACTATCGCTTTCGCCATCAGCAGCCAAGTTTTTGCTGGCCCGGTCAACATTAATCAGGCCGATGCCTTAGAACTGGATAAAGAACTGCTTGGCGTTGGACCGGCCATAGCCCAACGTATCGTTGATTACCGCGAAAGCAAAGGCGCGTTCACTGAAACCGCCCAATTGACTCAAGTCAAAGGCATAGGCGAAAAAACCCTGAGCAAGAACGCTGAATTCATTTTGCTGAAATAAGTCCACGCCAAGCAAAAACCCCGGTTTCAAATACTGAGAAGCCGGGGTTTTTGTTCATCAAAGTTGAGCCATTGTCGAACTCAAGCTCACACTCAAAACTCGATCAAAGACTCATTGACCAAGCCACAATCTTTACCGTCCTCAGGCTGAGCGAGCAACTGCTCCAACAGTTGCGGTCGATCCGTCATGATGGCATCGACGCCTAGAGCCAACAGATCAAGCATCTCTTGGCATTGATTTATGGTCCACACATGCACAGCCATGCCGCCGGCATGGGCATCGTCGACAAAATCTTGATTCACAACCTCCAGCCCTAAGCTCGGCGGAACCTGAAAGGCATGATGCACGGGGTTCGGCAACAAAGGCAGCGGCCCTTGACTGGCCAAAACTGCC
>JBPOFU010000024.1:0-36429 GCA_051252075.1 Oceanococcus sp. | reverse complement strand
GCCATCACCAGCTCGACGGTATCGAGCGAATCGGCACCAAGGTCGTCCACGAAACGTGCTTCTTTGGTGATTTTGTCCAATTCTACGCTGAGTTGTTCAGCGATGATTTTTTTGACTCGCTCGTCAATTGTGCTCATGTTGGGTGTGCTCCCTCGTTAATAGTTACGCAATCATAACTGCGCGCGACATTCTAGTGAATTGCCCCCGGCCCTGCCAGCCCGTCTCTACAACTTATTTTTCCGGCAGTTATTGGGAACGTAGTTTTTTCTCTTCTTGTGCGATTCTAACCGAATCACGGCATCAACATGCCACCGTTGATATGCAAGGTCTGACCGGTGATATACCGAGCTTCCTCACTGCTGAGCCAACGCACAGCAGCTGCAATATCCTCGGCTTCACCTAAGCGCCCCATTGGTATTTGTTGCAGCAGGCCAGATTTCGCGTCATCCGACAATATCCGCGTCATATCAGTATCAATAAAACCGGGAGCAACCAAGTTAACCGTGATATTGCGAGAGGCAACCTCACGGGCTAAGGCTTTCGAGAAACCAATGACCCCGGCTTTTGCGGCGGCATAGTTGGTTTGCCCTGGATTACCTGATACACCAACCACCGAGCTGATGCTGACTATTCGGCCCCAGCGCTTTTTCAACATATTTTTTAGAACCAAGCGACTCATACGAGCTACCGCCGTTAGATTGGTAGCGATAACATCTTCAAAGTCGGCGTCTTTCATGCGTAGCAACAGGGCGTCCCGCGTTATAGCCGCGTTATTAACCAAAATATCAGGCGCTTCAATATTTTTTACTAAGTGCTCGCAAGCCGCTGCGTCCATTGCATTAAGAACCTGCCCACAGCTATCGGCCTGAACAGCCTTCAAGGTGTCGCTAATAGCTTGCGCACCAGCTTCACTAGTAGCCGTGCCAACCACTCGAACACCACGTTGCGCCAGATCCAGCGCGATAGCTGCTCCGATGCCTCGGCTCGCACCGGTTACTAAGGCTGTTTTTGAATTCCAATCATTCATGCCTTCGCACTCTCCTGTAACGCGATTTCCATGCCTTCTGGCGTTGCCAAACTCTTAAACGGAACTGAACGTATTGTTCTCTTTGCCAAGCTGCAAAGTACCTGGCCGGGCCCACACTCAAAACCGGCAGTAATGTTGTAACGGGAAGCCATATTATTCAAGGTTTTGACCCATTGAACTGGCTTGCACACTTGTTGCGCTACGGCTTGAGACAAATCACCAGAATCCTGACAGGTTTCCGCATGTAAATTGTGTAGCAGCGGTATGCGAGGCGGACGCAGATCTATGGAAGCCAATGCAGCAGACAATTGATCCGCCACATGATTCATAAGACGACTGTGGGCCGGTACGCTAACAGGAATGGGAACCACCATACGCGCGCCGGCAGCTTTGCCTTGCGCAACAACCCGTTCAACCGCCGCTACATGCCCTGCGATCACAACTTGTCCGGTCGCATTGAAATTGACTGCATCTAGGATATCGGTCTGCGCCAATTCCTCACACAGAGCCACCACCGCATCATCCGCCATACCTATAACAGCAGCCATGGCACCCTGCCCGTCTGGCACCGCTTGCTGCATCAGCAAACCGCGCCGCTGGACAAACCGCAGCGCCTCGGAAAAACCCAAAACATCAGCAGCGACGAGAGCGGCATATTCACCCAGACTGTGTCCAGCAATGACCGCGGGGAGCGCACCACCGGCGTCTAACCAAGCGCGCCAAAGCGCGATGTCAGCAGTCAACATCGCGGGCTGTGTATTAACGGTGCTGTCCAAAGCTTCGCTTGGCCCATTGGCTATGAGTGCTTGCATATCCATGCCCAGCGCCTCATTGGCTTCTTCCAGAGTGGCTTGGACAATCCTGTTGTCCGACCATTCATCCATCATGCCAAGGCGCTGGGATCCTTGGCCAGGAAATACAAATGCAAACTGATTCAAATTTTCTTTTCTCCTTTCAGAATCTCTAGACATCGTGTCCAAGCCATACTGAACGACAGATATAAAACCGCGCAAAGCGCGCCATAACTGTGTGCCTCAACCAATACCGGCACACCTACCAATTCTTCGTTACTCGTGATGGGCCCATAAACATGTTCCCACCCCAATTTCGCAAGTAACACGGCCAAAAGTATGGGGGCAAGACCATCACCTTCACGAAAAAGCCACCAAAAGCCCAATACGAATAAGCCATGCAAGGTGCCAGATAAGCCTACGTACCAACCCAAATCAGTTAAGCGCCAGTACATAAGCGCGGAGATGCCGAAACTGATCGAAAGCACACGCCAAGCCCATATTCGCAAGGAAAGCGGCTCGGGGAAAAGCAAGGCAATTAGGACCAAGCCAGCCATATTCAACAAAGTATGCGCAAGACCTGCATGTACAAAATGACCACTTAAAATGCGCCAATACTCACCTTGCTCTATCGCCGCTCGATCATATCGAAGAACTTCAGTAAGCTCACTGCCCATAAGGCTTAGGGCACCAATTAGGATCGCCAGGGTCATACACGCCATTGCCGCATGGCGGTCTTCTATCCAACGATCGATTATCATTAACCTCATGACTTCACTATCTCGAAAATTAACAGTGCCACATTCCCGTTCACAGGGTTTTACCCTGATCGAAATTATGGTTGTTGTGGTCATCTTGGCCATTCTTGCTGCGGCCGTCGTGCCGCGCATTATGAATCGCCCGGATGAAGCGCGCGTAACCAAAGCCAAACAGGATATCCGCGTAATGGAAAGTGCGCTGGAATTGTATCGTCTGGATAACTTCAACTACCCCAGCACACAGCAGGGAATTGAAGCTTTGGTACAACGCCCATCAGGTGATCCTCCTGCACCCAACTGGAAATCTGGGGGCTACATCAAAACCTTGCCAAAAGATCCTTGGGGCAACGAGTACCAGTACCTCAATCCGGGCGTAAAAGGCGAGTTGGACATTTTCTCCTACGGCTCTGACGCGCGTCCAGGTGGCAGTGAAACGGCTGCTGATATAGGCAACTGGCGCGACGACTCCTGACGCACCCTCGTATGCGACCACACCGTCAGCTTGGCTTTACTCTGATAGAAATTCTGGTGGTGGTTTTCATCATCGGCGTCATTTTGGGGTTTGCGACATTAAGTCTTTCCGGCCGTGCATTGGATGATCGCGCTCAAGAAGAAGCGCGCCGATTGACCGAAATTTTGCGCTTGGCGCGTGACGAGGCCGCGATGACAGGTTTCGAATTGGGTTGGCGACAAACCGAAAAAGGCTACGAATTCCTAGCATTGTCAGATGAAGGTTGGACACCCTACGGAAAGAACACCCCTCTACGCCCACGTGACCTGCCTGAACCATTGCGCATAGAGGTTCGCGTTGATGACCTACCCATTGAAGCCGACAAAAAAAAGGCGCTACCGCAATTTATGATCCTATCCAGTGGCGAAATAACGCCGTTTAGCCTGCGGCTTGATGCCGAACAGCTGGATTTTGTCTTCTTAATTAGCGGCAATTTGCTAGGCGAGCTCAAGCTGGAACGTACTCCACGTGATGAAGCAGTTTTTCGTGGTGGTTGAGCAACGCGGATTTACCCTCATCGAGGTCCTTGCTGCTCTGGTTGTATTGGCTTTAACGCTAGGCGGGATCATGAATGCTTCCGTTTTTTATGGTCGAAATGCCGTTTACCTACAAGAGAAAACGGTCGCCTCCTGGATCGCTAATAATCAATTAACCGAAGTTCAATTGGAGCGTAATTGGGTTGCAACCGGACGCAGCAATGGGCGGCTGGAAATGGCACAGCAGGAATGGTTTTGGGAGCGTGAGGTGGAAAAAACGCCAGATGACCGCCTGCGCCGGGTTAGCCTACGAGTGCGACTAAACTCCGCCGATGAAGACGCCTGGTTATCTAGTTTGTCTGCATTTTTTGCACAACCTCAACGGGCTGTTCCCAGCGTGCCAGCGACGCCATGAAACAAAATGGTTTTACGCTGATTGAATTAGTTGCTGCCATGGCGATCTTTGCCATGCTCAGCGTTATGGCCTACGGCGGTCTCGTGGCTTTAATTAACACCCGAGATGGTTTAGACAGCAGTTACCAGCGCATGCAAGCTTGGCAAATGACAGTGCATCGCCTGCGTACCGATCTCACTCAAGCACGGCAGCGCCCTATTCGCGATGAATTTGGCGACTACCAAGCAGCTCTGCATGAACCTGAAGAAGGTCGCCTGGAATTTACCCACGGAGGCCGACGAAACCCCTTAGTGCAAGCACGCTCTAGCCTTGAACGTGTCGCCTGGTTTTTAGACACCGACGGCACATTAGTCAGACAGAATTGGCTCAACCTAGATCGTGGACAATCAGAAGTTCCGCTCAAAACGGTCATGTTGAAAGGCATAGAAGAACTACAATGGCGCTATTTAGACAGTTCCGATGAATGGGTTGAAGATTGGCCGCCAGCGAGCCTTGCCAGCACACAAGCAATTGACATAACCCTCCCCCGCGCGGTTGAGTTGACGCTTGAGAGCAAACGTCTCGGCGAGTTGCGTTTTTTGTTTGCCTTAGCGTCTGATCAATGACCACTCAAAAAGCACAGCGCGGCGTCGCATTAATCACCGCGGTCATGATTGTCGCTTTTGCCTCGACCATCGGTGCAGCCTTAATGGTCAGTCAAAATTTAGCGGTACACCGTAGCGCCAATTTATTAGCTCAAGACCAAGCATGGTGGTATTTGGTGGGCTTGGAACAGTGGGCAGCAACTTTGCTGGATCGTGATCGCGAAGACAATGAATATGATCACTTCGGTGAGCCCTGGGCACAGGCGGTTGACTTCTTGCCGGTAGATGAAGGTGTCTTAGCCGGTGAAATGATCGATTTACAAGGTCGTTTTAATCTCAATAGTTTGCTGAGTAATGGTGCAGCGGATGCCGAACGCGTGCAACAATTTATCCGCCTGCTCAATAACCTCGCAGAAATCAAATCTGGGCAAGCCGAAGATTTGGCTAGCGCCATTATCGATTGGATGGACAACAACACTGAGCCGAGCTTTCCCGGCGGCGCGGAAGATGGTGTCTATCTAGGCCGTGAGGTGCCGTACCGAACCGCCAATTTACTCTTGGTCAGCGTATCTGAACTACTACTCATTGAAGGCATGACGGCAAAACTGTATGCCGAACTTAAGCCCTTAGTTGCTGTTCGACCGGGCGATCACAGAATCAATGTCAACACCGCCGCCGCGGCCGTATTAATGAGCTTGAGCGACAAGATGACGCTAGCCCAAGCGGATGCAATTATCAGCAAGCGTGCGGAAACGCCTTACGAAACAGATGCCCAGTTTGTATCCGATAGCTTGATATCTGGCATGGGTATAACCACTGAAGACACGACCGTCAGCAGCACTTACTTCCAGGCCGAAACCATGGCGGTTATTGGCAATGTGCGTTTAAGTTACGTCAGTTTGTTGCATCGACCCGCGAATGGAAAAACTCGGGTTTTGATCAACAGTCGCAATAGCTTATAGCAACAAATTTGTTGTCTGATGCCTGCGATCACTAGAATACCCCCACATATTCAGGAAATAGCGCGTGCGCGATACCTTAATCCTACATTTAAGCCCTAGCGAAAGTGACGAAGCACCGATTTGCCAGTGGAAACGAGTCCAAGGGGATGCCACTGCTACATCCACCACAGGCACATGCGAGTTGCGTGAAATCCTTGAAGACTTTGCGGGCGAGCGCCTCATTGTCTTCGTAGCCAGCGAAAACATAAGCCTTAAGCAAGTCGATCTACCTGTTCGCCAAGTCAGCAAACTGCAGATGGCGGTGCCCTACGCGTTGGAAGACCAACTTGCGGCTGATGTCAGTCAATTGCACTTTGCATTAGGTAGCCGTCAAGCGGGAGGAATAACTCCTGTAGCCATAGCGAGTCATGAACAAATGACACAATGGCTCAGCCTATTCCAAGAATGTGGTGTCCAACCAGATTTGATGATTCCAGATGTACTTGCCCTGCCCTGGAGCAACGAGCAAGTCACCGTTTACGTAGAAGAATCAGGACGTTGCTTGGTACGTAATGCGCAAATGGCGGGTTTTGCGGCCCCCATGTCTTTGTTGCCACAATTGCTCCCTAATACCGAAGAAAACGCGTTGTTTTTATTGCAGAATGCAGACACGCAACTGCCAGAGGGATATAGCGTGGGACGCAGCCAAAGTGCTGCCTCGCTACTGGACGCGCTCAGCGACTTCTCTGATAGCGCGTTTCGCATCAATCTACTGCAGGGCCTTTATGCACCCAAGCGAGCGACCCAGCAATGGTTGCGTGCTGCTCGCTGGCCGACGGCACTTGCCGCAAGTTGGGTCGTTTTATCCAGCATCTTAGTGGCCTTGGAAAATCACCAAAAAGAAGGCCAATACACGCAGCTACAAGATCAGGCCATGGTCGAATTTTCTGCAGCATTCCCAGCCACCACCCGTATTGTAGATATGAAAGTTCAAGCTGCTCAGGAGTTAGAGCGCTTAAAATCGGGGAGTTCTGACGACGGCTTTATGAAGCTACTCAGTGACACTTCACCGGCCTTGGGCCAGGTCGCCGCATTGAAGGTTGAAAGCTTGCAGTTTCGAGATGGCTCGCTATATATCAGCTTGTCCGGCTCGGACTTACAAGCATTGGAGTTGCTGCGCGCCGAATTCCAAAAAATTTCCACGCTAAAGCTGGATGTTCAATCCGCTCAAGCGGGCACCGATGGCGTACAAATTCGACTTAAAGTAGATCAAGCCTAATGCGTGAATGGTTCAGCAATCTCGCCCCGCGGGAACAGTGGATGGTCGGAGCTGCGGCTGTAGTCTTAGTTCTCATGATCTATTTCCTTATGGTTTGGGAGCCTTTAAGCAAAACATCAGCACGTCTAGATCAAGATATAGTGAATGCTCGTGAGTTGGTCATTTACATGCAAAAAGCACGAAAAGACGTAGCTCAACTCGGCGGCTCAGCGGCTAGAAAACCAAGTAACAACGGCCGATCACTGCTGGCCCAAGTGGACAGTAGTGGCAAGCGCAGCGGAGTGGCTAATCACATCAAAAGAATCCAACCAGAAGGGCAAAATCAGGTACGTTTGTGGCTGGAAGATGCACCATTTGAAGCACTCATGAACTGGTTGAATCAATTGCAACAAAAACAAGGCATTGTATTGGAGAATGGCAGCCTCGATCGCGATGATAAAACGGGAACTGTTAAAGCCAGATTAACCCTGATGGGCGCGAATTAATGTTGCTCCGAGTGCTCTCAAGTTGCAGCCTGGGCCTTTTATTAGGTCTAATTAGTCATGCTCCAGCGGACAAAATAATACCTCGACTTATATCATCTGACAGTTCGTTCCAGGTCTATGAAGTGACTGGCAACTTGTTAGATGGACACGCCGGCATGGTTCAATCCGCTGGCTTACGCGCCGATGATATGTCTTGGCAGCTTAAGCCAGCGGGCTTGCTGATTGGGCGTTTATCCGCAGCACTGCAATTGGGACAGATGGACAGCATTGCCCTATCGACCAAAAATGAAATATCAGCAGATGGCATTGCCAGCTATTCGCTTTTGACTGAGCAGATCTCACTACGCGACTGGTCACTTCAGGCGCCAATTAGTGCTCTGCAAAAGGCCGCAAAGCTTTCCTATCTACCGGTCCAAGGGTCAGTGCAATTGAATGTGGTACGGCTTGATCTGGAAAAACAAGATGAAACCCTTGGTTTTTGGCCATCTGAACTCAATGGCACTGTGAGCGTTAGTGACATCAATTGGACACTCGGCAATGCTGTACCTCTTGGCAAGCTCAGCGCAGCCCTGAGCAGCGGGGAAGATCAAGATATCGTTGTAACTATCAGTGATTCTGAATCTGCGAGCATTGATCTTCGAGGTCAAGCGAGCTTAAACCGTGATCGCAACTATGCTGCCCAATTCCAACTCAAACCAAAGTCTGACACCCCGATTTCGCTAGTCAATCAAATGAAAGCGCTGGGGCGCACCGACAAACAAGCTTGGTATCTAATCAAGAACAGCGGCAAACTGCCCGGCCTTTAAAGCGATGGTTCAGCCTCAAAAGCGGCAACGCCACTGACAGCGGAGCCAGCGCCGCTTAAGCGATAACTGAGCCCCGCGCCTTGTGCTCCCTCGGTAAAGAACCCAGAAAAATCACCAGCCCCGTTGACGCTGCCATTTATGAGAACAGTTTGATAATTGCCCGCAAATACGTTGCGTGGCGTGCCGTTTGCCAGGGCGCCACCTAAGCTTCCGCTACCAGATGCCTCCCATAGCTGTTGATCGACGCTCAGGTTCACAGCAGACTGCACTTGCTGTGTATCGAAGTTCGCACTGAGGCTGGCACTTCCTAGAAAACCAACAGTTCCCGAATCATTCGCCGGATCAGTGTTACCCACCACTACATAACTTTGGCTACCCGTCAGCGGAACCGCCGGAACTGAATCGCCCTGCACTGACTGTATTAAGTGCACATTGGATGCTGTTGCAGAAAATATTTGCTGCGATCCATCCGCCAATTCGACAGCAACATCGCCGCCCCAACGCCCCCAACGTAAATCTGTTGCTGGACTAAAACCTGCATTAATAACTTCACCGTTTACTAGCTGGACAGCTGCAGCAATGCGTTGATCGCCCTGCTGAACTGAGGAAACCAAAGCGGTCACCCGACCATTGCTATCCAATCGTTCAGCGGCATCTCCCAAGGTAAGCGTCTGAGCCTCATTGGCCAGCGCGCTGGAAAGCGATACGTTTCGCCGTAATAGCGCGGCGGGACTTTCCGGAAATTCGGTTTCTTCGATGGTTATGTCGTCGCCCGTATTCGGTGGTGGTTCATCAGCGTTCCCGCCATTTGAGCCACCTGCATCTTGAGTGACTATGCGTGTGGCAACTTGTGTATCTGTGGTGGAATCATCAGCGTCCCCGCTATCTTCACCAGACACTGATGCTGCACTTTCGCTGTCATTCGGTGGGACTAATAAGCGCGAGGGTGCTTGACCTGCAAGCACTTCTCCAAATTCACCGTTTTCCAAGACCAAGCTTCCATTCGCATTACTGAGAATGACCGACCCATCTGCGACTCCGACCGTTAAGCGCCCAGCAGCACCTCCATCTGTTGTTGTTGCTGCCAACATGAAAGCATCTGCATCACTCATGCTGCCATCGTTCATAAATGGCAAATTAACGTTATCAAGTGCCGCGAGCTGTATGCCCGGCAAAGCTTGCGCTAAACCTTCATTACTTGCTGTATCGGTTAAATTGACGACAAACGAGGTTCCACGAATACCAATCGTAGCCACTGGCGTTGAAACGCCAAAAGCCGAACGGTCACGCTTGCCTATCAATCCAGTAACCGCCCGAAATCCACCTTTAATTAGGCGAAAGACACTGCGATCTTCGCGCTCAGGAGCACTACGTTCATTGCTCGCCTGGGCATTATTCCTATCCCCAGAGAATCGGTAGGTCTGAATTTGAAATTGGGTATTCGGCTTTAAGGACAACAAAGTGCGGTCTGCCATCCGTACATGCATTCGGCCAATCTTCCCAGTGCTAATCGTATCGCCTTCGACCACTTTTGCATTTCGCACCGCTCGATAAAGTTTGCCACCACGCTCGACGGTTACGCTGCCTTTTACAAAAAGAATACGGCCTTGATTTGCTAAACAAAGCCCAGGCAGCAGCAGAATCAAAAATATTGCGGTTCTTAACATTGCTCTTTTCCTACTCAAAGCTATGACTTAAAGCCAACGATAATTGCACTCGATCAAATTCATACAATGCAACATCCGATGTGTTGTCGACGTAGCGCGCACTGGGGGTCAACATCCACCCTTCTAATCGATTATCCGTGAGCTCTAGCGACAAAACTGAGGACCACTGCTCATCTTTGCGTGCCAATCCAAAAAATAGGCCATCGTAATCAGATGCCAACCATTGCACATTGCTGATTAAACGCACTCTAGGCGACATTTGAATGGTGAAATCCACGCCACCACCAATAACATTGCGCCCATAGGGTGAGCCTATTTCAACTGCTTCGTCTTGACCACCGATCAATTTAAGTGAAACCTCTGACCCTAGAGCCAGTTGTCCACGCTGATTGATACCTAATGCCAGCAACCATTGATCGACATCACGCACAGACAAGTTATCGACATAGCGTATGCCACCAAGCCGCGCGCTGGTTTGTAAGCGAGTAAATGGAGACAAGCGCCAGACCGAACCCCCATTGAGGCCAACGGTCGTCGCATTCTCTTCACCATCCACCCGCAAAACCTCTGCGCCCAGTCGAGTGCTAACTTGCCAAGCTCCTTTGCGATAACTGAATCCGGAACTCATACCAAGCTGTAACGTATTGACAATCTGGGCGTCAAAATTCTCTCGATAACGTCCTTGACCATTCAGCAACCAGCGCCAACGCGGCGACAACGGGTTGGCATAGCTCGTTTCTAAGCGCAATTCCCCAAACGCCGATTCTGCACTACGTGATTGTTCGTCCAGTGAAAAGCCTATGAATTGACGCAAGTCCGTGGCCGAATTCGCATTGGTGTCATGCCCCGCTTTCAACCCTAGCATGGTCAGCCAAGTTGGCCTGTAGCGGCTTGAACGCCTTGATATGGCCCGCAGATAGCTGTCTATAACCTCGGCCGCCGCAGCGGGTGGAGACTGCCGTTTAAGGTCCTCAAAGATGACGCGTGCGCTCTCATTGTCGTTGGCCTCATAGTACGCGCGGCCAAGATCTAAACGAATACCAAGGCTATCGGAGCGAGTTTGTGTTGCTCGCAACAATGGAAACAGGGCGTTTTGCGCCTGTCCGGCGTCCAACAAAACCACCCCATAGGCGTAATCGAAATCCGCATCGCCAGAATACTCTTGCTCTAGTGCTTCCATCTGCTGCACCAGTTCAGTGGAAGGCGTGCTTCCAACTTGTCGCAATATTTCGCTGTAATCTGCGTTATCGCGAAATAATCCAGAACTCGGCTCCGCGATCAGCACATCGTCCTGCTGAACTTGCGCAGCGACATTGACCGAAGCTCCAATTCGTCGTGCCGCGGCTGGCGCTGGAGAGACCGCAACGGGCAAATCCAGTGTCCACTCCGGCTGCGGCACTTCTACTTTGCGTTCATAGATGCCCAGGACCTTGGCTGCGGGCGCGCTTAATGCCGGTGTCGCAGAAACAGCAATAGGTATGCCATTGATTTCACCGACTTCGAGCGCCAAGCCACGTCGCCATTGATTTTTGGCTTGTTCGAGTGTGGGCAAAACCAGTATGCTTTGTACGCGCAACTGGCCAACGTCACCATCAAATGCAGCCGGATTCAGCGCAAATGTGGCCAAGGCCCATTGTCGTAGATTCAGCTCTTCCTGCGATACCCTTTCAGCAAGAATCGTGTATACCGTATCTC
Source organism: Oceanococcus sp. (assembly GCA_051252075.1). Classification (GTDB taxonomy): domain Bacteria; phylum Pseudomonadota; class Gammaproteobacteria; order Nevskiales; family Oceanococcaceae; genus Oceanococcus. Next base: position 24,994 of record JBPOFU010000024.1, on the reverse strand, counting down.
CAGGCTTCACCGGTCCATAACGCTGCTGCGCTGAAACCAATGAAACACATCCCATAAGCAGGATTCCTAAGCACAGCTGCCGACATGTCTTAGTCTGATTGACTTGCTTCATTACGTCCCTTTGTTGCCCATTTACGGCACAATTCGCTTTGATATTACTCTCACAATACTAAAATTTCATGAGTCAGATTCTTGTAGGCATGTCGGGCGGTGTGGACTCATCGCTAACGGCTGCTTTGCTATTAGAGCAAGGCCACGCTGTGGAAGGCCTGTTTATGTTCAATTGGGCTGAAGATGAAGATGCGTATTGCACCGCAGCTGATGATTATGAGATGGCCCGCCAGGTTGCCGACGTCCTTGGTATTAAACTGCACAAGGCCGACTTTAGCCAACAATATCGGGAGCGCGTATTTGCTCATTTTTTAGACGAATACCGTGCAGGCCGCACGCCCAGTCCCGACTTATTGTGCAATCGTGAAATTAAGTTCAATGAATTTTTGAACTACGCCCAAAGCTTGGGATCCGAATATATCGCCACCGGCCACTACGCCCGACTGGATCACCAAAATAAGCGTAGCCGATTGCTCATGGCGGAAGATCAAAACAAAGATCAAACCTATTTTCTTGCGTCTGTGCATGGCGAGGCCTTCAGCAAAGTCTTATTCCCATTGGGTGACTACACCAAACCTCAAGTGCGTGATATGGCTCAAGCCCGCGGCCTCGTGAATCACCAACGCAAAGACAGCACCGGTATTTGTTTTGTTGGCGAGCGGCCTATGCGGGAATTCCTATCACGTTATTTGGAAGGACAGGCCGGTGAAATTATTGACGATCAAGCTCATGTTGTCGGCGAGCATCCTGGCCTGTGCTATTTCACTATCGGTCAACGCCGTGGTCTGGGTGTCGGCGGCCAAAAGCACGCAAAAGACGCGCCTTGGTTTGTGTATGCCAAGGACCAGCACACTAACCAATTGCGGGTGACGCAGAACGCCGATCATCCTGAGTTGCGCCGTAAAAATGCGGATTTGCACAAGGCTCATTGGTTATCTGAAAACGCCCCAAACTTGCCATGGCAAGGTATGGCCCGTATTCGGCACCGGCAATCGCCACAAGCCTGCAAAGTAACGCAAAGCCAAGGCCAACTTAGCATTGAATTCAAACAAGCCCAGTGGGCTATAGCACCGGGGCAATACGCTGTGTTCTACCAAGACAATGAATGTATAGGTTGTGCTGTCATTACGGAGAGCACGACGGCAGCATAAAGCCTCAGCCGCTGGGACTACGTGTCCATCCACCGGATAAATCTGGGCATAGCACTTCCGAGTTTACTCAACAATCAGATACAAAAAAGGGGCAGTTTGCACTGCCCCTTTTATTACAAGTCTGATCGGTCGCCGCCAACAGCGACCGACCTTGCATTACATGACAGCAGTCGTAGCCGGCAGAAACTTGGTCAAGACAATCCCATTAACGGCGGCCTTATATTCTTCCAGGCTCGGGGTGCGTCCAAGTATTGTCGATAGCACGACGACCGGCGTTGATGCGAGTAAAGATTCGCCTTTCTTTTCTGCCGAATCTTCAACCACTCGCCCTTGGAACAAACGCGTAGAGGTAGCCATGACCGTATCGCCTTTCGCCGCTTTTTCCTGGTTGCCCATGCACAAGTTACAACCGGGGCGTTCGAGATACATGATGTTTTCGTACGCGACGCGGGCAGAGCCTTTTGGTGCATTGTCATCGAATTCAAAACCGGAATGTTTTTGTAAAACATCCCAATCACCTTCAGCCTTCAACTCATCAATAATGTTGTAGGTCGGCGGTGCGATAACCAACGGCGCTTTGAATTGAATTTTCTCGCCCTCTTTTTCAAGATTGCGCAGCATCTGGGCAACAATTTTTAAATCGCCTTTGTGCACCATGCACGATCCAACAAAACCCAGGTCCACCTTCTTTTGCGCCTGGTAATAAGAGACTGGGCGGATGGTGTCATGGGTGTAGCGCTTGGATACTTCCGCATTGTTCACATCGGGGTCGGCGATCATAGGCTCGACGACCAAGTCCAAATCGACAACGAACTCCGCAAAATACTTAGCGTTATCATCGGGTTTTAAGGCCGGATTTTCACCAGAGCGAATTTCAGCGATGCGACTGTCAGCCCTCGCTATAAGCCCACTTAACGTGCCTGCTTCATTCTCCATGCCTTTATCGATCATGATCTGAATGCGGCTTTTAGCCACTTCCAGAGATTCGATCAAAGTCTCGTCGTTGGAAATGCAGACAGCCGCTTTGGCCTTCATTTCTGCAGTCCAATCCGTGAAGGTGAAGGCTTGATCGGCCAGCAAGGTTCCAAGGTGAACTTCGACGACGCGGCCTTGGAAGACGTTGTCACCAAATTTTTTGAGCATTTGCGCTTGCGTGCCATGCACCACATCACGAAAATCCATGTGATCCTGCAAACGGCCTTTGAACGTGACCTTCACAGATTCTGGAATCGGCATATTGGCTTCACCGGTGGCCAGTGCGAGTGCAACGGTTCCAGAGTCCGCACCAAAGGCAACCCCTTTAGACATACGCGTATGCGAATCACCACCGATGATGACCGCCCGGTCGTCAATGGTAATGTCATTCAAAACCTTATGAATCACGTCGGTCATCGCGTGGTAAACGCCTTTCGGGTCTCGCGCAGTGATGAGGCCAAATTTATTCATGAAGCCCATGAGCTTGGGAATATTCTTTTTCGCTTTTGAATCCCAAACCGAAGCCGTATGGCAACCCGATTGATAGGCACCGTCCACTTTTGGCGAAATAATCATCGCCGCCATGGCTTCCAATTCCTGCACCGTCATCAGGCCCGTGGTGTCTTGCGATCCAACAATATTCACGCCGACGCGAACATCAGACCCAGCATGTAAAACCGTGCCTTTTGTCACTCCCACGGCGTTACGATTGAAAATCTTCTCAACCGCCGTCAAGCCTTGGCCGGCATGGGAAACTTCTTTGGAAACCGCGTATACAGCTGGCGCTTCCATACCCAAAGTCTCTGCGGCGAAAGTTTGCAGCTTCTTACCAAACACAATCGCGTAGGAACCGCCAGCCTTGATGAACTCCAGTTTTTGCGGTGTGAACGCGGACGAAATATCAGCCAGTTCCTTTTCACCGCTGGCGTCATACAGCTTCTTCGTTTTGGTGTTGATGATGAGCACGGTGCCGTTGGCAACGGAGTATTTCTCCTCCATTACCGGATCACCGTTGTCATCCAGAATGGGCTGGCCGTTGGCGTCCGTTTTCTTGACCCAGTTTTTCAGGTCAAGACCGATACCACCAGTCACACCAACCGTGGTTAAGAAGATCGGGGAAATCCCGTTGGTGCCGCCAACAACCGGTGCGATATTGACAAAGGGCACGTAGGGGCTGGCTTGTTTGCCCATCCACAAGGCCACATTATTGACCCCAGACATACGCGAAGAACCCACGCCCATGGTGCCTTTTTCAGCAAGCAACATGACCCGTGCATCGGGATGCTGTGCCTTCAACTCTTCGATCTCAGCCTGAGCAGCTTCAGAGATCATGCATTTACCGTGCAGTTCGCGATCAGAACGAGAATGGGCCTGATTACCAGGAGACAACAAATCTGTTGAGACATCACCTTCAGCAGCGATGTATGTAACGACCTTAACCGTTTCATCCGGCTCAGGAAGCTTGGTGAAAAATTCAGCCTGCGCGTAGCTTTGCAGTATCTCTTTGGCAATGGCACTTCCCGCAGCATAAGCCGCGCTCAGTCGCTCCATATCCGCCTCGTACAGGAATACCTGCGTTTTAAGGACCTCAGCGGCATCGCGCGCAATAGCGGCATCACCACCCAAGGCCAAATCAAGCAAAACTTCGATCGATGGGCCACCCTTCATATGCGACAGCAACTCAAAGGCAAACGCCGGTGAGATTTCTTCAAGCACCGCTTGACCTAAGATGATCTCTTTCAAAAATTCAGCTTTCGCACCTGCCGCACTGGTTGTGCCCGGCAAGGTGTTGTAGATAAAAAACTTGAGAGAAGCGTCCCGATGCTCGTTTGTCTTGTCTTTAATTTGAGAGATGATCTCATTGACAAGCGCACCATCTTCGATGGGCTGAGGATTCAAGCCTTGGCCTTTGCGGGTGTCGATTTCGTTCAAATAGTCTTGGTACAAACTCATAATTATCTCGATGAGCAGATGGTAGATGATGCTTGCGTGAGAGGTCGCGGAGACTTCTGGCGAGCCGCGAATGCACTAGCGGGCTGCGAGAGCCCTTTAGGGGCATTCTCAGCGGCGAATCAGCGCTATCAAACTATTGTAGCAATTTACGCCGCGCCTGATTACTGAAATTAGCTAGGCGTTTAGAGAATCCACAGCCCAATTCAGCTAAAATTAGCGCCCCCAATTCTGGCCCTAGACAGATACCGGGCCTAACCTTCAGGGAGACAATCTCAATGACCGACAGTTTCGGTGCACGTGCTCAACTTAATGTTGGCGCCAAATCCTACGATTATTACCGCCTGGGTGCCGTAGCCAGCGATGCTCAACTCGCCCGGCTGCCCTACTCCCTTAAAGTGTTATTGGAAAACCTGGTTCGCAACGAGGACGGCGTGAACATCACCATGGACGACATCAGTGCGGTGGTGAATTGGGATGCCAAAGCAGAACCCAGCAAAGAAATAGCATTCACCCCTGCCCGCGTCATTTTGCAAGATTTCACCGGTGTGCCCTGCGTCGTTGACCTAGCAGCCATGCGCGACGCCTTGAGTAAACTCGGTGGCGACCCGACAAAAATCAACCCGCAGGTCCCGGTTGAACTGGTCATCGATCACTCCGTCATGGTTGACCACTCAGGCAGCGACAATGCCCCTGATTTGAACGCCAAGATCGAGTTTCAACGCAACAAAGAACGCTATGCCTTCTTACGCTGGGGCCAAACCGCCTTTGATAACTTCAAAGTGGTTCCACCGGACACTGGCATTGTTCACCAAGTGAACATTGAATATTTGTCACGCGTGGTTTTTGGTCAAGAAACCGGCGTGGCCTACCCCGACACCGTCGTTGGTACCGACTCCCACACCACTATGGTGAATGGTATTGGCGTGCTGGGCTGGGGTGTCGGCGGTATCGAGGCTGAAGCCGCCATGCTCGGCCAAGCGGTGACCATGCTAATCCCACAAGTTGTGGGCTATCGCTTAACCGGAAAATTATCTGAAGGCGTGACCGCGACCGATTTGGTTTTGACCATAGTGGAACACCTGCGTGAGCTCGGTGTCGTCGGCAAATTCGTCGAATTCTTTGGCGAAGGCTTGGCAGAACTGCCCTTGGCTGATCGTGCCACCATCGCCAACATGGCACCGGAATATGGCGCAACCTGCGGTATTTTCCCGGTCGACAGAGCCACCATGGATTACCTGGAGCTCACCGGTCGCGATGAAGAAGAACTCGCACTGGTTGAAACCTATGCCAAAGAGAACGGCTTCTGGCGCCTTGACGGTGCCGCAGATGCCGATTACAGCCATGTGCTAGAACTGGATTTGGCGACCGTTCAAACCTCTCTCTCCGGCCCCAAACGTCCACAAGATCGCATTTTGCTGGGCGACATGAAGTCGGCTTATGTGAAAAGCCACGACGCTATGGCTGGCAATACGCAGCAAAAGTCTGTGCCGGTTAAAGATTTCGACATGATCGACGGCAATGTTGTGGTCGCGGCGATCACCTCTTGTACCAACACTTCCAATCCAGCCGTTTTGATAGGTGCAGGAATTTTGGCGAGGAACGCCATTGCCAAAGGTTTAAAAGCGAAACCTTGGGTGAAAACCTCACTGGCTCCTGGCTCCCAGGTGGTCACCGACTACTTGGAAAAAGCTAACTTGATGAATGACCTGAAAGGTTTGGGTTTCCACGTTGTCGGTTACGGTTGCACAACATGCATCGGCAACACCGGCCCCTTGGATCCAGCTATCTCCAGCGCCATTCAAGAGCATGATTTGATTGCGACCGCCGTTTTGTCTGGCAATCGTAATTTTGAGGGCCGTATTCACTCCGATGTAAAAATGAACTACTTGGCTTCGCCACCGTTGGTTGTTGCTTATGCCATCGCCGGCAACGTCAACACGGATTTAACCAACGATGCGCTGGGTCAAGATGCCGATGGCAATGATGTGTACTTGAAGGATATCTGGCCGACCAACGCCGAAATCACCGCCACCATGAAGTCCAGCCTGAATTCGGAGATGTTCAAAAAACGTTATGCCGATGTTTACGCGGGTGATGCACGCTGGCAAGGCCTGGAAATCCCCAAAGGCAAGATCTATGAGTGGAACGATGATTCCACCTATGTTCAAAACCCTCCTTTCTTCGAGGGCATGAGCATCGAAACAGGCGGCATCAGCGAGATCAAAGGCGCTCGCTGCTTGGCCAAACTGGGTGACTCCATCACCACTGACCATATTTCCCCAGCCGGCGTAATCAAGCCGGATATGGATGCTGGTCAGTACTTAGCTGAAAAAGGCGTACAACAAGCGGACTTCAACTCGCTGGGCTCACGTCGCGGTAACCACGAAGTGATGATGCGGGGCACCTTCGCCAATGTGCGCTTACGCAACCAAATTGCTCCTGGCACCGAAGGCGGCTGGACCCGTCATCAACCATCCGGCGATGAAATGTCCATCTACGCAGCCGCTATGAAGTACAAAGCAGCGAACACCCCGCTGGTGGTACTCGGTGGCAAAGAGTACGGCACTGGCTCTTCACGTGACTGGGCGGCCAAAGGCACCATTTTGCTGGGTGTGAAAGCAGTGATTACGGAAAGCTTTGAGCGTATTCATCGCTCCAACTTGGTGGGCATGGGCGTGTTGCCTTTGCAGTTCCCTGACGGTCAATCGCATGAATCTTTAGGCCTCACTGGCCTAGAAACCTACGATATCCAAGGTTTAAGCAATGGTGCCAAGACGGTCACTGTTACCGCTACGGCCGAAGACGGTTTAGAGAAAAGTTTTGTCGCCAAAGTGCGTATCGACACTCCAAAAGAGTGGGATTACTATGAAAACGGTGGCATTTTGCAATACGTTATCCGGCAACTCGCCGCAGCGTAAGCTAATCTGCACACCACAAAACGCTCCGCTTAGACGGGGCGTTTTTTTTGCTCAGCCGTACGGTATTTGCTGGGAGACAAGCCCGTTAGCGTGCGAAATGCGCGCGTGAAGTTGGCAGCATCGGTATAGCCCAATTCATGGGCAATAATGGTGATGGCAACGGAGCCCTCAGCCAATCGGGCTTTGGCACGTTGTAATCGAGCATTTTGCAGCAACTCACGGTAACCGCTACCTTCCCTTTTGAGATGCCTATCCAATGTTCTGGTGGACAAGTTCAAGGTATGGGCCAATTCACTCAAACTGGGCAAGCCGTGCCCTCCATCGCTCAGCATCATGCGTACCCACGCGGCCACTTCACGTTGATCAATAACTTGTTGCACCATGTCGCGACAACGGGCCTCGGCCATCTTTAAGGCGGACTCATCGGCCAATGACAACGGCCGACGTGCCAAAAAGGCTGGAAACTCAAACTCTAGACTAGGACGGGACAGAGCAAGAAATTGCACCTGAGCACCCTTAAGTTCGCGATAACGCCCAGCGTGCCCCGGCTCGGTAATGGAGAGCCTCAATTGATAAGGCGGCAGTTCGGTTTGCAGCAAATCAGCCAATTCAAAATGAACGGCGGTAGCAATCGCTTCCAGATGCACCTGTAAACACAGGCTGGACATGGGCGCGATGGGCTTAAAGCTGAGTTGCATACGGGTTTGATCGCAATGAAAACGCATTTGGAACGCAGGCAAAATCAAACGAAAAAAGCGTGAAACCAATCGCAGGGCGTAATCCACATTGGGACTGCTCAAAATGCCGAAACCGACGATGTCGTGCGAACTGAGCTTTAGCACCCGTCCCAATTCAAAACCGAGATCCTGATGGCCAGTAAGCGCTACAGCACTTTGCACTAGCTGATCTATCTGCCCGAGTTTGAGTGAAGCATTGGGTTGTGAAAGTTGAGCCAAACTCAAATCCAATGGCTGCAGCAATTGATCCAAGCGAATGCCGGACCGAAGAAGAATTTCCCCTACTTTCAAATAGTAACGCGCAGGAATTAATAGATTAGATTGATTGTGCAGCGATTCATCCATAGCGCAATGTCACAAAATGACAGGTGATTGTCAATAAATGACAGGCCGTTAACACTGACCCACTAGACAATGGCATCATTCTTACTCGGCTTATTGCCGTAAACGGAGTGGCCAACATGACAACACACACCGCAAATCTAGACTCCAGTGCGGATTGGCACGATGCAAAACGCTATCTCTGGCTATTGAGCCCGCTGATTCCGGTTTTGGGCTTCCTGACTATAAGCCTGTTTTATCTTACCGAAATCACCCTGTTCGCCTGGGGTGGCCCCATTCTGGTCTATGGCTTGATTCCATTACTTGATCGCCTGATCGGTGCAGATACCAGCAACCCGCCAGAATCCGCTGTCGCTAATCTAGAAAATGATGCGTACTACCGCATCATTGTTTATGCCTATATTCCGACGCAATTGCTGATGACGATTCTGGCGGTTTGGGTTGCCATGAACCGCGAGATGGGAAGCTTTGCTTTGTTGGGGCTCATCATGACGACAGGCACAATTAACGGCATCGCGATTAACACAGCTCACGAGCTTGGGCACAAAAAAGAAAGCTTTGATCGCTGGATGGCCAAGCTCACATTGGCTCCAGTGGCTTACGGTCATTTTTTCGTAGAGCACAATCGCGGCCATCATAAAAATGTAGCGACGCCAAACGACCCCGCCAGCTCCAAAATGGGTGAATCCTTCTGGCGTTTCCTTCCTCGCACCATGATAGGCAGCGTGCAATCGGCATGGTCTATAGAAAAAGACCGGCTCGCTCGCACCGGTCGTTCGGTATGGAGCTTAGACAATGACAATCTTCAGGCTTGGTCGCTTAGCGTGATTCTATTCGGCGGACTGAGCCTGTGGCTGGGAGCAAACGCACTGCCCTTCCTGATGGCGCAAGCTTTATTCGGTGCCATGCTGCTCGAAGTCATAAACTATATTGAACACTATGGTTTGTTACGCCAAACCCTGCCCAACGGGCGCGTTGAACGTTGTGCGCCACGCCATTCCTGGAACAGCAACCACATCGTAACCAATCTGTTTCTCTACCAATTGCAGCGTCATTCCGATCATCACGCGAATCCGACCCGCCGCTTTCAAGCCTTGCGTCATTTTGAAGAAAGCCCGCAATTGCCCTCAGGTTACGCCTCCATGCTCATTCCAGCGTACATCCCTTGGCTTTGGTTTCGCATGATGGATCCCTTGGTTGCCCAGCATCATCAAGGGGACCTGAGCAAAGCCAACATGTACCCGCCGAAGCGGGACACATTGATGGCGCGTTGGCACAGCGATGAATTCACCGCCCAAGCGGCGCCGACCCAATTTGTAGAGAGCGCGCCCAGCGGCCCAGTGTTCGCCACAGCGGACCGCTACCAATGCACGGATTGCGGCTATATCTATGCGGAACAAACGGGCTGCCCACAGGAAGGGTTTCCTGCCGGAACGCGCTGGAATGAAATCCCGGATGATTGGCCTTGCCCTGACTGCGCGGTTCGAGAAAAACTGGATTTCAAGCCTGTGAGTGACGCCTTATAAACGCTGTTGGACGAGCGCCCATGGGTTAACCACCACCGCCCACAGCGCAGCATCGTCCAACGCTGACCAACGTGCAGCGGACTCATCAGCCAGCAAGCCGAGCTGTTCGGCTTGCATCCAAATGCGCACCTGATCTTTGTCATCGTCGGCAAAGGCCGCCGCGACTTCGATTAAATCCAAAGCGGCGGCCACTTCAACGACTTTTCCAGCCGCGAATAAGCGCTCGATTTCAGCCCAACTAACCCGCGCTGTTTCCGCATGGAGTTTGTCATAGACCGGTATTTCGCCACCTAAAATTTGCTCTTCGCTCATGTTCTAGAAACTTTGTGAAAGCGGCGCATTGTGCCATGTGACGGGGCATGCGCTAAGATGCGCCTCGCTGCATTTCTGCAAACTAAACTGGGGACATCATGCGCAGAGTGGTTTTTAATCAAAAAGGTGGCGTGGGAAAAACCACCATCGTGTGCAATCTTGCTGCCATTAGTGCCGCAAGAGGCCGTAAAACATTGGTGCTGGATTTAGACCCGCAATGCAACAGCAGTCAATATTTGCTAGGCAGCCAAGATAAGCCCGCACCTAGTAGCATTGCTGACTTCTTTGAAAGCACCCTGTCGCGCAGCCTCAAACAAGCGGATTTAGAACCACACATAGCGGCCACGCCGTTTGAAAACTTGTTTGTGGTTCCCGCACACCCGGATTTAGAACACCTTATTGTCAAATTGGAATCTCGGCAAAAGATTTATAAACTCAGTAACGCACTGAAAAAACTGGGCGACTTTGATGAGATTTTCATCGACACGCCGCCAGCTTTGAATTTCTATAGTCGCTCGGCTTTAATCGCGGCTGACCGTTGTTTAATTCCATTCGATTGCGACGATTTTGCACGTCAAGCCTTGTACACCTTGACCGAAAATATCGAAGAAATTCAGGCGGATCATAACGAAAGCCTGGAGATCGAAGGCATCGTGGTGAATCAGTTTCAGGCGCGAGCCAATTTGCCACAACGCTTGGTCAAAGAACTGGAAGCCGAAGGCATGCCCATCTTAAAAACACGCTTGGCCAGCTCCATCAAGGTAAAAGAGTCGCACGACAAGTCCATACCCTTGGTGTATTTGGACCCTAAACACAAGTTGTCACTGCAATTTCACGAGCTCTTTAACGATTTGAAATGAAACAATTTGCCTGTTTCCTTCGTCTATATCCCAGCAAGCCACACAATTAGGTAACCCATGCTCAAGCTGAAATCCTTTGCCACTGTATTCACAGCCTCATCCTTGCTGCTCAGCCCGCTCACAGTGATGGCGGATGAATCTATTGCTGATGATGAAATCGAAACGCAGGAATTTAACCCCTTATACAGTTCGATCCTAATCACGTCCGTTGACTCAGGCTTCTCCAACATAGACCGCGCCATAGGCCTCGGCGGCACGATCGGCATTCGTATACCTGGCGTAGTTGTTGGCGGCACCAACATACTCGCCGCAGAGATCGACATTAACTCCACAGTCATACCGGGAAAGAACAAAGGCGGCGGTGGCACTCTAACCAGTAGCTGCGATGACGGTGGTGGCGGCGGAGATGACGGCGGTCTCGGTGGTTTGGGCGGCTTACTCGGCGGCGGAGATGATGGTGGTGGTGGCGGTGATTGCTCGACTACGACGAGCAGCAATGATTTTCATATGCAAGCCATAGGCATATTCGCCAAAGCACGTAGTCCTGGGCGCTTTTTCGGCTCGGCAAGGGTTGGCTATCGCTATGTGATTTCCACGATTCCTGAGTTAGAAGAAGACCAAACCGGGTCGGCTTGGGGCTTAGGTGTGGGTTACCAATACAACACTACTGGCGCGGCGTTCGAATTGAACTACTCACAGTACGGTTCAAATTTGAGTTTTATTACCTTGGCCGTGAATTACGCGTTTGGCACACGTCCCTAATTTGTGACTGTCACGCTTTAATCGTGGCAACGTGCACGCACAAAAATGAGCTAAAACCACCGTGCAAAAACTTTCTGTTGATGTAGCCATCATAGGCACCGGCCCAGCCGGTGAAGGTGCTGCCATGATGGCCGCGAAAAACCAACTCAGTTGCGTCGTTATAGAACGCTACGTTGACGTTGGTGGTGGCTGTACTCACTGGGGAACAATTCCGAGCAAAGCGCTGCGCTATGCAGTAAAGCAGCTCAATGAGATTCGCCACAGTCCCTTGCTGCAAAACCTGCGCCGGCAGATTCGAGTAACTTATCCCGAACTGTTGGAATCAGCCAGCAGCGTTATTGCCAGCCAAGTCGCTAGTCGTCATCGCGCGTATGAACGCAATGATGTGCCCATCCTCGAAGGCCAGGCCAAGTTTGAAGATGCGCATACTCTTAGCGTCGAACATGCGGGTCGACGGGTTGCCCGTGTTAGCGCCAAAACCGTGGTTATTGCCACCGGCTCCAAGCCCTACCACCCTGAGGGTTTGGATTTCGAGCACCCCAGAGTGCACGACAGCGACAGCATATTAAAGATGCAGGAGCATCCCCGCTCCATCACCATCTATGGTGCTGGCGTGATTGGCTGTGAATACGCCTCCATTTTTGCCAATTTGGGCATCAAGGTGAACTTGGTGAACACCCAGGGGCGCTTGCTGTCTTTCATGGATGAAGAGATCACTGAAGCCTTGTCTTACCACCTGCGAGACCAAGGTATAACTATCCGCCACAATGAGGAATATTCCCACGTTGATGCGCGCGACAATGATGTCGTCTTGCACCTGAAATCAGGTCGTCGTCTTAAATCCGATGTGTTGCTATGGGCCAATGGCCGCACCGGCAATTCCGCGGGCATGGGTTTAGAAAACATACAACTGCCGATTAACAGTCGTGGTCAATTGGAAGCAAATAATTTCTATCAAACGGCGCATGAGCATATATACGCCGTAGGCGACATCATCGGTTATCCCGCCCTGGCTTCCAGCGCCTATGACCAGGGCCGCTTCGCCATCTCCCATCTGCTCAACCCGGAACGCGGCAACGAATTGTTCGATTTGATGCCGGCGGGCATTTACACCATTCCAGAAATTTCCTCAGTCGGCCGCACCGAACAAGAACTCGCCGCCAGTGATGTGCCATATGAGTCCGGTTACGCCTATTTTAAGCATCTTGCCAGAGCCCAAATGGCCGGTGAAACTGTCGGCATGCTGAAGCTGATTTTTCATGCCGATACGCGTGAGGTATTGGGTGTTCATTGCTTTGGTGATCGGGCTTCTGAAATCGTGCACATAGGCCAAGCCGTTATGGCCACACAAAATGGCGGGCCCGGTTTGGACTATTTCATCGACACCACATTCAATTACCCGACCATGGCCGAGGCCTATCGGGTCGCAGCACTTCATGGGCTCAATCGGCTGGCTTAAGATCGTGTTTGGCTGTGATTTGGGCTTTGCCAGTCTCTGGCTGTTGTACTTGCTTAAGACGTCTCGCGCTTGAGCTTAGCTTGCTGCCACCACGCTTCCAACTGATCGATATCGGCGTCTTGCCACTCCATACCCGCCTGCTCGAGTTGTGATTCAACAAAGCTTAAGCGCTGGCAGAATTTTTCATTCGTACCATGCAAAGCATTTCCAGCTGACACCTCTAGAAAGCGGGAGAAATTCACCAGCATGAACATGAGATCGCCCAGTTCATCCTGAATTTCGAGTTTTCTTTCGCCCGCTACCGCCTCTTTAAATTCGGCAACTTCTTCACTGAGTTTGTCCCATAAGGGCGCCAAGCCATCCCAATCAAACCCAAGTTTTGCAGCTTGTTTCTGTAGCCTAAGGGCTTCTAATAGCGGGCGGGCTGGGTCAGGCTTTTCTTCAATCCAGCGCATGTTTTTCAAAGATTTGTTGCATGTTAAACAGCATGCCGGCTGTGGCACCCCAAATTCGGTAGTGCTTGTAGTGAAGTTCGTAGAACACGCCACCCATGCGGGCGAAGAAGCGTTTACGCCGAAAGTTGTCGCGTTCCAACAAAAATGACAAAGGAACCTCAAAAACTTCCGCCACTTCTCCTGAGTCAGAATTCACTTTCACATCCGGCCCGATAAGACCAACCACAGGAGTGACACGGTATTTCGAAATGGTGGGGTAATCGTCTAAATAGCCAATAACGCGGACTGACTCAGGAGGCAAATCAATTTCTTCCTGCGCTTCGCGCAAGGCGGTGCCCACTGGGAAGTCGTCACCTTCATCCATACGCCCACCCGGGAAGCTGATTTGTCCACCGTGAGCGCGTAAATTTTGCGAACGCACAGTGAACACGACGGTAGGGTTCGTCTGCTCGCGTATCGCTACCAATACACCGGCGGGCCTCAAGCGCTTCAACCAGCGCCGCTTCATCACTTCCTCTAAACCCAAGGGGATTTCTAGTGACGTGATTCGACGTGGATGATCAGCTGATGTGTCTTCCAGTGCATCACTGAGGGTATCGATGAGTCCACTGCGTCTCACAAACTGCGCAACCAATTATCCAATTTATTTTGGTCTGCGGCGAAACGCCGTATGCCGTCTGATAGTTTTTCTGAGGCCATGGCGTCCTCATTCATAGCCCAACGAAAGCCACGTTCATCCGGCACGGCATGGCCCTCTTCGCATTCCAAACCGGGCTGCAAATGTACAGGCACATCCACGTCGCTCATAGCCTGCAATTCATCCAATAATTTCGGCGCTATGGTCAACAAATCACAACCCGCCAGCGCAAGAATCTCACCGGTGTTACGGAAGCTCGCACCCATCACCTGTGTGGGATAACCGTTGGCCTTATACCAGCGATAAATACGCCGCACCGATTGCACGCCAGGGTCATCTTCCGCGCTGTTTACTTCTAGGCCCTGAGCTTTATACCAATCCAAAATTCGCCCAACAAAGGGGGAAATCAGAGTGACGCCCGCATCGGCACACATTTGTGCCTGAGCAAAACCAAACAGCAAGGTGAGATTGCAACGTATCCCTCGCGACTCTAAAACCCGCGCTGCGCGTATGCCTTCCCAAGTCGATGCAATCTTAATCAACACACGCTCAGGGCCGATGCCTAGATCTGCATAATCCGCAATGACACGTTCTGCAGCTTCGATAGTGCGCTGGGTATCAAAAGACGCTCTAGGGTCGACCTCCGTAGACACATAGCGCTGCACAGATTTAAGGATCTCTCGCCCAAATCGTACGGTTAAGCGCTCGCGCGCGCGATCAATATCGCCGGATGACTCCGATAAGGCTAATCGCGCCCAATCGGCCGCTTCGGCAGAAGCAGACGCAGCCAAGATCAGACTGGGATTTGTTGTCGCGTCAGTGGGCTGGTAGCGAGCAATCGCAGCCAAATCTCCACTATCGGCAACCAGCGTGCTGTATTGGCCGAGTTGTTCTAATGCGTTCATGAGTTTTCACTTTTGGGCCTGCTAGCAATGATGAGCAGGCATAATTCTCTGTATGAATGATACTAGCACTGCCGAGCTTTGGGGCCATCAGCTTGCCGCCGATGATCCCGCGTTAACGGGCCTTCCAATTCCATTGGCCACAGCATCGCATCGTTGGCAGTTGCAAAGGGACGAAAACGGTCACTTACAACTGCTTGATGCTCAAAGTCGCAAGCAAAGGCCGTTGCGCATCGAACTCGGTTCGCTCGACATGCAGCGACGTACCTCAGCGGGTCGTCAGCAACCTTTAGCCAAGGCCTGCGGTCTACATAAAGGCGGTGAGCCACGCATCCACGACCTCACTGGAGGACTGTGTCGGGACGCTTGGTGCTTAGCCAGCTTGGGCTCTGATGTCGTTGTATGGGAACGCCACCCCATTCTATTTGCGCTAATTCGAGATGCACTACGCTTGGCCAATACACCAGTCGCTCAGCGCGTGACCAGCGTATATGCCGACGGCCGTGCCGGCTGCGACAAAGCTGCAGACATTTTGTTTCTTGACCCTATGTTCCCGCAAGCAGGCAAACGCGCCGCGCCAGCGCTAGAGATGCAGATACTGCAAGAGTTAGTGGGTAGTGACACTGATGGTGAAACTTTGTTGCAAATGGCGCTGAGCAGTGGCGCACGACGCGTCGTGTTAAAACGGCCACCACGCGGCGCCAAAGTCACTTTAGGCAAACCAGATTTCAGTTTTGGCGGTGGCCGCGCCGTTTATGACGTCTACCTACCCCGCTAAATCGGCTGCAAATCCGTCAAATAACGATGTGCGTTCTGCACATAATGCGCCGCCTGCATTTTTAACATGGCCGCCATGTTTTCGGGGTTCTCTTTAACGACTTTCCCAGGCATACCCATAACCACGGAATTGTCAGGTATGACTTTACCTTCCGGAATCAGTGCGCCCGCACCAATAATGCAATTGCGCCCGATCACCGCCCGATTCAAGATCACCGACTGAATGCCAATCAGCGTGTTGTCACCAATCGTACAACCGTGCAGCATGACTTGATGCCCAACGGTGACATCTTGCCCCACGATAAGTTTTAGGCCTGGGTCGGTATGCAGAACACTGCCATCTTGAATATTGCTACGTTCGCCAATAATAATGTCGTCATTATCGCCACGTAATACGCAGCCAAACCAAACGCTGGCATCTTGCTTTAATTGCACAGATCCGATCACTCGTGCATCGTCAGCAACAAAATTTCCACCGTCTAAAAGCGGTGTCCGATTACCTAATTTGTACAACATGCGTCATCAAATCCTCTGGAAAAAAATTGTCATCCTACTCTGCTTCAGTTTACTTGCAGCAGCTTGTAGCCGTGAAACCGTACCGACCCTAGAGTGGATATCCAATGACGGCGTGATTTTGGCTTTTGGCGATAGCTTGACGCATGGCACAGGCACGACCAAAGATAAGGCCTATCCCTCAGTTCTGGCGCAATTAATCGATCGCACTGTCGCTGTAGAAGCGACTCCCGGCGACAAAACCAGTGATGGTCTGGAAAAACTTGCTGCGGCATTAGACGAGCACCATCCAAACTTATTGCTGTTGTGTTTGGGAGGCAATGACTTCCTGCGTAAGGTCGATACTCAAACCACCATCGAAAATTTACAACGCATGATCGCCATCGCAGACCGTAAGGGCGTGCAGGTGCTGTTGATCGGCGTACCGAAACCGGTCATTTTTGGACTAGAAAGCCACCCCTTGTACAAGGAGCTGGCCAAGCAATATCGCCTGCCCTTAGAAGCTGATGCCATCGCCAAGGTATTGGCCAACAGCGCCACCAAATCCGATGCATTCCATCCCAATGCCGATGGCTATCAACTTGTGGCTCAGGCTATCGCTGAGCTACTACGCAAGACCGGTGCTATTTAAGCCGCAGCAAGTCGCTTTACGCCAAGCCCCGTTCTACCAAGGTTTTAGCTACGTTATTACGCAGGTACACCGGCTGCAACTGTGCCGCCGGAACGGCTGCTGCCAGCCCCATACGGCGGGCTTCCAGTAAGACTCCAGCGGCGTCTAAACGTATGCCTTGCTGTGTTTGATTTTGAAATTCTTGCGGCCAAGCCTCAAAGCCCGTCCCCGCGACTGGGCTGCTTAGCTCTACCCGATCACGCGCCTCGGCCACACCCAATAATTCAATCTCGCCGTCACGCTGCAAGCCACCATCAGGTGCACGGTGAAACTTAGCGAAATACAGTTCTTTCATGCGCGCGTCCAAGGCCAAATAGCAATCTTCAGCGCCTTCGGCCAAGACCCGGCCCTGCCCCGCAGCCATCGCATCTAAGCTGCTTACTCCGATGCAAGAGTGGCCCGTGGCAATGCCTATTCCCTGGATATAGCCCACAGCCACGCGGACCCCAGTAAACCCGCCCGGGCCGATACAACAGGCCAAAGCATCCAATTGATCAAAGCTGTGGAAATAGTGCTGACGCAGCATTTCCACTTGTTCAATAAACCAGCTCAAACTGTCGCGCATTTCTTCATTGCGCAAAACCACAATCTCATCTTGATCCGCATAAGCAATGGACGCAGCGCCATCAGCGGATTCAACGGCCAGTATTTTCATGCCCGTATATCCTGCAAAAACGCGCTGGCTTCAGATTCATCACGAATCACTGTCATGGGCGGCAAGCTTTCAAGGAAATTACGCCCATAACGCATTTTCTGCACACGGCTATCGCCAAGTACTAACAATCCACGATCTGACACATCACGAATCAAGCGTCCAGCGCCTTGTTTCAAGGTCAACACGGCTTGTGGCACCTGAAAATCAAAAAACGGATTCCGTCCTTCTTTAGTCAACTGCAAGCTGCGCGCTTTTATTAATGGATCTTCAGGCGAAACAAACGGAAGCCGATCGATGATGACCAAGCGCAAAGCATCGCCGCGTACATCCACACCTTCCCAAAAGCTGGACGTCCCGACCAGTATGGCGTGCCCGTCCAAACGAAAGTTTTCCAGCAACTGACTGCGTTCCTGCTCGCCTTGTTCCAATACCTTGAAGTGGCCCCATTGACGCAAGCTACGTGCATATTCTTCAACCGCGCGCTGGCTGGTACACAACCAAAAGCAGCCGCCGCCAGAGGACTCTATAAGGCGCTTGCCCAATTCCGTCAGTGCCTTGGGATAGGCCCGATCATTGGGTGCTGGCAAGCCTTGTGGCAACAGCAAACGTGCATTTTTGGCGTAATCAAACGGGCTTTCGATATTTAGAGTTTGTGCGTCAGTCAGGCCCAAACGTTCGGTGAAGTGGGCGAACTGCCCTGCCACCGACAAAGTGGCACTGGTCATAATCCAGGCGCCAGTTTGACGGCTGCGCGCGGTATTCATGGCCGGCACAACATCCATCGGTATGGCCTGCAAACTAAAGCCATTGCTGTGGCGTTCGGCCCAACGCACCAATTCATCCACCTCGCCTGCTGGATCAGGTGCCGTCACATCTTGCTGCCCTGCAGTACGCCAGCGCCTAATCCGCGTGAGCAGACCACCAACGCGTCGCCATGCGGTGGACAGCTCAGGTCCGCGCCCGGCGTGTACCTCCAGCGTTTTGTATAACAAGCCGATGACGTCATTAAGCGTTTCCAACTCCGCTACGAAATCAGGATTGGACATCAGGTCGTCCATTTCCAAACGCTGGCGACTAAACGGAAAACACCCCAACAAATGCTGCAGGGCATCGCCCATGGCGGCGACTTGATCTTTTAGTTCTGGAATGTCGCCAAAGGCGTTCGCTGCGTCGATGATGTCCCGACCCAAATCGCGGCATTGGCGGGCCGACACTCCAAAGCCAAAAAATTGTGCCAAAACGTCCGGAAATTGATGCGCTTCATCGATGATGACAGCCTCCATTTCCGGTAGCAGTTCACCGAAACCATCTTCTTTGAGCGCCAAATCGGCACACAGCAAGTGATGATTGACCACCACAATTTGGGCCTGTTGAGCCTTGCTACGCGCCCGCGCTACAAAACAGCCCTCATACTCGGGGCACTGTGCGCCTAAGCAATTTTCCGCATTGGAGGTGATGTGCTGGCGAATGGGGTCTTGGTCACGAAGATCGGGCAGCTCAGCCAAATCACCGGTATCGGTTTGCACCGACCAGCTCTGTACACGTTTGATTTTGTCAGCATCAGCTGCGTGCTGAGGAATAAACTTTCCCGCTCTATGTATGCAGAAATAGTTGCTGCGCCCTTTCAACAATTGAGCACGGTTGGGAATACCCAAGGCCTGAGTCAGGCGTGGGATATCACTGTGATAAAGCTGATCTTGTAAATGCCGTGTGCCGGTGGAAATCAGCACCCGCTTTTCACTGATGATGGCCGGCACAAGATAGGCAAAGGTTTTACCAATCCCAGTGCCTGCTTCAGCGATCAATGCATCGCCGGATAACAGCGAGCGTAAAACCTGCTCAGCCAGCTGGATTTGCCCCGATCGTGTGGCAAAGCCAGGAATAACCCCCGCTAGGGCTCCCTCAGCGCCCAGTACCTCTTCAATTTCACTCATATCTAGCGTTGGTAGGCTTGCGCTTCGGCATCACGTGCCGCCGCGTCATCTCCCTGCAGCCGCTTGATATCGGCAATGAGTAGCCAAGCGCGCTGGCTGCTACCCCCTGCGTTTGCAAAGCTGATGCTGCGTCGTGCCAAGTTCTCCGCCTGGATAAAATTGCTTTGTTCGAAACGGATCTCAGCCAGCTTCAGCCAAGGCAAAGGATCATCATTGACGATACGTATGGCGCGCTCTAATGTCGCTGCAGCACGATCCAACTGACCATCTCCACGTTCTCGTTCCGCCTGATTGACCAAGGCCTGAACCGTGGGGTGCGTGGAAGCTGTCGGCGCCTGATCATCACGCGTGGCGGGTTCTGTCGGCGATCCGTAAGGCGGCTGATAATAACCCGATTCGCTATCGTTCCGGGGCGTCGAATAATCATCGGCCTCGCGATTCTCATAGCCCCAATCACCCGATTCTGGTGGTTCCGGATAGGGCCAATCCGAGGTCGTTGGCGATGATGCGCAAGCAGCTAAAAAAGCGATGCTGATTATGCTTGAACCACGCGTTAAATATGCTATCGCCATAAATCTAAGAATTTGTCCCAACCGGTACGCGCACAGGGTGCACTTTGATCCGGAACAGTGCCTGCAATATAGGGAATACGCAACAGGCTGCGGCATCCAGAGTCGCCTGGTAACCAGCTTTGTGTGTCCACCGGCACCCAATCAAGACCGCTGGCACGTGAACGCTCCAGCCCACGTAATCCGGATGCTTTCATCATCTGCGCCCAGATCGGCAAGGCACCGCTGGCGCCGGTTAATCCGGTAGAACTGTTGTCATCCCTGCCAACCCACACCACGCCTAAGTAATTGCTGCCAAAACCGGCAAACCAACTGTCACGTAGATCATCCGATGTGCCGGTCTTGCCTGCGACCTTCATAGCCGGATCCAACTGCCGATAAATGCCTCGGCCAGTGCCCACTTGCGTCACTTGCTGCATCGCCCAACTCATTAATGCCACCGCTTCCGGGCGCAAGGGATCAGACAACTCAAGGGGATAACGCTTGAGCAACTCACCTTCGCGGGTCTGTACTGCGCGAATACTAATGAGCTTTTGAGCATAACCTCCACTGGCCAATGCGGAGTACAACTGAGTCAGTTGCAGCGGGCTACGATCCCAGGCGCCGAGCAACAAAGAAGGCAATTCCGGCACATGTTCTTCTACTCCTAAACGATGCAGGGTCTCAATCACACGATCAAGGCCGACTTGCATACCGAGATTCACTGTTGCGAGGTTGTAGGAACGACTCAGCGCTTGAAATAGCGGCACATCGCCGTGCACTTCCCCATCATAGTTCTGCGGTTCCCAGACACTGCCGTTAGGCATATCCATGCGCACCGGTTCATCCGCGATCAAGCTGGTGAGTTGGTATTGCTTAGACTCCTGCAAGGCACTGAGGTAGACCACCGGTTTAATAGTGGAGCCAACCGGCCGCCGTGCATCCAAAGCCCGATTAAACCCCGCCTCACCAGCATTTCTGCCACCCACCAAGGCCAAGATTGAACCGTCGGTGACTGAGGCCACCACCGCCGCTGCCTGCAGTTTATTCAAACTGCGATTTGCTTCTATGCTACTCAGGCCTTGAGTCACTGCGGCTTCCGCCGCTGCTTGTACATGCGGAATCAAGCTCGTATAGATACGCAAGCCTTCAGCGGTTAACGCATCATCCGGATAATCGCGCGCCAATTCGCGATGAACCTGCTCTACAAAAGCAGGATAGCTACGGTTTTTCTGGGTTTTGTTGCTTGTGGACAGAACCTCCTGAGATTGCGCCAAAGCAAATTGTTCATCGTCAATCAGGCCTGAATCACGCCACATCCCCAACACCAAATTACGTCGGTCACGCGCCCGTGATGGATGCCGTTTGGGGTTGTAATAGGACGGCCCTTTGACCATGCCGACCAAGGTCGCGAGCTCTGCGTTGCTGAGTTCACCTATGGGCTTATGGAAATAAAATTCACTGCCCAAACCAAAGCCATGTATGGCCCTTTGCCCGTCTTGCCCAAGATAGACCTCGTTTAGGTAGGCCTCGAGTATGGCGTCCTTGCTGTAGTGCAACTCCAACAGCAACGACAATATGGCTTCACTGAATTTACGGCTGAATTGTCGCTGGTTGTGCAGAAAGAAATTCTTCACCAGCTGCTGAGTCAAGGTGCTACCACCCTGCACCACTCGCCCGGCCTTAATGTTCACCACCGTGGCCCGCATGATGGCGCGAGGATCCAAACCGAAATGCGAATAAAAACGCTGATCTTCAGTCGCTACCAACCCCTGCGGTAATAAGGCCGGTACTTCACTGAGCTTCACTAAAACCCGATCTTCACCGTGATTGGGATAAATACTCCCGATTAGCAAGGGATCCAAGCGAACCAAAGACAGCGCATCGTCATTCTGAACGTCGCTTATAGCCTGCAGGCTATTGGCGCCAAAATTTAGACGCAGATGCAGGCTGATTTGCGGGCCGTCGGAAAATACGAATGGCCGAGTGCGGACCTCAATCTGGTCACGCTGCTGGCTATAGCGACCTTGTTTCAGCTTGGCACGCGCAACCCGTTGGTAACCGAGGCGATCCAGTTCCTGCAGCACTTGATATTTGTTCAGCGCTACGCCGGGATACAACTCCATCGGTGCTGCGTAAATCTGCGCTGGTAGGGACCAGCGAGCACCAGCAAAACGGCTGCGAATCTGCTGATCCAAAACCACGGTATAGCCAATTAAGCCCAGCACAGCTAGGCAAATCAACACAGTGCCCAATTTCAGGGCTATAGAGGTAAATTTCATCATGGGGCGCGGATTTTACCCCATGCAGTGGCTTATCCCCCTGCGTTTTCGGCTTGATTCACTTCACGCGCCATTTCATCCAGGCTGATGTGCCGAACATCTTTGCCGTGCACGAAGAAAATGATGTATTCAGAAATATTTCTGGCGTGATCGCCGATACGCTCCAAAGAGCGTAAAGACCAGACGATATCGAAGACCCGACTGATGGAACGCGGATCCTCCATCATGAATGTGATGCATTGCCGCAGTATGGCTTCATATTCACGATCGATCTTTATTTCGTTTTGAGCCGCTTGCAATGCCGCATCCGCATCCATACGGGCAAAGGCATCAAGTACATCGTGCAGCATGCTTTGCACCTGACGACTCAGCGTTTCTATTTCGAAATGTGGGCCGCGTGGCGAATCAGATTTGGCCAATTCACTGGCCATACGCGCAATGCGTTCGGCCTCATCCCCGATTCGCTCCAAATCGGTAATGGTTTTTATCACCGCGACGATGAGCCGCAGATCACTGGCTGCGGGCTGACGGCGCGCTAAAATTCGGCTGCACTCCTCATCGATATGCACTTCCATGCCGTTCACGCGATGATCATTTGCGATCACTTCTTGCGCAATGCCGTCATCGCCTTCGAGCAAAGCTTTTGACGCCTGGGCGACTTGATGTTCCACCAATCCACCCATGGCCAATACGCGTTGCCGCACATCTTCCAACTCGGCGTTGTATTGGGTGGAAATGTGTTTGTCGTAGCGACTTGAAGATGATCCCGCCATGATGATGTCCCTTATCCTTAAAGCGCTTAGCCGTAACGGCCAGTAATGTAGTCTTCGGTTTGTTTCTTCTCAGGCGTGGTAAATAAGCGATCGGTTGCGCCGTACTCGATGAGATCACCGAGATACATGAACGCGGTGTAATCCGACACACGTGCGGCCTGCTGCATGTTGTGAGTCACGATGACTATCGTGTAATCCTTCTTCAATTCCGTGATCAATTCTTCAATTTTCAAGGTTGAGATGGGGTCCAATGCGGATGCGGGTTCATCCAGCAACAACACTTCAGGTTGTACTGCGATACAACGCGCAATCACCAATCGCTGTTGCTGCCCACCGGACATGCCTAAGGCATTGTCATGCAGGCGATCCTTAACTTCGTCCCACAAGGCGGCACCCTTTAAAGCCCACTCTACGGTTTCATCCAAGGTTCGTTTTTTATTGATCCCCGCTAAACGCAAACCGTAAGCCACATTCTCGTAAATACTTTTCGGAAAGGGATTGGGCTTTTGAAAAACCATACCGACTCGACGGCGTAAACGTGCCACGTCGACGTCTTTGTCATAGATGTTCTTATCGCCTAATAGCAATTCGCCTTCTACACGTGCGGAATCAACCAAATCGTTCATACGATTAAAGCAACGCAATAAGGTGGATTTACCACAACCACTCGGGCCAATAAAGGCGGTCACGCGTTTTTCTGGGATAAGCAGGTCGATTTCATTGAGTGCCTGCTTATCGTCGTAATACATGCTCAACTTGCGCACCTCCAAAGCGACATCTTCGTCCTCTAAACGCAAGGTTTTCGGCTGTTGGTGCATGGCTGACATATCAAAAGCGTGGGTCATGATGAATACTCAATTTTTATCGAAGCTATCAGTGTTGGGTAGTTATTTATGGTGGCTAACATGCTCAATGCTCCAAGGCGCGATACTTTTCGCGCAGCTGATTTCGCACCCGCACGGCGAACAAATTGAGTGCAATGATGACCAAAACCAACAACAAAGCGGTGGCATAAACCAGGGGGCGAGCCGCTTCTACATTGGGGCTCTGGAAGCCCACATCGTAGATGTGAAAGCCCAAATGCATGAATTTTCTATCCAGATGGAAGAACGGCATATTGCCGTCCAAAGGCAGCGAAGGCGCAAGCTTCACCACGCCGACTAACATCAGTGGCGCAACCTCACCGGCGGCGCGGGCAACGGCCAATATCAATCCTGTCATCATCGCTGGGCTGGCCATGGGCAAAACAATTTTCCAAAGCGTTTCGGCCTTGGTCGCACCCAGCGCCAAACTGGCTTCTCGCAGATTCAGAGGAATACGCGCCAAGCCTTCCTCTGTGGCCACGATCACGACTGGCAGTGTGAGTATGGCCAAGGTCAGGGATGCCCACAAAATGCCGCCAGTGCCGTAAGTTGGTGACGGCAGGGCTTCCGGAAAGAACAAAGCGTCTATGGAACCGCCTAAGAAATACACAAAAAAGCCGAGGCCAAAAACGCCGTAAACAATGGACGGCACACCGGCCAAATTGTTCACCGCAATGCGAATTATGCGTGTGGTTAAGCCTTGCTTGGCATATTCGCGAAGATACAAGGCAGCCACCACACCAAACGGGGTGACAAACACGGCCATCAACATCACCATCATCACGGTGCCGAAAATCGCCGGGAAAATCCCACCTTCGGTATTGGCCTCACGCGGATCTTCTGACACGAACTCCCAAAGCTTGGCAACATAGTGACGCG
>JBPOFU010000233.1:0-2004 GCA_051252075.1 Oceanococcus sp. | reverse complement strand
GTGTGGAATACGCATCATGGTCGAGATGCCACGCTCAAGGCTTTCGATGACAGCATGGAGCGTCTGGGATTGGAGTGGCTCGATGTGTATCTCATGCATTGGCCATCTCAGGCACAAGACAGGTACGTCGAGACCTGGGAGGCGATGCGCCAGCTTCGAGACGAGGGGCGGGTGGGAAGAATCGGTGTTTGTAATTTTGCCATTCCGCAGCTGGACCGACTACAGGTGGAAACCGGAGAGCTTCCTTTTCTGAATCAGGTCGAATTGCACCCCTTCTTTCAACAACGCCCGCTGCGTGACTACCATGCCCGGACCGGTATACTGACTCAGTCATGGTCTCCACTCGGCATCTGGAAAGACAAGGCATCGCCCCTGGACAATACTGTTGTGCGCAGGGTCGCCATCAAGTACGGCAGAACTCCCGGGCAGATCATCCTTCGCTGGCATCTGGAGGAAGGCTTGCACTTACTGACGAAATCGGAGCGCGTCGAACGTATCCGAGAAAACTTTGAGGTGCTCGACTTCGAACTGGATAATGAAGACCTTATTGCACTGAGGAAACTGGATCGAGCAGACGGGCGCAACGGACCCGATCCGGAAACGGCAACCTTCTGATGCGCGGACTACTGCGGCAATCAACGGCCCAATTTACGTGTAAGCCACTACGGCTATCAGTTTATCTACCCGTGTTCATTCCTCAATATTTGTCTACGGGCCAATCGATATCGATGTGCGGATCGAGCCGCCACGTGAATGCACGCCGCGACACGAAGGAGGACTGGAAATGGATCGTTTGAAGAGCATGGAGATCTTCATCGCTGTCGCCGATGCAGGCAGTTTTGCCGGTGCAGCAGATCGGCTTTCGTTGGCGCGCTCTACCGTGACCAGGGCGGTAAAAGACCTTGAGGCTCATCTCGGGGCAGCCCTGGTTCAACGTACAAGTCGTCGCTTCGCTCTAACGACGGACGGTTCGCAATACCTTGAGCGTACACGTTACCTGGTTCGTGAAATCACCGAAGCCGAGGCACGCATTGGCACTGATTCGAACCGCGTCCGCGGCACAGTTCGCGTCAACACGACGCCGTCTATAGCACGACATCTGCTGGTGCCAGCCCTACCTGACTTTCACGATCGATTCCCCGACGTGAAGATAAGAGTGTCCACGAGCGATCGTTTGGTCGATGTCGTCGGGGGTGGTCATGATTGCGTGATTCGAGCCGGTCAGCCGGATGATTCCGCGAGCATAACGGCCCGTCGGCTGGGAACCTTTCGCTGGGTCCTGTGCGGCGCGCCGAGCTATATAGAGAATTTCGGCGAGCCGCACACACTGTAAGATCTTGCTGCGCATCATTTTGTCGGGTACGAAGCTTCAAGACCGGACATTCTCACATTTGAACAAGAAGGTGAGGGGGTGAAGATCGATAGCCAGAGCTGGTTGACGCTGGATGAGACAGAAGGCTACATCAGCGCAGGTCTCCTTGGTCTTGGCCTGGTCCGTGCGGCTGATTTCCTCCTTCAGGACCATCTTGCAAAAGGACGGCTCAGGCAGGTGCTACCAGACGCCGAGGCGATGGAGACATCCTTGTATTTCATCAGAGCTCACTCGAAGTTTTCCCCGTCCGCACTGCGCGCATTTCGGGACTGGGCACTGGAGAGCTTGCTACCCTTGTAGTCGACGACCAATTGGTATAAATCCGTTAAATTGTGATTTCTACGGATTTCTGTTTTCTGCTAGGCAGAGGGGTCCGTCATTACTCAACAAAGAAGCCAACGATTCCAACTACGGTACCAATCAGTCCAACTACGAAACCTATCAGCGCGATCCAAGCTGGCACATGCACCGCAGGATCGGGCGCCTTGACATACCAGCACAGCTTGCCAAGCCTTCCGGCTTTCTCAATGGAGAAATCAAGTCAGTCGCCTTTCTCAATACCAAGTTAACGGCGGATATCATACGGCATGTAGATCGCTTTTCTGTCGTCATGCCCAAGGACCAAGATAAGG
>JBPOFU010000232.1:0-2009 GCA_051252075.1 Oceanococcus sp. | reverse complement strand
TGGATTGGCGTTGGCTTGCGAAAATCTAGGGCGCGAATGTGCATCAACCGCCATCTGCTTCGGGATGCACTGTGTGGGTACGGCGGTGATTGCAGCACATGCCACCGACGAGCAAGTAAAGCGCTATCTCATTCCCATTGCGCAAGGGGAGCACATTACAACCCTTTCCCTTAGCGAGCGTGGAACAGGTGTTTTCTTCTTTTTTCCACAAACACGCATCAAACAACGTGCAGAAAACTTTGAGCTTTCGGGGGGCAAGCATTTTGTCACCAACGGCTCTCATGCAGATTCCTATGTGGTTTCCGGTTCCATGGAAGGCGAATCTACTGGCAATGCTGACTTTAGTTGCATCATCCTGGATCGGGACGTTCCCGGCTTAAATTGGAACGGGCAGTGGAGTGGGATTGGTATGCGCGGGAATTCCTCCATCGCCATGCAAATGAATAATGTTTCCGTGCCAACGGAAAATTTGCTGGGAAAAGTTGGCGACCAGATCATGTATGTTTTCCAAGTGGTTGCGCCTTATTTTCTTGCGGCGATGGCGGGTACATATTTGGGCGTGGCGCAACGTGCGCTGGATGAAGCTATCGAACATATTTCACGCCGTGTATACGGGCACAGCGGCGGGCGAGTTTCTGATGCGCCCGTCGTGCAGCATCGACTCGGAGAGTTATGGGCGCGAGTTCATCGCAATCGCTGTGCGCTGCATCATTCGACACTCGCCTTTGATAGAGGCGAGGAAAACGCAATTCTCGGATTGCTCGCTGCCAAGGCCGACATTGCCGAGTGTGTGGTGACGACAGTGAATGAAGCGATGACGCTTTGCGGCGGTGTTGGCTACAGTGAGGGCACGGTGCTGGAGCGCCTATTGCGGGATTCTCGTGCATCCCATGTGATGGCCCCGACGACTGATTTGCTCAGGATTTGGACTGGTCGTGCACTACTTGGTCAACCGTTGCTAGCGGAGTAGTGGTGTGAACGCTCACGCCATCTGCCTGGGTTTGTCGCAGCGTCAGCAACATGAGTGGGGCAGCACCTTGGATATACCGGTCGGTCTGACTCGAATCGATGGTATGGAAAGAGCCGTTGCCAGCCCAAATATGTGCGTCTGTGCGATTATCGGTGAGGCTGATAGCAGCCCTTTAGACACTGCGCGGGCTGTTCACCACCATTGGCCGATGGCATCGATACTCATTGCCACTACGTCCGACAAGCTTGTGGATATTCGTGGTCAACTCAGCACGGCAGTGGGCGTGCCCTCGGATATCCAGATTATTGCTGATGAGGACTTGCGGCAGCTTCGCTTCGCTACGAGTGAATTGATCCAACAGGGCGGCAAGCGCTTTGAGTATCGTCCGGTTCTCAAGGATGCGAACACCAAATTGGACAGTGCTCCAAAGTACGTTCCTATCTTGCCCATGGCGACAGAAGAGCTGCTAGAACGTTTACCCGTCGGTGTCATGCTGCTTGGGGCTGACGGTAAAGCGGAATATGTGAATAAGGTCGGTCAAAGTATGGCCGGTGCGTCGATCTTGGAAGAGACTTCGGTTTCGTGGGGAGAATGGTTGCCCAAGGCTCAGTCATCCCAGTTACAGAAACTTATCCAAGGGCTTGGCTTGGGGGGAAGAGCAAGTCACGGTGTCATTGAAGTCTCTCCCATACTAGGACCGCCGCTCTGCTTGGAAGTCGAGGCCAGTGCCTGTTCAGACGAGAATTCATCAAGTAAAACCTTGTTGGTTATGCAAGATGTAACGGCTAGAAACGCTGCAGAAGAGGCAAAAACACGTTTTCTAGCCAATGTATCGCATGAGTTTCGAACGCCTTTGAACGCAATTATTGGTTACGGTGAAATTCTAGAATCTGAATGTGGTCTGAGCCAAGACCAGCGTGGCAAGATCGCCACCTTAAACGGCGCGGCGCAACACCTACTGTTGCTGATCAACAATGTATTGGAGTTTGCAAGCATTGAGGCTGGCGCAGTGCAGTTGAAGAGTGAGCCTTTCGATCTC
>JBPOFU010000231.1:0-2027 GCA_051252075.1 Oceanococcus sp. | reverse complement strand
GTCATGGACGAATTCCAAAGAATCAGTCCGAAAAAGTAACGCTTGCGAAGCTCATCAATGTATCCATATGCGTTCATTCTCAACCATTCGTTGCAGAGATATTGAGCTCTTCAACACTTCAGTTGGGTCTAGAAATCATGGCCTCTCATTCAAATAATTTGGAGTGGGAGATATCGCATTTCATTGATTATTGGAACTGGGTACGCTCAATCCACGAGTTGTTGGATCTTGACGTCTCAACGCTAAAAATTCCCACAATTGAAAGAATCAAGGAATTATCTGGCCGCTGGCACGATGCGGAAAGATGGGCGCAATCCACAACACAAGAATTAGATGATGGCCATATCGAATCAACCACGTGGCCACCTCTCATCGACCGCCCCATGAGCTACCAAGGTCTTACCGTTCATAGCGTCTGCTCTCGACAAGAGTTACGGAAGATTGCTAGTCAAATGGGTAATTGTTTAGCCACCTACGAGCACTCATGTCGTATCGGGCGAAAACACATCGTGTCATTCAATAAAGGCAGGCATCGTGTCGCTGTATTTTCTATCGATGCATCATCCGTTGGTAAAAATACCCATTTTTCCTTTGACCAAATTGAGGAGGAGAACGGCAGATCAAAAAGCAACGAATTGAAGCTCAAGCACTTGGCCAAAGCCTTTATTTCTGATCTAAACGGAAAAATTCGCGAATCATTAAATCCGGCTATCCAGAGCTATCGCTACGAAACTGCTGATGAATTGCGACATCACTTCATGGCAGCGCCGTATGCAGGCTTCGTTCAAGCATACAAGCAGGAACCACAAGAGTGCCTAAAGAGGTACAGCCGTTGTTTTTACGTTAAAGGCATGAACTCAACCAAGTTTCGCAAATTACTGAATGCACGGCTGGAGCAGAAGATCGAACTTTATAATCGGCGTAGAGAACGTCGAAACGCGACATAGCACGTCGCTTATGCCCGTCATAATGCGCCTCTACTTTGGAGATAACATTGATGGGAGATACTCTGTCGAACCACGATTTTATTGATCTTTATACGCAACGACTTGCTCTAACGTTGTTCGCTGACCCACAGCAAAAAACCCGTGGATTTAGCGATGCAACTGATCTAAAAAAAGAAATTCGCCGAGAGGTTTTAAAAACTCTAGGCAAAAAGAAATCAGACGTTTCTACGCAGAAAACAAGTTCGTTGATCAAGAAAGAATTAAGTAAGTTGGACGAGCAGTTGGGCGAATCCAGAGCGCTGCTCCACATATCCGAACAGTTTGCTCTTAGTGCTACCGAGGAAAAGGTACTCGCTCTTGCTGTCGCGCTCGAAGAATCAGAAATTGCCATTCGCCCCGCTAGAAACATTCGATTAAACAACAAGCGGGCTTTCGCAGCCGTGATCACCCGAGTGCTCGATTGCGAACTTAGTGAAGTACTCTCAGCGATACACCCTAGGTCTCCCCTCGTTCGCTCCGGCCTGCTGAAATCGGCTCCTAACTGTTCACGCGCAGTGGATCTAGAAGATTTTTTGGACCCCGCAGAAGGGCTAAGTCTCGAACTTCTGTACTCGCCAGATGAGCAACGTGATTACTTGGAAAAAAAGTGTCAATTAATTGGTCAACCGACCTGCAGTATTGAAGACTTTTCCTATCTACGGGAAGACATTCACATCATCGGACAATTGCTAGACAAAGCTTCCCTTACAAAAACGAAAGGTATAAATATCCTGATTCATGGCAAACCCGGCACTGGAAAAACGGAGCTTTCCTATGCCCTTGCTAAGGAAGGCAGCTTTTCTGCTGGTAGCATCGCCGATCAAGATGATGACGAAGATCCGCTATCCGCTCGGGCTCGGCTTTCAAACTACTTAATCAATCAACGCCTGCAAGCTCAAAGAGCAAAACCTCTCATCGTTTTCGACGAAGTCGAAGAAGTTCTGTCCTCAGAAGGGACCTTGAGAAGTGCATTTAGCAGCGAAGCAGAAGCGAGCAAGCAGAAGTCATGGAAATGCCGAATTCTTGAATCCAACCCAGTAC
>JBPOFU010000230.1:0-2044 GCA_051252075.1 Oceanococcus sp. | reverse complement strand
GATGTAGAGCGAGTTGAAAGCTTTTCAACTTGTGGGGCCAGTACGGGCAAACGGTCTGTATCTGGCGTTAATTAACTGATAACTGGACTTAAAATGCCCAAACTTAAAACCAACCGAGGCGCGGCTAAGCGTTTTCGTGCGACAGCCAGTGGCTTCAAGCGCGCGCAAAGCCATAAACGTCACATTTTGACCAAGAAAAATCGCAAACGTGTACGTAACTTGAATAAAAACAAGATGGTATGCAAAGCGGATGTTGCTGCAGTTAAGAAGATGTTACCCAACCTCTAACGAGCGGTAGCACAGCAGGTTCAAACCTGTTCAGACGTGAGTTGGCCATTAGGCATTGCCTTCTACGTCGATAACGAAACCTTCATTTATTAAGGAATAGAAAATGCCAAGAGTAAAACGTGGTGTGACCGCAAGAGCGCGGCACAAAAAAATTCTCAAGCAAGCCAAAGGTTATTACGGCGCGCGCAGTCGCAATTTCAAAACAGCCCGTCAGGCTGTTTTCAAAGCCGGTCAATATGCATACCGTGACCGTCGCCAGAAAAAGCGTCAGTTCCGTGCGTTGTGGATTGTGCGTATTAACGCAGCCTCCAAAGCCAATGGTTTGTCTTATAGCAAGTTCATTCATGGCCTGAATAAGGCTGGTATTGTGCTTGATCGCAAAGTGATGGCAGACATTGCCCTGCACGATGCAGCAGCGTTTACAGGTCTGGTTGAAAAAGCCAAAGCCGCGCTGAACTAGAACCCGTCGCGAAACCGATACCGCCTAAGCGGTCGTCGGCGCGATAATGAATAAGGGAAAGTCGGCCTCCGTCTTTCCCTTTTTTATTGCTGCCCCACTTTCACTTTTGAATTCCGATATGTCGAATCTTCAAAATCTGCAACACAATGCTGAGGCCGATATCCAGGCCGCAACGGATCTTAAGACGCTGGATGATGTACGCGTTCGCTACATGGGCAAGAAGGGCGAAGTTACCGCCCTGTTGCATGGCCTCAAGGATGCCAGTCCCGAAGAGCGTAAATCTCTGGGGCAAAGCGTCAATGCACTCAAGCAGGCGCTGCAACAGGCCATCAACGCGCGCCGCGATACTTTGCAAGACCAAGCCCTATTGCAAGCCTTGGAATCAGAGCGCATAGACGTCACCCTGCCTGCTCGCGGAGAGCAGCCTGGCAGCGTGCATCCTCTGACCTTGATCCGTGAGCGCATGTTGGATATTTTTAGCCGCGCCGGTTTCTCTGTGGCTGAAGGGCCAGAAATTGAAGATGACTATCACAACTTCGAAGCGCTGAATTTCCCACCGGACCATCCTGCTCGCGCCATGCACGACACCTTTTATGTCGACGGCGAGAGCCATTTGTTGCGTACCCACACATCGCCGGTACAAGTTCGCACTTTGAAGAACAGCACGCCGCCCGTGCGCATTGTTGCGCCAGGCCGCGTTTATCGCTGTGATTCCGATCGAACGCATAGCCCGATGTTTACCCAGTTGGAAGGCCTGTACGTTGCACGTGATGTGAGTTTTGCTGATTTACGCGCTGACTTGGAAGAATTCCTCGCTGCGTTTTTTGATCGGGACATCAAAGTGCGTTTTCGCCCGTCTTTCTTCCCCTTCACTGAACCTTCTGCTGAAGTGGACATAGAGTTCACCATCAACGGTAAAACCGACTGGTTAGAAATCGCTGGCTGTGGTCTCGTGCACCCGAATGTGCTTAAGGAAGCTGGTGTTGACCCTGATGAATTCAGCGGCTACGCCTTTGGTTTTGGGATAGAGCGCATGGCTATGTTGTATTACGGAATCAGTGACTTACGCCAATTCTTTGAGAACGATTTGAAGTTTTTGTCACAATTTCGCAGCTACGCCCAGGCCTAAAAATATGAAACTGTCTTACCAATGGCTACAGCAATGGGTAGCCACCGATATTGAAGCCGCGGATGCGGGTGAACGCTTGACTATGGCTGGTCTGGAACTCGAAGGCTTAGAGCCCGCAGCGCCCAATTTAACAGGCGTGGTTGTAGCGCAAATTCTCAGCGCAGAAA
>JBPOFU010000023.1:0-36750 GCA_051252075.1 Oceanococcus sp. | reverse complement strand
ATAAATAGATGCGCAGTTGCCATTCAATTTCGTAACTGCTCAAATGCTCAAAGGTACCCACGACAGTGACACCGGCATTATTGAAAACACCGTGTACCGCACCAAAGTCTGCGACCACTTGATCCGCGTGCGAAAACATCGCCTCACGATTCGCCACATCAAACGTGTAAGCCTTGGCTTGCGTACTGCTAGGCAGCAACTCAATCGTTTCGTTCAAGGCCTCGGCATTGATGTCCGACAAAGCCAATTGTGCGCCCTTGCAGGCCAACTGTTCGGCCAAACAACGCCCGATGCCAGAGCCAGCGCCGGTGATAACAAACACCTTATTTTTGAAAATACTCAAATTTGTCTCCCTGTTTTGTGAACGCGGGTTTCTATGTCACCGACGCTTCATATTTTTTTGGCGCTGCTCTTCCAAAAGGGCTCACGCAGATCTTTCTTAAGGACTTTGCCGACCGGGCTACGTGGCAGGGCCTCGATGAAATCGACCGTTTTTGGCGCCATTACGCCGCCGAGTTTTTCCTTGCACAGGGCGATGATTTCATCCGCTGTCGCGCTTTGGCCGGGATTGAGTTCCACCACAGCTTTGACCGCTTCACCCCATTTATCATCCGGCACGCCGATTACGGCGCAATCCTGCACCGCCGGATGACTCCAGATCACTTGCTCGACTTCGCTGGGGTAAACGTTAAAGCCGCCCGAGATGATCATGTCCTTCTTACGATCCGTGATGTGCAAATAGCCACCAGAATCGATATGGCCAATGTCACCGGTGTGCAGCCAACCATTGACTATGGTCTCGGCAGTCTTTTCGGGCTGCTTGTAATAGCCCTTCATGATGAGATCGCCACGCACACAGATTTCGCCAGTTTCACCTCTCGGCAAGATCTGACCATCGTCATCCATCATCTCCACACGAATCAGCGGATTGGGTCGGCCCACCGACGACAAACGCTCGTCGCTAGCCAACTCAGAACCGTCAAAATGCTCATCAGGGCGGAAATTCGAAATGCTGGCAGGCGCTTCCGTCTGGCCGTAACCACCGATCATGATGGGCCCGAACAAAGCAATGGCCTTCTTCAGCTTATCTACCGACATGGGGGCGGCCCCGTACAGCAGATATTTAACCGAACTCATATCGACTTTTTCGATACCGGGCGCTTCCAACAATTTGTAGATAACCGTTGGCGGCAGGAAAAACTCAGTGACTTTGTGCCGCATGATGGCCCCCAGTAGCAAGGCCGGATCGGGCGCGGTCAAGACCACTACCGTGCCTCCCTGAGCGGTACAAGGCACGGCCAGCAAACCGGCGGTATGCGTCATCGGAGCGGCCGCAAGATTTACCGGCTTTTCCCCCTGGCGATAGCTGCATGCCAGCATGAAGTGAGCGATGAAGGTTTGCGTACTGCGATGCGTGTTCATCACCCCTTTGGGCATGCCGGTGGTGCCGCCTGTGGGCGACAGCATCACCACATCGTCCATGTCGTAGTCGACTTCTGGACGCGTTGCAGGCTGGCCTTCCAGCCAGGAATCCAGCGAAGGAGCATCCACCCCTTCGGCATCTATACAAATCCAGTGCTTGATCCTGGGAAGTGCCAAGCGCAAGCGCGCAACCGTGTCGGCTGCTGCATTTTGATAAAACATGATCTCGCAATCAAACGCATCCAGAATGTAGAGATTTTCCTTCTCTGCATTGCGCGCGTTGACCGGTATCCAAGTCATGTTCGCCCGCCACAATCCCAAGGTGCAGGACCATGCCGTCACATCATTGGCCGACCAGATCGCCGCTTTGCTGCCCTTAGGCAAGCCCATGGCTAACAGTTTGTTGGCGATGCGGCAGGACAGCTCCCCTACCTCGTTAAAGCTGTATTGCCGCTCGTCTTGGATATACGCAATACCATCAGGGTTTATTCCCCAACCACGATCGTAGAAATCAATGATGGCCATGATCTGCCCTCCTTTTCAGATGTCAGATTTAGAGCTGCTGAACTTTAGCTCTAGCCAAACCACGCTGTTCAAGGAAACCCAGAAGATAATGGTGATCCAAGGCCTGGCATGCTGAGGCGAATCCCACTTTGCGGGTGTCGTTATCGATCAACTTGATGGCGGCGGCGGCTTGCAATGCGCCGGTCGAGATATACGAGGTCACCCCGTGCACGGTGGCCCGTACAGCCGCCATTTGGCCACGTCCGATAGCGAAGTCCAGCGTGCGCTGTGTGGTGGTGCGCTCACGTGGTGGCATAGAAGGCGTAGTCGAATCTACGATGCTCTTGATGACCGCATCTTGCTGCTCGGCAGGCAAATCTTTGTATTCGGCATCCCACTTCTGACCCAGGCCATGCACCATCTTCATGACATCGTTGTCATAAAAACCCACGTAGGACATGCAGCTGCGTACCCGTGGATCGTCTTTGAAAAAGACCGGCAATGCCGTACCGCCCCAGGGCAGCGCGAACACCGGTTGGACGAAATTGGGATCAATCACATCGATCTGAGCGTGAGCGGGATGCTCCACCAGCTCGTTTTCCCACAAGTAGCAATGCTTCTGCCGAAACAGCTCGAAAATGGACGCAGTAGAACCCACTGTCACCCCGGAAGCGGTAAAGCGAGGACCACGACATATGGCTGCCGTTTCCAGGGTATCTATTCCCGGTGTCTCCAGTGCCAGTTGTGCGGCGATTTCGGAGAAGGTGTACATATAGGCAGTGGACGGCGCCAGCAATAGACCAGCCTGACGATAAAGCTCACTAAAGCGCTCACGTGCCTCAAGCATGAAGCCCTGTTCACCCGTGGAATCAAGGTAGTGGCAGCCAGCATTCAAGGCCGCTTCAATGGTGGTCATGCCGAAATTGCAAAACGGCCCCACGGTATTGCAGACCACTTTGGCGCCTTCAAACACTTTGCTCAGTGCGTCAACGCTGTGCTCCGTTTCGATGATCTCAAATGTTGCCGATTCCAAGCGCACCACACGTTCTGCCATCATTTCTTTGATGCGTGCGGCGCTACGGCCAACGGCAGTGAATGGAATTTGCTGATCGATCAACCAGTCCATTGTTAGCATGCCGGTGTAACCACTGGCGCCGTAAACTACAACAGGATATTTAGCCATTTTGTCTCTCCTTGAGATTGAATTATTTATCTAGCAATGCCGTATTCGGCGATTAGTTTTGTGACCAGCCTTCGGCGTAGAGCTGCTGACAGAGCAGACCCAAACGCATGGTCAGAATATTGTTCTCGCCGTCTTCGATCAGTGCCGAGCGGGTGTCGCGGAATAGTTTTTCGATGGGGTATTCACGTGAGGTGCCTGCGCCACCAAATAGCTGCATAGCTTCCGTCACCACCTTCATGGCTTCTTCGGTCACCGTGACCTTGGCCGAAGCCGTCACATAGGGGTGCGTTTGTGGAGAAAGGCGTGCAAACGCTAGCGAGCGACGTGCTACCGACCGACACAGTTCAACCCGACGCATCATGTCGCCCAGACGGTAACGAGTGAGTTGGTGGTCTATGAGGAGTTGACCGCCTTGCTTACGCTCATGGCAGTACTGAATGGCCATTTCGAACGCGCTACGCGCCACGCCGGTAAAGATCTGCGACATTTGAGTGCCCGCATAGGACCAAGCTGAAGCCTGGTTGCCGTAATACTCATCTTGCAGTGCCACCGCGAAACGTTTAGGCACCTTCACATTGTCGAAATAGATCTCGCCTTGTGGCAATGCACGCTGACCGATCTTGTCCAAAGGTTTGCCACGCGAAACACCAGGTAAATCCAGCGGGATAATGACGGCTACACCGTTGGGGCGACCGTCCTTCTCAAAGTAGCCATCGCCATAATCTGCGGCGATGTAACCGAGTGCGACTTGAGCCACGGCTCCATTGGAGACCCAGGCAGAGCATTGCCCGTTAATGATGATCTCATCAGCACCGACCTTAGCCGCCACACTGCCACGATTGCCCTCTTTCCCGGCTGGCCAATCGCGCTTCATGTCGTAGACCATGATGTCGCTGCCCTTGTCCGGGTGGGTGATCATCCAACAGCCTATTTTGCCGGTGCACAGATCCACTAATTCCTGATTTTCGGCCGCCTGCGCCATCATCAAGGGGAATCCAGCGGCGGCCAAAGACACACCCAAGCCGGGATCGCCCCAGCCCATTTCCTCGCCGATCATGGATTCCAGGCGCACTGCGGTTTCAGGTTCAAATTGAGTCAAAAAGGAAGGGTCCAAACCCAGCGATGCCGCGTGTTGAAACACACTCCAATACGGGGAATCCGGTGCGCAGACCTGTTCAGCCGTCATTTTGTCCAGTTCACGTCCAATGGGCCGCAAAACATCTTTAGCAAATTTGTGCACGGTTTCTTGCACGGAAACTTCTACATCACTGAGCGGAGTTTCGAACCCCGTTAAGCCAACTGCGGGTAGTTCTAACTCAGGTTTTAGCTGCATCATGCTGTCTCACTCCAATCGCGGCGTTTCGCCTGCTTATAGTTTTAGTACTAGGATTGGTGACCAGTCTGACGACGAAGGCCTCGCTTGCCTTCCAAAAACCGAGCCAATTTTTATCAAATTCCACTCATTGAAATGGTGAAATAACGACAATGAAGCGATGGCGGCATGTGAGAGAGGAACTCGGCAGCATTCCCATAGTTGAGGGAGAGATAGGTGGCGATGCACCTCTTTATGTCGAGCGCTATCTGTTTCGCAGTGTTGAAAAACACGTCACTGGCTTAGATACCGTTGGGCTTACGATTCAATTGGGTGGCGCTCGAGTCCACGAGGGCGAAACCGGACATTGGCGCTCAACAACGCTGCCCAGCCAGGGCATGCTAGTCCCGGCACACTTTCCAACCCACTGGCATTATTCCGGCGCAGTTGATTTTGCCGTGTTCTATTTTTCAGACCAGGACTCAGAAGTATTGAAGCCGTTGCAGGATTTGGCGCACTCACGCCAGGAAATTTTGACCTTCAGCGATCAGCTGGTTGGGGCCGCAGCTCTGCAACTGGTCAGCGAACTGCAAAACAGGCGAAAAGCAAACCCGGACTTCATGATGCGACTGGCACGCGTCATGCTGGATCAGTTGCACCGCGTGCTCAGCAACACCGCCATCGGTGGGTTTGATCCTCGGCACATACATTATTCCCGCCTACAAACCGTACTGAGCTTCATCCACGAAAACCTAGCGCAATCGCTATCTGCAGAAACCCTGGCCGAGCGAGCCGACGTTAGCCTGGGACATCTAAGGCGGCTTTTTAACGAAGCCATGGGCGTGCCCATCCATCGCTATATATTGGCTACTCGACTAGAGGAAGCACGCAAGATGCTCGCTCTAACCAGCGTGCCCATCTCCCGCATTGCACAGGAATGCGGGTTTAGCAGCCAGAGCCACCTCACCGCGTGCTTTCGTAAATTGCATGCAGAAACACCAGCGCAATATCGCGCTCAGACAAAAACCGCGCCGGGACCAATCATTCAGTAACCCAGAGCGCAGCTACTTAAATGAACCCTTAAATCTGTATGCGGCTTTGGGCTACGCAACGGCTAAAACCTACTTAACATTCCCCAATTACCATGCACAAAATGCAAAATGCCCCACTGGTCTTATCGTAATCATCAAGGCAAAAGGGGCAAGCAGCGCTTACAGACTGGTACTCACGAAAAAGTTGATGCGCTGACGCTCAGCAGCTACAGGGACATTGCTGTCGCCAAGCCCCAATCCCAGCCCGCCGAGGGTGGCTTTACCCGAGCCTTGTGCCAATTGCATGCCGACTGTCCAATCGCCAGATTCGCGTATGCGAGTGACACTAAAGGTCAGACCATACATGTCGATTTCCTCACTGTTGGTGAAAAGAGCAACTTTGGATACCGATACGTTTGCAAGATTGCTGTATGCGCCAAAGCGTGTTGACCAGTTTTCGTTTAATGGCAACTCCATGCCAAAGGCCAGATTCAACACAGCCTCGGTGCTCAGATCTTGAGCTGGGATCTCATCTGGATTGCGTGAGTCGGGCGCCTTGCGGCTGGTGTAGTAGTCCATCTGCAACGTAGTTATGCTGCCAGAATCACCAAATAACGCACCGGCCAATGACAGCTGCCAAGGACCACTGAGGCCAGATTCGCTGATATCCGACTCGCTGAAGGATGCAAAATTGAAGCCCTCCTGCTGCGCCTCAGCGATAAGGCTGTAGCTGTAATCTCGCATAATTGAAAATACGTGACTGACCGTCATACCAAAGCTGAAGCGCTGATCCCGGTACATAAGGCCTAGAATTGGACGTAGCCCAATAGCGGTATCTTCAATATTGGTCGCGCCTAGTATCGACTCTTTATCTTCACCGAACTCGGCACCAGGTTCATTAATACTCAGGCGCTGCAGCAGAGAAAAGTCCTTGTCGCTGTATCGCAGATACAGTGTGCCGCCCACCGACCAAACCGAACTCAGCGGCCATGCTGCGCTCAGACCGACGTCATAGGTACGCGACTTATAATCGTTCTGTACGTAGAGCTCATCATAGGGCTCGTTAAAGGGCGGCTGGTCGCTGATGACGACATCCTTAAAGATGACCGCCTGGTCCTCATTGTTGGAATCCACCACCGCCATCGACACCCCCAGTCGCCCACCGCGGAATTCCCACATCGATCCTATGAACCCCGGCACAATATCTATGGAACTTCGTTGATAGCCGGTCGCTCCGTATACATTTTCGTATTTTGTAGAGGATGCAGAAATGAGGTTGATACTGGCCGTGGCAAGGGATTCCTCGGTTTGCACCATGCCAGCGGGGTTGTAAAACATGCCGGTATTGTCATCAGATAGCGCCACGTAGGCTCCGGCGAAGCCAGCGGCGCGCTCTCCTGTCAGCAATTGTTTGTAGTTAAATTCGGCGGCTTGAACCGTAGCACCACCCAACAGCAACACACTCGCGACAACGCGAGCTAGAAGTTTATACATAAGAGTTACTCAAGAGGTTGATGCGGCCGAGCGGCGCGAAACCCAGCCTATACTGGCTAGCCATGGCCGTCTATGGATAATTGAAGCCCGCCGCTAATGCCTCTTGCCCCGATCTAGGCTGCGGCCGCAAAGGCCAAACCCTCAAGCGTTACAACGTGCGTGAAATCAGTTCTTTCATGATCTCATTGGTGCCACCAAAGATACGCATAGCGCGTGAATCGATGTAAGCCTTGGCCACTGGATACTCCAGCATGTAGCCGTATCCGCCATGCAACTGCAGACACTCATCTACCACCCGACTGACCATGTCAGAAGACCACATTTTGGCAGCCGCTGCGGCCTCCACACTGAGCTTGTTGTCGACCACTAGCTTGAGGCATTCGTCGACAAAGCTTTGACCCACGCCGATCTCAGTTTTCATTTCCGCAAGTTTGAAGCGGGTGTTTTGAAACGCCGCTACTGGCTTGCCGAAGGCCCTGCGGGTTTTCACGTATTCCACTGTGGAGTCGAAAGTGGCTTGAGCCGTTGCTTGCGCCATGATCGCGATAATCATGCGCTCCCAAGCCAGTTCCTTCATCAGCATGAGGAAACCCTTGCCCTGCCCTTCAACACCACCCAGCACATTGGATTTCGGTACGCGCACATCCTGAAAGAACAATTCACAGGTGTCCTGCGCGTGTAGCCCGATCTTCTTTAATGGCTTAGCTTTGCTAAAGCCCTGGCGGTCGGCCTCCACAATGATAAGGGTGACACTACCTGCGCCTTTGTCTTCTTCTCCGACTTTGCAGGCGACGATGCACATATCGCTAAGATAGCCATTGGTGATGAAGATCTTGGAGCCATTGATGATGAAATCATCACCATCCTCTACGGCCCGCGTTTGAATCGCCTGCAAGTCCGAGCCCGTACCCGGCTCGGTCATGGCTATGGAGCCAATGACAGTGCCTGCGGCCATTTTTGGCAACCAGTGCTGTTTCTGCTGTTCACTGCCGTAGTTCAAAATATAAGGTGCAACGATATCGGAATGCACCGGCCAACCGATCCCCGAGGCACCCGCTTTTGTGAGCTCTTCAATTTGCACCGCGCTGTACAAGCGATCAGCCCCGAGACCACCATATTGCTCTGGAATGTTGAGACAGAGCAGCCCCATCGAACCCGCTTTCTCCCACACCGCGCGATCCACATACTGCCGCTCCTCCCATTCCTCATGCTTGGGCATGATCTCTTCGGCGATGAATCGGTGGCAGGTTTTACGGAAGTCCTCATGCGCTGAGGAAAACAAGGTACGCGGGATCATGCGTTGTCCTAATGTAGAAGTGAAATTTGTAGTTAGAGCGTTTTTAGATATTCAATTAGGGCGCGCCGCTCGCTGTCATTGAGTACAGCGGTGAAGTCATGCCCTTGATTGCCCTGGCTGTACAAGGTGGTGTTGTAGACCTTGCGATTTTCGATATCTTGTTGCGTCATAGTCAGCGACTCTGGCCGTGGTAAATTCCACGCTGCACCAATCTGCGTGTACAAAGTACCGAGCAACATCTGCACCACAGATGGCTCACCTTCCGCAACGGGGTCACAAGCAATATAGGGCTGCGTGCCAGCTTCACCACAACTCAGCGAGGTGTACTTCCAGCCCAATTTCTCGCTGTCGTAGGCACGCTGCAGATTGGTGTCAAAACCCATGACAACCTGGCCTTGTTGGTCAGCACGAGCCGGAGTAGATACCCGTTCCCAAAAATCAGGACGTTCATTGTCTGGATCCAATACACCCCAAATATTCGGTATTGAACCGTTATGCAAATACGGCGCTGAGGCCCATGCACCCCACAGCGGTGGCGCTAACATTACTGGTCTATTGCCCTCGCTCTCAAAGGCTTGACCTAGGCCGCAATAGATCACGTCCTGCTTGAGTATGGAATCATTGGAACTGCCATCGGCGTTACGCAGACTTTGCATAGCGTCGGCATACACCGGGTCGGTTCTGACTGTTTCCATGGACAAGGTGTAGGCCGCAATACCCGCCAATTCCGGTGTGTCTAGAAAATCGGGATCGTGCGCATAGCGCGGCGAATACACCCCATGACAACTGGCACAGGAGCCATTGCCTTGATCCGGTGCGGGCGCAGGGTTTTCTGAACTCGCAGCCCACAAATCCTTGCTGTGGAATAAGACAGCGCCGGCTTGTGCCAAAGCAGTATCAACTTCAAAGGGATACTCGGGTGACGGCAAAGTCTCGGCCCAAGTTTGAAATGGCCCCGCATGTTCATCCACCCAAGCGATGGCTTCCTCACCACCACCGCTAAAGCCTTTGGTTAAGTCGTAATAAGCCGCTAAATCGATACGTGAAGAATCCGTCGGCAGCACCGCGCCGTGAAACTTCTGTGGCCGATAGGCCAAATTCCACCACGGCGGACTTTTGATATTGCCTATCGCCTGACTCAGCACAATTTTGTCGTTGAGTAGCAATTCCGGATTGCCATTGCTGAACAACACAAAAGCCAATTGGAAAAAGTCGATGGCACCGGTGCCACGGTTGGTGGAAATAGTAATCAGAGAGGTGGGACTGGGCGCAGAAAACATGCCGTCGGCTTGATCAAAATCATAGCCCCCCACGGTAAAGTCACCGATGCTACCGGCGCCGCCGACTTGCACGCCTAGGCCATAGCCATCGTCCGGGCTGCCCAGTTCACCGGCATGACAGAACACACAAACCTTGGTGCCGACCTGGCCGGACCAACTGCCATCCGTGTCGCGTATTTGGGTATACACCAAAGGCAGCTGGCCTGAGCCGCCGTCAGTGTCATTGGGGTCTTCGCCCGGCAAGGGATAAGGATTGCGATCCAAGCTGCGTGGCGAACCATGACGCTGTGCCACCAAATCATCAAAGTTATCCGGACGCTGCGACAACCCCCACACCTGCCAAAGATTGTTGTAATCCTCAGCCGGCAAACCCGAAGGTACGGCTTGACCACCAGCAAATGTTGTTGGCGTACCGATCTCGCCTTGGCCCAAAGCCACAAAGCGGCCCAATTCGGATTGTTCGCGTAATTCACCGCAGGTCGTAGGCCGGGCAACATGATTTTCACAGTTGCGCCACAGAGAGTTGAACACCACGGCCTTACCCTGATTGACCCCAGGCACAATCAGTTCACGCGGGTCCTGCGGCAGCTTGGCTGCATCGCTTTGGCCCTCACAAAAGTTGGACCAGACACTGCCACCGCGCGCCGCCGACAACAAAGGGTACTCCGACCTTTGCGTGTGGAAATCATCAATTGCCGATGTGCAGACCGCATCGGCACCACAAGCGACCGTATCGATGAGTCCATCTTCGCGACCTCCCTGACAAGCCGATACACCGGTCATCACAGCGATCAACAAGCCAGTATGCGAAAACCACTTAGCGGCAGCGATAGATAGATCAACACGCATGGTGAACTCCATATGGACTAAAGACGCGGGTATGGCAGGCACCATGCCAGCAACAGCGACTATATCCATATTTTGACATTTGTCAATTTCAAACCAATAATATGGCCTTACACTTGCAGTAACTGCTGCGACGAATCAAGACGACACCATGACTGCCATACACAAGCTCCTTCAAAAGACCACATCCATCGCGCTGCTGGGTCTTATTAGCGCGTGCAATTCTGGAAATTATTCCGGCCTTCCGGTAAATGTTGAAAGTGCCAATGGCGGTCAAGGAAACGACAGCGGAACGAGCTCGGCCGGCGCACATTTTGAACAAAATGTGCAGTCAAAACTTGAGTTTTGCCGCACTTGCCATATCCCGCAAGGCGTCGCAGATACAGAAGAAGGTCGCCGCTTCATGCTCAGCCAAAACCCCGATCAAGACTATGAAAACACCTACGCGGCTTGGATAGAAACGGGTGAAGGCGTGAATGACAATCTCGTGCTGACCATGCCCTCCGGCACAGGCTCCCGCAGCCATTCGGGTGGAGAACCCTGGCCAACCAGCAGCCAAGCGTATGGCGACATGCAGAAATTGCTGCAGTGTTGGGAAACCCCCGATCAATGTGCGGCCACCCTTGAAGGTGACGGCAACACAACCGACGGCGAAGATACTAGCGCTTTCCCACTGCTGGGCAGTAAGCGCGGCGGTCATGTTTGGGCGGAGTTTTGCTCCGACGCTCCAGACGATGCGGCACTACCACTTGATCCTCGCAACCTGCTAAATACCGTGAACAACGCTCAACGCGGCGTAGCCTTTAATGTTGATTGGCGCGAATGCAGTT
This sequence comes from Oceanococcus sp., assembly GCA_051252075.1. Classification (GTDB taxonomy): domain Bacteria; phylum Pseudomonadota; class Gammaproteobacteria; order Nevskiales; family Oceanococcaceae; genus Oceanococcus. The sequence continues at coordinate 25,551 of JBPOFU010000023.1, read as the reverse complement.
TGAACGACCCACTGCGCCCCACAAACTGCGGCGAATATCGCACGGCCTATGCCTTAGGCGAATTGGTGGGCCGCGGCCAAGGCAAAGCGGGCACAGCCCATATGTTCAGTGGTGATGCAAATCGTGGCGTCAATTTTTCCGACCCTTCGACCTGGGATACCAGCGCTTCGATGTGGACAATCACCGCAGAGGATTACAACAACGTTTGGCAAAGCTGGAGCGGCTACAACTTTCCGCCGGCCGACCGGCCAGACAATTTCGACGAGCTCATTTCGCAACGCTACGGCTCACCCTTGCCCGTCGAAGCCAACCCATATCCACTGCCGGGAGAAGATGCCAATGCGAACAACGGTGGGTCTGGCCAATTGCCCCTGGCATTCACCCAACTGCGTGATGAAGATGGCAACTGGAGTGGCACCATCGGGGTCAAGCTGTGCTCCTTGTGTCATGACGGTCAGCTACAAAGCGCCGACCAAGAACAACAAGTGATCTATGGTGGAGCCGGAACGATTGGCGATTTCACTGTCGCTTTCCGTGACTTCGCCGCTTCAGGTGCTCCGCAATTTGGTCTGCTTTCTGGTGCTCCATTGACCATCGCCGCCAACCGCGGCACCGGCGCTATCGATCAATTCCAACTCGGTTTCATACTCTTTAACGGCGGCGCTGCAGAAGAGTTCAGCAATGAAAAAATCCTCTTCAGCCAAGCCATAGGCAACATTAAAAGCCCGCCGTGGTGGAACCTGGGTTCACGCCCACAAAAATTCCACGGTGCGGTGCTGCCTACCGATTCTGCACGCATCGATATGGCTGCTTATTACCCTAGCTTTGGCGGTCCCAGCGATCCCGTCGCCTGGACCGATTCCGTGGCATACCCCTTCCAGCTCTGGGCGGAATCATTAAAATCACCGGAATACCCAGGAGCTATCGACCAAACATTGGCGGAACAAGGCGCGGTTTTGTTCCACGCCAAAGACCTGTGGTCTGATCAACTCAACAATCCAGTGGCTACCCCGTCTGATCGCGGCAATGGTTCCTGCGCCAGTTGCCACGGCGCCTATTCACCGCGTTATGTAAACGATCCGCAAATGCTGGCTGATCCACGTTTGCAAGGCATCGCCGCCAACATTTCAGCGATGACAACAATCGGTACTGACCCTGCCTATGCGGATGCAATGCAGTCCCTGCGCAATGCCGATGGCTCGGCCAATGCCGCGGCACAGACTAACCCCTTTTTAGCCTGTGGTCTGGGCAGCGGATTGGAATCCGAAAGCAATACGCCGGTTATGCTGGCGCCGCCGTTGCACGGTATTTGGGCATCCGCCCCCTACTTTCACAATGCGTCTGTTCCCAACATTTGGGGTGTCCTCGATCCCAACAATGAACGTCCCGACATCTGGCAGCGGCAATCTGCGCCCGCCCCCAACGAACAAGAAGGACGTGTCGTCATGGGCTTTGATACCTCGCTGGATAGGGCCTATGACCATGACAAACTGGGCTGGAAATATCAGACTCTTGATTGCGTCGCGGATGCGGCACAAACAGCACCCCTGCTGAACTGTAATCCGTTGCCGCTTGCCCTGGCCGAAGACGCAGAAGAATCACCGCTGCAACCGCTGCTTGATTTGCTCTATTCGGAACTGGCCTTGACCTGGAACCTTTCGGTAGACGAAGCCAACGTCATTCCATTTACCGATCAGCAAATCGAAAATCGCAAGGTTTACAACACCAACCTGTATGCCCAAGGTAACCAGGGCCATGCCTTCACCAGCGTGCTCACGGATGCAGAACGCCGTGCTTTGATTGAGTATCTAAAGACTTTGTAAGGTCGAGTTCAGCACTGGCTTTTCGCTGCTGCTCGTCCAAGCTAAATGAAAGCTGAGGGCTTTAAGCCAATATTTCTCTAGCGATGATCTCTTTCATAATTTCGGACGATCCTGCCGCAATGCGCACGTAACGTGAATCCGCAAACAAGCGACATATCGGGTATTCATCCATATAGCCATAACCGCCGTGCAGCTGCACGCCTTCATCGGCGGCGCGGCACAGCAGTTCTGAGCTCACCAGTTTGATGCGAGCGGCGTCGGTAGGCGTGAGTTCGCCTCGGTTGTGATCATCCACTGCTCGATCAAGAAAACTGTAGGCCATTTCAATTTCGGCATCCAATTCGGCCAGCTTAAAGCGGGTGTTTTGAAATTTTGACAACGCTTTACCGAAGACTTTGCGATCACTCACGTAGGCTCGGGTAATATCCAATGCTTGGCGTGCTCCAGCCATGTTGCCTACTGCGGCAATCAAGCGCTCCTCAGCCAAGCCCACCATCATGTGGCCAAAACCGCCGTTCCATTGCCCCAGTAAATTGGCCTTAGGCACACGGACATCTTTGAAAAACAACTCGGCTGTGTCCTGCGCCGGGGTACCCATTTTTTTCAAATTACGGCCGCGCTCAAAACCGGGCATACCCCGCTCAACTAGAAACAAACTGACACCGTGGGGGTTATCCAGATCCGTGCGAGCGGCCACGATCACCATATCGGCCAAATGACCATTGGAAATGAATATCTTTTGCCCATTGAGCAAATAATGATCACCTTGCTCTTCAGCACGCGTTTTCATTCCCGCCAAATCCGAACCGGCATCCGGCTCTGTCATGGCGATGGCCAAAAGCAGTTCGCCATTGATGCAGCCAGGTAAGATGCGTTGTTTTTGTTCCTCGTTGCCAAAATTGCCGATATACGGCCCAAACATACGGTTGTGCATACTCATGAATAAGCCGGAATCACCATATTTGGCATTGGTTTCCAGCAGGATTTGCTCATAGCGAAAATCCTTAATGCCGAGCCCACCGTATTCCTCACCTGCCCACATGCACAGGTAACCCATTTCGCCCGCTTTGCGATAAAAGTCTCGATCAACAATGCCATTGGCACGCCATTCATCCGCGTAGGGCTGAACCTCTTTTTGAAAGAACTTCTCCGCGTTGTCGCGGAACAATTCCATATCGGCATCAAAACCCAAACGTTTCATAACAAGCCCTAAGGTTCTTTGGTGGACATATAGCAGCCTAAGACCGCATCAACAGTTTATTTGACAAATGTCATATATACAAGCCAACCGATGCCGCTTGCTTGATGAGAAGCTCACTGCACAAGGCCGCAGCAGTCACAGATTGAAATCTCTCGGTAAGGCTGCTCATGCTTTATGGAATGGATACGCTGAGGCTGACACCTTCATCAGCACGCTAACAATGTGCTAAAACAGTCGGCATGGACGAAATCACAACCGTAATCAGGGCAGCTACAGAAATCTCATTGTTCACCGTGGGTGAGGTGATGATTACTCCAGCGGGCGTGCTACGCGCTTTGGTCATACTAACCTTGGCCTGGTGGGTATCGAAATTAAGCCGCCGCAGCCTAGCGCGTGTCTCCGAACGCCGCCCCAATCTCAATGCCTCCTCGGTGTACACCATTGGGCGCCTTTCCCATTACTTCATTATGACCATAGGCATGGTCGCCAGTGTCTCGTCACTGGGCATAGATCTGAACAAATTTGCCTTGTTCGCCAGTGCTCTAGGCGTCGGTGTCGGCTTTGGCTTGCAGACCTTGATCAGCAATTTCGTGGCTGGTCTGATGCTGCTGTTTGATCGCACTTTAAAAATAGGCGATTTCGTTGATTTGGAATCAGGTGTCACCGGCGAAGTTAAAGAAATCAGCATACGCAGCACCATTGTCACCACCAATGACAATGTCGACGTGGTGGTTCCCAATGCGGAATTTGTCAACGGCCGGGTAACCAACTGGACCATGCGTGATGCGGTCCGCCGTATCCGGGTACCGTTTGGCGTGTCCTATCTGGCCGACAAGGAACTGGTCAGAAAAGTCGTCGTCGAAGCCGCTAGGTCGGTGCCACATACGCTGATCACCCCAGGCCGTGAGCCACAAGTGTGGCTGGTTGAATTTGGCGACAGCAGTCTGAACTTCGAACTCGCTGTTTGGCTAGAACCTAGAGCTGTGAAATCCCCCACACGCGTGCAAGGTGATTATCTGTGGGCCATACACACCGCCCTGCAGGACGCAAACATTGAGATTCCGTTTCCACAGCGCGATCTGCACATACGCAATTGGCACGGGCCGGACGGCCCTAGCGCACAAGAAAAATAGAGATCCAAACCAGAATGCGACTGAAACAGGGCCACGAGTGAACTAACCCTACTCAGCTCTTACAATCTATAGCGACTCAAGCTGCGCTTGATCTTGGCTATCGTCATATACGCGGTAGGTAAGTCGACGGATACGCCACGGGGCATCCACTCGATAATCTATTGCACGCCAAGTAACTGTTCGCAAGCGCAGCAAATCCAGCAACGCCATGGAATACGAAAGCTGGGCAACAACTAACGCCGCAACAAACGGTAATATCATGGCAGGACGCAGCCACACCGTAGGCTCCCCACGTGCATACAGTATGTCGCGAATCGCACGCTCCGTTGCCACGAATAGTACGGTCATAACTCCCGCATAAAATGCTACCGTGAATCCACTGAGCAAAGCGATTGCCGACTCTCCCATGCACAGCGCAACCACACACAGCACCAAGGCTGGTACCGGTATCAAGGTGGTTGCCATACCATGCACGAATACGCTTAGCCAATTTTTATGATAAAGCTTAGCAACCAGCAACTGCCTCCGCATCCAGCGGTAGTATGGGAAAGTTGCACACTCCTCTCGGTTGGCCTGCATCGCTTGCGGGACAAACCTCACCTGTAATCCGTGCTCTCGAAACGCCGACTGAATCAATGTATCTTCCGCCAAAGCATGGCTCCACTTTTCCAGCAGCCCCGCTTTCTCAATGGCATCTCTGCGTAAAGCTAAACTCCCCCCCCATGGAATTCCAAAGTTAAACATTTGGGACACTGCTGATGCATTCCAGACGTAGCGTAGCAAAGATCCAAACCCACCTACTGGGGGAAAAAACCAACGATTACCGTGCGCAGCACCGACTGCCGGATCACTCAATGGTGCCGTTAGATCACGCAACCAGTTGGCATGAGGTGTCGTGTCTGCATCCAAAAGCGCTATCACTTCAAATGTTTTTTCCAATCCGGAAATAACTTGCACTAAGGCACTGCATTTTAAGCTGCAACTTTCTTTCGGATCTTGCAGCACATGAATCTGCATACGATCAGAGTTCACATCGATAAAAGCGGCTTGCACAACGTTGTGCGCAGGGTCATCCGCACTATCTAAAATTACGTGTAGTTGATAATCGGGGTAATCCAAATGCAGTGCAGCAGCTAGGCAACTGCGCAAGGATGGGTCACAGCCACGTACACATAAGATCACTGCCGCGCGTGGTGTAGGTGCATCGGCAGACACCGAATTCTCACGCAAGGCGCGAATAAGTCGAGAGTACAGACCAAATTGGGTAACTGACAACAACAAAGTTAGTAGCAATAAAAAGCTAGCCATTTCGATCATACTTTTTAGCCCTATTGCTTGTAGCTAGCAATCCCGACGGCGTAATATTCTGAATTACGCGAATCAGTCTTTAAACATGCTTGCAAATGTTGTCTGGATTGTCTGCGCTACGTTATTTTGCGTAGTCGCGATTCAATTTGTTATTGCCTTACGGTTTGTCCATTTACTACGAACCGCATCCTCGACACCGACTCTACCGGATATGGACTTACCTAAAGTAGCGGTGCTATTAGGATTAAGGGGCGCGGATCCGTTTTTGAACCAGTCACTGCACCGCCTGATGACTCAAGATTATCCCGATTACAAATTATACATTTGTGTCGATAGCGAAGAAGACCCGGCCTACGCCGTCGTCATGCAAGCAATTGCCGAAACTGGCAAAGATGTACATGTCGAAACCTATGTAGAACTTCCGGATCGCGCTAATTGCACCACTAGTAAACAGATGCAAATTGCCCACAGACTGGACGATAGCGTGGAAATTCTCGTAACCGTCGATGCTGATGCAATGCCGCATGCTCGCTTTTTGCGTGAATTGGTAAGTCCTCTTATACAAGACGATACCGTTGCTGCGGTATTCGGCAATCATTGGTTCATGCCGCAACGAGGGCAATTTGGTTCATTGGTTCGTTATGCATGGAATGCTGCTGCCGTAGTTTATATGTGGGTGTACAACATGGCATGGGGCGGCTGCTTTGCTATTCGTGCCGATGTCGTTAGACGCCTAGGACTGATCGAGCGATGGTCACGTGTCATTGCGTTTGATGCATTAGCCAAAGATGACTTACAACGAGCAGGTCTGACGCTACGTTTTGTACCATCGTTATTGGTCGTCAATAGAGAAGAATGCACGACCGCTTTCTGTCTGAATTTCTTCCAACGCCAACTCACTTGGACCCGGCTTTATCACCCCGATTGGCGTTTTATTACCGCAAGCAATTTTGCCATCTGCGCCTTAATAGCTACTTGCTGCGCCGGCCTATTCATTGGCCTGGTCACATCAGATCAGGAGCTTGCCATTGCCGGCATAAGCGGCATACTCATCTTCCTCACTAGCATGATGGCGCTACTCCTAATGCTCGAATCTAACGTCAGGCGTGGCATCTCTAAGCGAGGAGAACATGTTCAGTGGCTGTCGCCACGTGTGCTCACCGGGCTGTTTTTCGCTTCACTAGTTGCACAATTCTTACAATTAATAGCAATGATTGCTGCAATGACCAGACGCACCGTGAGTTGGCGCGGCGATGTCATTGAAATTCGCGGTCCCTTCTCAGTTAGAACGATCTTTAAAGCGCCCGCGGACACATTAAAATCCAAAGACGACTGCTCACTATGAAAGTTGTGATTTTGGCCGGTGGACGCGGTGAGCGCCTAGTGGAACCCAATTGCAGCGTACCGAAGCCGCTAGTCAACTTAGATGACCAGCCCATACTGCGGCATGTGATGAATATTTATGCACAGCAGGGCTTTGATGACTTCACCATTGCACTGGGCCACCGCGCAGACGCCATTCGAGACTATTTTGCAGAATCGCCTTCAGATCATTGCAACATCGAATTGGTGGACACGGGGCAACAGTCTGATACTGGCGGACGCATAGGACGGTTGCGAGAACATTTGGCTGACCAGCCTTTTATGCTCACTTGGGCTGACGGTGTGGCGAACATTAAGCTGAGTGAATTACTCGCAAAACATCGCCAAAGCGGCTGTCTTGTTACGCTCACAGCCGTGCATCCACCGGCTAGATTCGGCGAACTGGAATTGCAGGGTGATTTGGTCGCACAGTTTCAAGAAAAACCCAAAGCGGTCAGCAGTTGGATCAACGGTGCTTTTTTTGTCGTGGAACCCAAGATCTTCGACTATATTGACGGCGACGATTGTTCCTGGGAACGCGACGTCTTACCCTTACTTGCACAGCAGGGGCAATTGGCAGCCTATCGCCATGACCATTTCTGGCAATGTATGGACACCCCCTTTGACCGCCGCTTTCTCCAACGCCTCTGTGCCACGGGCACGCCGCCATGGCAAATACTGGAATCAACTTGAACGTACTCGTAACCGGCCACCTCGGCTATATTGGTAGCGTATTAACGCCGCTGCTAAGCGCTGCTGGTCACAGCGTCACCGGCTTGGATTCTGGGCTGTTCACCTCTGGTCATTTAGGTCCTCTTCCGCCTGTTGTAGCAAACAAAGATTGCGACATCCGTGATGTAAGCAGCAATCAACTAGCCGGCTTTGATGCAGTGATCCATTTGGCTGGCATTTCCAATGACCCACTGGGCGATCTCGATCCTACAGTGACATTGGACATCAATCATCTCGCGACAGTGCGCCTGGCGCAGCTCTGTCGCAACGCCAAAGTAGAACGTTTTTTGTTTGCATCCTCCTGCAGCTTGTATGGTGCCGGATCGGATCAAGTCTTAGATGAAAATGCCACGCTCAAACCACTGACTCCGTATGGCGAATCCAAGGCCTTGAGTGAACGCGATCTAATGGAGCTGGCATCCGAGCACTTTAGCCCCGTCTACTTGCGCTGTGCCACAGCCTACGGCCTGTCCCCTCGCTTGCGCAGCGATCTGGTCGTGAATGACCTGACCATCAGAGCGGCCATGACCGGAGAAGTCACACTGCTCAGCGACGGTACGGCGTGGCGGCCACTGATTCATGTGGAAGACATCGCCCGTGCCTTCATAGGGTTGCTGGAAGCGCCGAGAAAATTGATTCACAACCAAGCATTTAATGTCGGCCACAACGACGAGAATTACCGTATTACCGACGTCGCTAAGCTGATCCGCGAAGCGGTCGACGGTAGCCAAGTTTGTTATTCCCCAAACGCATCACGGGACCAGCGCTGTTACGCCGTAGACTGCTCAAAATTACAAAGCGTGATACCAAAGCATAGCCCGCAGTGGACCGTGGCCAAAGGCATCCCTCCACTGTTACACGCGGTACGCACTTCCGGATATGACTTCGCGCGGCTCCGCGGCCCTGACTTCCTGCGTTTGGTGCGAATAAAACAACTCCTGGATGCTGGAGACTTAGATCCCAATCTGCGTCTTCTGCGACAAGCCTAATGTCTTATAGCCAGATCAAAGCCTGCCGTGCATGTGACAGTGACCAGCTAGACGATTTCTTAAGTTTTGGTGCCATGCCACTGGTTGATAGGCTGCCAAGCATTGATACTGAAGATGAATTGCGAATTCCTCTCACCGTGACGCTCTGTGCTACTTGCAGTCTGGTCCAATTACGCGAGATCGTCGAACCCAAGGTGCTATTCGACGCCGATTACCCTTATTTTTCTTCGGTTTCAGAATCATGGGTCGCACACTGCAAGAACAATGCAGAGGAATTGGTTGAGCGCCTTAACTTGGGTGGCGACAGCCTGGTTATGGAAATCGCCAGCAACGACGGCTACTTTTTACGCCATTTTCATACATCGAACATTCCGGTCTTAGGCTTGGAGCCAACAGAAGGCACCGCCACTGCCGCAGAGGCCTTGGGAATACCCACTCGTCGATTATTTTTCGGCCAAGACACCGCCGCCGAATTAGCGAATGAAGGCCTCGCACCGAATCTAATACTCGCCAACAACGTCTTGGCCCACGTGCCTGATATTTTCGGCTTTCTTAGCGGTATAAAGCTGCTGCTCGCTAGCGAGGGTTTAGCCGTCATCGAAGCACCATCGTTGCTTGAGCTCATAAAGCATTGCGAATTCGACACCATTTATCACGAGCATATGAGCTATCTGTCGGTCACCGCCGTGAGCGCTTTGCTAACACGGGTCGGATTAGCGCTCATCGATGTTCGGCAACTGCCCACACATGGTGGCTCATTGCGTTATTACTTAGCGCATAGTGGCGTACCTTCAGCTGCCGTCATACGGATGCTCGAAGAGGAAAAACAATCCGGCTTGCTAGAGCTGAAAACCTATCAAAGGTTCGCCACAAAAGTGAGTGAATTGAGCACCGACATTCGTGACTGTCTGCTGGAGCTCAAACATCAGGGCCATCGCCTTGCCGCTTACGGTGCAGCGGCCAAGGGCGTAATACTATTAAACCTGCTGGATTTACCTTTAGGCACTCTGGAATACGTGGTTGATAGAAATCCACATAAGCAAGGAATGCGCATGCCAGGCGTGCCTTTACCCATAGTTTCGGTAGAGACCTTGGCCATTGATGCCCCAGACTACCTGGTGGTTTTGCCTTGGAACCTCAAAGAAGAAATTCTTGCGCAATTGACCGATTATGCCGATAACGGCGGCCGCTTTGTTTTCCCCATACCCAAGTGCGAGATCGTCCCGTGACTCATTTAACAGAACGGCCCTGCCCATCTTGCGGCGGGCTCTTGCCTGCAGCCTTTTACACGGCGAGCGCTATACCAGCACACAGCGTACTTTTGATGGAGACAGCGACAGCTGCACGCAACTATCCACGCGGCGATTTGGCTCTAAGCGCGTGCCCAGCCTGCGGGTTTATTTGCAATGTGCTGTTCGATGAGCAGCTGAATGCCTACTCGCCCAATTGCGAGGAATCGCAACATCACTCTCCTACCTTCGATAAGTTCGCTCAGAGCCTCGCACATGAGCTGGTTGAGGACTACGATGTGCGCGGACAAACCGTGCTTGAAATTGGCTGCGGCAAGGGCGACTTTCTTACCCAGCTTTGCGAATTGGGCAACAATCGCGGCATAGGCATAGACCCCGCTTGCCGCCCGGAACGGCTGCAGCCATCACTGCGGAATCAAATTTCCTTACGTCCAGAGCTCTACAACGAACAACACGCCCAGATTGCGGCAGATGTCGTACTTTGTCGCCATGCACTCGAACATATCGCAGCTGTTGCGGAACTGTTAGAAAAAATACGCCGCTGGCACGCACATACCCCCGACACCTTGGTGGTTTTTGAGGTCCCTGACACCACCAGAGTATTGCGAGAGCACGCCTTCTGGGACATCTATTACGAACATTGCTCGTACTTTACCGAAGCTTCTTTGCGTGACTTATTTCATCGCAGCGGATTCGAGGTTATCGATTGCCAATTGGCTTACCACGAGCAATATATTGTTCTCATTGCGCGCGCGCAAAAAACAAGGCCGCTCAAGGCCGTGCTTGCCGAAAACAAAGCACTCCACGAGGATGTAGAAAGTTTCACCCGTGGCATTAAGAAAAGTATCGAATGCTGGAAGCAACGCATCATCGAATTGCACAACAACGGCCACAAACCCGTGCTGTGGGGGGGCGGATCCAAGGCTGTGTCGTTTCTAGCCGCAACCGGATTACGAAACGAAATCGCCGCGGTTGTCGACATCAACCCGCACAAGCAAGGTCGTTTCTTACCGGGCACAGGGCATGCTGTTGTTTCACCGGCTGATGCGATAACTCAGGCTGCTCGATCGGTGATTATTATGAATCCCGTTTATTTGGAGGAAATCCGAACAACACTCTTAAACTTAGGACACAGCCCTGAGCTCATCGCACTCGATTAATCGGGCCATACGCGGCAAAACACTCAATAATGACCGAGTGCATCAACAATTGATTTTCTTGCTGCTGTCGCCGCAGCGAACGCGCCCACCACGGCCATAAGCCCGATCAAGGTGACCGCAATCACCGCCACATGGCTCCAATTCGCATAAACCTGTAAAGGCAAATCGACAGAAAACATAGGCGGTGTCCAACGAATGTTGCGGCTGTCGACATAGCTGTCTACTAAAAAAAACAAAGCAGCCCCAGCGATCGCACTCACCACACCCAATAAGGCACTTTCAGTGGCAATGAGCCGAACCTGCCCAAGCCGTGTCAAACCAATCGCCCGCATCGCGCCAAACTCATGGGTGCGTTCTGCCACGCTCATACTGACAGTGACGGTAACAGCCAGACCAATAATGACCAAAATGATCATGAACATGAAAAAGAATATGGTTTCGAACATCAACTGCACGCTGGAAAACAGAGCATCACGCTGCATCCAAGTCCGCGCAATCAAGTCCGGCCCATATTCATGCAAGCTGCTCTGCAGCTCCGCTGCGAATGCATCAAGGTCCGTGCCACGCTTTAATAGAACCCCCATCCGATCAACCGCATCGGTGTCGTAAAGCAATTGAGCGCGCTCCAGCGACATCAATGCGATCAAGCTATTGAGCTCAGCCTGAGGAATGGAAAACAAGCCATATACTTCGAAATCCAGGGCATTGACATAACCATCTAGCGTGGAACTCATTGCCGCGACATCAGCTCCAATCTTCACATCCAGGAGTGCCGCTAAGCCTTCTGCCACACGAATCCCAAAATCAGGTGTCGGCGGCTCCGCAAGCTGATCTTCCACAAAGGTCGCAATAACACCTTCAGCTTGAGCAAACATCGTAAGGCGGTCTTCAAAGCGCATGCCATTGGCGCGAAATGGCATCGACTTTTGACCGTTACTCAGCAGTCCAGTCACCCTAATCTTTGGAGCGACGGTAATCACAGCAGGATGCTGGCGAAGCTTTTGCTCAAGATCCGCAGCCACGGCTGCCGGGATCATCGCAGCTGCTGTCAGCGCTGAATCCGTTGAGGCGTACTCCCGCGTGGAAATCTCTATATGCCCCAATGCACCTGAGTAAACAACCATTTCCTCAATCGTTGTATACATGTAACTGGTGAAGCCATCGAAAACCGCCAATGCCGCGAGTGCAAACGCAACGATCACTCCCACATAACAAGATCGGCGAAAATTTCGGAGTAAATTTCGCGTGGGCAATATGAGCCAGGTCATACCTGAACACCTGTATCAGACGCAATTACGCCATCGTGAATAGCAACTTGCCGGCTCGCCTGTGCGATCAAATCCGGATCATGAGTAGAAAACACAAAGGTGACTCGCTGCTCTGTACACAGCTCGCGCATATAACTAACGATCTCACTCGCCGTGCGGCTGTCGAGATTGGCCGTCGGCTCATCGGCAACAACGACACTGGGAGCGGTCACCAAGGCCCGTGCGATGGCGACACGCTGCTGCTGCCCTCCCGACAAGCTGCGTGGTCGATGGTGCAAGTGATCGCCCAAACCGAGTCGCTGCAGTAAGGTCACCGCCCTTAAACGTGCAGCCTGGTCGCAGCGACGACCGAGTTGCAGCGGCAACAAGGTGTTTTCTAATGCATTCAACACAGGAATAAGGTTGAATTGCTGAAATACGAATCCTATGTGCTGATTTCTAAGCAAGCTCAATTGTTTATCACTGAGCTGATCGGTATGTTCGCCCTGCAACAACACCTCGCCAGAATTTGGTGTGTCGAGCAAGCCCAGCACATTGCACAGGGTGCTTTTACCAGAACCCGACGGACCGTGTAAGGCAATAAATTCACCCGCTGCAATAGATAAATCACAAGCCTGCAACGCAGCAACCGAAGTCTCACCCATCTGATATGTCCGGCTGACCTGGCGCAATTCAAGAATGGCAACACTCATTGTGCAAAGGAATCGAGGTCAAACATATCAGGACTGGTTTCTTTTCGCAGCGGTTGCGAGTAATTCATGGTGGTGACGCGTGACCTAATCACTTCGTTCTGAATGATCAACTGTGACAAAAACGGCTGAGCCTTGCCGTCTATTTTAATGCTGTTGTCGTAGGTCATCAGTGCTGAGGCGAGAAGCTTTCCCGACACGGCAAAATACTCAGCCCTAACTCCCAGACCGCTTTCCTTGGCCACCCAGTACTTAATAACGTCGTAAGTGGTTTTTGCCGGCGTATGGCTTTTCAGCATAAACACATTGCAGTCGACGCCTTGCCATTGCTCATCCTGCAATGGTGTCGCATCGTAGTCCTCTGCATAATTGGTCGCAGCAATATCCCCATACGAAGCGGCCCCGCGCAGACGCTGCTTGCGTGCTACCGGAAAGGGTTTCTTCATGCCTTTCCGATAAGTCCACATATTCCCATCCAAAACGAGTATCTGCATGTTTTCAACGCGGCGCGGTGCAAGCCCTTGGACACGGCTTTTTCCTTTGCTATTTAGCACCCGATACGACTCTATTCCTTTGGAAACGCCATTCACTGTGGACTCTATATCCACCTGCCACTCCAAGCCACTAATTTTTCCTCGTGCCACATCCGCTTTTTGTAAGGCCGGATTGCTCGCCGCCCCCACCATAAATGTAGCCAGAAGTCCTAAAACAACAGTCGATACCCGCAACATAAATCTATTCACTATGAATGTTTTGAACCATTGGAAAAATCGCCGAGATACTAGCAGCTTAACCATAAAGGGCGGTCCACTTTTTGGTCCAGCAACGCTATAGGCCCACCTTCGCCCGCGCACAAAAACCGCCCAAAGTGCACCGATTTCGAGCGCCGAGGAAACTGTGCGCTTGCATGGAAATCTGCGATTTTAAATTCCCGCCAAATCGTGCGCGGGTGCAGTGAACCCGAAGGGCATCGTGATCAATGTTTGACTCAAGCCACTCACAGCCACGATATTACGTAACAAACCAGAGATTGTAGGACGTAAGATGACCAGCCATGTTGACCCACTACGCGAACAATTTGATGCTTTCAAATCGCTGGATCGCGACAGTCCTATCTTGATGCTCAACCTCATCCGCCTGCACCAAAATGCACAGTATGCCGATGGACGAAAAGCCTCGGGACGTGAGGCCTATTTGGCTTACGGGCGTGAAACTGAGCCCGTTTTTCAGGCAGTGGGAGGATCCATTTTCTGGCGCGGAGATCCGCAGCTGGTTTTGATTGGACCTAGCGAGGAACATTGGGACATCGCCTTTATTGCACAGTATCCCTCGGCACATGCCTTTATGCAGATGGTCACTAATCCCGATTACAAAGTTGCCGTTCTTCATCGCCAGGCTGCCGTCGACGACAGCCGGTTAATCCGCCGGGGTGAGTTGCCTGCAGGAGAAAATTTTAGCTGAACTGAAAAGCCCATTCTGGGCTTGCGAATAGCCAGTTTCACTCCATCATTGCGCAGACTCAACGCCGCCCCAAGCAGAGAACCGATTTGCACACGCCCAGCTATCCACCTTATCGTCCCTGGCTACGCCGTTTACTCGTACCCACTCGCTTTGCCCAAGCACAAGACCTCAACGGCAAATGCATGATCGTTACCGGCGCTAGTCCTGGCTCCTTAGGTTTGGCAACCGCACAAAGCTTGGCGCACTGGGGGGCGAAGGTCGTCATCACCAGCCGCAACTTGGCGACTGCTCAACAGGCTGTGGAGGACACCCCCATTCTTGGCAACGGTCAACTTATCCCCGCCGAACTGGATTTGTGCCAAACGAATTCTGTTGCAAATTTTTCTCAGCACTATCGTGAACAGCATGGTGAGCGACTGGATGCGCTGATCAACAATGCCGGCATTCATCTCGATCTGCTGTCGCGCTGGAAGTCACCCACGCTCAGCACTGATGGCTATGAAATTCATTGGCGAACTAACTATCTGGGCACTTTTCAATTGACCCAATGCCTGCTTCCATTGCTGCTGAACAGCGCGCAAGAAACAGGCAATGCTCGACTGGTCAACGTGGTCTCACAACTGCACCACAAAGGCCGTAACGAGGATATGTTTCGGCCAGCTGCGGACTACAACTCGTGGGTGGCCTACGGCACTTCCAAGCTGGCATTGGTCCACATGACACAAACCGTGCATCGACTTCACAGCGCGTCCGGCTTAAGCGCCTGTAGCCTCCACCCAGGCGCGGTTTACAGTCAAATCGCATCCAAAGGACTAGCAGAAGCGCCCACGCTCAGTCGACTACGCAACGCTCTTGCCCCACTGGAACGTGCATTCATGTTCAACACCCTCGAAGGCGCACAAACCAGTCTATATTGCGCCACCGACCCGGCAGCCAAAGCCGGCGGCTATTACCGCCGATGCCGGCAAACGACGCCCAGTAAATCCTGTACTGACAACGACGTATCGCAAAGAATTTGGGATGCGTCGCTGAACACGTAAGCGTAGTCAGCAAACCGAGCTACCATGGGTAACTCTCGGCCTTTGCGGAACCCATAGTCAATGACACTGCGATTCCTCAAAGCAACATTCGCGATCGCATTGGCATTGGCATCGGCAGGCGTTTTCGCTGCATTGAGCAGCGTCTTATCTGCAGGGGAAATAGAATTTCCTGGCGGACGCGTGCAAGGATTCAGCCTGGCCTTCGACTCAGGCACAAGCAGCCATGCTGGTACGGTCAGCATCGAAACTCTGGAACTGAGCAGCGGAGAAACATTGCATGATCTGCAATTGACCTGCGAGCGACTCAAGCTTTTTCGCACGGCACTGGAATGTGTACGCGGCAGTATCGGTATACAGGGAAAACCCGCTGCCAAAGTGAAACGACTCTCTGCACGTCGTTCTGACGATGATTGGTCAGCTGAGTTTGCCTTGCAACAGCTGCAGCTAGAACATCTGCAAACGGTATGGCCATCTCTGTCCTCATCCATGTCGGGAGCAAGCAGCAGCGGCATGGCGGACCTGAGTTTAAAGCTTCAGGGTGATGACTCTGGGGTAACGCAAGCGCAATTAAATATCAGCCTTGGTGACGCAGCACTTTCCAACCCAGACAGCAGCATGGCGACAGAAGCGCTGAACGCCACAGTCAACATCGCTATGCTCAAACGTGGCACCCGCTTTGACCTGAACCTGCACGCCCATTTGCGACAAGGCTACGCCTACGTCACTCCCATACTGCAGGACTATGGCGAGTTTCCTGCGAAGTTAGATGCTCGATTGTCATGGATTCCTGCACGCAAAGAACTGCAGTTGAAGTCCATGCGCTGGCAGCAGCCCGAAGTCTTGAGCTTTAACGCACAGGGGCGCATCACCCCTGTACTAGAAACGAAAGTGCAAGAACTGCAAATACAACTGGACGAATTGTCCTTGCCAGGTGCTTATAGCCAATTGCTAGAGCCGTTACTGGCGGGAACACCCGTAGACGAGCTGGATACTTCAGGCCGTGTCAATGGGACATTGCATCTGCAACAAGACCGCCCCGTTTCCTTGTCGTTAACGCTACAGGACGTGCACTTGGATGATCGCCCGAGACGCTATGCGGTCTACGGACTGGATGGCGTGCTGAATTGGCAGAGCGACGATCAAAGTCAAACTTCAGAATTGGCCTGGGATGGCTTTTATCTAGGCAAGTTACCCTTCGGACCAGCGCGCTGGAATTTCACCGCGCGAGGAAATCAACTGCAAAGCAACCAGCCCCTGCGTGTGGGATTTTTCGATGGCAGTGTTTTGCTAGAAAGCTTGCAGCTGTCCGGTCTAGGAGAGACGTCACCGCAACTGGAATTTCAGGCGGCCCTGCAACCCGTCAGCTTGCCGCTGATCAGCTCCGCACTCGGCATGCCCAGTTTTCCGGGAACTTTAGCTGGCCAATTGCCGCTCATTCAATACGCGGATCAAACCCTGAGTATGGATGGCGCAATCCATGTGAGTGCTTTCGGTGGCCGCCTGAGCATTGACAAGTTGTGGATTAACGAGCCCTTGGGTCTAGTCCCTAGGCTGCGCGCCGATATCGCGCTGCGCAATCTGGATCTGGCGCAACTCACCAGCGTGTTTGATTTCGGGCGCGTGGAAGGCCAGTTGGATATTGATCTGAACAATTTGGAACTGGAAAATTGGCTGCCCGTGGCGTTTGATGCGCGACTTTACACATCACCGGGTGATAGTTCACGCCACCGCATCAGTCAACGTGCGGTCAACAATATTTCGCGTGTAGGCGGCGGTGGAGCCGTCGCGGCATTAACCAGTGGTTTTATGCGTTACTTCGAAAATTTCGGATACAAGCGCATAGGCTGGTCCTGTGTATTACGCGATGGCGTCTGCCAAATGGGCGGCACCGAAGCCGCTGCGAACGAAAATGGTTATGTGATAGTCCAAGGCAAAGGTCTGCCACGGATTGATGTTGTCGGGCATGCTCAGCGGGTCAGTTGGAACAGCCTGCTACAGCAATTTCGTGCTATATCCTCTGGACAGAAGCCGACCATTAATTGATGTGGCTTCCCTAGCCACCTGATGAGGAATTGAATATGAACATGCTGCGTTGGTCCGCACTAATACCGCTGAGCGTAGTCACTATCGCCTGCGTCACCATCAATGTTTACTTTCCCGCCGCGGTTGCGGACCGGGTGGCCGATCAATTTGTGCAGGATGTGTATGGTCCCAGCAAGCCCAGCGCAGCGACACCCGCTCCTGCGAATGAGCCTCAGTCATCTTGGAATGGCGCGATCAAGCTGATGACGGCTGCAGTGAATTTTGTGCTGCCAGTAGCGCATGCACAGGCCGATTTCGATGCCAATACGCCAGCCATCCAACGCATAAAAGCCTCGTTGCAAAACCGTCACAAAGATCTGGAAGCGTATTACATCTCCGGCGCTGTCGGCATGACCAACAACGGTGAAGTTGTCGTCCGAGAACTTGGTGCAGTGTCCCTGCCCTTACGCAATGCCTTGCGCAAACTTGTAGCCGACGAAAACGCGGAGCGGGCCGCGCTGTATCGAGAAATTGCGACAGCCAATAACCATCCGGAATGGGAACCGGAAATCCGCAGCGCCTTTGCTGAACGCTGGATCAGCAATGCCCGCAGTGGTTGGTCCTACGAAGCCAAAGACGGCAGCTGGAAAACCAAATAGCGCGGCCAGTTAAATCTATGACAGCGGCGCAAAGCGCGACGCTGCCTTATGCGAGCATCAGCCCTGTCGATTTCGCATGACTTTGTTGCGACGCAACATTCAGGCACAATAGCGCTTATTAGCATCCCATAATCGCCATTCGCTACAACACGCTTGGCCTGAGGAATTCATCATGGACGTAGCCAAAACCCTGCAAGGCGCAGCCCGATTAGGCTTTGACACTGTTGAAGGTGTCACCAATATTGCCGAGGGCATGTACCGCAACATCGCTGCCTTACCGCGCCCCCTTGGTCCCGCGCCCGAAGGTCGGGCACCCGGCATCGCAGGTTTTGTGCATGAGTCCATCCGTCAGGTCAACGGCGCGGTGCGCCTAGGCATAGACCCGGCCTTAGAACTGGCCAAACGCCATCTCGAGTACGAGGCGCCGGACAGCATGGCGTCCGTCGCCCTCATCTCTGCCTTGAACGGATTGATCGGCGACCATTTGGAACGTACTGACAATCCATTGGCGATTCAAATGGACTTGGTATCGCAAACCGATACACCAAGCCCAGACCTGCTGATTATGGTTCATGGCCTGGCCATGCATCATTCGTTTTTCGGTTGGAAGGGCCACAACCATGGCGAAGCCATTGCCCAAGAACATGGTTTTACTCCGGTCTACGCTCACTACAATTCAGGTCGCCATATATCGGTGAATGGTCGAGAACTGGCTGATCAGATTGAAAAACTGGTCGACGAATGGCCGATGCCGGTACGCTCCATCCGATTTATCGGTTACAGCATGGGTGGCCTGCTAACGCGCAGCACACTGCACGCAGCCACGGAAAAAGGCCTGCGTTGGCCTGCATTAACTCGGCAGGCTGTGTATTTGGCCTCCCCTCATCATGGTTCCGCAGTGGAACGTGGTGGCAACTGGTTCAACGCCGCATTCAAAATCAGTCCGTACTCTGCTCCCCTTGCCGCTTTGGGCATGGTCCGCAGCGCAGGAATAACTGACTTACGCCACGGCAATGTGGTGGACCAAGACTGGCAAGATCAAGGTCGCTTTGAGCACCATGATGACCGTCGTCAGCCCACAGCTTTGGCCGAAGGCATAGAACATTTTGTTATCGCAGGTTCCTTGGCTGCACACAAAAATGATGTACTGAAACGACCACTTGGCGACGGCCTAGTCGCACCGCGTAGCGCCTTAGGTGATCACAAAGACCCTAGCCGCGATCTCGGTGTGCCTGAAAATAATCGTTTGCTGGTGACGAGTACCGGGCATTTGGAATTGCTCGGCCATCTCACCGTATTTCATCGTATGAAAGAGTGGTTGGCACCGAGCTAAACGTTGAGATGGGTCAACTTCAATCTTGATTGTGAAGAATCAACCCAAAACGAATCAATTCAACTCGGCGGCTGCAACCAGACCCAAGACACTTCGCAATCTCCATCTTCCGTCGCGACAAAAATCGATTCTCCCGAGATCGTCACAGATGCCGAAAGCGATCGTTTCACCAAGCGCGCAAGCTGGCGCACTCCGTCATTGTCAAAGCGAATAACACTCACGTTCAGCTTTGATAGGCGTTCTTCAGATTGTTGCCACCACACATCTGACTTGGTGTTGAAGCAACAGACTTGGACTTGTCGGGCCAATGTACTCGCCTTGCGCGCCCTATCGGTGCTGGGCTCACCAACCTCTATCCACAGTTGGATCTCTCCATCCAGACTCTTACGCCAAATATCCGGCTCATCGGCGCTGCTCACTCCACGACCAAAAATGAGGTCCTCCTGTGCATTCAGACAATACGCGAGCAAACGCACCATCATGCGTTCGACCGTCTCGGACGGATGCTGAGCCACGGTCAGTTCGAGACTGTCGTAGTGACTGCGATTGATGTCCGCTAGGTCGATCTTGAACTTGTAGATCGTTGGTTTTATCGCCATAAGTCGCCGCTCCCGGCGCTATCATGCGGAAACCCACACCTATTCATCAGACTTGTTGCTACCTTTATACATAGGTGCAGATGCAGATGCTGGTGCAAGCTCAGGTGCCGAATCAACTGAAGGAGCCGGTGCCAATTGAATCTTCATTTCAATCCCGTCGAAGCTAACGACATCGCCTGCAACGAGTTTTTTACGTTTCTGGCGCTCTGGATTGCCATTAAGCAACACCAGACCTGCATCTATCGCGGCCTTGGCCTCACCACCGCTTGTGGACAACCCCTCAAATTTAAGGACTTTGTATAGCTCGACATGGTCGGCTTTAATAAATACGTCTTTCATGGGTGCTCTCAGATCGAATAAGTAATGCGTGTACGCAATGGGATTGCAGCAATCAGTAGGTTGAATGCTTTGCACGCTGTGCTAGCGCCGTCCAAGTACGAATCCACGCATTGAAAGCCCAAAGAAACGACGACCTGAGGCATAGCCTCCGGTTTCGGACACACAAACTCTACATTCAGGTCGTTGCGCTGCGAATTGTAACCTGCGGCCATAGGCGCGGCGCGGCGATGGCCCTTCTACGTAACACACGCCATGCGCAACCCGCAGCCATTGCGGAGTAACGCCGCCATTCTCGGCTCATTTGGTGCTAACTTAATTAAAAATTCAAACTCATAGAGCCATGACTAGAATCAGCATTCCCCGCCAGAAAAACAACTACACCGAACAAGCTGCCGAAGAACGTCGAGCGTTTCTTGAGCAACACACGCAGGCGCGGTTCAAGCACAGCAATCAGTATTCACTGGCCCCAGAAAGCCTGAGCGGCAATACGGAAAACTTCTTTGGTGTGGTGCAGATGCCGGTTGGGGCCGCTGGCCCCATCCTCATTGATGGCGAGCACGCGCAGGGTTGGTTTTATGTACCCATGGCGACCACGGAGGGCACTCTGGTTGCATCCTATAGTCGCGGCATGCGCATTCTGTCCGAATCCGGCGGCGTGAAAACCACGGTGGTAGAAGAGGCGATGCAACGAGCGCCCATGTTCGAGTTTGAAGACGCCCGCAGCGCGGTGCGCTTCAGTCAGTGGCTAAAGCAAAACCACGAGCAAATTGCCACCGCCGCCAACGGCACCACTCGTTACGGCAAGCTTGGCGAGATTCAGGTTTGGCATGTCGCCAGGATGGTGTATTGCCGCTTTAACTATGCCACCGGCGATGCAGCCGGCCAAAACATGACGGGCAAAGCCACCCACGCGGCCTGTCAATGGATCTTTCAGCATAGCCCCGAGACGATTCAGCATTTTTCCTTGAGTGGTGCGATCGAAACCGACAAGAAACATTCTCATATGAATATGCTGCACACCCGCGGCAAGCGAGTCATCGCGGAGGCCACAATTCCCCGTGCCTTTCTGGAAAGGCTGACGCGCACCACGCCAGAGGTGATTTTTAAGCAGCGTCAACGCAGCAGCATAGGCAGCCAGTTAGCAGGCTCGGCCTACAACGGCCCACACTCCGCCAATGGCATCGCTGCACTGTTTATTGCAACCGGACAGGATGAAGCGAATGTGGTTGAGTCTCACGCCGGCTTTAACTTCGTCGACATCACTGACGATGGTGATCTGTATTACAGCTGCACCCTGCCCTCAGTCATCTGCGGCACACAGGGTGGCGGCACCGGACTCGCCACCCAAGCCGAGTGCCTGAAAATGTTGGGCTGCGATGGCGATGGCAAAGCAAAAAAACTGGCGGAAATTATTGGCGCTACCGTCTTGGCAGGCGACATTTCCCTAGCCTGTGCTGTGATGGCCGATGAGTGGGTGTCGTCACATGATGCCTACGGGCGCAATCGCAAATAATTCAAAGTCCCCCCGGAGTTTCACCGTGTACCTGCTAAACCCCAAAGAATTCGCTCAGTCTTACCCCGACGACGAAACCCGCCACATCATGCTCAAAACCATAGCCTTCTTTGAAGATATGGGCTTGGCCAAATGCAAAGCGGATTACGAAAGCCGGCACTGGTACACGGAATTTTTAGCCTTTAATAAGCAGGAAAAAATCTTCGCCACCCTGCTCACGCCCACCGGCTATGGCCCCACGCCGGACACCGCCCGCTGGGACACCTCACGCATCACCGATTTTGCTGAAATCCTTGGTTTCTACGGCTTGACCTATTGGTACTGCTTTCAGGTGTCTGCACTGGGGTTGGGACCGATATTCATGGGCAGCAATGAAGCGCTAAAGCACAAGACCGCGCAACTGCTGGACGAAGGTCATATCTTTGCTTTCGGTTTGTCCGAACAAGCCCATGGCGCCGATATTTACTCATCCGAAATGAAGCTCATTCCGGATGGGGACGGTTACCGCGCACAAGGTGAAAAGTACTACATAGGCAACGGCAACAAGGCTGCCTTGGTCAGCACTTTTGGCAAGTTAGAAGGCAGCGATGACTACGTCTTTTTCGCGGTGGACTCTCAGCATGAAAACTACCATTGCATCAAGAATGTGATCAACAATCAGGACTACGTCGCCCACTACCGCTTGAACGATTATCCGGTCAGCGAGGCCGACATTTCAGAGCGCGGCCCGAAAGCTTGGGATGATGCGCTCAACACTATCAACGTGATGAAATTCAATCTCGGCTACGCCTCAATAGGTATTTGCACCCACGCCTATCATGAGGCCATTGATCACGCCGCCAACCGCCATTTGTTCGGTCATACCGTGACCGAATTTGTGCATGTGAAGCAGTTGTTCGTAGACGCGTACACTCGGCTGACAGCCATGCGCCTTTTCGCCCGGCGCGCACGCGACTACATGCGCACAGCAGACCCAAACGACCGCCGTTACTTGCTGTTCAATCCCATGGTAAAAATGAAGGTGACAACGCAGGGCGAGGAAGTGATCAACCTGCTTTGGGATGTCATTGCGGCCAAGGGCTTTGAAAAGGACATGTATTTCGAAAATGCAGTGATCGACATTCGTGCTTTGCCCAAGTTGGAAGGCACGGTGCACGTCAACATGGCCCTGATCGTGAAATTCATGGCCAATTACTTTTTCAAACCCGCGAAATTCGCCGATGTACCTGTGCGACTGGACGGCTGCAACGATGATTTCCTGTTTGCCCAAGGCCCCACCAAAGGCCTGGGTAAAACCCGCTTTCATAACTACGGCATTGCCTATGACGCTTGTGCATTACCCAACGTGCAAGTGTTTCGCAAGCAACTCGCCCGTTTCAAGCGCATGCTCATGGTCGCGCGCCCCAATAGCGAGCAGATCAAAGACATAGACTTTCTACTCATCGTTGGCGAGTTATTTACCTTGGTGGCCTATGGCCAGTTGATACTGGAAAGCTGGCAAATGAATGAAGTCGATGATGATCTGGTCGATCAAATTTTCGACTTCATGGTGCGGGATTTCTCCAAGTTCGCTTTGCAGTTGTATTCCAAGACCAGCAGCACCGCGATTCAGCAAATGTTCTGCCAATGGATGATCAGCAAGCCCAAGGCCGATGAACGGCGCTTTCAGCGGGTGCTGAATGAAATGGCTTATGCCAAGGCCGGTCGCTACGTCATGAATCCATAGTTCGCTGCAAGACCGCAGCGATGCTTGCGAAGCACCCGAAGCCGAGCAATCATCACCCGGATTCTAAAGAGAGAAAAATATGAAGGATATTCACAACAAGGTCGCTGTCGTCACTGGTGCCTCCGAAGGCATAGGCCGTGGCATTGCACAAGTACTTGCTGCCGCCGGAGCCAAAGTCGCAATCGTCGCAAGATCGCAGGACAAGCTTGATGCCTGTGCGCAAGCGCTGGCGGGGGAAGTCAAAGGCTTCAGCGCAGACCTGACAAACTCTGCTGATGTTCGACGCGTCATGACAGAAATCATTGCCCACTTTGGCGAAGTCGACATCCTCATTAATAATGTGGGTGGTGGAACGTTTAAGCCGTTGCATCAGCAAACTGCAGCTGAAGCTGATTTGCCAGTCGGAATTCCTTTGGCAGCAGCGGTCGCGGCGAGCCATGCGGTCGTCCCTGCAATGGTGAAACGTAAAGCAGGACACATCGTCACGCTGACTAGTCCGGCCGGCTATGTGCCCTTCCCTAACATGATGCCCTACACCGCGACGCGTCATGCCATGGTGGGGCTGGCATTTTCTTTGCATGAAGAACTCAAACCCCATGGCGTCGGCTCAACCTTGTTTTGTCCTGCCCAGGTCAATACTGGATATTTCGAACGCAACGATGCGGACATGAGTTGGTATCCACGTGTTTCCCAGATATTCCCGAAACTCGAACCGGTACAAGTTGGCGAGCAAGTCTTGAAGGCGATACGTGCGAACCGCCGGGAAGTGATCTATCCCATCAGCCTATCTCTATTCTTGCGCTTCTATCGCAGAGCACCTCGTATGTCGATCGGCGCTCTAAAGCTATTCGGTCTATGGCGCCCCAAATTGTCTGCTGAAGCATTGGCTGCGACGAACAAGCATTCGGAATCTTAAACTCGCAGCACCATCCCAATTAGAACTTCATTTCCGTTTAGTCCTGAGCTTCTAATAGGAAAGTGAGACGAAGGAGCGTTCCCATTTTTGTCCTTTTGTGACATGTTGTTGTTCAAGAACACTACGAAACTAAGGAAGTTGGGCATGTCGCGAGCACACCAGGCCATATTTCTAGCCGCTACCGTCACGGTTGGATTCACTTTATCCGCCTGCGGAGGTAAAGATTCAAACCCAGATCGCCGCCAATCCGGTGATGCAACGCCCACGCCACAAGCCACGACCTCGCCTACATCGAGCGCGAGTCCAAACCCGGGCGTGACGCCAACACCTGGGGTGAGCCCGTCCCCCAATCCATCGGCAACCCCGGTGGATTCTGCCCTCAAAGTGCTATCGAACCGGCCTGATTTGATATCCGGTAACGACGTGCTGGTAGCGGTGACTTTGGAATCTGCCGCTGAGGCGGCGAATCTACTCCTCACGCTCAACGGCGACGATGTCACGAGCAAGCTCACTGCAACGGATGATGATCCTTTGCGACTAATCGGTTTAATTGACGGCTTACAGCTTGGCGAAAATTCGCTCAGCCTAGGCAGCGGCGACAGCGTTTCCATCGTCAATCACCCGAAAGGTGGGCCTGTGTTTACTGGGCCGCAGATTCAACCCTGGGACTGTCGCAATGCCGATGCCGTTGATGAACAGTGCAATCAGGATGTTGCCTATCGCTGGCTTTACAAATCTTCCGATTCGTCGGTGCCAGAATTACAGGCCTACGATACTGAAAGCCCGCCCACCGATGTTGCTAACACGACCACAGATACTGGCGAAACAGTCCCGTTTATTGTGTATGAGGAATCCGGCTACCAAGCTCGAGACAAGTACACGATTTTCACGCTGCAGCAGCCAGAGCAAGATTGGTCAGCGGTCAACCCTCCGCCGCAATGGAACCGACGGCTCTTAATCACCCATGGTGGCAACTGCCGCGGCAAACATCAGACCGGTTCGCCACAATTTGATGATTACGCAGGCAC
>JBPOFU010000229.1:0-2045 GCA_051252075.1 Oceanococcus sp. | reverse complement strand
GTGATTATGGCGGGCTATTCCCCGTCATGGCTGGCCCAATCCGGCTCTCATCAGGTTTCAACCGATCATTACGAGATGGATATTGCCGAGCAATACATCCTCGATGGGGAGGTTTTTCCGGCGGGCAGCTATCTGATTTCGCAAGGTCCCGAATTGTCCTTTGTGGTGCCGTGAGCGGGCTGGGCACGTTGCATGGGCGCATTGATGCGCAGCTAAGCGCGCGTTTCGATCCCGCCGTCAGCGAATATGCGGCGATGTTGGGCGCGGAATCTGGTGCTCTCGCAGTATTGTTTTACGGATCAAATTTGCGCACCGGATCGCTAGAGGGCGTGCTTGATTTCTACGTTTTGATGCCGGGTGACCAGCAAGAGAAAATCTGGCCTCGTGTGAGTTACCGTGAATGGGAACGCGAAGGCGTGGTCCTGCGGGCCAAAATCGCAACTATGGCGTTGAAGACGTTTCACCGTGCTGCTTTGGGCGAAAGCCGCGATACCACGATCTGGGCGCGTTTCGTCCAGCCGAGCGGGCTGGTGTGGCAACAGGATGAGAGTGCTCGTGAGCAAGTGGTTGAGGCAATCAGTCAGGCGGCGCAAACTGCAGCGCGTGCCGCAATTGCATTGGGACCGGAAACCGGCACTGCCGAAGATTATTGGCGCGCGCTGTTTCAGGCGACTTACAAGGCTGAGTTCCGGGTGGAGAAAGCGGGCCGCGAAGATTCAATCCTGTCGGTCAATCGCGAGCATTTCGGCGGGTTGCTGCCACTGGCACTATCCGCCCAAGCCATTCCCTATGCGCGCGATGGAAACCGGATTTCACCGCAGCTATCGCAGAAGGAGCGTCAGGAAACGCTCACTTGGTGGAATAAGCGTCGCCGTTTCGGCAAGCCGCTCAATCTCGCGCGCTTGCTCAAGGCCAGCACCACTTTCGAGGGTGCGGGGCGCTATGCGGCGTGGAAGGTGGAGCGGCATACGGGCGTTCCGGTGGAGGTCACGCCTTGGCGCGAAAAACACCCCGTTCTCGCCGCTCCCGGCGTATTGTTCAAGGTATGGCGATCACGGCGCAAGGACTAAGCCTGTCGCTGAACACGCCAATTGTCACAAATAGCGCATACGGATCGACATCGGCGTTACGCCCGAACCGGCATTGAAGCGGGTTTTCTTGTAACTCGGCTTGCCCAGATTGAAGATGTTGATGCTGGGATTGTTCGACATCGCCCCGCCATCTGTCCGCAAATCCGTCCGGCCATTGCCGTTGACATCGTGGCGCACCGCAATGCCATATGTGCCAGTGGCAGGCAGAGGCATGCAGACGCGCATCGTGCCCGCGCGTGCAGGCACTTCGATCCGGTTGATCCAACGGCCACGTTCGAGCCAGTCCTCTTTCGTCCCGCGATAACTCTGGATGCGCACTGTCCCTTGCGAGGCGCTGACCTCGGTGATCGTTACCATCACCGATGGGCCTGCGCCGCTGGCGCATTTGCTCATATCGTGGCTGATCCGTTCGCGATATTGCGCCTCAGCAGGGGCGGCCAAAGCCATCCCGGCGACCGCGAGCGAAAGGGATAATACCGGCAAGAATTTGTCGGTCATGCGATTACTCCATGTCAAAGAGGGGTGCGATCATCGCCGCGCAATATGCGCACTGCCCCGAACTGTTGAGCCAGATATAGGCGAAAACCGCTGAATAGCGTCTGAATTAGGCTGGAAGCACCTATAAATGCGCGAAAATCGGGGGAATTGGTACGGCCAATGGTGGGGCCTTTGTGGAAAAGGCCCGCCGTCTCCTTGTTGCGATTCGCCGCCACAGTTAAGCGCGGACAAACCTCAGCAGAGCGCATCCATGGCCCCACTATGACAACGCCGCTAATTTCACCGTCAATCCTGTCAGCCGATTTCGCTCGTCTGGGAGAGGAAGTGCGCGCAATTGACGCTGCCGGAGCGGACTGGATCCATATCGATGTGATGGACGGACATTATGTCCCCAATATTACAATCGGCCCTGCGGTTGTGAAAGCTTTGCGGCCGCATACTGACAAGCCGTTTGAC
>JBPOFU010000228.1:0-2059 GCA_051252075.1 Oceanococcus sp. | reverse complement strand
CATGAAGGTCGGAATACCGGCGAAACGAGGCAAATCGAACCCGGAGGGTGGATGAAAAAACTGATCGCTCATGTGTACCTCTTCTAACTGTCTGGTCGGCACCAATCAGTGCTCGTCCCGCGCACCCTGTTCCTGCATCAAACGCATGATTTCCTTTTCCAGGATTCCATAGCCTTCAAGGCCAATAACCTCTTCTTTGCTCTGATAGAGTTTGCCTTGCTTGAATTCGGGCACAATGATCTTGTGGACGCGCCCGGGATGGCTGGACATGAAAACGATCTTATCCCCCAGATAGATGGCCTCTTCGATGTCGTGTGTGACCATCACCATCGTCGTGTTCGCAGTCTCAGCAATACCGACCAGCAACTCTTGCATATGCCAGCGTGTCTCAGCATCAAGCGCGCCGAAAGGCTCGTCCATCAACAAGAGTGCGGGATCGTTTGCAAGCGTGCGGGCAATGGCGACTCTCTGCTTCATGCCACCAGACAATTGCGAGGGATAGGCGTCTTCGAAACCACCCAGATGAACAAGTTCGATGAATTCCTGTGTGCGTTCGAGGCGTTCTTTTTTAGGGACACCATTGATACGCATGCCGTATTCGACATTCCCCCGCACTGTCAGCCAATCAAACGAAGTGTAGGCCTGAAACACCATGCCACGTTCCCGGTCGGGGCCGGTAATGGCGCTGCCGTCAAGCCGCAACTCGCCCGTAGTGGGCGTTTCCAGCCCTGCCATCATCCGAAGAATTGTCGACTTGCCACACCCGGAAGATCCCAGGATTGTGCAAATCTCGTTTTCTTCGACGATGAATGACGCTTCCTCGATAGCCTGAACCTCACGTCCCTTTCCCAAAGAGAACCGTTTCGTAACGCCGTCCACAACCAATTTGGCCGAAGAGGCAGCCATCGTATTTGTGTGATGAATTTCGGACAAATCAATTCCTCCGATCTTCGATATAGGGGAAGAACCAGCGGTGCGCCCTGCGGAACAGGATATCAAAACACAATCCCAAAACCCCAATGACAATAATACCGGCCATGATTTCATCAGTATGCAGGAACCGCCGTGCCCGCATCATCATCGCACCGACACCTGTGGTCGAGGCGACAATCTCGGCGATGACCAGGTAGGTCCAGGTCACGGCAAGCATCTGACGCATTGCCGTCAAAACATGAGGTAAAACCGCCGGCAAAATAATTGAACGAACAATAGTCCAGCGCTTTGCGCCCAATGTCAGGCCTGTTTCAACCAGCTCGGTTCGCACTTCGCGCGTGTGGTCCATGATGATTGTAATCAGGAAAAAAACCACTCCGATGACCAAAAGCACAAGTTTGGGCGTCTCACCGGTTCCAAACCACATCAGCAAAATTGGAATAAATGATGGCGCGGGCAGATAACGCCAGGCTGATACAAACGGGTTGAACACCGCCTCTATTGCCGGGAATGCCCCCATAGCCACACCCAAGGGAATGGCCACAGCACAAGCGATACTAAAACTGAAAACGACGCGCCAAACGCTGATCAATATATCTGAAACCAAACCTCGGTTTATCAGCATGTCCACCAATGTCGTGAGAACGGTATGAGGTGCCGGAACCAACAGATCATTGACTAAACCTGCCAGTGAAACGCCTTCCCAAACGGCAAAGAACAGCGTCCAGATGAAGATCGCTGAGAGAATAGATTGCTTTGAAGAAACTGGTTTGCGCAACTGAAGCAAAGGCGTCCGCGCGGCTCTATTCGTGGGATTGTTCATTGTAATCGCCTGTTGTCAGGTTTCCCGAAAAGCAGGAGGCCGCACAGCGTCGGCCTCCTGAATAGACCGCTGTTTACTTGCGTGCTTCGAATGATTGACGATAGCCTTGACCGATCAGATCAGCCATGAGCGAGCAATCAACGCCAGCTGCAGGATCGTGGACCTCAGTCATCAAGCCAAAACGTACCCAATATTCATTGATCGTTTTGATAACTGTTGTGATGGACCCGTTTTCAAGGCCGAAAGGAGGCTCGCCTTCCAGAACGCCGCATACTTTGGCAGATTCATCAAAATCATACATGT
>JBPOFU010000227.1:0-2081 GCA_051252075.1 Oceanococcus sp. | reverse complement strand
GTCTTCACACGTCGCAATTTTATACTGGTTCAGGCGGTTATCGACAAAATCAACAATTTTTGCCCCCTTGCTGGAAACGCGCCCCTTTTGGCGTTTCTGATCCAATTCCTGCTCTGATCGAGTGAAATAATGGTTCAATTGGAAATGCTCCGAAACTGCAAACTTCGCATCTTCAAACTGGTGCAGGTGCATTGTCTGGCCGCGCTCATTTAGCAACACAGGCCCCACATCCAGGAAATGAAAGCAATGTGTGCCGGCGGCCAGAACCTTTGAAGGGTCGAGGATGGTCTTGTATCGAAGCAGCGACCTTTGACCCGAAACTGGCGGAAATGCACCCTTTTCAGTGTAGTTCTCGATCACCAGACCGTCCGGCTTTGTTGTATGCCCATTCGGTCCGAAATTCTGCCAGGGGATCGAGACACATATCCGCTCGCCAATTGTCTCCAGCGCCTCAAGAAGGGTTTCGGATGTGGGTGAGAACAGGAATTCATCCACATCAAAGAATGCAACCCACCGATAGGGCGCAGAGAAATTGGCGATGGCATGGGCGTTGGCCGCTTTCTGAGGGTGCAGAACCTGCGAAAAATTGCTCCACGGTATCACTGTTACGACACCGCTCCTCTGGAATTTGGCCAACACCTCCAGCGTGCCGTCGGTTGATCCATTGTCATAGATATAGAAGTGATCGAACCCCATCAGCAGGTGGAATGTGATCCACTCATCAAGGTAAGGAGCTTCATCTTTCAAAATGGTGACGCAGGCCAAGCCGACATCAGACCGATCTACTGGGCTTGCGCGCGGAATTTGAAAATTTCCGGCATCTGCACCCCGGCGACGTTTTGATTTCAAAAGCTTGCGAAATCGCCTGAATCCACCTCTTAAACTCGCACTGATAGCCACAGGTTTTACCGCTCATGATCCAAACGGAAGCTCATCAGCGAACTTCTCATTACGAACTCCAAATAACTTGTCGAATGGGATTATCCAAACTAAAAAATTAAACATCTCTCCGCAATGGTCTTAAAGGATGTATCATCCGACGCAATTTGATCATAGAACATGTGTCCGTTCAGTAAAAAGGCCGCCCCCCCCCAGATGAAAGAGTCCAACAATATACAACATGATATCAAGTCGCTCTCTGCCTCTTGGTTATCAGCACGCTGGCGCCGCTGGTTCGGCGGCAATCGTGTGAAATTTGACGGAATTTATCTGGCTGTCGACCCCAAAATGCCACGCGGCTTGAAGCGCGCTTTGTGGCGCGCAGATTATGAAGATGCCGAGCGGGCAATCATCAAGCGCAGCATAAAACCCACAGACCGTGTTCTGGAAGGCGGCGGCGGCCTTGGACTTGTATCCATGCAAATCGCCACCATTGTCGGGAATGAAAACCTACTGGTTTACGAGGCCTCACCCAACTCTCATGCCCTCATGTCCCAAAATGCAGCTGCTAACGGCTTTTCATTTGAAATTCGAAACAAGGCTTTGTCAGACAGTGACGGCAGCTTGCAGTTCTTTGTCCATGACAATGTATTGTCATCCAGCGCCATTGCGCGGAGTGGAACCAATAAAATCAACATCCCATGCGATGATATTGAATCAGTCATAAATTCGTTTCAACCAAATGTTCTGGTCCTCGATATCGAAGGAGCGGAGGTGGCGACACTGAAACGGGCGCCGCTGGATTCGATCCACAGGATCATTGTTGAAATTCACCCGCATCTGGTCGGTGACGCCTCCCTGTCGGGGCTATACCAGCACCTCTATCAACAAGGTTTTGTGCTGAACCACGACAGCAGTTGGCAAAAAGTTCTGAGTTTCAGTCGCCCTGATAAAGGCGCAAGCGCCAACAGTTAGGGCACTCACTCAATCACTCTTCCGCGTTAACAAAAACACCGCCTGCTCGCCCATCACATTCTTGATAGCCAGTGGCCAGCTGTCAGGCAGCGGGCGGCGTCCGCCGCTGAGGGCGACGAATTTTTCGATCCTGGCGTCTGCCTTTGCGCATAGATCAAAAAAATCGCGGATTGTGCAAAAATGGATGTTGGGGCTGTCATACCACGTATAGGGCAGATCTTCGGTTA
>JBPOFU010000226.1:0-2090 GCA_051252075.1 Oceanococcus sp. | reverse complement strand
AAAAGAACAAGGCAGGATCAAACTTAAATTACAAGGATCTCTACACCCCGGACATGGTCGAAAAAATACGTGATTTGTACGGAAAAGAAATCGATCTGTTTCATTATGAATTCGAGAGGTAGCTCTTAATTCTGGAATAGCACTCGTATTCCATCTGCAACCTTCCTCGTATCTTTCTGATATCATCTTCTGAAATCCTGTCCAAGACACTTCCAGTGGAAACTGCTGCGTTGTGGATGGTTCCGAGAGCTGGAACCTCTTGTTTCTTCAACGAATTCAGATCTGCGATAATTTCAGGTATTGATGTACCAATTTCCTCAAGCCTGACAACACACAGCGATTCACGTTGCGCATTGGCGACGTCATTCAATTCCGCAAACTGGTACCTGTAACCACGACGCAGGTGATTGATGCTGCGAAAGCAGAAGCGAGCTGCTGAGATGTCGTACGCTTCATCGGAAGATAGCGCGTCAGTGAATTTTTCGGCGCTCTTGAAATGCGCAAATGCGATTGCTTCCTCATTCCGCCAAGGATGGCCAAGTGGCCGTCCTTCCCGCAGGCGAGATTTGAACCCGGAAATGATCCGTTCGAGTGGGTCGCGCAGAACAATAATCAGGTTTGCCTTAGGATAGCGCGTTCTGGCCATCTTGAAGCTCCAATTGTGGTTCAACACAATCGGGACACGTAAGCCGACCTCATGACAGTTGCGAACAAACGCGCTTATCGAGGTGCCGCCAGTCTTGCCCACATGCATGAACACATATTCTGTATCCCCAAATTTGTTCTTTGGCTTGTGGGAATAGGCTCTGACAAGGGTTCTCAGCCGACTTTCCGGTGGTCTGGTTTGCGTGAAGTCGATGTCGTTACTCATTGGTCTCAAATCCAGCCACGTCGCCAAAACAATTTTCGCAGTTTGCGCGGTAGCAACAATGCAGCAGTTGAATAGGGCGGAGACAGATGCTCTGCATAGGGTCGCCCGAGCAGGTCGAGTTGTTCCTTGACCCGCCATACATTGGCCCGGTAATTGCGCTTGCCACATAGGTCATCAGATTTTGTTCTGTAGACATGCGGGAAATCGTAATCCGGAATCGGAACTCCCAGAAACCCGCAAAGCTCGGCCCAGCCGTCGCCATTTTCCCAGTTCAGAATGACCAGTTGATCGCTGGCATTGTTGGCTTCAAAAAAATCTATGACCTCATTCCGATGGCGCGTGTAGAGTTCTAGAAACTGTTGTTCAAACCCATGAGGGTAGGAATGGCCATAGGCCAGCATCTGTCCGTTTTTTCTGGGGTGCGCACGCAGACAGTGTTTTTTCAGACTGCGCAACCAGACATCTGGCGATTTGCGCAGTGTCAGGATGAATTTTGCATCGCTGCCATAGCGCTGGAACAAGTCCTTGTAGGCCAGAGGATAAGGCCAGTCTTCAAAAGCGTCATGCGCATCGCACAGGTCGTACAGGGCTTCCTTTTCACCATACAGATATCTGGACATGATATCTCTTCGGCTCGACATATGACGATATCCCAACTGTTCGAAACAAACGCCAAGTGTGGAGGTGCCCGTTTTGTTCAAACCAATTCCAAAGATTTTTGTCATGCTGGCCTTTTGGTATGTGCGGTCAGTGAAGTGGGGTTGTAAAGATTATGCACATAGCATGGGACTCCGCCTTTGCGCGACATTTCCAGCGAAATGAAACGAAAGCAGAATGACAGCATTCTGGTTTCACCCAATGCCTGCAGCGTAGAGTTTTGCTGGGGGAGCTTGGGGAACTGACCGTTCTAATTATACTGTGAGTGTATCTGATCGCCGATTTGTCCTATTCGAAGACGGCTTGCTGCGTTGTAAATCCGTTCCAATCGAATGCTCGAAGTTTCGGAGATTTGGAAAGCAAGTCTTCTCCGCACCTGCTGAAGTGGTCTTTATCCCGGAAAACAAAACAGTTCCCCACTTTCGAAGTCTTGGGCATATCCACGAAATCCTCAAATTTTCTGTATGCTTCAAATTGCAGTTTTTCGTTGACACTTGCGATTGCAATTTCCAGGTCCTGAAAAATCCGAATGGAGTTCGGATTTATGTCTTCCTTTTCCAAT
>JBPOFU010000225.1:0-2093 GCA_051252075.1 Oceanococcus sp. | reverse complement strand
ATGACCGCGCCATTTTGGTGTGCGGAACCGGGATTGGTGTGCAAATCTCCGCCAACAAGGTTCCCGGCATCCGGGCAGCACAATGTCACGATACCTATTCAGCAGGTAAAGCTGCCACATCAAACAATGCACAGATCATCACAATGGGCGCACGTGTAGTGGGCACTGAATTGGCCAAAGACATTGCTGATGCTTTTCTCTCAGCTGAATTCGACCCTCAAGGCCGGTCAGCCGGAAACGTCGATGCAATCAGTGATGTAGCTGCGAAATACACCAAAGACTGATCAAAGTCGGCAATGCTTCGCGCAAGCTTGGCCACTTTGAAACAGCATAGTCAGAGCTCTCCCTCCCAAGGCTCTGGCTACGCACCAACACAAGCAATAGGACTGGCGCATGAGCCGCATTCTGGCAATTGACAGTGGTCTGACCGTCACCAAGGCCGTCATTTTCGACACGAACGGTCGACAATTGGGCGTGGCGCGTCGAAACGTGCGCCAGTTGATGCCCGGGCCGCGCCGGGTTGAACGGGACATGATGGATTTGTGGCGTCAGACCGCTTCGGCAATCCGCGATGTGATGGAGGCTACCGCAACCCATGCAAGCGATGTTCTGGCCGTAGCTGCGACAGCGCATGGGGATGGGCTTTACCTTCTGGACAACGAGGCGCAGCCACTAGGAAACGGAATATTGTCGCTCGACAGCCGCGCGACGGAAATCATCAACGACTGGCATGTTTCGGGTGTCGACCGGCAAAGCCTCGCCATGACGGGGCAGAGGCCGCATGTCTCCGCACCTTCGGCGTTGTTGGCGTGGATGCAGAAAGAAGAGCCCGACCGTTTTGCGAAAATCGGCCATGTCATCGCCTGCAAGGATTGGTTGCGGTTTTGCCTGACGAACACCCTTGGAACGGACCGGACCGAGGCAAGCACGTCCTTCACCGATGTGCATAGTCAGAACTACTCGGACGATGCCCTTGCCCTTTTTGGTCTCAACGCGCTTTCGCAGGCGCTTCCAGAAGTGGGCCATTCAGCAGAAATCATCGGTACAATCTCGAACGAAGCCAGCAGGCTGACCGGTCTTAAACCGGGCACGCCGGTGGCGGCAGGTCTACATGATGTGACAGCCTCAGCGCTTGGCGTTGGCGCGCACAAGCCCGGCATTGTCGGGATTGTCGCCGGCACATACTCAATCAATGAATGCGTCTCAACAGCACCGCTGACAGATGACAAGTGGTTCTGCAGAAACGCGATTGATCCAGGATACTGGAACAACATGGCGATCTCTCCAGCGTCGACAACCAATTATGACTGGTTTCTGGACACGTTCTGCGCGGCCGACCGGAAACTAGCCGAAGCAAGGGGCGAGACAATTCATGCAGCTCTTGCACCAGAAATAGACGCGGCATTGGAACGCGCCTCGTCGGCTCTCTATCACCCATATCTTTTCGGGTCCCCATTCGGAGCGGCCCCAAGTGCCAGTTTTTTTGGACTGCGCGGCTGGCACAATCGCGGCGACATTCTGGCAGCGCTGCTTGAAGGGATTGCCTTCAACCACCGCCAGCATATCGATGCGCTGCGCGGCACATTCCCCGCAACAGAAGCACGCCTCACAGGCGGGGCATCACGCAATGTAACGGTCGCACAACTTTTTGCCGATGTACTGGCAATACCGATGACCGTGACCGATACCGATGAAGCCGCTGCATGGGGGGCTGCACTTTGCGCGGGGGCCGCAGTTGGTGTATTTGAACGCTTTGATGCAGACCCTCGAGATCTGGCCGCAACATCGAAGACCTATCATCCGCGCGCCGGACGGGTTGCCCACTACGCAGAACGTTACGCGGCTTATCTGAACCTCGCTGAGACCTTGCCGGATGCATGGCAACAATTGAATGCGCTAGAGTCCCTGGGCAGCAGGGGATCGCATGACTGACAATGCCCCAGATGACTATGACGTTCTGATTATCGGCGCCGGAATCAACGGTGCGGGTTTGTTTCGTGATCTCTGCGAGCAAGGATTGCGCTGTCTGATCGTCGACAAGGGGGACTTTGGATCAGGCACCAGTGCAGCACCATCACGTTTGATCCATGGTG
>JBPOFU010000224.1:0-2105 GCA_051252075.1 Oceanococcus sp. | reverse complement strand
AATCATTGCGAGTGGTCCTCTTCAATATTCCCTAGTGTCCCGTACGCTTATCTCGCGCCCGGTCCTGTTTCGTTAATTCAACTGGTACCGGATTGTGGTCGAGTAGTTGTCCGTGGTTTCGTTACCACCAGCGTCAAGCGCGGGGTTAAAGCGGGCGTAACGCCGCATTCCCTTACAAGCCGCGTCATCGAGCGAACTATCGCCGCTTGAGCGCGTAACGCTACAGCTGGATACGCGCCCGTTGGCGCCAATCACAACTGACACACCAACATCGCCCTCGGTGCCGGTACGCCGCGCACGCGACGGATAGTTTGACTGGATTTGCCCAGCCCAACGACCTTGGTTCCGAGGCGAAGCTCCACGTGCCTGTGATGGCGGGGGCGGGGGTGGTGGTGGTGCCGCAACCGGTGCCGGAGCTTGCGGCACGATACGCACCGGAGGTGTAACCGGTGGAATCTCCACCTGGGTTTGGAAATCCGGTGGACTAACCGACACGTTAATCGGCGGCGGAGGTGCCACGATTGGCGGAGGCGAAGTATCCACCTCCGGCTCTGGTGGTGGCGGCTCTTCCTCCGGTGGCGGCTCTTCTTCAACGTCCACCATTGTGACGCGCTCAACTGCTTCCTGAAACGCACTATAGGCGAGTCCGGTAACAAGAGCGTAACCCAATCCAATATGGATCAGCGCCACGATTATCAGCGCGACAATCCGGTTTCCGCTCAGCTCTTGGTCAGCGTAGGCCATTCAGTCCCATCTCTCCATTTTTCGGTCGGGGCAAAGGCCCCAATTCCGCGTCAGACACGATTGCTATCGTTGCCATAACAAGTTCGAATTTGTCCAGTCTTGTTCGGGATTTTGCGACAGCAAATTACCATGCCGGCAATCCACTCAAAAACCCGGATTTAACCGGCTGGGGGCTTGTTCTAATTGCCCCTCTTGTCTCGACCCTTAGCTACGATGCTAATCGCAGGCAATCGCTTTATCGGTTAAGTAAGGATTCAGTGCATAGCGGGTCAAAAGGTTCCGAGCGCAAGCGAATGGTCGCCGCCATGCACCATAGTTTCCACGCGGCGCCACAAGGATATCGAGCATGAAACGTCTTAAACTTAAGCTGGCTTATAGCACTGTAATCACAGCTATTTTTTGCAGCGCCGTGGCATTTCCAGCGG
Source organism: Oceanococcus sp. (assembly GCA_051252075.1). Classification (GTDB taxonomy): domain Bacteria; phylum Pseudomonadota; class Gammaproteobacteria; order Nevskiales; family Oceanococcaceae; genus Oceanococcus. The sequence continues at coordinate 936 of JBPOFU010000224.1, read as the reverse complement.
CAGCTCAAAGCCCCGATTCCTTCGCGCCGGACCCAACTTTCGCTGATCTGGCGGACCTCGCTGATTCGTCCCAAATTGTCTTGCGAGCGGAGATTCGCAAGCAGGCAGAAGTGGAGTTGGAGCGGTCTCCAGGTCTGCAACCGGGGTTTGTCAGGCTCTATATCGAGGCCCGAACGGGCGCCTTGATCAGTGGCTCGGCTCCGATTGGCGAATCGCTTCGATACCTTGTTGACGTGCCGCTCGATTCGCGCGGCAAAGCGCCCAAGCTGAAGAAGCGCGAAGTGCTGCTATTTGCCAACACAGTTACCGGCAGTCCAGGAGCGATTCGTTTGGTCGGCCCGCGCGCCCAATTGCTGTGGAATGACGGGTTGGAGGCGCGACTGAGGCCGATTCTCGGCGGGTTGCTCGCTGCCGATTCGCCGCCGGTCGTGACGGGTGTCCGCGATGCTTTGACAGTCGCAGGAAATTTGAGCGGCGAATCGGAAACGCAATTGTTTCTGGATACCAAAAACGGCGATCCGGTATCGATCACGGTGATACGCAGACCCCAGCAATCGCCGGTTTGGGGTGTATCTTGGTCGGAAATCGTCGATCAGGCCGCTCGCCCGCCGCAGCGGCAATCGATCGCATGGTACCGCCTCGCATGTTTCCTTCCGGCCCGACTGCCAAACGAAGCGAATCTGTCGCGAGAGGCCGCGATGCGTAACCTCGCCGATTCGGACTATGCATTTGTCATGAGCTCGCTCGGTCCGTGTGACCGCAATCTGGGCGCGTAAGCTACAGCACAGATTTCACTCAGTAGGCTCTAGCGTCAAACGCGGTTGGGGAGAGCAAAGACAAACTTGTTCCCAAGCGCCGCAGCAGGACGCTAGGGGCGGGTATGGCTGATACTCACACTCCCGACATTTACACCCACAGTTTTCGCGTGCGCTATGC
>JBPOFU010000223.1:0-2164 GCA_051252075.1 Oceanococcus sp. | reverse complement strand
CCGTTTCCGGATCTTCAAATACGCTGCGCGGAACACTACCGATCTCCACCGCAGCATTCAATGTGCCGCCATCATCGAGGGCATTGCGGCTTTCCAATGACAGAATTTCACTGGCTTCATCCCAGACAAAAGACAGTAAAACCGACAGATTAACGCGCTCATACCCCAATCTTTCAAGAGGCTTTCTGTCTATTGGCTGCAGAACGGCCACATTGTATTCAAATGCTTCAATTATTGAGGATGCGCGTGTAGGAAGGCGCCCTATGAAATCTCCCATTTCAAGGCGGCCAAGCCTCAATTTAAAACCTGGCTCATCTTTGATATTCACACCAATACCGGATGCCTCAATGAGACCCATTGTGGGAAGACCAGCAATAATTGCGCCTATATCCATGCTTACGAAAGCACGTTCAACATCAAGCAGTGCATCAAGCGAAGGAAATCCGATGTCCTTCAATTGAAAGAGGTCCCACCGGACCGTGGTGCCCTTGCCTTCTGAAAGCAAGCCCTTGAAAGACAACTCCCCTAATCCTCCCGACCATAAATCTGCCAGCCGAAAACTGTCCAATTGTGCAGAAAGTTCAGTATCATTTTCGACATCGTCAACATCCATACCAAAGCCTCGCATGTCGAAAGCGCCGATACGATGCATAGAATAGAGAGAGACCATAAAGCGCACCACGGATGCCTGATTCGGCTCGGCATCGCCTTCTTTGGCTTCCAAATACAACTGGTCGGCTAATTTCAACAATGGAATACTGGGAGGACGAACGCCCCAGTCCGAGTAGGTCATGTCCGCCACAGACAGGTTCACATCATCATCAAAGCGGAGTTCGGTTCCAGTAACTGTCAACGAATCCAACAGCGGTATGAAAGGTGTTTCTCGGTGGCTGGTTGGAAGAGATGGATCGAACTGGCGCACCAGTGTGCCAGCGTTGAAGATGCCACCTTCGATACGTGCGATATCCATCACCATCGTCTTAACTTCGGTGTCGCTCTGTTCCCCGTCTGCCTGAAGGTCGGCCGCGGAATTTAGTCCAACTAACGAGAAGGAGGAAGCATTGCCGTTTCTTGTTTTGCCATATTCCGACGCACCATGCGCCATCTTTATGGATGTTGCGCCCTCGAAGGTTTGCGAGAACTCTGAACTTGCGATGGTCAGAGACGCCAAATTTATATCTGCCAGAGCGGCCGCTAATGGATAGTATTTCGAAACCGGTCTTGTCGGTTCATCGAAGATGTCCGGCAGTTTTGCCCAGTCTGGTGCAGCCAAAACTACATCATTATACGTAGAAACAGCTTTACCATTATATCGACCAATAAAATCCGCTACCAATGAACCGAGAGGTACGCCCTCTAATGAATCAGTGATAGTTAACTGCTCAGCCTCAATTGAATCGGCCGAATAGCGGTCTGCATTTTCGCTCAGAGCAAAATAGCGCAGCGTCGGCACTTCGACCAAATACGAAATCTTTGGCCCAGTTTCTCCTCTAGAGGCAAGAAAGGCGAAGTTGAAAATTATGTCAGCCCTGAAACCATTGACCGACGTTACGCCCGTTGCCTCATCATAGTCCAAGCTTTGATAGGAAAGCTCAATAAATGAATAGGATTTAGAGTCTTCTACCCAGCGATCTATGATCGCGGGTCCTTCACCGGCTGCAAAAGCATAGTTGGATACCAGCAGAGCCGCGCTTATGAAGCCGCAACGCAGCAGGGCTTTGGTTTTCATGTATGAGGGCATTTCAGCGGGTCTCCATTTGACGTAAATTCCGTTGGGTTAGTATTACCAACAGTCTCCAACTCAAGCAGAGCCACAGTTACCTTTCTAAAGCAACGATACCGGCTGTGCTTTCATTCTCATCAACTAGAAGTGATGCATGCCAATCAATTTGTAAATGGGCATCGAAGAATTCCAGCAAAGGCAGGATCGGGATGACAAACATGCAGGAGCCTTTGGTGCTCATGTACAAAAAGCTGGCAACGACGCGGTGATGGCCTTCTCGGCTTCCATTGAGAGGCTGAACATGTGCCCTCGGCTCCAAGCATAATCAATACAAATGCCCGCCCCGGAGCCTCCGGAGCGGGCAAAATTGGTCAGTGATGATAGATGGAAGCGGTTACTCGGCGATCACTTCGACTTTCAGAAGATCAACCAAGGTTCCTG
>JBPOFU010000222.1:0-2170 GCA_051252075.1 Oceanococcus sp. | reverse complement strand
CTGCAGAGTTGGTTGGTAACTTCAATGACGGGTCGTCCTCAACCAATAAAATAGCTCTATCTGTTCCAAGAGCTCCCGCACAAAGACCATATTCCATGATAACATTATCTCTTGGGACCCAGTGGCTAGATCCTCTTGAGCTCAACTCATCATCAGCAGTCATTACGCATACGGCGAAGTCAACAGACTGAGCAGCTCGTGTTATGGCATCAGCGGCCGTTTCGCCCGCGGCAAAAACATCATATTTCCATATTACAGGTTCAATCCTTTGACCCCATCTGGAAGCCAAATTCTCGCATATGTCGACCCGCTCGGACGCAGAAAATATCGCAACTTTCAACATTTTTCCCCCTGAATTACCTGCAGCATAAGTGTACCTAGCTAATCTGATATGACGTGTTGGTTGGCCTCAGGCTGTAATTTCTCACCAGCAACCAACTAACTATTAACTGTATTTATTTACGACCTAATTACAAGCAATTTTAGTTGATTTTCGGTCAAAATAATGCAAAACTCTTTTAACCATCTGAAATAAATGGGAAAAATTTATGCTATATGACATTTCTCTCAGAGAGTCTCATTTATCGAGGCTTTCGGACATATTGAAGCTCGTGAAAGCGGATAAGCGGGCCTATCGCAAAGTAAAGTTCAGGATTGACGAGAAAATAAGTGAATATGGACTTGATAATGAACTCGATCCAAGAGCGCTAAATCGAGTTTTTAATGGCCATTCGCCACGTCGTCCTGAGTTGATGGCATTCATTTTTGATTTTGTTACGATTGATGTGGTCAATGTCCTAAAGGAGGTAAAGCAAGAAGACGGAAATATATCGATCATACTGGAGCGAATTGACGCATTGAGAACTGAGTATGGACTGCAGTTGGTTAGTGGAAACAATCCGTTTCTTGCGTTGGCACGTGATTTTGATACTGACGATTTGGCAGCCAGTATCCCAGCAACGCTCACCGACTCATTTATCGGTTACCGACGAGGGTCTCAGAGAGGAGAGCTCATTCGTTTTTATTTCCGAATATTTAAACCGGCCAATACGAACCAGCCTTTCGTAAGATATTTTAATAGGTATCAGAGAGGATATGATGCTTGGAATGTAACAGGAGGCGGGGTTTATACACGCGATCACGTTTTATACCTGTTCGGCCATGCTCGGAATCGAAATAATCGAAGCAGTTTAGGTTATCGGATGTTAGCCTTAAAAAGAATTGAACATTTGGGAATACTGACTGGGCCAATAATTTCTATGAACCGGTCGGGGCCTATCGGTGCAAAAATTACCCTGATTCCAATTGAGGATCACGTATTGACAAGTGAACAGAAAAACCTCTCCAGAGGACATCTGGTCAAGCATTTAATCAGCCATACGATTGCAAATGATCGGATGAGATTTGAGGATGAGATCAACCAAAATCTGTCTGCAGTGTTTGATGGAGATGGGCTGAGAGGTCTTACAGAGCTTATTTCTAACGCATCCTCGACAGTTCTTTGTACGGTGCCTGATGTCGATGACATTATCACGCGAACAGACGTTGAAAGGCAATTGACCACATAAAATTGTCTCAGATATCTCGAGTGAGAACTTTGCTGTAAGTGGCTATTTACGAATGCGGTTCCGAATTCTGTGACCCCAATTGCTTACTATGTGATTGAAATTTTTTTAGACAATACTCAGGAACTCTATCAAGTCGCGACTTACAAACATTGCGCTGGACGTTTACGGATACTGGCGAAAATTTGACCCAGAATCATCCACATACAACTAGGGGGTGTTTCTCCTCCAAACGCTTGTTTCAGTCCGCGAGTATGATACTAGAGATACAGTTCTCGGTAAATTCAATGAAAGTGTGCTTATTCAATTGAAATTTGGCGTCTTCTGCATCTTCCATACTGTGAAAGGAATAGTGCAAGCCAAATTTGGAGTAAAAGTGTCTTGGATTGGAAAAAATGGTTTTTGTTGGTTCCGCCAGTGCCCCTTTGGGAACTGACGACATTTCACGCAAATCACATTAACTAATAAATATGATTTTAGCACGTTCTCGGTTTCCGAAAACTTAATGCCATCAAGCCAATCTGCATTGAAACAATGGAGCGGGCGAGGCGATTCGAACGCCCGACCCCAACCTTGGCAAGGTTGTGCTCTACCCCTGAGCTACG
>JBPOFU010000221.1:0-2186 GCA_051252075.1 Oceanococcus sp. | reverse complement strand
GGTGAAAACCCGCTCAATTTCCATGCCCATGTGTTGCTGACTTTGCGCAAGGGTATGCCAGCCGGCTTGCATCGTGTGAAAACACGAGAATGGAATAGCCGAGCACTGATTAACGAGTGGCGCTCAGATTGGTGCGCCATGCAAAACAGCGCTTTGAAGCGGGGCGGATTTTCCGCTCGTGTTGATCATCGCAGTTTTGCGGCCAGGCTGTCAGAGGCAAAGACGAACAATGATCGTCAGGGCATTCTTGAAAATAGCTGGCTTCCAGAACAGGACATAGGGCATCGTGCCTGGTCTCAGTCGAAAACATCGCCCTCGGTTGTCAATTCCAGAAGCCGGCCTGCAGGCCTTTCAGCAGCGAGCGCACATGCTCGCTTTCAAAAACTCAAAGAGATCTCGCAGACTAACCGAGGCACGTTGCGCCAGATCCGGACGCTATGGGAACGCCGTGCAAGCTTGGTGATGCAGCGGCAGCAATTTTATGAACGGGTGCTGGCCGGCTACGAGCTGGGTAAGGTTTCGCATTTCCATGCAAAAATGCGGATACACCAGGTTGCTATGATACGAGGCGAGATCGATCAGGTGATGCAGTCGATCTCGGCCGCTCAGCAGTCGCTTGATGGCCGTCAGAAGGTGTTTGAGCGTGCTCAGAAGGTTTTAACTCGTGATGCTGCCCTGAAGGCTCAGAAAGCCTCTCAGGAGTGGCCTGGACGTCCCAGGTCTCGAAAAGTCCTTTAAAGGCTCGCTCACGGTAGTAGGCGACCTTTTCCGCCAGGATAGGAGCCGCTACGAGATCTCGCATGAAGATCAAGCAAAGATGCTTGGGCAGGCGTAGGATCTCTGAGGCATCACGGAGTGCTCGGCCGGTTGCCCCTTGCCCGGTGTTGTGCCGGCTGGAAATGATTTCATCCCAGGCTTGGGAGCGGCCGGAAGATGGGGCCATGATGGTTTCATGGCCCAGGTTCTTGGAAAGCAGTTCGGCTGTGTCGTAGTCATTCACGCCGAAGGCAATCAGACAGCCGGCATTTGCGATAATGGAATTGGCTTTGGGGTAGGTCTTTTTGATCTGGTCGAGATCCTGGAAGACCAAAACCATTCGAGCATATGCCGCAATATAGCCGGCTGCTGTTTCGATTGGTTCCAGGTGCCCCAGGGCGGCAGCTTCATCGAGCATGTAGAGGGTTGGATGAGCTGGCGGCGGATTGGCTTTAGCAGATCGAATGGTTGCCATGAGTGCGCAGCCTTGGATCACTCTCAGGAACCGGCCGTAGGTGTTGAGCTTTTCTTCAGGTACGCAAACATACAGCGTTTGCGATTTCAGATTGAAGCTTTCCAGGTCAAAATCAGAGCGGCTTGTGACGTAGGAAGCCGGCGTGCCGGCACTCCAAAGCCTGGTCGCTTTTTCCATGGTTGAGCGAATGGATTTCATTTCCGGAGATCCATCCATAGACAGCAAGTCTTGTGCGGTATCTCGTACAAAGCCAATGGATGACAGCCGCACCATTTCTTGTGCGAGGTCCAGAAAGTCGGTTTCAGTTTGGGTGCAAAGAGATCTAACCCTTGTAAGGTTTTTAAGTGCAGGATCTGCAGCGTGTTGCGCCAGGACATGCAGAATTATAGCGGCGACGCCAGCGCATGATTTATCATCCCAATGCTTTTCACCTCGTGGATCTGGCAAGTGCATGAGCTGCGCCAGCTCCAAAGCATCATCAACTTGGTGCACGGTATTGAAGCGCACCATGTCCAAGGGATTGAAGCACGCTGATATAAACGGTTGTTCCAGATCCATTTTGAAAACAGGTCCAAACGCCTGCCTGCGCCTGGCCGTAATGGCGGTGTTTTCGCCTTTGATATCGTTGACGATGCAAGATCCGGGATAGGTCAACAGGTTAGGGATAACGATCCCGGCCCCCTTGCCTGCCCTGGTTTTGGCAATAACCAGGGCATAGCCTGGATGATTAAAGCGTAAGTACCGTTTCCCCACACGGCCGACAATTAAGCCGGCCTTTTTCAAAGCCGGCCGCAGCTCGTGTTTCGTCGCAAAGCGTGCAGATCCGTGCGTGTGTTTTGGTTTACATAAACGGCGGAGAGCTGAGAGAAACAGGAATCGGGTACAGAGGAAGCACAGCTTCAGCGCACTGATTGCGCATTTCCAGAAAATTGATAGTCCCCACATACAACAAAGA
>JBPOFU010000220.1:0-2209 GCA_051252075.1 Oceanococcus sp. | reverse complement strand
AAATTGCCAACCGGACCGGTGGGGCCTTCCAGCATCCAAAAATTGGGAAAACCGGGTATGCAGGTCGCACGGTGTGCTCTTGGTGTGCCATCCCAGTGATTGCCGAGTTCCTCATTTTGCTCGCCGATGACTTTGGTTGGCAGTATAAAGCTGCTGGCTTTGAACCCGGTCGCTAATACCAACACGTCCAATTCGTGTATGTGGCCATCTCGGGTACGAATGCCATTGGTTTCAATGCGATCAATGCCGTCGGTCACTAGGCTGGCATTGTCGCGGGAAATTGCAGGATAAAATTCGGAGCAAAAAATAAGCCGTTTGCAAGCAGCTTTGTAATCCGGCGTGAGTTGTTTACGCAGCTCGGGATCGGCTACGTTTTTATTTAAGTTACGTCGGCAAGCCCAGGCGATATACGCGAGGAAGAATTTATTTCCTAAAGTGCCCCGCACAAAAGTGTTTTCGATGACTGTCGCGAAACCCCAATACGACAGGGTGTTGAGCACAGGAAAGGTTTTGAGTAAGCGCTTCCACAAACCGTTATAGGTTTTTTGCGGTAAGGGATGCATCCACTGAGCGGTACGCTGAAACAAGCTGAGGTGCTGCACTTTCTCGGTGATCGCGGCGACGATTTGTGCGGAAGTGGAGCCGGTTCCAATAATCCCGACTTTCTTGCCCTTGAGATCCAAATTGTCATTCCAGCGTGCGGTATGGAATGTTTCGCCTTGGAAATCTTTTAAGCCCGGTATATCCGGCACCGAGGGGTGGTGCAGCACGCCGGTAGCCGCGATCACAACATCGTAGACTTCCATGTCGCCATCGCTGGTGGTCAACTGCCAAACCGGAGCGACATAACGTAATTCATCAACGCTGGTGTTGAAGCGCACCAGGGGCGTGACTTTGAATTTGTTGGCGGTGTCCTTCATATAGGCCTGAATTTCCGGGCCGTAGGAGAAGCGATGGGTCCAGTTTGGGTTCCTCGCAAAAGAGAATTGGTAGAGGTAAGAAGGAATGTCGCAGGACAATCCGGGATAGCGGTTTTCTCGCCAGGTTCCGCCGACCTCTGCTGTCTTTTCGAAAACCGTGAGGTCGCTGTAGCCCGCTTTACGGAGTTTCACCACAGCGGCGATGCCCGACATGCCGGCCCCAATAATGGCAATACGCGGTTGCTTGCCGCTTTTTGAACAATTGGGCGACTGTGGATTGGCTGTCATGGTGAGATTCTCTTGCTCGAATTCATGGCACTAGTGTGGCCTGATTTGTAGCGATAGGGAATGACGCTTTCTGACATAAAATTGATATTTCACGACAATGACTGCTGACGTTATAGTGCAGCTATGAAACTCTATGATGGCTACACCCAGTCCTTGTCTTTGCGCTCATCAGTGCGATTGGCATACGGGTTATTGCCACTAGTGAGTTTCGCCAGCCGTTATCCTATCGATGTGGATATGGCTTTGGAGCAGGCCCGTATTGATCGTTTCGGCTTGATGGATCCTGCCTACACGATTTCCTTGGATCAAGAACTCAGCCTGTTATCGCATGTCATCCATAAGCTACCCGATGCGCGCTTGAGTTTACAACTGGCACAACAGTATCGACTCAGGGGTTTTTCCGTGCTGGGTTTGGCCATGCAAGCCAGTGCCAATCCCTTGGCCATGTTGCAGTTAATCATGCGTTACCCGCGCCTTGCTTGGGGACAGTTTAACGGCGTTCTGCAGTTGCACGGCGAATCGCTGAAGATTCAGTTTCATCCGAATCCCCACTTGGGTAATTGCGAGGCATTTCTGCTGGAACGCGATATAGCCTGTGCTTTCGTGCTCTTTGAAGAGGCCTTGGGCAAACCTGTAAAGATTCAATCGCTCAGCTTTCAACATGCGTTCACAAGGACCCCTTCGCCCTATCAAGCATTTTTTGGCTGCGCGGTGGAATTTTCTAGCGCACGCAACGAACTGGTTTGTGAGCTGCAAGAACTTTTACAGCCCTTGCCACACGCGGATGACAGCATGTGTGAATTCTATACCGCACAATGTGAACGCATGTCTCAGGGCATGGAGCGAAATTTTCAATTTGGGGAAGCGGTGACAGCCCGTTTGCACACCAGTCCAAATTTTTTGAATTTGCAGCAACTTGCCGACGCGATGTTGATGACACCGCGCACCTTGCAAAGGCGCTTAAGTGCTGAGCGTTTGTCGTTTTCTGGTTTGCTTAGGGA
>JBPOFU010000022.1:0-40205 GCA_051252075.1 Oceanococcus sp. | reverse complement strand
CGTCCAAGCCCCAGCGCTGCATCGGCTTTCCATCAATCGGTGATAGCGGTGACCAACGCCGCTCATCCTCTGCAAACACCACCAGTTGCACCTCAACGTCTTGCGCCATAAAAACACATGTTGGCTTGCGCAACTCATGCCCTGCGGGATGTTTCAATCTGACTTCGTCGCCATCAAACGGTATGTTGCGATCACCCAAAAAGAAATCAAGCGCTTCATCGAAAGGGCAATACAAGTGCACGCTCACCGTGCTTCGCAATGTGGCCAAGCCGCTCACCACAGCGCCGACCGCACGCGGATCGAAACAATCGGTTAACTGCATAGCTTGAATCGCGGTCTCGCGCAGCACACGCAGTCGTTGCAGCCATTCCTCGTTCTGGAACACCCGCAGGTATTCCATGACACTTTCAGCGACTTCGCTGTTGCGGGGCAGCGGCCCACGCTGCTGGCCTAACTGCTCAGCCGCGCGCGTTTTAGCCACGGCATAATCTTTGACACCCTGCTCGCAAATGATACGCGCAGCAGCTTGCGCCAATTCCTGACGCAGCGTTGCTGAACTCAAAAAATATCCTCAAGCAACTCTTGCTCGGAGCTGGTGCCCTGACCGCTATCAAATGTGGTGTCGCTACCTGAGTAGCTGTATTGCGCTTGCGGCAACTGCCCCTCAAGAAAAATTTCATAGAGCGCGTTGCTACTACCGAAACTGGCCAGTTCACCGCTGTCAGGATCGATACGTGCACTGACAACCCCTGGCGGTTGCGGCAATACATGTTCTGGCTCTCCATCCAACGCCTGCTTCATATAGGCCATCCACATCGGTAAGGCGGCACGCGAACCCGTTTCTTTGGAACCCAGCGGTTTGATGTCATCAAAACCTACCCAAGCCACGGCCACATGGTCCGCATTAAAGCCACAAAACCAAGCATCACGCTGGTCATTAGTTGTACCTGTTTTGCCCGCCAAATCGGTGCGCCCAAGCTGCTTGGCTCTAACTGCGGTGCCGCGCTGGACCACATCACGCAACATGTCGGTCATAAGATAGGCATTGGCCGCACTGATGACACGTGGTGCAACTGGCGGCAGCTTTCCAGCACTGTCCTGTGCGGCATCCGACTCTTGACCTGCAGCAGCTGCTTTTAAGCGTGCAAATTCCTCTAGTGCGTGCTGCTGCTCTGCTCGCTTCTGCAAGCACGCTCCTTCGCAAACGGTTTCCGGCAAGGCTTGATGCAATACGGTGCCATCACTTTTACGCACTTGCTCGATCATATAGGGGGTAACGGAGTAGCCGCCGTTGGCAAACACCGCGTAGGCCTTGGACATTTCCATCGGACTGAAAACACCGGTACCCAAAGCCATCGACAAATCACGAGGCACGCGTTTACGCTCGAAACCAAAGCGCTCCACATAGTCTCTTGCCGCATCGATACCAATACCATCGAGCACCCGAATCGCCACCAAATTACGCGATTTGTACAAACCAGTGCGTAAACGGGTCGGCCCATAAAATCGCCCACTGTAGTTTTGCGGCCGCCAAGCACCGCCGAGCGCAGCATCTTGAAACACCACAGGGGCATCGTTAATCACACTGGCAGGAGTAAAGCCATTTTCCAATGCCGCTGAATACACAAAAGGCTTAAAGGAAGAGCCTGGCTGGCGCTGGGCCTGAGTTGCGCGATTGAATTTGCTAGTGAAATAGTCAAACCCTCCAGTCATCGCTTGAACCGCGCCGTTCTGCGGGTTAATCGCGACCATGGCGCCTTGAACTTCGGGGATTTGTGCAATGCGCCACCTTTCGTCAGCCTCCACAGCTTGAAGGCGGATCAAATCGCCAGACTTCAGCACGCTTTCAAGCCCACTAAATACTTGGTCAGCAAGCTTAATCCGCAACATCCCAATATCGCGGGCATACAGTGTGATGTCGTCATCGCTTAACTGCAGAACCAAGGCCGCCCGCAATCCACCCACCGCGGAAAACTCTTCCAGCAAGGGGCCAAATACAGCGGCCGCTTTACTCGCACTGACTTCGAGAACAGCAGATCCGAGATCACCCAGCTGAGCTTCCGCGCCGCGATACCCGTGGCGCTGATCGTAGCCAAGCAAATTCTCTCGCACAGCTTCTACCGCGGCTTTCTGACGCTGCAAATCCAAAGTCGTAATGACTTCAAGCCCTGTGGTGTAAGCCTCCAAACCAAATTGGTTAATCACCCGACTACGCGCATATTCAGCGACATAATGCGCATCCACATCGATTATTGCCCTGCGGACTTCGGCACTAATTGGCTCCTCTACGGCCTTTTTGTGTGCGACATCATCGATGTAGTCCAATTCGCGCATCCGTCGTAAAACATAGTTCCGGCGCAGCAAAGCACGCTGAGGGCCTGAAATGGGGTTGTAGCGTGAAGGCGCTTTGGGCAAGCCAGCAACCATGGCCATTTGCGCCAAACTTAAATCCGCCAAATCTTTGCCGTAATACACTCGTGCCGCCGCGCCAATCCCATAAGCACGGTGGCCGAGATAAATTTTATTCAAATAAAAGGTCAGAATTTCCTGCTTACTCAGCCGTGTCTCCATATCCAGTGCAAGCAAAATTTCCCGCAATTTGCGCACATAACTTTTTTCTGAACTCAGAAAGAAATTTCGCGCCAGTTGCATCGTAATCGTGCTTCCGCCCTGCGCTTTCTCACCGGTGAGCGCTAGCACCCAAACGGCGCGAAGCAAGCCTTGGTAGTCCACCCCTGGATGCTCAAAAAAGCGGTCATCTTCCGCCGCCAAAAATGCTTGAATGAGTGGCTCCGGTATCTCTTCATAGCGCAACGGTTCGCGCCGCTCAGCACCGTACTCACCAATAAGGGCCCCATCCGCGGTGTAAACCCGAAGCGGAACTTGCAACTGCAAATCTCGCAACCCTTCGGTAGAAGGCAAGTCCTTGGAAAAATTCCAAACCAGCGCTGCAACAGCGATAGCGGCCACAAAAACCCCGAAAAATCCGAGGGCGAGAAATATTTTCAAGATGCGCATGGGCTTATGGAGTCAGTGAATTCAGGCATTGCCAGCTCGGCTACTGCAGACGCAACTTCTTGAAGTGCCGGTAAGAGTTGAAACCTGCATACTGTGAGATATAGTAACGCTTGGTCGTATCGACGGCCATGAAAAGGGAACGGGATCAGTTGGGGGCCCCTTCAATGGGTGTACTAAGCAATCTGTTTGCAAAAAATTCAACGCCAATGATTGGTGTTGATATCAGCTCGTCCAGCATAAAAATGTTGGAACTTTCCAAAAAGGGCAATAGCTACCGCATAGAAGCCTATGCGATTGAGCCGTTGCCTCCAGGAGCTATGAATGAACGGCAAATAGCCGACACCGAAGCTGTCGGCCTCGCCATGGCAAAAGCCCTGCATCGCTGCGGCAGTAAATCGCGCAAAGTCGTTACTGCGGTTGCTGGCTCATCGGTGATCACCAAAGTCATCCAAATGCCTGCGGACATGCGCGAGCTAGAGATGGAAGAGCAAATCAAGCTGGAAGCGGATCAATACGTTCCTTACCCCATCGATGAAGTGAACTTAGACTTCCAAGTCATCGGGGCAACGCCAAACTCCGACGATACAGTGGATGTTCTACTCGCTGCGTGCCGGACCGATACAATCGATGAACGCGTTTTAACATTGGACCAAGTCGGCTTAGAAGCCGTTGTCGTCGATACCGAATCCCATGCCTTAGAAAACGCCTGCTCGTTATTGCATCAGCAAATGCCCAATTCAGGCGAAAATGCGACTTGTGCCATCATTGATATTGGCGCAACAAATACCGTGTTTATGATCATGCACAACCGCAAAGTCATCTACCGGCGCGAACAAGGTTTTGGCGGTCGGCAATTGACTGAAGACATCATGCGCCACTACGGCATGTCCGAAGAAGAGGCCAACACAGCCAAGAAAATGGGCGGGCTACCGGAAGATTACGACACTGAAGTACTGCCCTATTTCATTGACGACTTAACTCAGCAAATTGACCGCTCGCTGCAACTGTTTTTTGCGAATTCACCAAAATTCAACGAAGTGAACCAAATCATTCTGTGCGGCGGCAGTGCCAACATCGCTAACATCGCGGAACAGGTTCAAGACAAACTGGGCGTACCTAGTGTTATTGCAAACCCATTTAAAGGCATGGGTGTGGCCAATAAAGCCCGACCGCGACAACTGGAACAGGACGAAACCTCGCTGTTGCTCGCGTTCGGATTGGCCATGAGGGCTTTTGACTGATGATTAAAATCAATCTACTAGATTGGCGCGAAGCAAAACGCCAACTCAGGCAGCAGCAGTTTTTCATCGCTCTAGGCGCTAGCCTCGTGGCCGGAGCAATCACCGCATACGCGATGAACAGCAAAGTCACCGGCGACATTGATCATCAAATTGCGCGTAATAACCTGCTGCGCCAAGAAAGCAAGGCTATAGACAAGCAGATTGAGGAAATCAAACAGCTCGAAAAAGTAAAAGCTGATTTACTCGCTCGGATGCGGATCATCGAAGAATTGCAGCGCAGTCGCACTCGGATTGTTCATTTTTTCGATGAAGTGGTTGGAACGACGCCGCCGGGCTTATACATCACCAATCTGAGCCAAAAAGGCAAAGTTACACGTATCACAGGTGTCGCCGAGTCAAACGGTCGCGTGTCGAGTTATATTCGCAACTTGGACAATTCTGATTGGTTCGACAATGCCAGCTTGATTGTGATCGAAGCGCGCGAAAAAACTCGTCGAAAATACAATGATTTCCAGCTTCAATTCAGCGAAGCCAAACAAAAATCAGAAGAGGACAGCGAATGAAAGCGCAACAAATCCTCGATGAACTGCAGTCGCTTGATCCTAATAATATTGGGGCTTGGCCAACGTTCGCTTATGCCGGAGCATGCATATTGCTCTTTTTGGTTATTACTATTGGTTCCTACTATTACGTAGTAACCCCCAATTTAGAAACACTCGCGCTAGAACAGCGTAAAGAGCCTACCCTCAAGAAAGAGTTTGAGGAAAAACAAGCCAAAGCAGCCAATCTCGACGCCTATCGTGAACAACTGGCGGAAATGGAACGTTCATTTGGCAGCATGCTGCGTCAGCTTCCGAGTAAAAGTGAAGTTGCCAACCTGCTCAATGATATTTCGCAAACGCGGGTAGCTGCCGGCTTAGAAGAAACATTATTCAGGCCGTCACCTGAACAACCACGGGACTTTTACGCAACGCTACCCAACAAAATCGTTGTCACTGGGTCGTACCATGAGATGGCTGATTTTGTCAGCAGGGTATCCGCCCTGCCTCGCATCGTCACAGTGAACAATGTTCAGATCACCGGCGAAGCAGGCAAGAGCGATTTGAGGATGGAAGCAACCATCAACACCTACCGCTATTTATCCGATGAGGACGCCGCAGAATGAAGCCGACCTCCTCAAGCACTTTCAAAACCGTCTCCCGCGTCGGCGCTGTATGCCTCGGCGTTGTAGCTCTCAGCAGTTGTGCGCGCGACATGTCGGATTTGCAGTCCTATATCGCTGATGTCAAAGCGCGAAAGTCGTCCGCGATAGACCCCATACCGCAAATGCAGCCGTACGAGCCCTACGCATATTCGCGCGCAGAAGACCGCAGCCCATTTGAACCTATTGCCAAAGACGAGCCAAGTACTGTGGAAGCAGCCATGGTTCCACCCAATTCGCTGCGCCCAGATTTAAGTCGAAATCGGGAACCACTAGAAGAATTTCCTCTCGATGGCATTCGTCTGCTCGGCACTCTAGAAATTCGTCAACAAATCTTCGCCCTACTCAGTGCGCCTGATGGCATCGTGCACAGAGCCACCTATGGCGATCACATGGGACAAAACTTCGGCAAAATTGTAAGCATTTCGGATGCCCAAATTCAGCTTGAAGAAATTGTGCCGGATGGATTTGGCGGCTACGTCAAACGTATGGCGCTGGTTGCGCTCTCGGAAGAAAACTAATCATGGCACTGCGAAAAAACACATCAATCGGAAATATGGCAGGTCGTCATCAAGCGGTTCAAAAGGTGAAGAACATGAAGGGCACGCATTTGGGTTTAACACTAAGCAAGCTCGGCCTCTTACTGCTGGCATTCGGCTTGCCTTTGCAAGCCAATGCTCAGCGCGAGTTAATCGACATGTCCATCGCCCCCAATGGCGCAGGTCAAAGCATCGAACTGAAGCTCAATCAGGCAGCCCCCGAGCCTTCGGTGTTCGCGCTGGAAACACCGCCTCGTATCTCTATTGACTTGCCTGCCACCGCGCTTAATTTGAGCGCGCGACGGTTATCCGTGCAAAAAGACCCGGTGCAGTCAATGACCGCGGTAGAAGCGAGCGGGCGCTCGCGCGTGGTCATTAGTCTGGACGCTTTGGTGCCTTACCAAGTACGCACCGAGGGCAATAGTGTATTTATTGACTTAACGGGCGCTCTGGGCAATCGCGCAAAGGCGCGCCAGCAAGCGGCGGCTTCAACAAGCCCAAGCTCTACTGCTGTCGCCACTCCCGCTATAACCGACGTCGATTTTCGTCGGTCGGAGACAGGAGCGGGTCGATTGAGCATAAGAATGAACAGTGATGCTGCCGATGTGGATATCCGCAATGAAGGCGGAAAAATAGTTGCCTTGTTCCGAAATATGCCGCCAACCGATGCTTTGATCAGCCGTTTGGATGTTCTGGACTTCGCGACGCCAGTTAAATTTGTTGACGTATCAAGCACCGGCAGTAATGGACGTATCAGCATCACCCCAGTGAGCGGCGCAGAGTTCGATCAAGTGGCCTATCAATTGGGCAACATGTTTACCATTGAACTGCAACCACTCACCAAAGCAGAACAAGAAGAGCGCGCGCGTGCAGAACCGCAGTACACCGGTGAACGACTTAACGTTAACTTTCAAAACATTCAAATCCGTGCATTGTTGCAAATCATTGCCGATGTAGCGGGTAAGAACATGGTGACTTCCGATTCAGTCGCGGGAGAAGTGACCCTAAGGTTGGAAAATGTTCCTTGGGATCAGGCCTTGGACATCGTTCTAAAAACCAAAGGCTTATCAAAGTCTGAAAACGGAAATGTGATTTGGGTCGCCCCTACCTCTGAAGTTGCTGAGCAACAAAAACAAGAATTAGAAGCGCAGCAACAGGCAGAACAACTTGCACCCATGGTCGGAGAAATCATTCAGGTCAATTACGCCAAGGCTCTAGACATACAGGCTTTGCTGACCGAAGAAGACAGTTCATTCCTGAGTGAGCGCGGCTCCATCGCTGTCGATGAACGAACAAACGTGCTTATCGTTAATGACACGCGAGACAAGCTGGCCGGCATACAAAGCCTGGTGCGTCGCCTTGACGTTCCCGTTCGTCAAGTATTAATCGAATCGCGTGTTGTCGTTGCCAATGATGATTTCAATCGATCCGTGGGTGCTGGCGTTGGTGCAACCTTCGGTGATGTTAACAATAGCAGAGCTGTGGGTGCTTCTGGCTCCTTGTTTGGTGCCAACGTCATCGCCAATAGCTTGGCTGCTGGGGTTCCGGTGATACCGGCACTGGGTGATCGTCTATCGACCTTTTTCCCCGCCTCATCAACTGGTGCTACAGTGCCTTCCTATGGTGTTTCCATCCTAGGTTCGGACTATTTGGTCGACTTAGAACTCTCCGCGTTACAGGCTGAGGGCAAAGGAGAAGTCGTTTCTACTCCACGGGTGATAACCGCGGACGGCAAGGAAGCCGTTATCGAGCAGGGTGAGGAAATTCCGTTTACCGCCGGCGGCGCGGGTGCCGCCACTGCTGCAACTCAGTTCAAAGAAGCGGTACTGCAATTGCGTGTGAAGCCACAAATCACACCGGATGACCGTGTCATCATGGACTTGGAAGTATCCAAAGACAGCAGAGGTGACATCGTTCCACAAGCGACTGGCGGCAACGCCGTCGCGATCGACACAAGCAGTGTGAACACTCAAGTGTTAGTAAACAATGGAGAAACCGTAGTGCTCGGCGGAATATTTGAGCAAAATATTTCTGAAACCACAGCCAAGGTTCCGCTACTCGGCGATATCCCACTTCTTGGATTCCTTTTCCGCTCCGTTACCCGAGAAAACAGCAAACGAGAGTTGTTGATTTTTGTAACACCGAAAATCCTCAGCGACGGCATTCGAGCCAACTAAAGCTGGCAGCGACATAACAGGGCCCCGATCGTATAATCGGGGCCTTTTTCGTTGCGCCTCCATCCGGTTACAGTTCTGTTGAAAACTTCATCACCCATTTTCCTAGTTGGCCCTATGGGGGCTGGCAAAACGACCGTTGGACGCCAGCTCGCCCATTTGCGTGGTTTGCAGTTCTACGACGCCGACCATGAACTGGAAGCGCACACCGGTGTGGATATTCCCTATATCTTCCAGAAGGAAGGCGAAGACGGCTTTCGTGAGCGTGAAGTAGAAATCATCGAATTACTCACCCAGCAGACAGATATCGTTCTCGCCACTGGCGGTGGAGTGGTCATGCGTGCAGAAAACCGGGAGCATTTGCGACAGCGCGGGTTGGTAATCTATCTCTATACTGAGGTCGAACAACAATGGAAGCGGACGCGCAAAAGTCGTAACCGCCCACTGCTGAGACAAGACAATCCGAAGAAGGTGCTTAAAGAGCTGATGGCGACCAGGGATCCTTGGTACCGCGATATTGCCGACCTCATTATTAGCAGCAAAGCCCAATCGGCTAAAGCCTTAGCCAAAAGTATCCACGAACAAATTTCAAAGTTACTAGACGAATGAACACCACCCGCATAGACGTAAAAATCCCTGGCAAGCGCTATTTCATACATCTCGGCAAGAGCATTATTGCTGAGAGCAGCCTTTATCCTGTGGATGCACAAGCAGGTCGCTGTTTTGTCGTCACTAACGAAACCATTGCCCCCTTGTACTTAGAACAAGTGCGTGCGGCACTCGGCTCCGACATTCCCGTTCACATCCTGCCCGATGGTGAGCGTTTTAAATCCATGGACAGCCTCAATGCCGTGCTGGACGACATGCTGCGATTGAAGCTGGGACGAGATACCACGATGGTTGCATTGGGCGGGGGCGTGGTCGGTGATTTGGCCGGTTTTGCCGCTGCAATCTATCAACGCGGCATTAGTTTGGTGCAAATTCCAACCACGCTGTTATCCCAAGTTGATTCATCCGTAGGCGGAAAAACCGCAGTCAACCATCCGCTAGGAAAAAATTTAATTGGTGCCTTTCACCAGCCGGACAGCGTGATCACTGATCTTGCCACCTTGGACACGCTGCCTGACCGTGAATTTAAAGCCGGCGTTGCGGAAGTTATCAAATATGGCCTACTTGGCGATCATCATTTTTTCAGCTGGCTGGAAACCAATATGTCACGCCTGTTGGAACGCGATGCCCCGGTGCTAAGCGAAGCCATCTCCACCTCTTGCCACCACAAAGCCAATATAGTTGCGGCTGACGAACGAGAAAAGGGGCGCCGCGCTCTACTCAACTTAGGCCACACCTTCGGTCACGCCATAGAAGCCCACGTGCAATACCGCGATTGGTTGCATGGCGAAGCGGTAGCTGTGGGCATGCTCATGGCCGCCGATTTATCGCAACGCCATGGTTGGTTAAAACCGTTAGATGTCGAGCGAATAGAGCTTGCCCTTGGAGCAGCAGGCTTGCCGACTAGCGTGCCGAGTGACCTCAGTGCCTCTGCCATGCTTGAATTTATGCAGGGTGATAAGAAGACCGCTGCAGGTCGCGTGCGCTTAGTGCTGTTTAACAGCTTGGGTGATACGGTACTCAGCAGCGACTACGAGGACGAACTATTGCAACAAACACTTGCGGCGTTTTGTCAGACATGAAACTGGCAGCATGGGCAGCCAATCCAGAACAAAGCTTAGGCAGACGTTTTGAAGAAGCTGCACCACAGATGCGCACGCATTTTCAACGTGATCGTGATCGCATTGTGCACTCCACTGGTTTTCGCAGACTGGTTTACAAAACCCAGGTTTTCGTCAATCACGAAGGGGATTTGTTTCGCACGCGCTTGACCCATTCCTTAGAGGTTGCGCAAATCGCACGCACAGTGGCGCGCAATTTGAATCTAAATGAAGATCTCACCGAGACCATATCCTTAGCCCACGATCTTGGCCACACACCCTTCGGCCACGCCGGCCAAGAGGCGCTGAATCGCTGTATGCGTGAGCACGGAGGCTTTGAGCACAACCTGCAATCCCTTCGGGTCGTGGATGAGTTAGAAGAAAAATATGTGGACTTCCGCGGTCTCAATCTCTGTTTTGAATCGCGCGAAGGCATCCTCAAACATTGCTCTCGAAAACATGCCCGTGAGTTGGGCGACATTGGCTTGCGTTTCCTAAATCGCCAGAAGCCTAGCTGTGAAGCACAGTTGTCCAATCTCGCAGACGAAATTGCCTACAACAATCACGACATAGACGATGGGCTGCGCGCTGGTCTGCTCAGCTTTGATGGCTTACGTGAATGCCGCTTATTTGAGCGCATTCATACGCAATTGCTAAAACAGTACCCACTGGTGGATGAAAGGCGCTTACGCCACGAAGTGATTCGCCGCATGATCAATCACTTAGTCATAGACCTAACCGAGCAGACACGACGACGACTAGCGGATCTCAATCCCAAGAACATCCAAGACGTGCGTGAACACAGCGAGCCCGTGGTGGCTTTCTCAGAACCCATCGCGGCCGAATCACGCGAACTCAAATCGTATCTGCTCGAACATCTGTACAAGCACCATCGCGTGCACCGCTCTGGACGCAAAGCACAAAGCGTCATCAGCGAATTATTTGAAGCCTTCGCCAGTGACGCACGACTGCTACCAGAGCGGCAGCAACAGACTACGTCACGCTACGGTTTAGAGCGTGTAGTGGCTGACTATATTGCCGGAATGACCGATCGTTTTGCTATCGAAGAACACGAGCGTATGTTCGATCCGCGCAAATTATGACGCTACTTTAGGGTCAGCACTGCACTTAACAAAACAAGATAACCACATGGTCCATCAACAACTTAGGGCATTATTCGAGCAAGCACATTTGCTGCGAGAGCGATAGATTTCTATAATTGATCGGCTAAGTCGAATAAAAGCCTTTTTTGGGCAAGCGACTTTTCCAATCGACGGCTTACGCAGAACATTCAAATCTCCGTCCGTCTAGATAAACACACCGCGTGAATCGCAGGCGAGCAGAGTCATCTGACCGCTACGATTCACCCAAAGACTTGTTGGCAGGTGAGCATGAAGCAGACCGGTCTCTACCGTCCCGAATTCGAACACGACAGCTGTGGATTCGGGCTGATAGCGCATATCCATAACAAACCTAGCCATTGGCTGGTAGAAACCGCTGTGGAAGCGCTTGCCCGCTTAACTCATCGTGGCGCGGTTGCCGCCGACGGCAAAAGTGGTGACGGCTGCGGTTTGCTGATGAAACGCCCAGAAGCGTTTTTACGCACTGTGGGCAAAAACTGTGGGTTTGAGGTTGCCAAGCATTTTGCTGCTGGCAATGTATTCCTAAATACCGATGCCGCCCTCGCACAACGTTCACGCGACACCCTAGAACAAGCCTTAAAAGAGCAAGGCTTGGAACTGGCTGGCTGGCGAGAAATCCCCATTGACACCAGCGTCTGTGGTGAGCAAGCGCTACGCTCCTTGCCCTTAACAGAGCAGGTGTTCGTCAACGCGCCCGACGATATCAAAGAGTTCGATTTCGAACGCAAGCTATTCTTTGCACGCCGCGCCGCGGAAAAGGCCACAGCCGCATTCGATCCTGAATTCTATGTTTGCACGCTGTCCAACCGCGTGCTGCTGTACAAGGGCTTGGTCATGCCAGCTGCCCTGCCCGGCTTCTACCTGGATTTGCAAAATTCCCAGCTGGAATCGTCGATGTGTGTCTTCCATCAACGCTTCTCCACCAACACGCTGCCGCAGTGGCGTTTGGCACAACCGTTCCGTTATCTCGCGCACAACGGCGAAATCAACACCATACAAGGTAACCGTTATTGGGCTATGGCACGCGCCAACCGCTTCCAAAACGCTTTGTTGCCGGATATTGAAGCCATCGCACCTTTGGTCGCGATGCAGGGCTCTGATTCTTCGAGCCTGGACAATATGCTGGAAGTCCTCTTGGCCGGTGGCCTGGATGTCTTTTCAGCCATGCGCATGATGATTCCGCCCGCATGGCAGAACATCGAGCAGATGGACCCCGATTTACGCGCCTTCTTTGAATACAACTCCATGCACATGGAGCCGTGGGATGGGCCGGCCGGCATCGTCTTTACGGATGGTCGTTACGCAGCTTGCTCCACCGACCGCAATGGCTTGCGTCCAGCGCGCTATGTCATAACAGATGATGACCACATCACCTTGGCTTCGGAAATTGGCGTGTACGACTACAAGCCAGGCTCTGTGGTCGAAAAAGGCAAGCTCGCCCCTAGCCAAATGATGGCTGTGGATACGGAGAAAGGTGAAGTACTAACCTCCTCCGAAATTGATCGCCGCCTGGCCGCTCGCCACCCCTACAAGCAATGGTTGAAAAAGAACGTACAACGTTTGGAGTCCAAGTTAGCGGAAACCGACCACGAAACCATGGTCCCCGGCACCGTACGCATCTTCGAAAAGCTGTTCCAGATTTCCTTCGAAGAACGCGACCAAATATTGCGTGTACTCGCTGAAGCCGGTCTGGAAGCAGTGGGCTCTATGGGCGACGACACTCCGTCTGCCGTCTTATCCCATAGAGTGCGTCCTCTGTATGACTACTTCCGCCAAGTTTTTGCCCAAGTCACCAATCCACCGATAGACCCACTGCGCGAGCAGATCGTTATGTCGCTGGAATGCTGCTTGGGCGCAGAGCGCTCCGTGTTCGAGGAAACCCCTGAACGCGCCGCACGCTTATTGGTCGACTCCCCAGTATTGTCGGAGGCGAAATTTCGTCAGCTGCTGAGCATCGAAGATCCAGCTTACGCACACGAAATTATTGACCTAAATTACAGCCGTGAAATCGATTTGCACAGTGCTCTGAAAGCCGTTTGCGATCAGGCCGAACAGGCTGTACGCAACGGCAAAGTGGTACTGGTGCTTACAGATCGGAAAATCGATAAAGCCAAGTTACCGATACACGCCTTACTGGCCACTGGTGCGGTACAGCACCGCCTGGTCGAAGTCGGTCTGCGCTGTGATTGCAACATCGTGGTGGAAACCGCGACTGCGCGTGACTCACATCAATTGGCCGTACTGGTCGGCTACGGCGCGAGCTGCGTGTATCCGTACATGGCCTACGAGTCATTGCGAGATATGCTGCGTTCCAAGGAAATTAAGCACAAATCAGCGACAGACCTAGAACGCGCTTATCGCAAAGGCGTCAATAAAGGCTTGTACAAGATCATGTCCAAAATGGGCATTTCTTCCATCGCCAGTTATCGCGGTGCGCAGCTGTTCGAAATCGTTGGCTTGGCTGACGAAGTTGTCGATTTTTGCTTCAAAGGCACAACCTCACGTATTGCTGGAGCTGAATTCGTCGATTTGGAAGACGATGCTCGGGTACTCAATAAGCTGGCCTGGAATCCACGTAAGAGCAATGACCATGGGGGACTACTCAAGTACGTCCATGGCGGTGAATACCACGCTTACAATCCGGATGTAGTCACCACACTACACACCGCTGTACGCAGTGGTAAGTACGAAGATTTCAAAGCCTACGCCAGGCTGGTAAACGAACGTGAGCCCATGAGCTTGCGTGATCTTATGTCCCTAAAAACGGACAACCCGATCGCGCTAGATCAAGTGGAAAGCATAGAGAAGATCCTGCCGCGTTTTGACTCCGCTGGCATGAGTCTTGGTGCCCTTTCACCAGAAGCACACGAAGCATTAGCTCAAGCGATGAACCGTTTGGGCGGACGCTCAAACTCTGGCGAAGGCGGCGAAGACATCGCCCGCTTCGGCACCGACAAAATGTCGAAGATCAAGCAAGTCGCCTCCGGCCGCTTTGGCGTCACACCGCACTACTTGGTCAATGCAGAGGTTCTGCAAATCAAAGTCGCGCAAGGTGCGAAACCCGGCGAAGGTGGCCAGTTGCCCGGCCATAAAGTGAATGAGTACATTGCCAACCTGCGTTACTCACGCCCAGGTGTTGCACTGATTTCACCGCCGCCCCATCACGACATTTACTCCATTGAAGATTTGGCGCAGCTGATCTTTGACTTGAAACAAGTCAATCCCGAAGCGCTGATTTCCGTTAAATTGGTTTCCGGCCCTGGTGTCGGCACTATTGCGGCGGGTGTCGCAAAAGCTTATGCCGACCTCATCACCATTTCTGGATACGATGGCGGAACCGGTGCAAGCCCACTGACTTCGGTCCGTTATTGCGGCACACCGTGGGAGCTGGGGCTGGCGGAAACGCATCAAACCCTGCGTCAAAACAATTTACGCAGCAAAGTTCGGGTGCAAGCCGATGGTGGCCTGAAAACCGGCGTGGATGTAATTAAAGCCGCAATCCTCGGTGCAGAATCCTTTGGCTTCGGCACCGCGCCGATGATTGCTTTGGGTTGCAAATACCTGCGTATTTGCCATCTCAACAATTGCGCCACCGGTGTAGCCACACAAAATGAAGTGCTGCGTGAAAAACACTTCATCGGCGAAGCCGAAATGGTCATGAACTATTTCCGCTTTGTGGCTGAAGAAACCCGCGAGTTACTCGCCCAGCTCGGGGTTCCCTCTTTAGGTGAACTGATAGGCCGTACCGATCTGTTGCAATTGTTGCCAGGCGGCACGGCAAAGCAACGTAAATTGAATCTACAACCCATTTTGGATGCGGCTGGCTTGGTCAGCGATTCTCCGCATCAATGTGTTGAAGCGCGCAACTTGCCTTTCGATAAAGGTGAATTAGCCGAAGCCATGGTGGCTGCCACGCTACCCGCCATTGAGGGCAAATTAGGCGGCAGCTTCGAATTCGAAGTCAAGAACATCAATCGCTCCATTGGTGCCCGTCTGTCTGGCGAAATCGCCAAACGACATGGCAACCATGGCATGTCTGACACGCCTATCACCTTGAAGCTCCACGGCACCGCTGGACAGAGCTTTGGGGTGTGGAACGCTGGCGGCCTAAATCTAGAACTGGACGGCGATGCCAACGATTACGTCGGCAAGGGCATGGCTGGAGGGCAAATTGTTATTCGCCCTCCGAAAGACAGCCATTTCAACGCCTGCGATGCCACCATCATCGGCAACACCTGCTTGTACGGTGCCACTGGCGGGCGCCTGTTCGCTGCGGGACGTGCCGGTGAACGCTTCGGTGTGCGTAACTCCGGCGCCACCGCGGTGGTTGAAGGTGTTGGCGATCATGGCTGTGAATACATGACCGGTGGTGTGGTGACCGTTCTCGGCCCAACCGGTGTCAACTTCGGTGCAGGCATGACCGGTGGATTTGCTTATGTTTTGGATATGGATAGGCAGTTCGTCGATCAATACAACCATGAGCTGATCGATATTCATCGTATTGCAGCCGAAGCTATGGAAGCGAATCGCAATCACTTGCGTGGTTTGTTACTGGAGCACGTTGCCGCAACGGGGTCAGCTTGGGGTGAAGAAATCCTAGAAGACTTCCGTGACTTCCTCGCTCGCTTCTGGCTGGTGAAACCCAAAGCAAGCGAAATCAATTCCTTGCTCGACATGATCCGCGAAGCGGCTTAGAGATAATCATGGCTAAAAACGCATTACAGTTTCTGGATCTGCCACGTCACGATCCGCAGAAAACGCAAGTCGAAGTTCGCATCCATGATTTCCGCGAAATATACGGCCAATTCGACAAGGAAAAAGCCGCCAACCAAGCCGGCCGCTGCTTGTCTTGCGGCAATCCCTATTGTGAATGGAAGTGCCCAGTACACAATTACATCCCCAACTGGCTGAAGATGGTTGAGGAAGGCAATTTGTTTGAAGCGGCTGAATTATCTCACCGCACCAATACCTTGCCGGAAATTTGTGGACGCGTTTGCCCGCAGGACCGCTTATGTGAAGGCGCCTGCACGCTGAATGATGATTTCGGCGCGGTCACCATTGGTTCAGTGGAAAAATACATCACTGACACCGCCCTGGAGCAAGGCTGGCGGCCTGATATGTCTGGCGTTGTTGCCACCGGAAAAAAAGTCGCGATCGTTGGCTCCGGCCCCGCAGGCTTAGGCTGCGCGGACATACTGGTGCGTAACGGCGTTGAAGCGGTCGTATTCGACAAGTACGCAGAAATCGGCGGCTTGCTCACATTCGGCATACCTCCTTTCAAACTCGAAAAAAGTGTGGTCAAACGCCGCCGCGAAGTGATGGAAGGTATGGGCGTGGAATTCCGCCTTAATGTGGAAATCGGCAAAGACATACAGTTACAAGAATTGCTCGATGAGTACGATGCCGTATTCCTCGGCATGGGCACTTACGCCTATATGAAAGGCGGCTTTCCCGGCGAAGATTTACCGGGTGTTTTTGACGCACTGCCCTACCTCATTTCCAACGCCGACCGCGATTTAGGCATTGAGAAAGATCCAGCTGATTTCATCGATATGCGCGACAAGCGTGTCGTCGTGCTCGGCGGCGGTGATACTGCAATGGACTGCAATCGCACAGCAATCCGACAACAAGCCACCAAGGTGAGTTGCGCTTATCGTCGTGACGAAGAAAACATGCCTGGCTCACGCCGTGAAGTCGCCAACGCCAAAGAAGAAGGCGTGCGTTTCTTGTTTAATCGCCAACCTATAGAAATTGTTGGCACGGATAGAGTCGAAGGCGTCAAAGTGGTCAGCACCCAATTGGGCGCTGCAGATGAAAATGGCCGCAGCCGCCCCGAAGTGGTGCCTGGCAGTGAAGAAATCATTCCTGCCGATTGCGTATTGGTCGCGTTTGGATTCCGTCCCAACCCGCCGAGCTGGCTAAGTGACTTTGATGTAGAAACCGACCAATCCGGTCGTATTCGCGCATCGGGTGCTGCCGCTGTGAAATTTCAAACCACCAATCCGAAAATCTTCGCTGGCGGTGATGCTGTGCGCGGCTCTGACTTGGTTGTTACCGCCGTATTTGAAGGCCGCGAAGCCGCTGAAGGCATACTGGATTATCTGGAAGTTTAAGCAGCTTTCATTCAAGTCCTGGTTGCGGCATAAAGCCGCAACCCTTCGCGTTCTTATCGCGCCAACAGCGCAATTTCCTCGTTAAACACCGATCTCTCCACTCGGACCACGCTCCGGCTGCGGGGGATCGGCGCGCGGGAAAACCGGCCTAAGATCGAGCCCCAAGTAAAACAATCCCAGCCAAAGTCCATAAACTTTGCTTGGTCAACAACGGCTCGCGAGCAAGCCATAACGCTTAAGGCTCGCAACCAACACCCCACATCGCCGATAATATTGGGATGCGAACCAATATCCCCCCTGCCGAACGCCTAATCTTTGCATTAGACGTGCCGGACGCTGCTGCCGCGGTGAAGCTGGTAAGCCAGCTCGACGACACCGTGGTGTTCTACAAATTAGGCCTAGAGCTGGCAATGACTGACGATTACTGGCGTCTCATTGATCACTTGCTCGACAAAGGCAAGAAGGTCTTTACCGACCTGAAGTTTTTCGACATACCGGCAACCACCGCGCGGGCTGTCCGCCAGCTCTCAGAACGCGGCGTACATATGTGTACCGTGCACGGCAACCAAAGCATCATGCAATCGGCCGCAGAAGCGCGCACCGGCGCTATGAACGTGCTGGCAGTCACCGCATTAACCAGTCTGGACCGCGCTGATCTCAATGACCTGGGCTTTGACTGCGATGTAGCCGAACTGGTGATGTCGCGGGCACGCCGTGCATTCGAAGCCGGTTGTGATGGCATCGTCTCCTCCGGCATGGAAGTCGAAGCCGTACGCGCCGCTGGCTTGGACAAATTGATTTGTGTAACCCCAGGCATACGCCCGGTGGACAATCGTCCTGATGACGATCAAAAGCGTGTACTCAGCCCTGGCGATGCTATACGTCTCGGGTCCGATTACCTCGTTGTAGGCCGCCCTATTCGCAATGCGGCTGACCCTCGCGCCGCTGCTGCGGCCATTCAACACGAAATTACTAAGGCTCTGGAATCCGTATGAGCGAACTAAAGAACGACGTTTTCCTGCGCGCCCTGCTGCGCCAACCTGTTGATCGCACGCCGGTGTGGATGATGCGCCAAGCCGGGCGTTATCTGCCGGAATATCGTGCCGCCCGTGAAAGCGTCAATGGCTTTATGGGGCTGTGTCAGAACCCGGATCTGGCCTGCGAAGTCACTTTGCAGCCTTTGCGTCGTTACCCCTTGGACGCAGCCATTTTGTTTTCGGACATACTCACCATCCCAGATGCCATGGGCTTGGGCCTGTATTTTAGCGCTGGCGAAGGCCCCAAATTCGAACGCACGGTCCGCAGCGCAGCGGACATTGATGCCCTACCCATACCTGATCCGCACAAGGACCTAGGCTATGTCATGGATGCGGTTAGCACCATACGCCGCGAGCTGAACGGCAAAGTGCCGCTAATAGGCTTTGCTGGCAGCCCTTGGACCTTGGCCACCTACATGGTGGAAGGCGGCTCTTCGAAAACCTTCGGCACTATCAAATCCTTGTTGTATACCGACCCGGCTGCATTGCAACGCTTGATGAATAAGCTGGCCGATTCAGTCGCCGCCTATTTGAATGCACAGGTCGAAGCCGGCGCCCAGGCGCTAATGATTTTCGACACCTGGGGTGGTGCACTCGCCCATCAAGCTTATCTCGACGTATCCCTAGCGGCCGGTCAGCGGATTTTGCAACAACTCATCCGTGAACGAGATGGCCGCCGCATTCCTGTCATTTGGTTCACTAAAAATGGCGGCCAGTGGCTGGAGCAGCAAGCCGCTGCCGGCTTCGACGCATTGGGCTTGGACTGGACAGTGAATCTCAGCGATGCACGCCGCCGTGTCGGCGAGCAGGTGGCCTTGCAGGGCAACCTCGACCCTTCAGTGCTTTTAGGCAGCGAAGACACTATTCGCAGTGAAGTACGCCGAGTTTTAGGTGAGTTTGGCCCCGGTAGTGGCCACGTTTTTAATCTAGGCCACGGCATTACACCCGAAGTGAATCCAGAAAACGCAGGCTGCATGATTCGTGCTGTCCACGAATTCAGCGCGGCACAAAAGGCCTAGCTATGCGTCAACTTTGTCGCCGTGGCTTAATCGGTCTCGTATTCGGCTTGGTTTGGACCTGTTCGTATGCCGAGGAAGGCATGTGGACGCTGGACAATCTGCCGCGCCAAGCGCTTAAACAGCACTACAAATTTGAGCCTGATGAGCAGTGGCTGAACACCGTGCAGAAAGGCACGGTTCGTTTAGCCGGTGGTTGTTCAGGCTCGTTTGTTTCGGCGCATGGTTTGGTTTTAACCAATCATCACTGTGTTAGCCGCTGCTTGGCGCAGCTCTCGGGGCGACAAGACAATCTGCTGCAAAATGGGTATTTAGCTAAGACATTAGGCGATGAGGCCATTTGTCCAGAAATTGAGTTGAATCAATTACTGGCAATCGAAGATGTTAGCGACAGCATTCGCACCGTTAGCGAAGGGCTGTCGCAATCCCAAGCCTTGAGTGCCCGCCGTGCTGCCATGTCTAGCTTGGAACAGACGTGTAGCGAAAATAGCCCCGAATTGCGCTGTGATGTCGTCAGTCTCTACGATGGCGCTCGCCATCATTTGTACAAATACAAACGCTACCAAGATGTGCGTTTAGTGTTTGCACCGGAAGCTAACATCGCGGCTTTTGGTGGCGACCCAGACAATTTCAGTTTTCCTCGCTACAGCCTGGACATGGCATTGCTGCGTGCCTATCAAAACGGACAAGCCATCGATTCGCCGGATTTTTTCCCATTGCAGGCTAAAGGTGCAGCGATAGACGAACTGGTCTTTGTCAGCGGCCACCCCGGCAGCACCCAACGTGACTACACCGCTGCCCAGTTGGTCACTTTACGAGACACCATCCTCCCCCACCGCCTGAGTTATTTGTCTGAACTGCGCGGTGTTATTCGCCAATACGCGCAGCATGATGGTGAAGCAAAGCGCATCACTCAACGCGATTACCTGTCTATACAAAACACATTGAAGGCCCTGCGCGGTCAGCATGCCGCTCTTGCCGCGCCAGGTTTTATGCAGGCGCAAAAAACCGCAGAAAACGTGCTGCGTGAACGCGTCGAAGATGAACGCAAGTTGCGCAAAACAACGGCAAGCGCTTGGGATGAAATCGCCCTAGCCGAAAATGTTTGGGCGCAAATCTATTTGGAATACTCGCTATTAGAGCGCATGCGTGGCTATCAATCAGACTTATTAGCCATTGCATGGCATCTGGTTCGCGCTGCAAGCGAACGCAGCAAACCCAATGCGCAACGATTGCGTGAATATAGCGAAGCCGCCCTGCCACAACTCACGCAGAAACTATTCTCCGCTGCGCCTATACACAATGAGCTCGACATCCTCACCCTAGGTTGGAGCTTGGAAAAACTGCGCGAGTTACTTGGGCCAGACCACCCCGCAGTGAGATCTAGCTTAGGCCTATACAGCCCAACCGAACTTTCCGAACAACTCATCAAGAACACCTCTCTGCATGACCTCGCCACCCGTCGTACCCTGTGGGACGGAGGTACGGTCGCAATAGAAAGTAGCCAAGATCCGCTCATACAATTCGCACGTAAAATGGACAGCCACGCGCGCAAAGTCCGTAGCCGCTACGACGATGAAGTTCAAGCGATTATCGAACGTAATAGCAAGCTGATTAGTCAAGCCAAATTCAGTTTGGATGGCACAGACAGCTATCCCGATCCCAGCTTCAGTCTGCGCATAAGCTACGGCCAAGTGCAGGGTTGGCCGGAACGCGGCAATGCGGTCTATCCCATTACAACACTGTCCGGCCTCCTGGCACGTCACACCGGTCGTTTGCCGTTCGCCATCCCAGCCTCTTGGCTGAGTGCAGAGCCCCAACTCGACCTCACTACGCCGCTCAATTTCACCAGTACGCACGACGTAATTGGCGGTAATTCCGGCAGTGCCATGCTCAACCGTAAGGGGGAATTGGTTGGCCTTATATTCGACGGCAATCTGCACTCTCTTGGTGGGGCCTATGCCTATGATGGCCGTTACAACCGAGCGATATCGGTTCATCCTGCGGCCATGCGCGAAGCTTTGAGCACAGTGTATGACGCCGACAAGCTGCTCAAGGAATTATTCCCATGACAGCGCACCCCACGGAGAACATTTGCGGCTGGGCGCGGAATACCGACATAGAGCACGCCTACCATGATGAAGAATGGGGCGTGCCCGTCAGCGACGACCGCAAATTGTTTGAATTCGTCATACTGGAAGGCGCACAAGCTGGCTTGTCTTGGCTCACCATATTGCGCCGCCGCGAAGGTTATCGCCGAGTGTTCCACGATTTCGATCCCCACCGGGTCGCCAAGATGGATGAGGCCGAGCAAGCACAAGCGCTGACTGATGTCGGCATTATCAGAAATCGCGCCAAAGTGCGTTCTGCCGTCAATAACGCCCAACAATTTCTCAAAATACAAGACGAGTTTGGCAGCTTCGCCCGCTATAACTGGAATTTTGTTGATGCACAGCCCGTGCAAAACAAACGGCGTGACATGAGTGAAGTACCGGCGACCACGGAACTCTCAGACCTCATCGCCAAAGACCTAAAGAAACGTGGCTTTAGCTTTATGGGCAGCACCATTGTCTATGCGTACATGCAGGCTACAGGCATGGTGAATGACCATGCTGTGCACTGCCCTCGACATGCACAAGTGGCCCGCTTAGGTGCCGAATTCAAGCTGGCGGCCTAGCAGAACCAATCGGTTTTATCGCAAAACGTAGAATTAGCTTACACACCGAGTCTGGAGCAGCCCTGCCAGAAATTGCGGCTCTAACTTTATTGGCGCGTACCAGCACAACGCAAGCCCTTCAGCGTGTTGGCTGTGGGTTCAGTGACGCTGTTACTCTGAAACCACTCCCACATTCATGCCCCTGTGGCTAAAGCAGCCTACTAAGTAACTGTTATTATATGGGGCTCGATTCTGAATATGGATATTTCGGAATCCAAACAGTTGGCCACTTAATGGTTCGTTGGAAATGGTGATTGAGTGCATCAAACACCTAAGAGAACGGCTGACACAACTAAGTCGCGTACGCCCTAGCTGACGGCAACCAAATCCAACTGAATATTTCCAGCAACGCAAAGGTCTCTATAGACATGGAAGCAAACAACACAGACATTGAAGTCGCCGTTTTCGGAGCAGTTGAGGAAATCCTAACTGCGATTGGGGAAGACGCTGATGACGAGCTGACACCAGATCTAAAGCTGATTCAAGACTTGGAATTTGAGTCCATCGATTTTGTTCAACTCATCGTTGTTATAGAACAGCGCTTGGGCCAAAAAGTCGGCTTCCAAGACATGCTGATGCAAGACGGTAAATACGTTCAAGACCTGAGCATTCAGCAGATCATCGACTTTACGAATAACAGACTCAACAATCCTGAAACCGCAGCCAGCGCACCTGCAGCCCCCACAGCAGCCCCACTGGCCGCCAATGCAGACCAGCAAAGAATCACCGAAGCGGATGTCTCTCGCTTTGTTCAATTGATCAAGCCGCGCCATATTGCAAGCAACAGTACTGCACGCAAAAACCCACGCGCGGTGTTCATTTTGTCTCCGCCGAGATCCGGCTCAACTTTGTTGCGGGTCATGATCGCTGGCAACCCCGCTTTATTCGCGCCCCCTGAATTGCATCTTTTATCTTATGCAACGATGGCAGACCGCGCAGAAGACTTGAGTGGTGAACGTGGTGACCAGCTATCCGACGGCGTTTTGCGTGCCCTTATGCAAAACCGCAATTGGACGCATGAACAAGCAAAAACATTGCTGACGGACAGTATCGACAAGTCACTCAGCACGCAGGCGTTCTATAACGAGCTGCAAGTCGGTTTAGGCAATCGCCTATTGGTCGATAAAACGCCGACCTATGCGTTTAGCACCAATATTCTCCAGCAGGCCGAATCCTACTTTGAAGACCCGCTCTACATTCATCTGATGCGCCATCCTTGCGGCATGATCCGCTCGTATGAGGAATCAGACCTGACACGAATGATGCCGCTGCTGATGCAAAGCAGTGAATTTTCTTCCGCTGCCGTTGCGGAAATGATTTGGCTGCTGAGCAATCGCAATATCATGCAATTTTCCGAGTCGGTACCGGCTGATCGTTGGTGCTCAATTTCCTACGAGAACATCGTAAGCGAACCGGAATCGCAAATGCGCAGACTTTGCGAATTCATGGACGTTGAATACCACAATGACATGATCAATCCGTACAGCGACAACAAAGCTCGGATGACCGATGGTGCCGACAACGCATCCAAAATGAGTGGCGATCTTAAATTCCATTTACACAGCCAGATTGATCCAGCTGCAGCAACACGCTGGCGTCAGTTCCGCTCGGAAGACATGCTCGGAGATGCCACGCTGGGCTTGGTCTCTAAGCTCGACCAGGACGTAGCGCGTATTCGGCTATAGCGCGCAGCTCTGAAAACAAGCAGGCACAAAAAAACCCGGAGGATGGCATCTCTCCGGGTTTTTTTTATGAAGTCGAGAACTTAACCCAGTAGTTCTTCCACTGCAGCGCGCTCTTCACGCAGCTCTTTTTCAGTGGCGTCCATGCGCGCCTGACTGAATGCGTTGATTTCCAAACCTTGCACGACCGTGAAGTCGCCGTTTTCGCAAACACAAGGATAGGAATACACAATGCCTTCAGCAACGCCGTAACTGCCGTCGGAAGCAACGCCCATGGAAACCCATCCACCGTTGCTACCCAATGCCCAGCTGCGCATGTGATCAACCGCTGCCGAAGCCGCAGAAGCTGCGGAGGACGCACCACGAGCTTTGATAATAGCTGCGCCACGTTGTTGCACAACTGGAATGAAATCGCTTTCGTACCACGCTT
Organism: Oceanococcus sp.; assembly: GCA_051252075.1. Classification (GTDB taxonomy): domain Bacteria; phylum Pseudomonadota; class Gammaproteobacteria; order Nevskiales; family Oceanococcaceae; genus Oceanococcus. The sequence goes on along the minus strand of JBPOFU010000022.1, from coordinate 16,187 downwards.
GATCAACCAAACCCAAAGCCGCTTGACCGCCAACAGTAGCGTGATGCAAATCAGGGTACTGCGTTGCACTGTGGTTACCCCACACAACCATCTTGTCGATATCGGTGGTGTGCTTGCCAGTTTTCTCAGCCAGCTGGCTCAAAGCGCGGTTATGATCCAGACGCATCATCGCGGTGAACTGACGCGGATCAAGATCCGGCGCATTTTCACGTGCGATCAAAGCATTGGTATTGGCTGGGTTACCGACAACCAAAACTTTCACAGCACGGCTAGCATGATCGTTCAGCGCTTTACCTTGCACCGAGAAAATCGCCGCATTGGCCTGCAACAAATCTTTACGTTCCATGCCAGGGCCACGTGGCCGCGCACCAACCAACAAAGCGTAATCGGTGCCTTTGAATGCCACATTCGGGTCGTCAGTCGCCACGATGCCTTGTACCAGCGGGAACGCACAGTCATTCAACTCCATGACTACGCCTTCCAGGGCGCCCATGGCCGGAGGGATTTCCAGCAATTGCAGGATAACCGGTTGATCTGGGCCAAGCATGTCACCTGAGGCGATACGAAACGCCAGCGAATAGGCGATTTGGCCAGCGCCGCCCGTGATAGTTACCCGAACCGGTGCTTTCATAATCCACTCCTGTTTGTGTCTGAGCCAAAATGGCTGCAAAAAGACGGCGAATTATAGCGAAGCGGGTGTTTTGCGGCCAATTAACCGCCATTTTTACTCTGGCGGCAGCTTGAAGTAGAAGCGACTGCCTTGCCCCGCTTGCGATTCAACCCAGATGCGGCCGCCGTGGCGTTCAATTATTTTGCGCACTGTTGCCAAGCCCATACCCGTTCCTGCTATATCCGGATTCAAGCGGCGAAAGACTTCAAATATCTGTTCTTGATTGGCCACATCGATGCCCATGCCATTGTCTTCCACGCAAAATTCCCAAGCGCCTTGGGCCCAACGCGCACTCAACTTAATTTTCGCTGCCACACCCACACGCGCAAATTTCAAAGCGTTGTCGATCAGTTGTCTAAATATTTGCCGGATTTGATCCGCATCGCCCAGCAAGCTAGGCAGCTCACCGATTTCGACCGACGCGTCTTGTCGCCCTATTTCTTCAGAAAATTCTTGAACCAACTCGCGCACTATGGAACTCACGGCGATGGATTGCCGACTGAGCTCACCGCCGCGCATTTGTTCTGCATAGCTGACCAGTTCATCGAGCAAGGACTGCAAGCGCTTCACTCCCGCTACGGCTTGTGCCGCGAGCTCTTGACCATCTCCACTCAGAGTCTCTTTATAGCGCCTCGCAATGAGCTGTATGGAGCCACCGATCCCACGTAGGGGTTCACGCAAATCATGACTGGCTATAAATGCAAAGCGCTTGAGTTCTTCATTCGAGCGCAGTAGATCTGCGTTGCTTTCGCGCAAATTTTGTTCGGCTTGCCGGCGCGCGGTGACATCTTGCATTTGCAAAATGAAATGCTGCAACTTTCCGCTGTCTGTCCAGATAGGTGCCATATTGATCAGCAACCATTGCTGCGCTTGCCCTGGCCGGCGGCGCTGCAACTCGCGCTCACGCACCTCGTCTCGCTTCAACATGAGGATGGCTGCGTCCTCTTCCAACAAATGGCGCGACTCTTCATCTAGCTTGGAGAACAAATTGCTGCCGAGCAATTCGGAAACCCAGCAATCCAACATATCCGATAAGGCACGATTGGCTTCCACCACCAAACCATCAGAGGCAATGAGGGCTTTACCAATTGGTGAATAATCAAAAGCGCCGTGATAGCGCTTTTCACTCGCTTTCAGCGCTTTTGCGGCAGCATGCTCAGTCGTGATGTCATGCCCGCTCACGACTATGACTTGCTGGCCTTCCTCCTCCAGCACCGGCACGCCACTGAGCTGCATAAGCCGCCAGTTACTCTCCACGCCCAAATGCAGTTCACACAATTGGCGTTCGTTGCTGCGCCGTAGGTTGGCTAACCAGTTCTCCAGCAACGGGCGATCCTGCGGCTGACACAAGGTTTGAATAGGCCGATTGATCTGATCGCGCGCCCGTCCACGGCCAAGAATTTGCGACGCAGGATTCAAATAGCGGATCTGCCCTTGTAAATCCATGACACCCAGCAAATCTTGGGCGTTTTCGACCAAGGCTCTGAACAAGGGTAAGTAAGGGACGCGATCTTTCACAGACGGATCAATGAGGACAAAGCGCAAGCATAGCCAGTTTCCGGCACGCTTAACAAAACCGCAGCTTAGGATTTATCAAGAATCTGTTGCACGCGATATTTGAAAGTCTTCAAGTTGATATCCAGTTCCACGGTTTTGTCGCGCCCGTTGTGCCCTCGAACAATGCGGCAACGGGTTTTAGCCAATCCCAGCTGCGATGCCAATAACTCAAGCACTGCGTCATTCGCTCGACCCTTCTCAGGAACGGCGGTGACACTGAGTTTAAGTGCATCACCGTGCCAGGCGGCTATGGCATTGCGAGACGCCTTGGGCGACACTTTCAGCTTCACAATACATTTCTGAATTTTGGAGCTATTCATCAATGAGCGATTTTATCTGGCATAACCCTCGCTGTTCAAAAAGCCGCCAAACCCTGGCACTGATCGAACAAGCAGGCAGGAACATCAACATCATTGAATACCTGAAAGTCGCGCTACCGGCCCAAGAGCTAAAAGCCGCCTGTGCTGGTCTTGGGCTTGAACCCACCTCGATTATTCGCAACAAAGAAGCACTATTCACAGAACTAGGTTTGTCACTGAAAGATTCGCGCAGCGAAGATGAGTGGTTGCAAATATTGTCCGACAATCCCAAGTTGATAGAACGCCCAATCGTCTGCATCGGTGGGCACTACGCACTGGGGCGGCCGCCAGAAAATGTGCAAAAACTCCTGTAAGCCCACCTTGTGTATCTTCCGCCGCGGCCTTCAATCAGCATCCTGTTCAAGGGGCTTATGAGCCACTGAACCGCTGTGATCTAAAACCTTCTCGGCACCCACTTTCGGCTGCAAATAAGCGCGGCTGCGCTCGCCAGCCAAGCGATTCACCGTACTGATCGCAGCATAAACATTGTCGCTGGTGAAATCATGAATGCCACGCACAATTCGTGCGGTATCACGCGTCGCAGGTATGGATTCCAGTATGGAAAAGGGTATGGCTGCGATGCCCTTATGCACTGCGCGCACCGCTTGGGTACCGCCACTTATGGATGCCTCGGTCACTTCTTGCCATTCTGCCAGCCGGTCATTGGCTTGCTTCATCCGCCCCGCCTCGGCGTGCACCTCAGCCGTACGCGTCAGTTGCTTGGCGACGCCAGACACCCTGCGGTTCAAAACCCATAAAACCACACCCATTAAAACGCTGCTTAATATCAGGCCTACAAGCCCATACACTTCAAGCAGCACGGTGTAATACCACTTGGGCTCGCACTCCCCATTTGGCGACCTCCTTGTGCACGTTTTTAACCGCTTGATCGTAAACAATACGGCGAATTAAAGGCGCAGCAACGCTACCAAATTTGTCCGCAAACCATGATTGCCCAGCAGCGACTTCCATCGGGTTCAATATATCCAGTACGATCACGGAGCGCTGCCCACGACCCAACATTTGATCCAAATCCAAAGCATTGTCATGCGGCATTGCGCGCAAGATCTGCATTTCAGTCTGCAACACCTGACTGAGGCGATGCAAAGTAACGGCGCGCCAGAGCAAAGCACCCAATAGCAAAAGATTCAAAGCCAAAAGCACCAATACGGCGTCCATCGCAATTCTCGTTTTATCCAAATCACAGTTTACGCCGAAGTTCTAAAAGCAGCGCGCTTGACTTTATGAACAGTGTTCATATAGATTCTGAACACCGATCATTTAAGGAGATTGAAATGCCCGGATTATGGAAACGCATGGAAGACATGTTCACCGCAAACAGCCACGCTGCTTTGGATCAAGTTGAGAATCCAGCGCACATGAGCCAGCAGCTACTGCGCGAACTGGATGCAGAATTAGATACTTTGCGACCACGACTGGTCGAATGCCTAGCCACTGAACGAAAAATAAACCAATCCCGCGACAAGCTCAATGCACAGCTCATCCAACATGAAAAGCGGGCTCAGTCGGCGATCCTAGCCAAGGATGAGACCACAGCGCGGCAACAGCTGCGCATGAAATTACAGCTCGAACAAGAACACGAGCAACTCGGCGGCATGGCCGAGCAACAGGCTCAGTGGGTTGCCGCCCTAAAAGAAGAGCGGGATGAACTGTTGCGGGAGCGCGAGGAATTGAGCAGTCAGGCACGTCTCATCAGTTTACGTAACGGCCTACGCGGCAGTGCAGCCACACACGGCGGCTACGGGCAATCCCTGCAGCGCCGAGAACGTATGACGCGCTATGCCGAACGCAGCGGCAATGGGTTGAACCAGTTGATGGCTTCACAAAACCTACGCCGCGAAGAACTGCAGCAAAACTCGCGCGACGATGAATTCGCCGTGGATCAAGCACTACAACAACTGAAAGCCGAAACCCTGGAGGGCACCGCCGCATGAATCATCCACTACACACGCAAGACCATATCGATGGACTCAAGTTGGATTCTCCGGGATGGATATTCTTCGTCAAAACCTCATTCGCCTGCGCCTTGGCAGGCATGCTGGGCGGTGTGGTCCTAATGCCGGTGGATCTATGGATGCGAGGCTATATTGTGATGGGGACCTTGTTCCTAGTCGGTTCCAGCTTCACCCTAGCCAAAACCATGCGCGACCAATTCGAATCTAGCAAGATGATCAACCGTTTATCGCAAGCGCGAGCCGAGAAATTATTAGAGGAATACGACAGCGAACGCTAACAGCGCACGGCCCTTGTTTGAGCAGTCCAGCAAGGGCCTCTTTCTGCACGCCCACTAAAGCACACTAAACAAAGCCCTGAACTAAGCGGTCGGTCAATATGCCGTAGTCATCGACCCCGCTCCAGATCAGTTTATTGCTTTGCGACAACACCGCCACACCGTGCACACCTGACCACAAAGCCGTTGCTTCCACGCGCAAGTCATGTTCATCCGCTGCCGGCAACAACTCTTTTAATCGCTGCTCTATTAAAGCAAACAGACGCTGCACTTTACGCACATTGGCCTGTGGTACTGCGCTACCCGGTGGCAAACGATGCTCAAACAGCAATCGCCAGCGATTGGGGTGACGGTTGGCGAATTCAATGTAAGAACGCGCCGCAAGGCGCACGGCTTCTGCCGCATCTTCTACATCATCAATGCGATCACGTAAGGCGCTGTACACCGCATCAGCGGTGCGTTCATTCAGCACGATGAATAGCTCATCCTGATTTTTGAACAGCAAATAGATCTGACCTACGGTATAGCCTATGGCCTTGGCCACTTTGCGCATGGAAAAACCAGCCATGCCTTCTTGAACAATCAACAACTCTGCCGCCGCAATAGCCATTTCCTGTTGTTGTTCACGACTGTGGTCGTTGCGCCGCCCCATTAGGCCTTACTTCGTAAGCTGGCGACAGCGGCACGCAAGCTGGCTGCGTTGGCTTGCTCAGGGGGCACAGGGTCGGCAACATCCAGTAAGATTCGGGACCAGAACCGACGCGGCAGACTGGCCATGGCACTCCCTCTGGCGCGGGAAAAAAAGCTGCCCCACAAGCCCGACAAAGCCATGGGCACAACTGGCACCGCGCGACGCTGCAAGATGCGCTCTATGCCACTTCGGAAATCAGCGATTTCACCGTCTGCAGTGAGCCCGCCCTCGGGGAAAATACAGACCAATTGCCCAGCATCCAATTCATTTTGAATATCGTCCATCGCGCGTGCTAAGAGGGCTTCATTTTCTTTAGCGGGTGCAATCGGAATGGCTTTAACTGTGCGGAAAAACCAACTCAGCACCGGGACTTCAAAAATCTTGTGATACATCACAAAACGTACGGGACGACGGACACAGCCGCCCAAGATAAGCGCATCAACAAAGCTTACATGATTGCACACCAGCAACGCCGGTCCCTCATCCGGAATACGTTCTAAACCGGTTTTTTTCATGCGATAAATCGTGTGTACAAGGATGTAGGCGACAAAGCGCACGAGAAATTCCGGCACCAAGGAATAGATGAATGCGGCAACTGCGAGATTCATAATTGCGGTGACCAAAAAGAGCTGCGGAATACTCAAGCCGGCGCCCAAAGACACCGCCGCAACCAAGGCCGAGAGCACCATCAAAAATGCATTCAGTATGTTGTTGCCAGCGATTACGCGGGAGCGATGGGCAGGTGCCGCGCGGCTTTGTATCAAAGCATACAAAGGCACGATATAGAGACCGCCAAATGCGCCGATCAAGACAACGTCCATCATCACTCGAAGGCTGCCTGCTTGCGATAAAAATGCACTCGCACCCATTAATTCCTGCGCCAGCACCGGCTCCACGGCGAAGAACATATCCAAGGCAAAAATTGTCAGACCCAGCGAACCAAAGGGCACCAAGCCAATTTCAACTTTACCTTCAGATAATTTTTCACATGCCAAAGATCCCACGCCTATCCCTAGGGAGAACAAGGTCAGCAACAGGGTCACCACTTGCTCGTTCCCTCCCAAACTCAGGCGTGTGTAGTTTGGCAACTGGGTGAGATAAATGGCCCCAAAAAACCAAAACCAAGACACCCCTAGACATGCCAAAAACACCGTTCTGTCACCACTTAAAAACTTGAGGTTTGCCCAAGTTGCGGTCAGCGGGTTCCAATTGATTTTCAAGTCAGGGGCCGCAGCTTCCGCGCGCGGCACCAAGCGACTGGCGGTATACCCCATGATGGCAACACCGATGACCGTCGCGCCCACCCAAGCAGGCCCAGATTGGGGCAAGCCTATCAATAAGCCGCCGAGTAAGGTTCCGATCAAAATGGCAACAAAGGTGCCCATCTCAACCATACCGTTGCCGCCAACCAATTCTTCTGGTTTTAGGTGCTGCGGCAAAATGCCATACTTCACCGGACCGAACAGGGACGATTGCGCCCCCATGAGGAATAGCAAAGTCATCAACGCCGTGACATTGCGGTTCGCCAACGCCACAGCGGCCGCACACATGATGCCAATTTCCAGCAATTTGATGCCGCGAATCAGCTGAGACTTTTCATATTTGTCAGCGATTTGCCCCGCACTGGCGGAAAACAAAAAGAACGGCAGAATAAACAAAGCTGCGGCAAGGTTAATCAAGGTGTTCGTGGTTTCCGCATTACCCAGCTGAAAGGCAATGAGAATAATCAATGCATTCTTATAGATATTGTCATTGAAGGCGCCGAAGAACTGCGTCCAAAAAAACGGCCCAAAGCGTTTTTTTCCCACCAAGCCAAATTGACTACTCACATGTCACCCCCGCGACTGCATTAATTAAACATCATTCATTTAACGTCAATTCGGGCGCAAGTGCAATCGTTCACGGGTTTTCCCCGCAGCTGCTGTGAATTCATTCGCAGCAGAACACCTAGCGGCAGCGGTTTGCTTAGGCGGCACCCACTTCTGGAATACTCTCGGCACCGGCCGCACTCATGGCGTCATTTTCGGCGATGAGATCCTCACCACTGAGCTGAGTGGCATTACGTCCACCAAGGAAGCTCGCCAGGCCAGCATTTTCGTAATGCACTTTGATGCGATCACTCATCAAACCGATGTATTCCAGATTCGGGATGAGGCGCTGGAACATCACCTGCCGGAACGCTCGCATACCGGGCGCGCGCGTGACGGCTTTATTCCAATCCGAGAGCGACAACTTCGTACCACCACCGAACCACTCGTGATAAATCTCATGGCTCATAAAGCGGTTACGCATTAACAAGGCCAACTCAAACGCCCAATCCTCACGCTCGCGCCGCTCGTTGGGGCTGAGGTTTTTGGTGATTTGCTCACGCAGAGCCAAAACACCGTAATGCACATGGCGCGCCTCATCTTGAATAACGTATTTCAGCAGATTCTTAAGCAAGGGTTCACGTGTGTAGTTGTACATGGTGGAGAACGCCCCCAGAGCCAAGCCTTCCACCATGATCTGCATACCCAAAAATTTCACATCCCAACGCGAGTCGGTCAGCAAATCATCGAGAATGACGAACAAGTTATCGTTCACCTGATAGACCTTGTTCATTTTGCTATCCAAATAGCGATAGAACACTTCCAAGTGACGCCCTTCATCCATCACTTGAGTCGCTCCGTAGAATTTTCCATCCAACCATTGCACGCTTTCTGTGACTTGCGCAGCGGCATACAAAGCCCCCTGCTCTCCGTGCATAAATTGGGACAGGGTCCAAGACGCTAAATCGGCCTGAAATCGTTGTTTTTCTTCGGCATTAAATTTAACGCCACACTCTTCAAGCTCCGCAAATGGCGCGTATTCCTCCGGTAATATGCAGTGCTCAGGGTTCAACGGATCTACATCGGTAGCCCAGTCTAGGTCACGATCGCCGTCCCATTGATTGGCCACCGCACGACGATACAACTCCCACATTTCTGGGTAATCGGAACCGTAGCTGAGGTCAAAGTGAACAGGGTGTTTGCTCACCATCTGTGCTGAATCACCGCGCTTGCCGCTCTTCAACACCATCCCGCGCACTGCAGACGGTGCCATCGACATGGCAACCTTAGGGTTCTTAATCGAAAGCATCAAACCGATATTGTCGACCGTGTTGGTCACCGTGTTGCGCATGTCCATAGGCATGCCATTCAGCAACTTGTCCATTGCGCTCATTTCGCTACTCCGGTTGATTCTAAGTTCGGTTTAGGGGACTGCGTTATGTCGGCCAAAAACTGCCGTAGTTTCCGTTCATGCAGCAAGGCAAATGCTCGATTGACCTTGGGCAGTATGCGATCCAACACCTGGGTCAATTCTTCATCACCCATACCGCCAAGTCGTTCCGTAAACATATACAGTTCATTGGCGAACAACACATCAACGGCATCTTGTATCGCTTGCATATCGGTAGGGCTAAAGCCGCGCTCTGGCGTCAGGCTTTCTGATCGCAGGTCGGCCCAAATACTCAGAAGCTCCTCGTCTGCCGGACCAACCGAGCCATCATCATTCACCAAACCCTGCTGACGCGCGGCTATTTTTTCTTGTGCCGTTAGCTTCAGTTTCTTGGCGATCGGGGCAAAGGCGCGTCGAGCTTCGTTTTTGTGACCGGCTTCCTCACGCCTGCGCAACACCTCGAATTGATGCAGCTGCTGAGAGGAAAACTGCTCTTTGCCTTCGCCACTGATAAGCGAGCGAATGGCCTTGAGCGGCAGATAGTGCTCCTCTTGCAAGGCACGGATGTAACGCACCCGAGCAACATGCTCTGGTGAATACCACGCCATATTGCGCGAGGTCTTGCGAGCCTCAGGCAGCAAGCCTTCATTGATATAGAAACGAATAGCCTCTCGACTCGCCCCCGTTTGAGCGACCAAGTCCTTCATCCGCAGGACGCTCATGCGTCTAACACCACAGCTTGGGTCGCATACGCCGAGCAGGCTAAAGTGAAACCTTGCTCCTGTTCTGCATCACTCAAGCAATGTGGCTCATCAATTTGCACGGCACCTTCCAACACCCGCACCTTGCAAGCCGCACAGCCGCCCACGGTGCAGGAGAACTCTAGCGCTACTCCATTGAATAAGGCCGCATCCAAAATGGATTGCCCTGGAGCTTGCTCAATCGTACAACCCGACTTTCTAAATTCAATAGCTTGCGCCATCGTTGGGCGCGCTTGGGTAGCGCGTGCTGCAGGGGTAAATGCCTCACTCAAGATGCGCTGCTGCGCATGCCCTCCGAGCAATAGCTGCGCTTGTAAATCCTCCATCATGGCCATAGGCCCACACAAGTAAACGCAGGCCGCTGGGCCAGGCAAGTATTGCCGCACGACATCCTGCCCGCTTAGCCGCCCTGATGCCCCCGTCCAGCCAGCTTCCGGCTGGCTCAAAACATGGACGACTTCAAAATTGCGATGACGCGACTGTAGGTCTTTTAAATCTGTGGCGAACAATATCGAGTCGCTATTGCGGTTGGCAAAGAGGAGTCGTATGGAGCGCTGAGGGTTTCTGTGCAGCGCATCGCCCAGCAATCCCATCATGGGAGTAATGCCAGAGCCCGCGGCAATGAACAGCATGGGACTAACATCATCCTGCAGACAAAAGCGACCGCTGGGCCCACGCACTTCCAACTCGTCACCTACGCAAAGTTGATCGCAGAGATAGTTCGAAACCAAGCCTTCGCTTACGCGCTTGCAACAAATTTCGATACGTCCAGTGTGTGCCGCACTGCACACTGAATAGGGTCGCCGTACGTCTTGACCATCGATGCTAAAACACAGGCTGAGATATTGCCCCGATTTGAAGCGGAGCTCGCTACCATCCACGGTGACCAAACCGATGCGAACCGCATCCGCAGATTCATTTTTCACAGAAGAAACACGCATCTTTCTTCCTAATGGCGGCATCACTGCCGCCCAGCGAGATTCCGCAAACTGACTTTTCTGCCGCCTAATGACAGGCGAGGTCTTCGCTTTGCGATTGAACAATCGGTTTATCAAGATAGCCACGTAGTGCGTACAATTACTACGCACTATTATTCAGCTCCAGCACCCTTGTCAAGTGGGCGCATAGGTGGCTCCAACAACTACGCCCACTTGGCAACCAACAAACATGCACTTACATTGTCGAGATGCAGCGCAATCTACCTATTCCCGTCTTGCTCGCCATCCTCTTGGGATGCATGGGCCTTGTGTTGACCTTAGCCTTTGTACAAACCACCAGCAGTGTTAAGTCTCAACAGCGTTTAGTGGAGTTGTCAGAACAACGCATCGCCATACAACTGGTGAGTTCTGCCCTCCGACAAAATTTGTTTGATCTGCAGAGCGCTGCCCGGCAATACGCCAGTCTAGGCGAACACAATTTTTTGGAAAAACACGATCGGCTTTTGAGTCGCTTTCGCCAGCGCCGTGATTTGCTCTCTGACCCTGCGCCGTCACTCGACGCCGGCCTACCCAACCTGCATGACCAAAATATATTGCGCTTTATTGGCCATTTAACTCGGGCCGATGTGGGGCAACAAGAACTAAAATCACTACGATTGGCATTAGACACCATCGTCGACATGGGGCTACTGCAAAGCCAATTACTGAAAGGAACCGTCGAAGGCAAGCCATCACCTGAGGTTTTGCTTTCGCTAAGTCAGCCTGCCCGGGAAAATTTAGCCAGGCAGTTAGATGCACACATTGCAAGCACCCGCAACACTGTGGAAACTCGCATTGCGAAAGAAAAGAGTGAGCTTGAGCGGCACATCAAACTCTTGCAGATACAACAGCTGATCTTGCTGCTTTTTCTCGGTCTGCTGATCCTCTTGTCCTTCATCGCCGTGCATCGCTATGTGACTGCGCCGCTCAGCCACTTGGTCGCCGCTGCAGCCAGTATTGGCGGCGGGCAATACAATACGCGCGCAAAGATATTTGGGGTCCGCGAAGTCACCGAGTTAGCCACCACTTTGAACTGGATGGCTGACAGTTTTCAAGCCGATTTAGAGGCCCGCGAAAGAGCCGAACGCCGCGCGCAACGTACAGAACGGCGACTACGTCAAATCAATCACGCCTCTCCCGGCGTACTGTGGGAAATCCGCCTTGGCAACGACCGCAAACCGCAACTCTCATTTGTAGGCGGAGCGTTCGAAAATTTGTATTCGGTAGCCCGCGTCGCTGCAATGAGTAATTTTCAGTCCATCATAGATTGCGTGCATCCGGAAGATCGCAAAGGCCTCATACGCGACATACTGCAGGCCGGCCAGGACAACAAAAACTTCACCAATGAGCATCGCACACTCCGACCTGATGGCGCATATCGCTGGATTCGCGCCTATGGTAAATGGCAACAAGATGATGCAGGGGAACGGACTTGGACGGGATTCTCAGTAGACATTCAAGAACTCGTCGAGCTCAGTTCAAAACTTGAGGCCGCACTCGCTGCCGCGGAAACAGGCAACCGCAGCAAAACGGAATTTTTGGCCACGCTCAGCCACGAAATCCGCACTCCTATGAACGCGATTCTGGGCATGAGCCATCTTGCTTTGCAAACCGACCTCAACCCACGCCAAGCCGAATACATGCGGCGCATAGACACATCTTCACGCATGCTGCTTCGAATCATTAATGACATTCTCGATGTATCAAAAATCGATGCCGGGCGAATGGAATTAGAGTGTTTGGATTTCTCCCTCGAACAACTCTTAGATAACGTCAATGATGTTATCTCGGTGCGCGCCCAAGAAAAAAATCTTCATTTGAAACTGGATATCGGCGAAGAAGTCCCCCGTATGTTGACCGGCGATTCTCTGCGTCTTGGACAGGTGTTGATCAACTTATTGGGCAATGCCATTAAATTCACCGAACTGGGCCATGTAAAACTAACGATTCAATGCCTGCAACAGGATGAGCAGCAAGCACAGCTGTTGTTTGAAGTTGAAGATACTGGTGTAGGTGTCGCGCCAGACATGCAGAGCAAACTGTTCGAAGCGTTCACTCAGGCTGACAGTTCGACCACCCGCGAATATGGCGGCACGGGTCTCGGCTTAACCATCTCCAAACAACTCATCGAACTGATGGGAGGAAAAATTCAACTGCAAAGTGAATTGGGCAAAGGCAGCACCTTCAGCTTTGAAGTTAGCCTAGACGTACCGTACGAACAACTCAAAGCACTGAGTGAAAATGCCAGCTCCCTGGGAGCCCTGCACTGCTTGGTCGTCGATGACAGCCGCTCCGCGCGCAAAGTCATCGTTTCAGCCTTAGCTCATTTTGGATTTTCCACCAAAGAAGCCAGTAATGGTCAACAATGCCTTGACCGCGCAAGCAAAGAGTCCTTCGACCTGATTTTGTTGGATTGGCGTATGCCAGATACCGACGGTTTAGAGATTGCACGCAAGCTCCGTCGTATACGTAATTTTTCCGCACGCATCATCATCATTACCAGCTATGGTCGCGAGCAACTGATGCATGAACTGGAAGGGGACGAAGATATCGATGGCGTATTGCTTAAACCAGTCAGTTCTCCTATTTTGCTCGACACCATCGCTGCAGCCATGCGCTTGGACAGCACCCCACTCAGCAACACCTCCGACTTCGTGCCGCTGCGCATCCCCGATCTCAGTGGCCAGCATATTTTATTGGTAGAGGACAACGATATCGGGCGAGAATTGATGGAAGAATTGCTGGAGGCCACACACGCCCGCATCAGCATGGCTTGCACTGGAGAAGAGGCTCTCGCGGCTTTTTCCGAAGGCGGCATTGATTTGATCATGTTAGATCTCCGCCTACCGGGGCTCAGCGGACAAGACACGGCCAAGGCGATACGAGAGGAACTGGAAGACGAGCAAGTGCCTATATTGGCTCTGAGTGCTGATTCGAGTGAGCAGACACGTGAATTCTGTCTCAACAATGGCTTCAATGACTTCATCGTGAAACCAATTGAAGTCAATTTATTGTATGAAAGGCTAGCCGAGTGGTTGGATTCTCATCCGACGGAAGACACCCTGGTTGCCAAACCACAACAAGCCCTGCCACACATCGATGGTATTAACAGCCATGCAGGACTCGGTCGCGCCAGTTATAACAAGACCTTATATCTCAAATTACTGCATCAACTTTGCGACAATTTCTGCGGGAAAACTGCTGACATGTCGGAGCATTTACAAAACACGCAATGGGGAGAGCTGAAAAATCTTGCCCACTCGCTTAAAGGTGCTGCATCCAACTTAGGCGCCGTGCGCATTGCGGAGGAGAGCAGAGATATCGAACAATGCTCCGATCTTCTCGACCACCAAGGTTGCCAGCGTGCAATTGATTCACTGAGCACCAGCCTAGACGATCTAAAAACTGCCCTGAATCAGTTCAATCCTGCTCACGGCGTGCACCCAGCTTCGCAGCATCACAGCAAACCTTTGTTAACGCCGAAAATTCGCTACGACTTATTAAAAATGATCCAAGCCGGTGACGCCAGTGCGCGCACTCTCATCCAGCGCTACCGCGCAGAACCTGGAAATGAAAAACAAATTGCAATGGTTCAAAAACACCTGGAAGCATTCGATTTTGAAAAAGCGGCAAAGTTACTGGGCAATGAAGGAGCAACGGGATGACTGATGCTCAAGCTTCTAAGGTTAAGCCCAGTGTCTTGGTTGTGGACGACATGCCCGCTAATATTGAGTTATTGGTAGAGATTCTAAAGAACCACTACCGCGTTCAAGTTGCCCGCCATGGAGAAGTCGCACTGCGATTGGCTGCCGGTGAAGATCCGCCGCAACTGATCTTGCTGGATATGATGATGCCCGAAATGGACGGGCAGGAAGTTTGCCGCAGACTTAAGAAAAATCCAAAAACTCGCCATATCCCCGTCATCTTCGTAACCGCGCGAACAGAAGTGGAAGATGAAACTTTGGGCTTTAAAAACGGCGCGGTTGATTACATCACCAAGCCCATTAGCCCACCAACAGTCTTGGCGCGAGTCAAAACCCACATCACGCTTGCGCGCACTAAGCAAATCCTAGAACAAGCGGTGCTGCAACGTACCGCACAATTGAAACGAACCAATGAAGCGCTACAGGTGGAAATTGGCAAGCGCGATGAAGCCATTCAACGTGCTGAACATTTAAGCCAATTTGACCAACTCACATCCTTGCCCAACCGTCGTCAATTGCAAGAACGACTGCGCAATGAAGTGAGCCGGGCAAAGGATAGTCAGCACTTCCTTTGCATCGCGCGCATTAATTTTGATCGGATGCAGAATCTGAACAACAATTTTGGCCCCAGTGTTGCTGATGCGGCACTGGCTTTAGCCAGCCGGCGTTTGCAAAATGCCCTGGATACCAACGATTTTATTGCGCGGGAGGACGGCGACAGCCTCATCGCCATCTTTAATCATGGCTGGAAAAGCGCTGAAGAAGCGCGCACTCAAGGTGAAGTTCACACAAGAACATTGCTGCGAACCTTGGAACGGCCATTTAACCTCGGCGAACACAAAACCAGTATGAGTGCCAGCGCGGGTTTGGTCATTTTCCCTGACGATGCGCATACCCCGGAGCGCTTACTCGCACGTGCACAAACAGCCACTGCAGTGGCTAAGCAGCAATCCCCAGGAAGTTTGGTGGTCTATACCAAACGCTTCGGCCGCGACGTGGCGGACAAGTACAGCTTAGAAGGTCGCTTGCGTGATGCCTTAAAGCGTGAAGAACTGGAAATTCATCTGCAACCACAGGTTGAGTTGCGTACGAATCGTATGACGGGGGCTGAGGCCTTAGTGCGCTGGCCGGATGGCGAAGGTGGCTTTGTTTCCAATGCGCGCTTCATACCTGTAGCTGAAGACGCCGGTTTGATTGTGCAACTCGACCACTACGTGTTGAAAGCTTTGTGTGATCAAGCCGTCATGTGGGGCTCCCAGCTACCACCGGGCTTCCGCCTAGGCTTCAATATGTCTGCCATCGGGTTTCAGGATCCACAGTGCGCGGAAAATGTCATCGAGATCATTACCAATGCAGGCCTACCCCCACACCGCTTTGAACTAGAAGTCACCGAACAAGCGGTAATGAGCGACTTTTCCTCAGCGATAGAAAAGCTAATCCGCCTGCGTGAATTCGGACTGGTTGTAGCGCTAGACGATTTTGGCACCGGTTACTCGTCTTTGGCTTATTTACAACAGATGCCCTTAGATCGCCTAAAGGTTGACCGCACCTTCATTCGTGAAGTGGAACGACATGGAAAATCCGCCAGCATTACACGCGCCATCATTAAGTTGGCGCGTACTATTGGCCTAGATTGCTTGATGGAAGGGGTAGAAACCGAAGGGCAACTGGAATTTTGTCGCCTCAATGGCTGCCAACACGTACAAGGCTATTTCCTGCACAAGCCTATGGCACCGGCCGATCTAATGAATGAGTTGAATCGCCAACAACAAGCTCCAAGCTGAGCCCTACGAGTCGCTTAAGCGGCGAACTTACTTTTCCAAGCAAGATATCTCCACACATAAAAAAGGGCTCCCGAAGGAGCCCTTTTTTTGATCAAAGTTCTTAGCGAATCTGAGAAGCCACTCGCTTCATATTAGCGGTACGGAAGTGATCCAATTGGAAATCTTCAGCGGTAAACATAGGCTCTTCATTACTGCACTCCATGACCAAGTAACGACCGGACTGAAGGTCATATAC
>JBPOFU010000219.1:0-2242 GCA_051252075.1 Oceanococcus sp. | reverse complement strand
GGCTACATCCGCTGCGAAATATGAAGCGTTGACTGTTGGTTACCCAAACGACCAAAGTATAAGGAAGGGCTTTGAGGTTGCCAGCGTATTGGCTGACGTGCGAATTTATCAAAAACAGGCTCTTAATTGGAGATATCTTCCTGGGTGCGAAGCTGGTGGTGGAATACTCGGATGGAACTCCGATCCAGTATGTGGCAGTGCTTCAGAAGAAGTGAGATCCGGAATAACCCAGTTTAGAGCTCAGAATTTTGCGCAAGCGCTCATACATGGAAGAAGTGCAAGGAAGCTATTGGAGATTTGTGCGTCCAACTTGGGCAATTAGAAGCGTTGGTTTCTCCTAGAATAAGGCAATAAGCCAAAAGATGCTTTGATAACTCCCAAATGTCACGACTACCTGCCGACCATTGGTTGTATCAGTTACTAATATCCATGAGGGTAAATGGGTGCTCTTGGCTACACTCATCATCAATGGCCGCTTTGAACCCTTTTGACCAGCGCTTATAATTACTCCAACATCGGCTCTGAACATTTGCTATCGAGAAATTCGGTATTCAATGACGGTCTCAAAGGCTGGTAAAAAAGGGAGCGCATTCGCAATGGAGACATGTCAGCTAATTTGGAACGAGTACGAGCTAGTCTATGGTGCGTACGAGGAATTCAACGCTCACTGTCTTACCTTGAAGGGATGGTCGGTTAGCGCCGCTCTCGCAGCCATTATCGCTGTTTACTCCGAGAAACTTGGTGCGTCCGGAAAGGTCGTTCTCTGGATTGCCGCGTTATCATCTATTCCATTCTGGGTTCTCGATAGTATCTGGAAGTCCTATCAGTCGGCATATCTTGATCGATTGAAATTTCTCGAAGGGCTCGGTGACTGTAAAACCATTCAAAGCCATGGGCTGGGTATCATTAAAACCTGGCAAAGCACGCATGATGGATTTGACCTGATAGATTGGATAGAATTCGCTATAAATTCTGCGTTTCCGCATGCATTTGTCTTGATAGTGGGAGTTATTCTCATCTGGAAATTCCCTCCAAAATCCAGTCATCTGCATCAGCCAACTTAATGTCCACCAATTTTTGCTGGGAAGCAGAAAACCTGCCAGCCATGTGGCCGCAGCGAATGCACACTTTGTCCGCTTTGCTGACCTCTAGCTCTCCAACCTGTTTGCAGCGCAGTGAATGACTGCTTCGCGGAAATCAATTGTGATCGCTGAAGGTCCGCATTGGGCCGTACGCGTCGGTGGGCTCTGCATAAGAGATGGTGGTTGTAGCGACCTTCTGCTTTGAGCCCATTCCCCAGGAAAATCGCAACACTTATTCGAGCACATCGTATGTTCCTGCCAGCGCGAAAAATGATGGGTTTGCTTTGGTTCAACACGAGAATCCAAGCCGCAAATTCAGCGCGTCTTCAAAGGAATATGCCCCCGCTGACTTCATCATAAAACACGGATCCCATACAAAAGATGCCACACAAAGCTGGTGCGAGTTTGCACCTTTAACAGACAGCCTAATCTTTCTTCGAATGAATTTGAGCGTTCCGGCTGAAATTCTTGGCACATACCCAACTCGCTAGCATAGCGGACATTTTCTAGCCTTACGACTTCATGTCCAAACCAAAACAGAAGAGCAACTAGCACCAATATCACTAAATTTTTCATTCACTTTCCAGATCGCTCCACCCGAGGATTAATATTGTTGAAGACCTCTTGCGCCGGAAATACATTTGAAGGCATCGCTTGCCCCGGTGTCGGAGTAAAAATACGTATCATAAGATCTTCACCAGGTTTGACCACATCATAAACTGAGCCAGGGTTGTATGTCGTGAAAGCTGAGTTGCCGATAAACGATGTGTTGAATGTCCCAGCGGTTTGGACCTGACTTTGACTGGTTGCATCGGAGCCAGACAGAATTGCAAAGTGACTTTTGCCTGCTGCCAGTGTGACTTCTGCGGCTTTGAGCATTGAATAATCCTGAATGGTTGTGGAATTCGTGTATCCATTTCCACGCGCCGAAATACGATAGGTGTCATTGGTAATAGCCGCCGCCGCAACACCACCAGTGCCGCCCATTTCTCCATATTTTGTATTACACCCCGTCAGAATAAGAGTAGCCAGCAAGGCAAGAAGCATGGTCTTCATAATGAAATGTCCTTCAAACTTAATTTGAACAGAGGTAGCTGAATGCGCTCATTTGACGGGTCAAGAATGGCATTCTAGTCGCCATTCCTTCGATTGAGAAGACT
>JBPOFU010000218.1:0-2251 GCA_051252075.1 Oceanococcus sp. | reverse complement strand
CCTTATGCGAGGTCAAAGCCACAAATTGAATTTGCTTCAGTATGCAGTGATTTTGCCGGGGCACCGACACCACGGCCGCCATCTGACTCAGTTGAGAGAGCAAATGCGAGGCACTGCTGGCCGCCTCCTCCCCCGCATTCATACGTGCCAGCAGCTGATGCTGCAGCGAATGAAACTCACCAATTTCTGGGGTTTGCGGACTCAGCAGGGCATCTACAAAATAGCGATAACCTTTGGCTGTAGGCACTCGGCCGGATGAGGTGTGTGGGGCTTCTAAGAAACCCAATTGCTCCAGTTCGGACAATGTGTTGCGAATCGTTGCGGGGCTGACATTCAACTCTGCTGTTTGCGACAAGGCACGAGAAGCAATGGGTTGGCCGTGAACGATAAATCGCTCCACCACCAATTTCAGCACACGGCAGGCACGCTCGCTCAAATCAGCGGCTTCAGCGTTTGCACCTTCGTTTGGCTTAGCAGTTTTCGACATGCTGCATTTTGTGGGGGCGAAGCGACACAATGTCAAGCCATAATCGAACTTAGCTATGCACTGTAAATCGCGCGCAGCACAGCCCGCGATCCGTTAAGCTTGCATTTTCGCCTTACCAACACAGCAGCCAATCGTGAACCAATTCAAGACCATAGGCCTAGTGGTAAAAACGGATGCAAAATCAGCCCCTGCGGCTGGCGCACAAGTTTTGACCGATTTGCGCCAACGTGAATTGAGTGTGCTGCTGGATCGAGGCAGCGCCCGCGTTGTGAAAACTGAAGCCAGTGAATTGAGCATTTCAGACTTGGGGCAACACTGCGATTTGGTCATCGTCATGGGCGGCGATGGCACCTTACTGCACGCAGGCCGAGCACTGGCTGCATCGGAAGTGCCGTTGCTAGGCGTGAACCTCGGCCGCCTAGGTTTCATGGTGGATATCGCACCGCAAGACATCACAGCCTCACTCAATCGCATCCTTGATGGCGAACACTCGATAGAAGAGCGACTCATTTTGGAAGCGCAAGACGGCGAAGGCCGACATCCAGCGCAAATTGCGATTAATGATGTGGTTGTGCGACACCAGCGCTACGTACGCATGTTGGATTTTTCAACTACGGCGGACGATACTTTCATCAGCCAACATCGCGCTGATGGCGTTATCGTTTCTACCCCTACCGGCTCCACCGCTTATGCCCTATCCAGTGGCGGGCCAATGATGCACCCGGGCGTTGATGCCATGGCAGTTGTGCCAATATCTCCGCATACCCTCAGCGATCGCCCTTTGATCCTGTCCGCTGATTCTCAACTGTGCATAGAAATCGGCAATCAAGCCGATAACGCAGCCCTGTTCACCTGCGATGGCCAGTTGGATATCAATTTGGAACCTGGCAGCCAACTCCTCATTCGCCGCAGTGCCCTGAAAATGCGTT
The DNA here is from genome assembly GCA_051252075.1 of Oceanococcus sp. Taxonomy (GTDB): domain Bacteria; phylum Pseudomonadota; class Gammaproteobacteria; order Nevskiales; family Oceanococcaceae; genus Oceanococcus. The sequence goes on along the minus strand of JBPOFU010000218.1, from coordinate 835 downwards.
TAGTACACCCCTTGGACTACGACTATTACGGCATTTTGCGTAATAAACTGCACTGGGGACGTAACCGCAACCAAGCATGAAGCCAACACTGCTGACTCTGCACATCCGCGACTTCGCGATCATCCAAAGTTTGGATGTTAATTTTGAACACGGCTTTACCGTGTTTTCTGGCGAAACTGGCGCGGGTAAATCTATATTATTTGACGCGCTTGGTCTGGTCTTGGGCGACAGAGCGGATGCCTCTGTGGTGCGCCAAGAAGCCAAACGCAGTGAGATTAGCGCGCAATTTGATTTGCAGCGCTGCCCGCAGGCACAAACTTGGCTGGATGAGCAGGGCTTGCTAGATGATGATGACGCGGAATCCTTACTCGTTCGCAGGCAAGTGCTCAGCAGCGGGCAAAGTCGTGCCTATATCAACGGCAGCCCGGCAAAATTGGGGCAGTTACGTGATTTAGCAGGCCTGTTAATCGACATTCATGGTCAGCACGCGCATCAATCCATACTCAAACCACAAGCCCAGCGAGAGTTGCTCGACAACTACGGTCAACTTGCACTACAACGCCAGGCAGTCCGGGATACGCATCAGCAATTGAATACGCTGGACACTCAAATCACTGCCTTGGATGGCAAGGATGGCGACCAAAGCCAACGCTGTGAACTGTTGCGTTATCAACTACAGGAACTGGATGAATTACAACCCGAATCGGACGATTTCAAACAGCTAGAAATCAATTTTAAACGCCAATCAGAAGCAGAGAACTTGCTGCAACAAGCCGGCAAAACGCATCAATTGCTGTATGCCGGCGACAATTCTGTTTATGACCAAGCACAAAGC
>JBPOFU010000217.1:0-2351 GCA_051252075.1 Oceanococcus sp. | reverse complement strand
GCTCAATCCTTAGGCCATTAACGACAAAGCTGACTGCATGATACAAGCCTGCGAGCATAACGACTTCAATCATTTGTTCATTGGAAAAATACTCCGCTAGCTTGCCCCAAGCGTCGTTCGAGATGGTTGCGGTGCGGTTCAACTCGTCCACCAAACGAATCAGCGTTAGCTGCTCCGACGACCAAATTTCCGAGTCGGGGGATTCCGAGCATGTATCTGCAATTTGCTCTTGGGTGAAGCCCGCTTTCACAGCAAATGCAGCAACATGAACGCCCCATTCATATTCAGCTTTGCAGATTGCACAAGCACGCAATATGACTAGCTCCCGCTGTGCGATTGATATCGAGCCCTTATCCAATAGGCCACCCTTAACCATTCGCGACAGCACACGCTCGTTATTTCCCACAGCTCGGAAAATATTGAGCGGCGCCATACCAGGCGGCATTACGACGTTGAAGGACTCCTGCACACGCTCGGAATATGGCGGTTTAATTGATTGGATTCGTTGACTTAGCATTTCAAGACCTCTAGCTACTGAATGTGTAGCACACTATAGTGCTACTATTAGCGTAGCGCAAGTTCACGAGCAGCCCATGCCAAAAGAAACCCCAGCCATAGCCGAAATCGTCGAGTTGCTCAGTAAAAAGTGGGTGATGCGGATAATTTGGGAACTTCGATCTGAACCACTGACATTTCGAGAGCTACAAGCCGCATGCGAAGGGCTATCCCCTACAGTACTCAATAACCGCTTGAAAATATTGCAGGAATCTCAACTCGCCAGGAAGGATGCGACACGCGGATATGGCCTGACTGACATGGGTAAGGACCTACTTGAGGTTTACAAACCGCTCAATCACTGGGCGATTAGTTGGCAAGCCAACCGTAGGCACCCTGAAACCTAACGCCCGCTGCAATGATTTGTTGGGAGTCATTTCTACCGGCTCTCCGCGGATGTCGATAGGACACGATAAACCGGCACACGAAAATGTACTCCCTTGCAATCAATTTCGCCCTTTGGCTCCAAATTCGTGCGATTCGCCAGAAGCTGATACGTCGCATCGCTGATTAGCACCTCACCAGGCGCAGCTGTTGCTTCAATACGTGATGCGATGTTCGTTTGCAGTCCAATAGCTGTATATGTCATTCGCCCTTGTGACCCGTAGCTCCCAACGCTGACCATACCGGTATTGATACCAACCCTTAGCCGCAGATTTGTTCCCAACCCAAGAGGACGCCAGCCATCATTTAGCCTTGACAGTGACGCTTGCATCTCAACTGCAGCCTTCATCGACTGCTCAGCCTGCACTTCCGGCTCAAGAGCTGAAGGCGCGCCGAAAAGAGCCATAAAGCCATCGCCAGCAAACTCGTTAAGGGTTCCACCGTGGTCGGACACAATTTCAGCCATATGTGACATGTACTCACCCAGCACTTGCGTCATAACCTCAGGTTCGACGCGATCCGCAATGTCTGTGAATCCGACAATGTCGGCAAATAGAACCGTCACTCGACGACGTTGAGGCTGGGCTATTTCCCGCTCCCTGCCTTCGATGATCTGATCAGCAACGGATGGAGGCAAATACCGCCGTATTAAATTCCGACTGTTTACGACGGCCGAAAGCGCGTGTGCACGGGAAGTCGTTACAAGGATAAGAACCGCTGTAGATGACCATAGAAGCAAGCCCAAGAAAATAATGTTGACAGCGAGCCAACCTGACCCCGACCGAACGAGATCCATTTCTTCAGCAAAGCCCGGCCCATAGTCGAGCCAGTTCATAGACTGAACCACCCAAATAACAAGCGCCGCAACAGTCCAAAAGGCGATGATATGACGCGCCATTCTCCAACCATCGAAGAGAAAGGCGGCCAACACCAAAAATACAGGAAATGCGCCATATATGTTGTCAAACGCACCGACATTGACGACGACTGCTAACGCCCAGGACGAATAACCATACGAGAGCAAGAGGTAAGGCAAGCGGCTGTCACTCTTACGCCACATTAGCCATGCCGAACATCCGGCAATGAAAAGCACAACACCCATCCCGAACCAAAAAACCCAGGCAAATGTGACTTGAGAACCAACCAGCAGGTTGATTGCGAGCCTGTACCCAAGGTGCGCCGGCAGTGCAAACCCCAGCATGGCGACGAACGATTTCTGTGCTGGAGTCCACGCATCGAAACGGCTGAGCCAATCGCCCCAAGCACTTGCCGAAGTTTGCTTTGCTGGACTCACGGACTATTTACCTGGTTTGTCATGACGCCTAACGCCTGAGTTCAGCTGCGTTTGAGGCGACGCCTGCTTTTGCGGCAGCAAAAGTAGGTGGCGGGTCAAACGTGATCTTGCCCACAAA
>JBPOFU010000216.1:0-2364 GCA_051252075.1 Oceanococcus sp. | reverse complement strand
TGATATCTAGGTCCATGGCGCGCGCTATTTGTATCGTTGCCCGTACGATCTCCGCATCTGCAGGATCATCATTCATGTCGCGCACAAATTCCTGAGCGACTTTGATGCGTCCCACAGGAAGTTTCTTTAAATACAAAAGGGAGGAGTAGCCCGTGCCAAAATCATCTATCGCGATTTCAAACCCGAGTCGGCGCAGCTCGTGTAGCGTATCTGCAACTTGAGCTATATTGCGACTCAGAACAGCTTCGGTGAGTTCAAGTTCAATGTTATGTGCGTCAACACCCTCTTCCTCGAGTATGGCCTTCACATCTCGTACGAAGCCGGGGTCAGCGAATTGCGTTGAAGATACATTGACTGCGAGTGTGTACGGTCGACCGTCAGGTTGTTTGGCTTGAGTTTTCGCCAACAATTGGCAGGCATTACGTAGCGTGAAATGCCCCAACTCAATTATGAGACCGCGCGCTTCTGCTATCGGGATAAATTCGGCCGGCCCTATGTTGCCCAACTCTTTTGAATCCCAGCGAATTAACATTTCGTAGGAGTTAATCTGGCCGTTGCTCATATCAACTTGAGGCTGGAAAGCGAAATACAATTCTGGAAGATTGTTGTCTAGGGCATTTTTCAAGGCATTACCTACCGCAATGCTGTTGTGTACGCGCTCGGTCATCGCAGGCGTGTGAAACAGATACTCTCCACGCCGACTTCCCTTGACTTCATACAATGCGATGTCAGCTTGCTCCATAAGGAGGACGCTTACCTCTTCAGGACTCACCTTACCCACGACATTGGCGCTGTTATAGACCGCAATACCGACACTGCTAGACGTACGAACTTCATAACCCGCGACATGAAATGGCTGGATCAAACTGCACAATGTGGTGTGGGCCAGTGTTTCCGCCTGCCCTTCATTCAGTATTCCCGATTGCAGGATGGCAAACTCGTCGCCGCCTAAGCGCGCCAATACATCGGTGCTTCTCAGTGAACGGTTCAATGCACTGGCAATACATTTGAGTAAGCCATCACCAACGGGATGCCCCATGGCATCATTGATGTCTTTGAAATGGTCCAAATCAAAGAAATGAACGGCCAGCATCGAACCATCACGCTGGGCTAGATTGACTGCTTCAGTTAATCGGCGAGAGAAATATTCTCGATTGGCTAAACCCGTTAAAGAATCGTGGAAGGCCAGTCTGCGGAATTGCGCTTCACTATGCCGAAGCCGCCTTTCTGCCCCTCGTCTCGATTTCACTTCCCGATGCAAATCGTGAGTGCGTTGTTCCACCGCTATTTCTACACGATGCATCTGGCCCGTTACGAGCAGCAGGAATGCCCCTAGCAAACCGGATAAACCCAGTGAGCTAAGCAGAACCGTCCAGGCCAAAGCTGAACGTTGATTGGCGACGAATTGTGCGGATGGCTGAGCATAAAAATCCCAAACTGCTCCGGCTATATTGATTGTTTCATGCCAAAACATGCCGTTTTCGGCAATGGTTTTAGGATAGTGAATCAGCACATCATCACCTCCATCCGCACGCAACATACTCACCCGCAATGATAATCCTTGCAGGAGTTCCCAACTGCGTGGGTGAGTCAGCAAATCTTGCGTTTTTATGGTGCCCGTTACAAAACCTCTCACAGCGCCTAAATCCATGGTTTTTCCGTAATTTAGGATGGCATTGCTGCGGTAGACCGGAACCGTAAATAGAACGGCTTGTTCACTTTCACCTTGTACTAATTGTATCGGGGCAGACGCCGTTAAGCGGCCACTGCGTGCAGCACGCGAGAGCATGTCTAGCCTTGATGGTTCGCTTCCTAGATCCAGTCCTAATGCTTTGCTGTTGCTCTGCAAAGGTGCAATGTATGTAATGGGGAAGAGATCCGCATAAATGCGGCCGTTCGATTCCAGTTGGTTAATATCAAATTCAGGAAAATCTAAACTGCGAATCTGTTTCAAAAAGCGCTCTTGCTCTGCAACGGGCACTCTAGGGACCCAGGATAAGGCCGCGAGCTCAGGGTGTTCATGCAAAACCGGATGAATGTAATCTAGGAAATCAGAATGGGAAAATTGATCTGAATTTTCTATAAAACTGGTTATGCGTAAGATGGCCCCGCTCGCCCGCGCATTGGCACTACGAATGTCGGCAGAGACGCCTTTGGCCATACGCTCGAAATCATTTTGAATTCGAGACCTTTCCGATGTGTTTGCTGCATGGAGAACGATACACGCCGCGGCTAAACTCAGTGCTAGTGGTGCCCCAACGGGAGCTGCACGCGCCTTCCAAATGGTTCGTGGCTTGCCGGCTGCTATGAGCATTAGTGGTAGGAAAATCAACACTCCTACGGTATCACCGGTCCACCATGTCC
>JBPOFU010000215.1:0-2486 GCA_051252075.1 Oceanococcus sp. | reverse complement strand
GCTAATGGCCGAATCGATCGCTAACTGATAACGACCGGGCTGCAATCCTTCCATGATGAGCATGGCGGGGTTGCGGGCTGCTTTCCATTGGCCGACAACAGCGTCGCCTGAAGCTGTTGTCAAGCGCATGTGCTGATTGCCTTGCACGGGATTAACCGTTTCGCTGAACATCACCGCAACGCCATCGCTCACTTTGTCGCCACGATCCAATGTGCCGGCAAAACGTACTGCTAAGTCGCCATTGGCATCGGACCACCAGTCGCGCAAAGCTTCAGCACTTGGGCGATCACGGACTGTGCCGCTGGGTTTCGACAATGCGTCCTGCATTCTTACTTTCATTTCTGCAGCGGCTGCGCTGCTTGATTCAGCCACGTTGGAAACGACGTCTTTTACTGCAACAACAGTTTCTTTCACTGCTGTACTTACGTTCTCAACAACGTTTGCTTGCGCACTGTCATCAGCGCTCGTATCTAGGGAATCATTGCTGTCCCAATCATCGGTCTTGGTATCCCAATCGTCACTGGCGTTTGAGCCCCAGTCTTCATCGGCTGCCTCGGCAGTTGTGCTTTCGCTATCAACTGCATCCCAATCATCTGCGCTGGCTGTTGTATTGCCTTGCTCTGCAAGGCTGTCTTCGATGGCACCAGCTTCAAGGTCGGCGCGGGTTAATACCCGCGCCGTTTGTGCTGCCGCTACTTCGCGCTGTGCGCTCGCGGAAAAAACATCCTTAACGGATAAGGATTTATCAGTCTGCCCGTCGCCACCTTGATGGCCAAACTGATGCTCCATACCGAAATAGGTTGCCGCCGCAACGATAGCCACTATGGCTATTGTTACGATCAATCCGCCCCAATTGGTTGGGACTATGGTGTCGCCCCCAGCTGCTGCCATTTCGCTCCTCCGATGGTTTTAATTGCCGATACTAGATCGACACTTGCAGTCAGAATTTTGACTACAAGCGCTAACTATCGGGCAAGCGCGCGGTGGCGTCAATCAAGCAAGGGTGAGGATATGCAAAAGGGCGTTATGAATAGGGCATAAGCAGCTAATCAATGCATACAAATCTGTCTATAGAGAGTCGTTCCACGGCATAATGGGCGATTCCAAATCCGCGGATAATGCAGTAGGAGCAAGTCCCAGAGTGATTGAATTAAAGGCGGAATCGTTGTTGCCCACACGATTTGGCCAATTTCGTATGCAGGTTTTCCAGAGCGATGAAGACGGCAAGGAGCACGTTGCCGTTAGCATGGGGCAATGGACTACAGGCGAGCCGGTATTGTGCCGATTGCATTCAGAGTGCCTAACTGGTGATGTTTTAGGCAGTTTGCGCTGTGATTGTGGTCAACAACTAGAGCATGCAATGGCTCGTATAGCCGCGCAAGGCCAGGGTTTGCTGCTTTATTTGCGTCAGGAAGGCCGAGGCATAGGCTTGGTCAATAAAATCCGCGCTTACGCTTTACAGGACCTTGGCGCAGATACAGTGGAAGCAAACGAACAATTAGGTTTTGCACCCGATGATCGCGACTATTCCATCGCCTTGGAAATGCTGAGGTTTCTTAAGGTCAGCAAGGTACAGTTGATGACCAACAACCCGCGGAAATTGCAGGCCTTAGAAGAAGGCAACGTGGAGGTGGTGGATCGATTGCCTCATCAATGCGGTGCCAATCCGCACAATGAGACCTATCTGCTGACCAAGGCGGCCAAGCTCGGACATTTACTGGAGTTTGGTGCGGCTGATGACAGCGATGTTGGCGAGGGTCAGTAAATGGCAGATGACATGCTGCCAGATGACATGCCTCCTAAGAGCGGTGCTGCAGCACACGCGGTGCTAGAAACAAGCACGCCCAGCGTGAGTTTGGTGAATGCCATTCGGCAGCGTGGAGAAGCTGCTGTCATGCCCGTCGGTAGCGCGATTAAAGATGCTGGCGTAACGGCGTTGCAAACCTGGCGTGTGGTGCGTGGGATTAAGCCCTTAATGGCCTTGTTAGCAGGCGAAGACGACATCAACGCCAAACAGCTCAACCAAGCGCTGGATGTCTTATTCAAGCAGCTCTATGCCCATCCGCTGATGCATCAAACCGAGCGGGTGACCGGTTATTTGCGTAAACGCCGCTTGATTCCAAACGAGCAATCCACTGAAGATTTGATTCGCTTTGTTGTTGACCAAATGGTGCAACGCAGCCCAGTGCCGATCCCGGATGCATTGATCAATGAGTTTTGGACCTTCTTTGAAGAACTGTTCTCCAGTCCGGAGTTAAAGGGCCTAGGCGAATTGAGCCTAGACATGGTCCGCTTGGTGATTCACACCTACGAACCTTTGTTGGTTGAGATCGTCAATCTCCTCAAAGCAGGGCGTCGTTTTAATCAGTGGCAGCTTAAAGAGTTATTGCGTCGTGCCAGCGTGGTTCGCAACGATCTAGACATCGTTCGGCGACAAATTAAGGCGCTGCGTTATATTCGCCCGTTTTTCCAAGCGGACCCCAAGG
>JBPOFU010000214.1:0-2498 GCA_051252075.1 Oceanococcus sp. | reverse complement strand
AAATGACATGCTGCTCTCGCCGCAACTCATCATCATCAAACCGGGCATTGAGGAGAATGTCACTGAGAATATCGAGGGCCAGCGGCACATCTTCCTTAAGTACCCTGGCATAATAGGAGGTGTTTTCCACGCTGGTGGCAGCATTGAGATCTCCGCCAACCGCTTCAATCTCTTCCGCAATGGAGCGCGCAGTTCGCTTTTTCGTGCCCTTGAACGCCATATGTTCAAGCAAATGGGAAATGCCATGCTGTTGGCTTGTCTCATTTCGGGATCCAGATCGGACCCACACACCAAGGGACGCACTTTCCAGATGGGGCATAGCGTGGGTAACCACAGTCATGCCGTTACTCAAGATCGTATGCTCAACGCTCATCGATCACCTGATTTAAAATTCACTGCACCCCTCCCAAGGCTTATTGTCTTTCAGAAGCCCTTGCATGGGCTGAAATGAAGTTTTCCACGCTCTGTAAGTCATTAGCAAGCGCTTGTTGGCGTTCTGGACGTGACATGAGATCACCCTGCCATGCGGGCAGGGCAGGGTGCTGCCCACATGCAGCCTTTACTGCATCTGGAAATTTAGCGGGATGCGCAGTTCCCAAGGTGACCATCGGCGTATTGGTTTTGTGTTTTTGTTGGGCCGCAAACAGACCAATGGCCGTATGCGGATCAAGCAGATAGCTGCTTCCTTCCAGAACATCATGGATGGTTTGTGCCGTCTCCGCCTGTGTTGTGCGCGCAGCGTCAAAGTCTTTCGCAATGAAATCTCTGGCTTCCGGTGCAAGTGTGAACGATCCGGATTGACTGAGGCCAGCCATCAACCGGCTGACGGTTGATCCGTCCTGACCGTTGGCTTCAAATAGCAACCGCTCGAAATTTGAGGACACTTGAATGTCCATCGAAGGCGCTGTGGTCTCTGTAACGCCCGTCACTTCATAACGCCCGGTTTCCAAAGTGCGAACCAGAATGTCATTCACATTGGTGGCAATCAAAAGTCGCTCGATGGGAAGGCCCATTTTCTTGGCAACGAAACCGGCGAGAATGTCGCCGAAATTTCCAGTTGGTACGGAATAAGAAATAGCGCGATCCGGCCCGCCCAGCGACAAAGCTGATGTGAAATAATATACCACCTGCGCCAAAATCCGACCCCAGTTTATGGAGTTAACGCCCGATAAACCAAGCTGATCCCGAAACTTCAAATCGTTGAACATGGCTTTGACCAATGCCTGGCAGTCGTCAAAATTACCTTCAATGGCCAATGCATGAACATTGGGATCCGCAACGGTGGTCATCTGGCGTCGTTGGACGTCAGAGACACGGCCATAGGGGAACAGAATAAAAATGTCAGTGTTATCGCGGCCGCGAAACGCTTCGATGGCGGCGCCACCCGTATCGCCTGATGTTGCGCCAATGATTGTGGCCCGTTGCCCACGCTCAGCCAAAGCATAATCCATGACGCGGGCAAGCCATTGCATGGCGACATCCTTGAACGCCAGGGTCGGCCCATGAAACAGTTCAAGCACAAAATCATTCGGACCAACCTGCACCAAAGGAGCAACAGCGGGGTGGCGAAAGGACGCATAGGCTTCCTTGATGATTTTCTTCAAAACAGTGTCAGGAATTTCTCCATCCACAAAAGGCGACATGATGGCAAATGCCACATCTTCGTAGGGTTTACCGCGTAACGCCTTGATCTCGTTAAGCGACAGTTTCGGCCAACTGGCGGGCATATAAAGTCCGCCATCGCGGGCAAGACCCGTTAGAATGGCATCCAGAAAACCAAGTTCAGGAGCCTCACCTCTGGTACTTACATATCGCACGAAATTACGTCCTGTCGTATTTTGGATTCTGCCATGTGCGGCTGCAATTGACGGTTCCTTATTGCGCTGCGGCTGAGCTTTATCAAGTTTCCGTTTAAACGCTGAGATTGTGGACGGTTGTTTCAGCGCCCGCATCCATCAGTTTTTCGGCGTGACCGGCATAAGAGTGCGATGCGCCGACAAAACCAATGACGCGCATTCCTGCGGCAACGGCCCCTTCGACACCATGACTGCTGTCTTCAATTACAATCGTCTGAGCAGGTGTGGATCCCAGAGTTTCAGCCGCATGTAAGAAAACATCGGGTGAGGGCTTGGGCAGCTTTTGCCGCACTTCCAAAGCGGAATAAATGTATGGGCGAAAGCGATCATGCAAATTGGTCAGTTTCAGGTTTTGCTCAAGTCTCACAGTTGTGGAATTGGAACAAATGCATCGCGCATCATCCATCGCATCCAACATGTCGTGGACACCAGCGACAGCCTGCAGAGATTGTTGCAAGGCTGCGTCCAGCATTTCGTCCGACCGTTGCGCAAGATCGTCGGGAAGTGGCTTTGCCAGTTCCTCTGCCACCTGCGCGAAAATAGCATCAGCCGTCAGGCCACTGTACCGCTGGGACAGTTCGTCCAGCGTAATGTCCATTCCAAGGTCTTTTACGAGTTCAAGATTTACTTCTGAAGCGATGA
>JBPOFU010000213.1:0-2524 GCA_051252075.1 Oceanococcus sp. | reverse complement strand
CCGAGTAAGCATCGAGGATGCCATCGGTGTTCAACCAAAGATTGTCAAATGCGTGCGAAGTCGCAGGTTGGAAATAATTCGCAGGAAATCCCAAATCCTCTGGGAGAGGAATCCCGTTATCGATAGTCGCCCAGTCAGGGAATCCGTTACCACCGTACCGGAGACCATACATGTCTTGATGCGAATCAATGATGGTGAAAATACCCTGTGCCGATAATCGCTCGACCATGGTTTTGTATCGGCTGATGCGTGCTTGATCAAAAGCACCAGGCTCAGGCTCGATTCCAGCCCATTGGTAGGCCATCCGTGTAACGTTTATGCCTGAATCTCGTAGGCGTTTTGCGTAATCCGGATCAGCGAACTCCTCATCATTGGGTTCCAGCCCTAGCGGCTTATGCCCTTCGAAAATCCCTTGCATGATGATGATCCGACCGGTTTGATCACGTAACCATCGACCGCCGGAATAGACTGGCGGCTGTTCTAGGCTATCTCCAACTATGGGTGTATCGGAAGGCAACGGCGTGGGTATCGGAGATGGTGCCAAAGTTGGTGCGGTTGAAGGCGCCGACGTTGTATCTGGCGTTGGTGACGCGGCAGGCATGGTTGTTGCAACAGGCGTTGGCGTCACAGCCGTGTTGCTGTTGCTGCGCATTGGGCCTCCAGAATCGCTAAAACATCCGACAAGCAATAGGCAGGTAGCCCATGTGACCAAATGCCACTTGGCCGATCTATCAGCCACTGTTCGCTGCATCATGCTTGTCTCCTGCGGTGTTGGCCATATCAGTAGATAAACCCTTGGCCTTATAGTGGAGGACCAGCAACTCGCACATGAGTTGAGCCATCTCAATTTTTGAGCTTTCACCTTCATCGCCGGTGTTCATGAAACTGTCTAAAGCCTCTCCTCGAAAGAGCGACACCATGACGTCGACTATCGTTGAAAAATCCTTCGAAAGCACTGCCATTTCTGGCAATATTTGCGCGGCAAGCTTCTGTGTGACTTCCCGGTTGTGCTTCCAGATAGGTTGAAGTGCCTCAAGCAATTCATCGTCGGTTCGCGCGGCAATCTGCAGCTCGAACCAAGCTTGATGAATGCGTTCATGGCAGTTTTTTCGCAACAACATCAAAGCAAGGAACACCGGATCATCGATTCCGGCTGAAGACTTGAAATGCTCCGAGAATTGCTTCAACAAGCCGTCTCCTACGTGCTGTGCGACAGCGATCATTAAGGCATTTCGGCTTGTATAGTGTCGAAACAGTGCGCCTTGGGACACCCCTGCCCGTTGGCTGATCAACTGGGTCGTCGTTCCACGGTAGCCGCGCTCGACAAGGCACTCTATTGCCGCATCAATGATTTTGGATACCGTCAGAGTTCGTCTTTCTTTCTGCGTGCGCCGCACTTTGCCTTGGTTCATTCGATTCAACTTATAAAGCGATCACTCTCTTTTTAAATCAGAAATTGAGAAAATGCAAGGAGATCCCTGAATACAGAAACATTGCAAGCAGACGGTCAGGTTTCTGACAGCAGTCTGTACTAGAGCCCCCAGTGGTATTCCCCTTTGCGCCTTGGATTCCAATGAACGCGCCGAATTTTGGCATTGACCGATTCAATGGCGTTAAATGGCACCTACTGTTGCCGGCATCCTAATCGACAGCCCGCTATCTCCAATCCAGCCATTCGAGATGTAAGCCACGCGTTCGCTCTTTCACGCTATTTGAACTCGACATAGATTGGTTGGTGTGGCGATACTTGCGCCAACATCTGTCACATTTGCCCAGCTGCCCGTAGTAATACTGGACTAGGACTTGCTCAAGGAGCCTTTCATGTGTGCTGCAGAATCTGACCAAACAAAGCCGACTTCAGGGCCGCAAAACTCGACACTCTTCGCCCTGGCTCGCCATGCGTTTGAAACCGTGGGTCCAGGTGACACGCCCGAATGGCCACGCCTGGACTTTAACGACCCCGCACAACGTGCCTTTGGGGATTATGAGTTACTTGAAGAGATCGGCCGTGGCGGTATGGGCATCGTGTATCGGGCTAGACAACGCAGCTTGGATCGCGAGGTTGCGATCAAATTCATAGCCGATCATCTGGCCGATACGGCCAGTATCGCCAGATTCTTTAGCGAAGCGCGAGCCGCCGCACGACTGAATCATCCCAACATTGTGCCCGTCTACGAAGTTAGCCAAGTCGAAACCGTGCACTATTTTTCCATGCCGCTGCTGTCGGGGGAAACGCTGGCCAGCACGTTGGACAAAGGCGCCTTGCCGCCAGATGCAGTGATCTCTCTGATGCTGAAGCTGTGTGATGCGATCCACTATGCTCATCGCCTTGGCTTGCTGCATTTGGATTTAAAGCCCGCCAATATATTAATCGACGACCGTGGCGAACCCATGATCGCGGACTTTGGCTTGGCACGACGGATGGATGCGCAAGGCGGCGTTGATGCACAAGAAGTCTCAGGCACGCCAAACTTCATGGCGCCAGAGCAAATCCTAATCAAGCAATATCGGATGACTGCAGCAA
>JBPOFU010000212.1:0-2534 GCA_051252075.1 Oceanococcus sp. | reverse complement strand
ACGTGAACCCCCAATCGCCGTCGGAAGGGAAACAAACTTTCGTTGTCCTGAACTCCATGGGTGCCACACCCAATGTTTGGGAAGACAGGATTGCGCCTGCTCTTCGCGCACAGGGCTACGGAACGCTGAGTTTCGACTATCGGGGGCAAGGCGAATCACTTTTTGGCGCAGATGCAGTGCTCGAGCCTGACGAAATCGTATCGGATATTGTGCGTGTGTTGGAAGATCAGCAGCCAGAGCGGCCCATCATGTGTGGTCTGTCAATTGGCGGGCTTTTCGCCGTCAGAGCCATTGAAAAAGGGGCAAAAGCGGAAGCAATTGCGCTTGTAAACACGCTACGAAAACCCAACGCACAGGTCGAATGGATAAACACTCTTGAGGCCAGATTGATTGCCATGGGAGGCATGCCGCTTGTCTATGATGTGTTGCGCCCCGTGCTTTCCAGCGCAGCGGAACTCGAAAAAATGCGAGGAACGCATCTTCCGGAGGAAGGTTATACGCCATGGCCTGCAGAACATCCGCGCCGCCGCCTGGCCGATGGCGTCAACAAAGCTGACTGGGATTTTCCGTGGGAAATACTCACGATACCATCATTGATTTTTGTCGGGTTGCATGACCGGCTTTTCAGAATTCAAAAGGATGTCGATGACATTTTGAAGAGAATTCCAAATGCGACAATTGCCCAGTACCCCGATGGCGGACACTCTTTGCAGGCAGAGTTTCCAGATGAATTTGTGTCCGATCTCGTCAAGTTTGCTGAAGAACTGAACCAACCAAACGGTGAAGCGTGATGTTCATTCGATGTGCTTTTTTCAAAGGCAAGGTCAAGGACGGCTATCAGGAGAGGTTTGATACCTATATCGACACGGTTCTGGTGGAAACCTGGCGCGCCTTCCCAGGCGCGCTGGAAGTACGGGTGTTGCGTGAAGTGGAGAGCGACAACCCAAATATCCCATTGGAATTGGTGATTGCGATCAAATTTGAATCTCGGGATGCGATAGAAGCGGCCTTGAATTCTGCGGAGCGTTTTGACAGCCGGGAAAAGTCGAAAACGCTCATTGATATGTTTGACGGAGAGGTATTTCACACCGTTTTTCGCGCCGAACATTTCTCGTTGCAATAGGCGGAACGTGTCCGTAATTTTATTTTGCCTCAGAAAGTTGAAGCGCATAGAGTCTTGGATGGGCGAAAAAACGGGTCTTCTTGCCAAACAGCTTCATTGGACTAGTTTCACTGTCAAAGGCAGTTGCCTTCGATTTTGAATTAACTGAGTGTGGGGGAAAACTTGGCTAACTCATTCGGCTCCAAGCCAAAAAATGCGACCCAAACCGACGTCGCAAAACGCGCGGGCGTCAGCATAATGACAGTGTCGCGTGCAATGAGCGGATCTTCCAGAATTTCACCCGATACCAAGGAACGCATTAAAAACGCCGCTGAAGAGCTTGGCTATGTGTCCAACATTTTTGCCGGGTCACTTCGAAACCAAAGCAGTTCGATGGTTGCCGTTGTGATTCCGTCAGTGAACGACCTGGTTTTCGGTGAGATACTCAGTGGGATCAATTCCATACTCCGGCCAAGAGGCTACTTCACGACGATTGGCGAATCCTTTTTTGATCCCGAAGAAGAATTCAAAGTCGTCAAATCATTGCTGGCGATGCAACCGGTTGGAATCATTCTGACCGGAGGGATTCATCATAAACCGGAACTTTCTGAATTATTGAAGAAACGCAGTTGCCCAATCCTTCAGGTGTGGGACACAGATCACCTTGATTTTGACTATCATGTTGGCCCCTCTCAAATTGAAGCAGGTCAGATAATTGCTGACCATTTCATCGACAAAGGGTTCAAGAAGGTCGCATATATTGGCGCCGAATTATCGATTGACGTATGTGCATTTCGGCGGTTCCGAGCCTTTCGTGATAGAATGTCTGAAGCGGGCATTTCGGTTGAAGCAGAGACAGATGATACGATTCCACGTCAACCGGAATCAGGTAAAATACTGACGCATCGGCTCCTTTCCAAAACTTCTGAGATTGATGCAATTTATTACCTGAATGATCCCATGGCTTTGGGGGGGCTCTCATATCTTGCAGAAAAGGGGCTGTCTGCTCCCGAAGATGTTGCTATTGCCGGTTTCAACGGCTCAACGCAAAAGTTTTCCATTCGGACAAAGCTTACAACCGTTGATGTTCCCAAATATGAGATTGGCAAAGTCTCGGGAGAAAAACTGTTGGCGCTGCTGACTGACGGTGTCGATGACCAATTCTACCGCTCAACCCTTCAGCTTATCGACGGTGATACAACGTAGCCGGCTGGCCAGCTGCATGCGCCCCGTGTTCCCGCACTGCGCCCCATACCGGCTTTCTCGCCACTTCCAATCAAGGTCCGGCTAAACATCAAAGGCAACAGCGGCGGCTGATTGTTTTCACAGTCGCCACTGCAGTTTTGGTCCCCCCGATCTAACCGCGGCCCACAAAGGGCATCTGATTGGCCATAACCGTCAAAAACAGCACATTGGCATCAAGCGGCAGATC
>JBPOFU010000211.1:0-2536 GCA_051252075.1 Oceanococcus sp. | reverse complement strand
AGGCAAATGCTGACGAGTTAAGAGCCGACATGGCGCTGGTCTGTGACACCAACATGTACGACGCAGAAACGCCGGCTATTGATACGATGCTGAGGGGCATGGTCTATGAGGAGGTGATTGTCACCGCTGCCAGTCGCGATTTGCATTCCGGCCTGTATGGCGGTGCCGCCCAAAACCCCATTCGGGTTCTGTCAAGAATACTGGCTGATCTTCATGACGATGATGGCCGCATCACATTGCCAAACTTCTATGACGGCGTTTCGGAACTGGCCCCTGACATAGCCGAGAGTTGGGAAGCCTTGAATTTCGACGCTGATGCCTTTTTGGGGGCAGTCGGTCTTTCCAAACCTGCGGGCGAGACTGCCTACTCGGCACTTCAGCAACTCTGGTCGCGGCCCACATGCGATGTCAACGGCATCATGGGCGGCTACACTGGTGCCGGTGCCAAAACCGTAATCGCATCAAAAGCGTCTGCCAAAGTTTCCTTCCGCCTTGTCGGTGAGCAGGACCCAAAGGCCATTCAGGCAGCCTTCCGCGCCTATGTGCAGGAGAATTTGCCGGAGGATTGCACGGTCGAGTTTATCGGCTACGGCAACGACCGTGCATTCAGCCTGCCACTTGATATGCCTGAAATCGTAAAGGCCCAGCAGGCCTTGACGGATGAGTGGCAGAAACAGGCTGTCCTGATGGGCATGGGGGGGTCGATACCCATAGTCGGCGAGTTTCAACGCGTCTTGGGTATGGATACTCTGTTGATCGGGTTTGGTCTGGATGATGACAGCATTCACAGCCCGAATGAAAAATACAATCTGACCAGTTTCCACAAGGGCATTCGCTCCTGGGCGAGAGTCATGGAGGCTTTGGCGAAATGAGTTCTGACAAATTGAAAAGCATTTGCGTGTTTTGTGGGTCAAATCCCGGCAATGATCCGGCCTATCTGGAAGCAGCAATTGCCCTTGGCAAGATCATCGCAGCGCATGGGTACAAGCTGGTTTACGGCGGCGCTGAAGTTGGCTTGATGGGTGCCGTTGCTGATGCTGCGCTGAAGGCTGGCGGCCATGTGATTGGCGTCATGCCACGTGCGTTGGTGGAGAAGGAAATCGAGCACAAGGGTCTGACCGAACTGCACGAGGTCTCCTCGATGCATGAGCGCAAGGCTTTGATGGCGGATTTGTCGGACGGTTTCATCGCCTTGCCCGGCGGTGTTGGTACGCTGGAAGAAATCTTTGAAATCTGGACCTGGGCGCAATTGGGCCATCACGATAAGCCTTTGGCTTTCATGAATGTCGCTGGCTTTTACGATCCGCTCTGTGCGTTTCTGGATCATCAATCAGAAGAAGGTTTTGTCCGCAAGGGACACCGAGACATGGCCATTTTCAGCGATGATGCCGTTGAAATCCTAAAAGCCTTTGCAAGTTACGATGCGCCAGAACTACAGAAATGGGTCGAGCGCTCGGAAATTTAAGAACGTCACTGGGATTCCTTGAATCTGTCTGGAAGCAAAGAGCGGTTGAAAGTGTCACGATCTGTGTCCGGGTCTGGCTCGCATGGCGTTGCTCTCAACGCATCAATATGTTCCGTTGGAAGACCGCATTCATGCGCGCCGGCAATGACGAATGCCTTGTACCAGCTATAGGGAATGGCAGAAGCATCAGTTCTCAGGGCAGTGTATAAGCTTGCCTGCATAACATCTGCCTGACCGTTTGAGGCCACGTATTGGATCTCCGTGTGCTTTTCATCATAGCCGGTGCCAAGGCCTTCTGCGGCATCCAGCAGATGTTTTTCCTTCGCCGCTATTTCAAAAACACCGCCCCACAATTGATCCGCAGGTTTACCGGTGTGGAACGCATCGCATTTACCCGATCTGTCTTTGCTCAGTTTGTGCCAGCGCAAAACATGGCAGGGCAGAACCCCTTTGGTTACAAATCTGGCAGATGGCACCCGTGCTTTCAGGCGCGCCAGCAACAGGTTGGAGCCATAGGAAAAGATGTAATGCGTCAAACGACCTCTCTCAATACAAGGCCAAGTCGCTTGATCCCTTCATCAATGACCGGCTGATCCGTCCGTGTGAAATTTAGGCGCATTGTATTTGCACCGGACCCATCTGCAAAGAACGCCTTTCCGGGCACAAAGGCCAGCTTTTGCGTTTCTATGGCTTTTGCAAGCAACAGGGCGCTGTCCAAATGTTGGGGGATGGTCAACCAGATAAACATGCCGCCTTCCGGCTGTGTCCATGACACGCCCTTTGGCATATGCCTGTCCAGCGCCTGCAGCATGCAGTCGCGTCGCGCAACATAAGCGGTTTTTACCTTGTCGACTTGCGCGTCAAAGCAGGCGCTGGCCACATCAGCAATGGCCATCTGATTAAGCGTGGATGTATGCAGATCAGAAGATTGTTTGATCAGGACCAACTTGGAAATGATTGGTTTTGCGGCGCACACCCATCCAACCCGAAGCCCAGGGGCAAGCGTTTTGGAAAAGCTTCCGCAATAGACCGTGCGGCAATCTTCAATGGTGCCGCGCTGTTCTATTTCCA
>JBPOFU010000210.1:0-2540 GCA_051252075.1 Oceanococcus sp. | reverse complement strand
ATGTAATAGCGGTAATCGTGCTCTCGCAGTTCTTGCGCAAGTTGCTGCGCATGTTCACGCGCGGCAGGAGACGGCGTGTTTTCAGACATCAAGCTTATCCAGGCGACACATTGCCGCGATCCTGTTACTCGTAGCGGGCGCTAGCCTCGCGCATACGACTAATCATGTCGGTGGTTAACGGCTGGCGTTGCCGATCCAGCAAGCTCGCATCCATGCGATCCGCCAATGTTTGCGCAGTTGTGAACAAATCTTCAAACGCGGACTCTCCATCGACCGCACCTGGCAACTGCAAAAACAAGCTCACACCCGGCGTGTGCAAATCGTCTTTGTCTTCAGGAATCAAAAAACCTGGCTTCACCATGGAGGTAATCGAAAACACCCGGTCCCCCTTAGGGCTGAAGCGGTGATACACATCGTGCGCTCCGAACTGCAAGCCACAGCTTTCCAAGGCTTCGTGTAAATCTTCACCTGCAACATGGCTCAAATCATTGCGATGCACAGAGATAACAAATAAGCCTTCAAACTCATCCCGTACTGCAGAGCCAAGATGTTCGTCACGATCAGCACCTTGGTCTAAAACTGGCGCCTGCCGAGCCTCTGAAGTATTCCGCGCCTTACCAACGCCATATTCGTCAAAGCTCGCGCCATTGTCTTCAAAGAAGTCCAACTGATCTTCTTCCTGACCATCACGCTTTTTCTTGTTATTCCAAACCGCTTGTTTGGCGGCTTGTCGGCGCGCATGAAAATACACACCGAATACGGCAACAACACCGATGACCAGTAAAGCCCACTGCATGTCATTCATCGTAGAAAATTCCTTAATCCCCAGCTCATCAGCCCGCCAACGCGACGGCCTGCTGGACATCGACGCTTACCAAGCGTGAAACACCCGGCTCTTGCATCGTGACCCCGTTTAATTGTTGTGCCAATTCCATCGTTACTTTGTTGTGAGTCACGATAATAAATTGCACATGTTCCGACATTTCTCGTACCACTTCGCAATAGCGTACGACATTGGCATCGTCCAATGGTGCATCGACCTCGTCCAGCATGCAAAAGGGTGCTGGGTTTAATTCAAATAAGGCAAACACCAAAGCCACTGCAGTCATGGCTTTTTCGCCACCTGACAGCAATTGAATCGTGGCATTGCGTTTACCTGGCGGCCGCGCCATGACCCGCACACCCGCATCCAATACATCCTCACCGGTGAGCTCCAAATAAGCCTCACCGCCACCAAACAACTTGGGAAACCGGATCTTAAACTTTTCGTTGACCGCTTCAAAGGTCGCGCGAAACCGACTGCGCGTTTCCTTATCAATCTGTCGAATGGCAGATTCCAACTTTTCTAATGCGTCTACCAAATCCGCTTCTTGCGCGCGCAGATAATCCGCGCGTTTTTTCTCTTCTTCATATTCTTCTACCGCAGCCAAGTTAACGGCGCCTAAGCGCTGTATGCGCAGATCAAGTTTCTCCAATTCCTCTTCGCAAGCATTGGCCGGCATTTCACCTTGCACTTCATCCAGAATCTCTTGAATGCGCACGCCAGATTCGCGCACTTGTTCTTCCAAGCTTTCTCGATGCGCAAGCAAACGTTGCTCACCCAGCTGCTGTTCTTGCAACTGCGCACGCACGCCCTGACTCGCCTGTTCCAATTTTAAAACCATGTTGGCAGCATCCCGCGCCGCTTGCGCCGCTGCTTCTTGCCCCTGCCGCGCTTGTTGCAAGGAGCCTGTAGCGCCGTCGCGCTGCGCTAGCGCCGCTTGCACGGCCTGCTCTAAAACTGGCACCGGCGTTTTTAAATCATCTTGGTTCTGCTTTGAATCGGCCAAGTTGCGGTCTACATCGGCACGTCTGGCTGCGAGCGCTTCATTGGCGGCCTGAGTCGCCGCCAAATCACTGGCTAAAGCAGCACGACGTTCACGTGAGTTGTCCAATTGCCTTTGCAAGGACTGCTGCCGATGGCGCGCATCCTGCAAGGCTTTGCGCGCCTCATCGCTTTTAAATTGCTGTGCACGCTCCTGCTGTTCTAGGGCCTGCAATTCCTCCCTGCTTTGCTGCAACAACTGCTGCGCACGGTCTTGATCTTGCTGTAGTTCAGACTGCAGTTTTTGTACCTCAGCCAATTCTTCGCTGCGCTGAACACGGCGCTGCTGCAAGCTGCCACGTTTGTCTTGCAAGCTTTGCATCACCGTTTTCGCTTCTGCATTTTGCCGACGCGACTGATCCAACTCCCGCAGCGCTTGTTGCTGCTTTTGTTCCGCGGCTTTGAGTTCATCTACCGCTTTTTGCTGCTCGTCCTGTGCTTGTTTCAGGGCGTTCTGCATGGTCTGATTTTCCGCTTCGACCTCGCCGAGCAAACGTTCCCGCAACAACACACCATCCGCACCATCATCGCTCCTGCGCTGCTGCAAGCCAGACCAGTACAAGTGCCCTGCACGACTGACTACGGCTTGCCCATCGGCAAGATCACGAATCGCGGTAAGTGCTGAAGCATGATCAGGCGCAACTTGGATATTCGCCAACATGCGCCGAATGGCAAC
>JBPOFU010000021.1:0-40408 GCA_051252075.1 Oceanococcus sp. | reverse complement strand
CCACGATCCAATTCAATTATGCGCGTCGCTAAGCGGCGCAGAAAGGCCCGGTCATGGGTAATGAACAGCAGACTGCCATTCCATTGCAGCAGGAAATCTTCCAACCAAGCAATGCTATCGACATCCAAATGGTTGGTGGGCTCATCCAGCAACAATAAATCAGGCTGAGTGACCAAGGCTTGCGCCAGTAATACACGCCGTTTTAAGCCGCCCGAAAGTGCAGAAAAATTTTGCGATCCATCCAATTTCAAGCGGGATAGCACTTCGGTTACTTGGCTATCTATGGTCCAACCGTCCTGCGCCTCCAGTCGAGTCTGCAGACGCGCCATCTGCTCCAAGTCCGGATCGGCGGATTCGGTTAAGCGATGATATTCGGCCAGCGTGTGCCCCAACTCACCCAAACCTTCTGCGACCACGTCGAAAACCAAACCTTCCGTGGTCTGCGGCACAGTCTGTTGCAATTGGGCAATGCGCAAACCGGACTCGTGCTGGATTTCACCACCATCAACCGCCATCTCACGCATGAGCACCCGCATCAAGGTGGATTTACCCTCGCCATTGCGCCCCAACAGGCAAATCCGCTCACCCGGCTCTATCACCAGATCGGCCTTGTCTAACAAGGCTTGCAAGCCAATATGCAGATTCAGGTTTTTACAGGTTAGTAAGGGCATGCGCGGGGCAACAGTTCAATTAGGGCGCGGCAGTGTAACTCAGCCCCCCACACACTCTGCAGATTTGTCACAATCAGCGCCCCCACTGCTACCCACATACGCCATGAGCGACAGCTTCTACACCAGTGCCGGTGACCACTTTCTAGCCACAGCACACAGCCGTGGCCCTTGGCATAGCGACTATCAGCACGGTGGCCCGCCTGCAGCCCTGATTGCACGCGGCGTCGAGCAGGTGTCCGACGGCATGCACGTGGCGCGTATCCATATAGATTTGTTGAAACCGGTTCCCATTGCTGAACTCTCACTCAGCATCCAGGAAAGCACTGGCGGAAAACGTCGCCGTATTCTGCAGGCCCAAGTGCACGATGTCGCCAGCGGGCAATGCGTGGCACAGGCCAATGCTCTGCTGCTGCGCAAAGAGCGCATAGAACTTGGTGGCTTACCAGAGCATCCGCCAAAAACCCCGATTTCACCCAGCGCCAGCCACGACTGCGGCTTCGAGTTCTTTCGTGATGCGGTGAGTTATGAAACTGCTATGCACATGAAACGCAGCACGCCTAGCCCAACGCCCGGGCGCGGACAAATGTGGATGAAGCCTAAAATCGCACTGCTCGATGAAGAGCCCGCGAGCGCCCTGCAACGTATTTTTCTGGCTTGCGATTCCGGTAGCGGAGTGAGCATGGCCTTGGACCCTAGGCGCTATAGCTTTTTGAATACGGATTTGAACGTCAGTATTCGACGCTACCCGCAGGGCGAATGGGTTTGCTTGGATGCACGCACCCATTTCCAAGATTTTGGCTTGGGCTTGTGTGAAACCCTGATATGGGATGAACACGGCGTGGTCGCGACCGCCACACAGAATTTACTGCTACAGGAACTGAGCGACGCTTAAAGCCAAGTTGTACCGTTTACCGGGGTTTTTGCGGGCGCTTTTTACTGGAGGCTTTATGACTACGCGGCGGTAGACCGGTGTGTTGAGTCAGCAACCTACCGCCCTTTTTACGCTGGCTATCCGCTTGCGCTGAGTTTTTGCGTCGGGGTGATTTGTAATCGTTCCCCAGCGCCGGCTTTTGCGCCGGTATCAAACAGGAAGGTTTGTCACCAATCAGATGCGCCTTACCCATACTCAACAAAGCGGTGTGTAGCAGATCCCAATTCAAGGGATCGTGATAACGCAAAAACGCTTTGTGCAATTTACGCTGCTCCGGCGTTTTGACGATGGCTACTTTTTCGCTTTTGTAGCTCACCCGCTTCAGTGGGTTTTTATTGGTGTGGTACATCGTCGTGGCGGTGGCCATCGGCGAAGGGTAAAACGCCTGCACTTGGTCGGCACGAAAATCGTACTTTTTCAGCCACAAGGCCAAATTCAGCATATCTTCATCGTTGGTGCCAGGATGCGCCGCAATGAAGTACGGAATCAAATATTGCTCTTTTCCGGCCTCAGCGCTGTACTTCTCAAACAAGGCTTTGAATTCATCATAGCTACCGATGCCCGGCTTCATCATTTTGTCCAGCGGGCCATTTTCGGTGTGCTCAGGGGCGATTTTCAAATACCCGCCAACATGATGCGTCACCAACTCTTTGACGTACTCGGGATCTTTAATCGCCAAGTCATAACGCAAACCCGATGCGATTAAGACTTTCTTTACGCCGGGCAGTTTGCGCGTCTCGCGATACAACTGAGTCAGGGCCGAATGATCGGTATTTAAGTTTTCACAAATACCCGGATAGACACAGGATGGCAGACGGCAGGCCGCCTCGATTTTCTTATCCTTGCAGGCAATGCGATACATATTGGCTGTTGGGCCGCCCAGGTCAGAAATAACCCCGGTGAAGCCCGGCACTTTGTCACGAATCTCTTCGACTTCGTTGAGTATCGATTCCGAGGACCGGTTCTGAATGATGCGCCCTTCATGCTCTGTAATCGAACAGAAGGTGCAGCCACCAAAGCAGCCACGCATGATATTCACCGAAAAACGGATCATCTCGTAGGCCGGTATTTTTTGGCCCTCATACGACGGATGCGGCACACGAGCAAAAGGCTGACCGAACACGTAATCCATTTCTTCGGTGGACAGCGGTTGCGACGGTGGATTCAGCCACAAATCTCGCCCTTCATGCTGCTGCACTAAGGCGCGTGCATTACCAGGATTGGTTTCCAGATGCAGCACCCGGTTGGCATGCGCATACAAAGCTTTGTCGTTGCGCACCTTGTCGAAGGCTGGCAGGCGAATCACGGTGCGATCCCGATCGCGACTGGGGTGCGGCATAAAACGCAGTGGCACGGCGCCATCCGGATCAACTTGCTTCTGATTACGCCTTTCGACCTCGCATTCATCCAGTTCCTGGGTGTTTACGTAGGGATTGACGATACGATCTATACGTCCCGGTCTATCGATGCGCGTGGAATCGATTTCCAAAAAATCATCAGGGGTATCGGTACGCCAAAACGCCGTGCCGCGTATGTCCGTCATGCTGGCGATTTTGTCGCCGCGCGCTAAACGTTGCACCACTTCCACTATGGCGCGCTCAGCATTGCCGTAGAGCAACAAATCAGCCGGTGAATCGGCCAATATGGAACGGCGGACTTTATCCTGCCAATAGTCGTAATGCGCGATACGGCGCAATGAAGCTTCAATGCCGCCAAGAATTATGGGGGTATCCGGGCACACGGCGCGACATTGCTGGCTATAAATCATGCTGCAACGATCCGGCCGTGAACCGGCTAAACCGCCAGGCGTATAAGCATCATCAGAACGTGGCTTTCGATCCGCTGTATAGCGGTTGATCATCGAATCCATGTTGCCGGCAGCCACACCAAAGCACAGGTTCGGCGTTCCTAAACGATGGAAATCTCGCGGATTGTTCCAATCCGGTTGAGCAATAATGCCGACGCGAAAGCCTTGGTCTTCCAGCAAACGTCCGATAATGGCCATGCCAAACGAAGGGTGGTCGACATAAGCATCGCCGGTAACGACGATGACATCGCAAGAATCCCAGCCCAAGGCATCCATTTCAGCCCGTGTGGTCGGCAAGAATGGGGCTTTGTCGTAGCACTCTGCCCAATACTTGTCGTAATCGAACAGTCGCCTGGACGGAAAATTAGAAGGCAGGCCAACTGCAGGTACTGACATAACACGAACCGAAGAAAATCTCGTCTATTCTAGTTCATTGCAGCCTTAAACCGGAGTTTGCTCACTTTCGATGGGTAAATCACTGGTACGAACAAACTGATTGCGTCCCGCGGCTTTGGCTGCATACAAGGCCCTATCCACCAGGGCGAGGAAGACCGAGGGACTGTCCTCTTCCTTGGGTGTAATGGCTCCAATACCACCACTAAAAGTGATGTGATTCGACACGGAAGAATGAGCATGTGGAATCGCCTCGTCCTGCATAGCGGCTTGTAAACGCTGCGCGATCACCAAGGCTTGCGCCGAATATGTCCCTGGCAACAAGACCACAAACTCTTCACCGCCATAGCGCGCCGCCATATCGGTATTGCGGTTGATAACCTGTCGCAACACACGCCCCACGCGCGCTAGACATTCATCACCAACCGCATGGCCGGCGCTATCATTCAACTGCTTAAACAAATCGATATCCAGCATGATCAAACTGATCGGACGCGCGTCACGCTGGCTGTGATGCCACTCCAGCCGCAAACGCTCATCGAAGGCGCGGCGATTGGGCAAGCCCGTGAGTTGGTCCTCGTGGCTGATAATTTGCAACTGCGTATTCAACCGTGACAGCGACTTATTCGCTTGCAGTAAATCCTGGGTTTTCTCGGCAACCCGACTCTCCAACTGCCGATTGGCGTTGACCAGCTTATCCGCCATTTGATTCACCGATTGCGCTAGCAAACCGAATTCATCTTGACCGGGTGCGCCACAGCGCTGGGAGAAGTCACCGGCAGCGATGTTTTGCGCCACTTCAGTTAAGCGGGTCACCGGTCGAGTGATTTGCCGCGATAAAACCACGGCCACCAGCAGACTCGCTATCAAGGCAGAAAGCACGGCGCTGCGAAGCAACTGCTCCTGCTTTGTCACTGCCGACAAAGCGTCATTCACATCAATCTTGAACACCATGCTCCAAGGCAGTTGCTCGAAACTGTGGATCACAGCAAAAACTTCATTGCCACGATAATCGACCATACGTTCAGAAAAATTCACATGTGATGATTTGCCTGAATCCAGGGAATTGCCAATCGACACACCGGCTTGCGCACTGGTGCCAACCAACGCCGACCAATCTCCAGCCCCCTCTCGAAACAGCAGTTGCACTTCTTCACTGCGTCCAAGGCCGGCGTGCAGACGCAAAATTTCGTCAAATTCACCCAAGGTAATATCTGCAGCCAAATAACCCAGCAGTTGCCCGTCTAGCTCCAGCGGTTTAATCAAGCGCAATTGATAATGCTCAAATTGACTGCCAACAACCTGGAGATCGACCCCCGCCACATGCCCTGCAGGAACGACCGCGCCCAATTGCACATCAGCAATTGGCGCCCTATCGGTTTGCACTATCAACCGACTATCCGTTGTATATATGGCCACATGTTGCAGGTCGCCCAATGCATTCTGGGCGTCGTTGAGGATTTTCCTCATTTTGAATGCATGTTCTTCTGATGGTGGCACGCCCTGTGCGCTTTGCGTTAACCAGTCACGCAGTGAGTAGCGCAGTTGGGTGCGACTCGCCAGCAAGGCCATGCGGTCTCCGTTTTTTTCTAAAAGGTGTTCAACCAAAAACACCTTTTGCTGTGCAATAGAGCGCAGATGAGCAAAAGTAACGTCGGTCAAATTTTCGCGGGCACGCTGGCCAAACACGGCACTAACAGCCAGTAAGGCAAGCAAGGTTGTCGCAATCAACGAAAACGTGATCTTAAAACCAATCCGCCAGCCTGAAACCCGGAGCATGCTAGTAACATCCCATTGCTATCTTTTATAAATCTAGCCTAACTCATAGCTTCAGTTCAGACCGTGTTGCGTGTATGCATATGACCGCAAGTTATGTCAATTTATTGTCATTGGACGGCACCCACAAAAGCGGGTAAAACCTATCTTCTTAACGGTCGCTTGATCCGCGGCTGTCGGATCAATACGCACATTAAATAAAGGATGTATTTCATGTCATCGGATATCGCTAACCCAAATATGCCGCGCCCCAATAACGAAGCAGCGCGCGGCGGCGCAGCTATTGGCGCCAAGACTCGAATTAAAGGCGAGCTACAAGCAGACGAAGATTTACGCGTAGAGGGCCATTTTGATGGCACCTTGCAGCTGCAAAAGCATCAGCTAGAAATTGGTCCTAAAGGTGTTGTAGAAGGTACCGCTTTTGCCCATTCGATTACCGTTGAAGGCAATATGGAAGGCGATTTGTACGCGATCGAACGCATCAGCATCCGTAAGGGCGCGACAGTGAAAGGCAACGTCATGGCACCGCGCGTTTCGCTGGAAGACGGCGCTGTACTGCGCGGCACGGTAGAAATGGACAACGAAGCCATACGCACCGCCATTGCGGAAAAGTTCAAAGATGCAGAATTGGCGCCTACTCCCGCAGCCAAACCGGTCGAAAACAAAGCCCCTATGCCTAGTCACACTCCTAGCCATACGCCCACGGTCGCACCAGCACGCGCCGGCAATG
This sequence comes from Oceanococcus sp., assembly GCA_051252075.1. Taxonomy (GTDB): domain Bacteria; phylum Pseudomonadota; class Gammaproteobacteria; order Nevskiales; family Oceanococcaceae; genus Oceanococcus. The sequence continues at coordinate 34,100 of JBPOFU010000021.1, read as the reverse complement.
ACGGCAAACCTGACGCCAACAAGCCAGACCTAGGACAAAAGCCTGGTCAAGGCCCCACAGCCGTTAGCAAACAAGCCTAAAGCGCTGAATGCAAGCGACAGCTTTGTCGCGATTCAAGCTACCTGGCTCAAATCGCCGACGAGAAATTGAAAAAGCGGCGACTGCGGTCGCCGTTACGGAAAGGCTGCCCTTGCTGGCGGAAGCTATACAGCGCACGGCGGATAGACCCCGCCGTGTGTTAATGGATTTTGCGCCCGCCAGCCCAGCCAGTCTGGACACATTCCACCCTCTGTCCTGTCGTTTACGCTTGCTGGAGTTTCCGGAATTGCGTCAAAAACTGGCCAAAGCGAGCGATCTAAAGCATTTTCAGGCGTTGCTGCAAAGCCAACTGCCGCGTGATGAGAAAAACCCCTGCAATTTAATTTTGTGCTGGGATTACCTCAATTATCTGCCACGTGGCCCGATTAGCCTGCTGATGGATGAAATTGCACAACATGCACAGCCAGGCGCCTTAGTGCACATGCTCATAGCCTATTCCGCACCACTGATGGCGGTTCAGCCTTGTCACTTCACTCCCAGCGGGCGAGACAGCGTTTTAGTCGCACCACAGTGTGAAAATACACGAGAAGCGCCGCGCTATGCCCCCAAAGATTTAATGCGCTGCATGCCGCGCTACAAAATCGACAAAGCCATGCTGTTACGCAATGGCTATCAGGAATACATACTTCAAGTTCGCGACGAAGACGACGCCTAGCAGCACTGCTGTCAATTGAACCAGGGCGGACTACAACTGAGTTCGACCCGCCGCCGCAGAGTTTTCTTCAGGCTGCTATGCTGCCAACACAACGATGTCCTAATCCGGGGGGAGAAAATGCATCGAACAATTGCCATACTAACGAGCCTGCTGTGCCTGATCGCCAGCACCACCGCAACCGCAAAAGTCACGCCAGAAGAGGCTGCGGAACTGGGTAAAAGTTTAACGCCGCTGGGCGCCATCAAGTCGGGTAACGCCGATAGCAGCATTCCAGCATGGGACGGCGGCTACAAACTAAAACGCACGCCTCCAGATTCTGCCAAACGGAATCCGAAAAGTTATCCGGGCATGGGCGACCAAAACCCAGTGATGACCATAAACTCCGGCAACATGGCGAACTATGCCGACAAGTTGACGGAAGGCCACAAGATCATGTTGGCGCGCTATCCCAACAGCTACAAACTGCCGGTTTATCCCACTGTGCGTTCCGCTTATGCACCGCAGTATGTTTACGATGCCACTTATAAAAACGCGCTGAACGCGGATACCAGCAATGGGGGTGAGTCGATACGCAACGCGGTTGGCGGTACACCTTTTCCCATACCTATCGCGCCATTAGAAATTATCTGGAATCACAAAACGCGTTATCGTGGGCAGTCCATACGCCGCTACAACACCCAGCTGGCGGTACAAACCAGCGGCTCGTTTATGCCGCATAAATTGCGAGAAGACGTGCTGTTTAGTTACAGCGATCCGAAAGCAACTGCCGACTCACTCAATGGCGTTATGACCTACTTCCTGCAGGTCGCTACGTCTCCACCACGTGCCGCAGGCCAGGTTCTGCTGGTGCATGAAACCATGGATCAACTGCAGGACACGCGCCGCGCCTGGTTGTACAACCCTGGCCAACGCCGTGTTCGACGAGCGCCAAACGTAGCCTATGACAACCCCGGTTCGGGTTCCGATGGTCTGCGCACCAACGATCAGTTGGATGTCTACAACGGCGCCACCGATCGCTATCGCTGGAAGTTGCTCGGGAAAAAAGAATTTTATGTCCCCTACAACGCAATCAAACTCGCTGATGACAGCTTGGAATACGAAGACATCATCAGACCCAGTCACGCCAATCAAGATTTGATGCGTTACGAATTGCATCGTGTTTGGGTGGTCGATTCTTTCCTGCGTGAAGGCACGAATCATGTCTACAAGCGTCGTACCTTCTATGTTGATGAAGACTCCTGGACCATTTTAATGGTCGATATATACGACAATCGCGATCAACTGTGGCGCATACAGGAGTACCACCAAATGACCGTGCCTTGGCTGGACTCAGTGGGCCCTGCTGGCCATATGATTTACGACTTGCAGTCGAATCGCTATCTCGCCATGGAATTCAGCAACGAAGAACCGCTGTTTGAAGCCAAAGATTTCAAGGACACCTACTTCCGTACCAATAACGTACGTAAGATCGCCCGCCGCTAAAGCACACTCCGACCGCCTGCACTATGACCAATTATCGCTACTATGATTTCCTAGTTGCGGGCATGGTCGGAGTTTTGCTGTGCTCCAATTTGATTGGCCCCGGCAAGGTGGCCGCTGTGGATTTGCCGCTGCTGGGCGTGGTCGCTTTTGGTGCCGGAAATCTGTTCTTTCCCATTGGCTACATCTTTGGCGATGTACTCACCGAAGTGTACGGCTATGCCCGTGCTCGCCGTGCGATATGGGCTGGCTTCGCCATGATGCTGTTCGCCAGCTTTATGGCCTGGGTGGTAGTCAATATTCCTGTCGAACCAACAGAGCCGTACAACCAGACTTTGCAACCGGCATTGGAGACGGTGTTTGGCACCACTTTTCGCATTGTTTGCGCCAGCATTTTGGGCTACTGGGTAGGCGATTTCGTCAATTCTTTTGTGCTGGCGAAAATGAAAATCTGGACGGCTGGCAAACACTTGTGGATGCGAACTATCGGTTCAACCATATTCGCTCAAGCTGCAGATTCCATGATTTTTTACCCGATAGCGTTTTGGGGAATATGGAGTAGCGAAACCATGATGGCTGTGGTGGCCTTTAATTTTGCATTCAAAGTCATGGTGGAAGTGTTGTTCACTCCGGTCACTTACGCCGTCGTCCATGCACTGAAACGTGCGGAAAATGTTGACACCTATGATGACAACACCCGATTCACTCCGTTTTCCCTGCGCGATGAAGGCAGGAACGGCAAGCAGGAAGTGCCCCGCGCCTAAGCGCCAGTATCAGACGTTTTATATCGCTGTCACTACTTCTGTTGAGAAAATACCAATGTCGGCCTGTTCAAACTGGGGGGAATAAGCTGTAAATCTGATCGAGATCTCATACTTTGCAAAAAGCGATCCAAGCGCACCACCAGCGGAAATGGCTGCAATGCTAAGTCCAAGGGCCGAGTGAAATTGTCCCAATGCACAGGAACGATGCGGCTCGCCCCTACCGCATCGACAACTTCGCTGAAGTACTGCGTGTAATCATCCACCAAGGCCACACCAAGAAAGACTACATCCGCCTGGTACCGCTGCAGCGCACCGGCACGAAAACCGGCACTGCCGTGATGCAAGATATTACCCAAGGGATGTTCGATCAAAATCGACCAGGTGCCGCCTTGCTTGTAATCCAAGTAGTGCGCCGGTGCTTGCAAGGGCTCAGTGATATCACCCGTGGGTTGGCCACCAGTGGCGCCCACATGTTGGCTGCGTATAAACGTGACGCGGAAAGGGCCAATTTGCAGTGGTTCTCCATCGCGCGCTAGATCCAACCAATGTTCCGGCATGCCGGCACCACGGCCTATGTTCAAGGTGCTTTCGGAACCAACTAAACGTGCATCACTTAAATAAGCGACCAAGCCCGCATCCATGGCGTGGTCAAAATGCGAGTGCGACACCAAAACCGCATCCAAATGTCGCACCCCAGCCTGCTCCAGAGATTGGCGTATCAAGCGCTCATCCGGTGCTATCTCTCGATTCAAAGCCATATTGAGAAAGCCCTCAGGGCGGCTGAAAAACGGATCGATAAAGAGGCTGTGCTGGCCATCGCTAATCAGCACCGCACTGACACCAAACCATTGCGCACGCAATCCAGGCCCTTGCTCACTGCCCTGGACGGCCAGCTGCTGTTGGAAATCTTGCCAGCCAGGCTGCCACTGCCACAAAGCCGCAATTCCACCTATGGCGATCAATACCAACGCCAGCAATTCCTTTAACAATTTCGAACGCACACGTAATCCTGCACAAAGCTTTAGCAGAACGTTACCATTTCACTGTTTACTCTTGTCACCACCGCTACAGCATGCCGCTAGAGAGATCACAAAACCGATGAAAGCCCTGATCGCCGGAGGCGGTATCGGCGGCCTATGCGCCGCTTTGTGCCTGCGGCGAATCGGCTGGGAGGTATTGGTCCTGGAGCAAGCCAGCGAGACTGGCGAGTTGGGTGCGGGAATACAAATCAGTCCCAATGGCGGCCATGTGCTGCAACAGCTTGGCCTGATGGAGACTTTATCCGCCAAGGCCTTTCATCCTCAAGCTTTGGAAATGCGTTGGGGCCGCAGTGGTCGGCAAGTTTTTCATGTGCCGCTACAAGAGCACGCTCAAAAACGCTGGGGCGCTCCGTATTTGCACTTGCATCGTGCTGATTTGATTCAAGTCTTAGTCGATAGTTTGCAAGCGCATGCTGAAAATTCGCTGCGCACCAATTCCCGCGTGCAGTCTTATAGCCAAGATGAACAGCAGGTGAGCGTACAGCTACAAAACGGCGAAAACATCAGCGGCGATATTCTGATTGGAGCCGACGGCATCCACTCGGCCATCCGCAGCCAAATGCTGGGAGAAAATAGCCCCCGCTTCACCGGCAATGTGGCGTGGCGCGCAGTGGTGCCCATGGATCAATTGGCCGATTGCCCACCGCCACCCACCGCTTGCGTGTGGGTCGGCCCCGGTAGACATGCGGTGACCTACCGAGTGCGTGGCGGAACGCTGGCCAATTTTGTAGGCGTGGTGGAACACAGCCAGTGGACGCACGAATCTTGGACCCAAGCTGGCAGCCGCGAAGAGGTTCTGGCTGACTTTGCAGACTTTCACCCCTGCGTGCGCAATCTGATAGCCAAAGCCAGCACCCATTTTCGCTGGGCCTTATATGACCGAGAGCCCTTGCCGCGCTGGTCTGAAGGGCGTGTTGCGCTGTTAGGTGATGCTTGCCACCCTATGCTGCCGTTTCTCGCACAAGGCGCGGCCATGGCTATAGAGGACGCCTGGGTGCTGAGCGAGCAGCTGCAACAGCAGCCCAACATCACCACCGCCAATCAAGCCTATTTCCAGCAACGGCTAGCACGTACCCAGCAAGTCCAAGCTGGCGCACGACGCAACAGCCGCACTTTCCACCATCGCTATGCGGCAACTTACTTGCCCATCGCTATCGCGGCCAAGCTGATGCCGGGCCTTATTCTCAATCGCTTCGATTGGCTGTACGGAGAACACCCGCTCAGCCCCCATCACGCGCCTTAAAACTCGACGCTAATCTCTGTCTAAGACAGCGCGCCTTGGGTCTGCAGCTCGGCGATTTGCTGCTCCGAATATCCCCAGTCAGCCAATACCTCTTGGGTATCGGCACCATTGGGCCGTGAGGCAAATTGGACCTCAGATTCGGTTCTGGAAAAACGTGGTGCCGGAGCGGGCTGAATCATGCCGCCCACATCAATGTAGGTTTTGCGCGCTTCATTGTGCGGATGCTTGGGTGCTTCATTCATGTCCAAGACCGGTGCAAAACACACATCCGTGCCTTCCATCAATTCACACCACTGGGCCTGGGTTTTGCTGCGAAATATGACTTCCAATTTGTCTTTCATCTGCGGCCACTGCGCCGCATTTTGCTGATTGCCAAAGACACTGGGGTCCAACTGTGCTTTGTCCAAAAGCAAGGCATAGAACTGTGGTTCTATGCTGCCTATGGAGACATATTTTCCGTCCTGGGTTTCATACACATCATAAAAATGAGCACCCGAATCAAGGAAATTCACCCCACGTTTGGCACTCCACATGCCCATGGCTTGTAGCGAATGAAACATCGCCATTAGGACGGCAGAACCATCGGTCATCGCAGCATCTACCACCTGCCCTTTGCCCGACTGCCTTGCCTCCAGTAACGCCGCCAGCATGCCCATCACCAGGAACATGCCACCACCGCCGTAGTCACCGACCAAATTCAGCGGCGGCACCGGCTTTTCACCCGCACGGCCTATGGCATGCAATGCCCCAGTGAGCGAGATGTAGTTGATGTCATGTCCAGCGGTTTGTGCCAAGGGCCCAAATTGCCCCCAGCCGGTCATGCGCCCATAAACCAAAGCCGGGTTGCGTGCCAAGCACTGATCTGGGCCTGCACCCAAGCGTTCCATCACGCCAGGACGAAAGCCTTCAAAAAGGATGTCCGCTTTCTCGACCAAACCGAGCAAGGTCTCTATGCCATGCTCAGATTTCAAGTTCAATGCGATGGAGCGTTTTCCCCGCCGCGCACAATCCGGCAAAGCATTCTTGCCGGACATTCTTTCCACCGAGATCACTTCGGCCCCCATGTCGGCCAACAACATGCCGGAGAAAGGCCCTGGCCCAATACCCGCTATTTCTATAACTTTTGTACCTGCCAGTGGCCCCATTACTTACTCCGCTTTTGATCTATGTATGACTTAGGAATGACTGACAGGTCTTAGGCAAACAACTCGCCGGACGTCGCCTTGTCACGCACAATCTGCGGCGCTGCAAAGCGTTCGCCATAGGCCGCTTCGAGTTCCTCACAGCGCGCGACAAAACGCTGCGCACCGTAGGTGTTGATGAACTGCAAAAAACCCCCGGTATGCACCGGCGCACCGATACCCATAATGGAACCGATATTGCCGTCGGCAACCGTGCGCAGCACATTGGTTTCCAAGCACTTCAAGGTTTCTATCACCTGACGAAACAGCAAACGGTCTTTAATATCTTGCTCTGACATTTCGACATCCGACTTGTAGTAGGTATCCAGCAAAGGCTGCCACAAACTGCGCTGACCTTTGTCGTCGTAATCGTAGAAACCGCCCCCGTGATAACGCCCGCCACGACCGTGATCATTGATCAAAAAGCTGACCACTTCGCTGGTGGCTTTGCGTTCGCCCCATTTGTCGTTGAAACCCATCTCAGCCCAGGTCTCTCCAGCCTTACGCGTGAGTTCCTGGCTGACTTCATCATGGATCTGCAGCGGCCCGACCGGCATGCCCAAAGCTTTACCCAAGTTATCGATTTTGAGTGGATGCAAACCTTCAACCAACAGCCGAGTACCTTCGTCTAAATAGGTGCCAAAGGTACGTGAGGTGAAGAATGCCAGCGAGTCATTCACCACGATCGGTGTTTTCTTAATTTGCTGAGCGTAATCAAAGGCGCGCGCCAGAGTTTCATCGGAGGTTTTCTCACCACAAATGATTTCCAGCAGCGGCATTTTGTCGACCGGCGAGAAAAAGTGAATGCCGATGAAGTTGTCCGCATTGCGGCTGGCTTCCGCCAACTGAGTAATCGGCAAAGTCGAGGTGTTTGAGCCCCAAATACCGTCTGCTGGCAGTTGATCTTCGGTCGCCGCAAGAATTTTATTCTTGAGTTCAAAATTCTCGAACACGGCCTCGATAATGAGATCGCAGCCTTGCAGATCCGCGTTGTCAGCGGTCGGCTTAATCAACGCCAATAAGGCTTCTTTTTTCTGCGGCGTTGAACGACCGCGCTTAATCGCTTTATCCAACAACATCGCGGAATAAGCCTTGCCTTTTTCCGCCGCTTCAACGCTGATGTCTTTCAGCACAACTTCCATACCCGCCTTGGCGGATACATAGGCGATGCCCTGGCCCATCATGCCGGCACCGAGTATCCCCAGCTTACGCACTTTGGTTTTTTCCACGCCCTTAGGACGGCTGGCTCCAGAGTTGATTTCATTCAACTGGAAGAACAAAGTGGTGATGAGATTTTTCGCTTCTGGCGTGCCGACCAACTTGGTTAAACCACGGCTTTCAATCCGCAGTGCGGTCTCGAAATCCAAACGCGCGGCATCCGCTGCCACATCCAGAATTTCTATCGGTGCGGGCATCAGACCACGGGTCTTTTTCACCGTCATGGTCGGCGCCATCATCATCACCTGAGCCATCTTGGGATGACTGGTCGCGCCACCTGGAATCCTGAAGCCCTTGCGATCCCAAGGCTGCACGGCGGCATCAGCTTGCCCTTTGCTGTCCAGAATCATTTTCTTGGCTGCAGGGACCAACTCATCCAAGCTATCCACAGTCGCGTGAATCATGCCAGCTTTTTGTGCTTGATCTGGCGCGAGCTTCTTACCTTCCACCAACAGTGGCAAGGCCGCTTCCAAGCCCAGTAAATTGGTCATACGCACCACACCGCCACCACCTGGCAGCAGGCCCAGAGTGACTTCCGGCAAGCCCAGTTGCACCGAACGATTATTCCACGCGACACGGTAATTGCAGGCCAGGCATATCTCAAAACCACCACCCAATGCAGCACCATTGATCGCGGCAGCAACAGGCACGGGCAGTTTTTCCAAGCGACGCAATTGACCTTTGATCAATTCCAGGCTTTGCATAAAGATGCCTTCATCTCTGCCTTTTTCAAAGGCCAACAGGCTGTGCAAATTGCCACCGGCGAAGAACACTTTCTTAGCCGAGGTAATCACCACCCCAGTCAGCCCTTCTTCAGTTTCTAGACGGTCCACGGTTTCGCCCATGGCTTGTTCATATTCTTCGTTCATGGAATTGACCGGTCCGGTCATATCCATGGTGATGGTTACGATGCCGTCAGCATCTTTTTCGTATTTGAAAACACTCATACTTTCTTCCGTTCGATTCTTATAGCTCAAAGCAAGCGGGCCCATAGGGCGCTTGCTCGCGGGCGTTCTTAAACGCGCTCTATGATTGTGGAAATACCCATACCGCCACCAACGCACAAAGAAATCATTCCGCGCTGCAAATCACGCCGCTCCAACTCATCCAGCACGATGCCGATGAGCAAGGCGCCTGTGGCACCCAAAGGGTGGCCCATCGCGATAGAACCACCATTGACATTGGTAATCTCAGGATCGATATCCAGATCGCGCATATACCGCATGGCCACGGAGGCAAAGGCTTCATTGATTTCCCATAAATCAATATCGTTCTTGGTCATGCCAGCCGTTTTCAGGGCTTTCTTAGCCGCCGGGCCGGGGCCTACCAACATAATGGTCGGGTCGGTCGACAAAACAGCACCGGCAACAATCCGCCCGCGTGGCTTCAAGCCCATGTCTTTACCGGCCTGCTCGTTACCAATCAGCACCGCACTGGAGCCGTCCACAATGCCCGAGGAATTGCCCGGAGTGTGGACATGATTGATTTTGCTCAAGGTGTTGTATTTATTCAATATGATGTCATCAAAGCCCAAGCCACCCATCATTTCGAAGGAGGCTCTGAGTTGGCCCAGACCTTCCAAAGTGGTGTCGGGTTTAATGAAATCGTCGCGCTGTAATATGGTCAGACCGCTTTCGTCTTTGACCGGAATTACCGAACCGTCAAACCACCCGCTATCGCGGGCATGCGCAGCACGGCGTTGCGATTCAAGCGCAAACGCATCCACATCTTCACGACTAAAGCCTTCCAAAGTGGCGATGGTATCGGCACCAATGCCCTGAGGCACAAATGCGGTTTTGGCAACAAAGCCTGGATCAGACACCCAAGGGCCGCCATCTGCGCCCATAGGCACGCGCGACATACTTTCCACGCCACCGGCGACGACCAGACTTTCCCAGCCTGACATCACTTTCTGGGCCGCACCATTGACCGCTTCCAGACCGGATGCACAGAATCTGTTGAGCTGTACACCTGCAACAGATTCGTCCCAATCGGCATTCTGCACCGCCATTTTGGCGATATCTCCGCCCTGCTCGCCGACGGCACCGACGCAACCAAAGATCACATCATCCACCAAACTAGTGTCTAAGCCATGCCGGTCTCGCAAGCCTTTGAGCAGGCCTGATGCCAGATCAATTGGCTTGACTTCATTCAGGCTACCGCCCTTTTTCCCTTTACTGCGCGGGGTTCTCACCGCGTCATAGATATATGCTTGCTGGCTCATGCTTTGTGTCCTTAAACAGTACAAATCAACGTCCTTCATTGTGCGCTGCAGCGCAGCTGACGACAATGACAAACTCAACCAAAAATAGACATTTCACTCCAAACTTGAAACCCTAGGGACATGCACGACATCACCATTGCCACTCCCTTCGTACGCCAAGCCTGCATAGGCGTGCAGGATTCTGGCTATCACTTAGACGCTATTTTGCAGAGTTGCGGGATAAAACCCTGGATGCTGCACAGCGACCGCATGCGGGTACCTGCGGAATCCTTCGTGCTGCTGCTGCAAAAGTTAATGCGCTTGACCGACGATGAATGCATCGGCCTATTGGATAGACCGCAACGCTTGGGTTGCTTTGCACTCATTGCCCGCTCCAGCATTCATGAACGACGCTTGATCGATGCCATGCAGCATTTCGTGCGCGCAGCGAATTTGCTGCAAACAGGGCTAATCCACCAATTAGACGTCGAAGGCGACCGGATCAAGTACAGCTTGCGGCTAAGCGAAGGGGCGCAGCTGCGCAGCAACTACTTGCTGGAATCCACGGTGATGACATCGCACCGTTTTTTCTGTTGGCTGGGCAATGTCCGCATTCCGATACGCCAAGTAGAACTCGATTATCCAGCGCCGACTTGGGCCAGCGAATACCGCTTTCTTTTTTATGGCGCGCCGGTGCGTTTTGATGCCGCGCAAACGCGTATAGAAATGCAACTACGTGATCAAGACAGCTTGGTGCGCAAAGGTCTGGATGAGCTCACCGATTATTTGGATGCCGCTCCCAAAGACATCTTCACTCCGCTGTCAGCCCGACAAACCAGCCACCGAGCACGCGAGGTGCTGCTGCAGCGCTTGCAGAGCAACCATGACATGCTGACCAGTAAAGCTTGCGCTCAGGCCCTATCACTCAGCCCACAAACTTTTTGGCGAAAATTACAACGCGAGGGAACGGACTTCACTCAACTGCGTGGCGCGGTGCGACGCGATTTGGCTATGCGTTTACTCAGCCAAGGCCAGAGTGTCGAGGAAATAGCCACGCTGACAGGCTACGCTGAATCCAGCTCTTTTATTCGTGCCTTTAAACAGTGGACCGGACTAACGCCGCTGGCGTATCAAAAGATGGATTCACCACCCAAACCAGCAAAGCAAATGCCAGCCAATGCCTTCCACTTATAAGAAAGTGCTTAATGTGCGGCCTGATAGATCCGTCTTTCCGGCTCAAACACGTGCATGCCATCCAAATCAAAGCAATAAGCACCAAATTTCTTCACCAAACGCTGAGCTAATGGATCAGAAATGCTCATCCCGCCAAAGCACTCCTCACCATTCACCGTGATTTGCTGTTTCGGCAATGATTCATCGACCATGACATAGGTATGTTCTTCGTTTTCGTAGACGCGCCAGTTCCGCATGTCGATTCCATTAGGGGCTTAACGCTATTGAACCCTTTTTCAGCCACTTTGACTGTCAGCGGGAGACACAATCCCTTGTAGGACAATTCCTGCATGATCGGATGCGCCTTCAGCCGGCTTTCTAACGCAATCAAACAATTACAGGAATTGCAGTCGCTTAGCCCAGCACGCACCGGCCAATGTCTATAGATGAACTGGACCCCGCTTCAATGCTACATTGAAGAAAACTGGCACTAGCTCAGGGACTGATCCACCCAGTCTTGCAACACATCCTGGGTATCTTGACCTGGTGTGGTCAAATCACGGCGTAGACCCATACGCTCGTCACCAAAGGCAACCGGCAAGGCTGGTAATTTTACGGTCCTGCCATCCGCCAAAGTCACTTCGACCAAACCACCGCTGTTGAGCTGTGGATCATCAAACAAATCTTCTGGTGTCGAGATCGGGGCAAATGGTAGCCCTACTTTCTCGACTTTATCCATTAAGTCTTGCTTGCTCATTTGCGAAAAATGAGCACGGATTTGTGGCATGAATTGGTCGCGACGAGCAACCCGGCCACCGTTTCCTGCGAGTTCAGGATCATTGGCGAAATCATCAAAGCCAAAAGCCTCGCAGAATTTACCCCACTGGGTATCACTGACCACGGCGACAAACACTTGCTCCGCATCTGCGGTATCGAAGATGTCATACACAGCCCATGCCGATGTACGCACGCTCATAGGTTGCAATGGTTTGCCGCTGACGCCGTGTTGCGCCATATGCTGACCAACAAGAAAGCTGGTGGTTTCAAACAAGGAGCTGTGCACATGCTGGCCACGCTGGGTGCGACGGCGTTGTTCCAGTGCCGCCAAAATAGCAATCACACCGAACATGCCACCGGTAATGTCCACCACTGAGGATCCCGCCCGCATAGGCTTGCCGGGCAAACCCGTCATGTAGGCCAAGCCACCCATCATTTGAGTCAGCTCATCCAAAGCGGTGCGATGCTGATAAGGGCCATTGAGAAAGCCTTTTAGCGAGCAGTAAATCAAACCCGCGTTGTTTGCCGATAGCGCCTCATAGCCCAGGCCCAGCTTATCCATCGCACCGGGCCGGAAGTTTTCTATCACCACATCGGCTTGCGCACACAGTCGTTGAGCGGCTTTCAAGCCATCCGCGCTCTTGGTATCCAGACAAACGCTGCGCTTATTGCGGTTGTACATGGGAAAATAACCTGCACCAGAGCCCGGAAGATTGCGTGTCTTATCACCGCCTGGTGGCTCGATTTTGACGACATCAGCTCCCATATCCGCCAAAATAAGGCCGACCACCGGCCCCATAACCATGTGGGTAAATTCCACCACGCGGATTCCGGCAAGCGGTGTTTCTGATTCGGTTTGTGTCACGCTGTTCTCACGGGCTTGTTTTGACTATATGTTATATCATTAAGTCATTTGATGACTAGGCAACGTGTCTTTATGCGCAACTTTGATATTGAAATCAGCGAAGTCGGCCCACGTGATGGCTTACAAAGCATTAGCCCAATCATGTCTACCGCGGGTAAAAAGGCCTGGATTGATGCCGAAGCGGCCGCTGGTGTCCCGGAAATTGAAGTCGGCTCCTTCGTTCCGGCCAAAATATTACCGCAATTGGCGGACACCGCAGAACTGGTCGCCCATGCGCGGACGATTCCTGGCCTCACCGTCGCCGTGCTGGTACCGAATTTTCGTGGCGCTCAGGATGCGGTTGCGGCCGGCGCGCACAAAATCACCATTCCCCTATCCGTCTCAGAATCACACAGCCTGAAAAATGTGCGACGCACGCATGAACAAATGTATGCCGAAGTCGCGCGCATCGCCGAATTGATTCAATCCTTGCCCGAAGGTCAGCGACCAGTGTTCGAAGGCGGCCTCTCCACGGCGTTCGGCTGCACGTTGGAGGGACGCATATCCCATGAGCAAGTGCTTACCGCCGCAGAAAACCTCCTGCAGGCAGGCTGTAGCGAAGTTGGCTTATCCGATACCACGGGCTATGCCGATCCGCGCAGCGTACGGCAACTCATACAGGGGATTTGGGACAACTGCGGCAAGGACAAACTCAGCGGGATTCATCTGCACAATACCCGCGGTCAAGGCTTAGCCTGCGCGCTGGCGGCAGTAGAAGCAGGCTTAACCACCATTGATGCCTCACTGGGTGGCATTGGGGGCTGTCCATTCGCACCCGGAGCCTCTGGCAACATCGTGACCGAAGATTTGGTCTTTATGCTGGAAGCAATGGGTTTAAAAACTGGAATCGATTTGCAAGCACTCATCAATGTGCGCAAAATCGTGAAAGATAATTTGCCCGATGAGGTCGAGCTGTTTGGCTTTACCGCGAACGCGGGCATACCAAAAGGCTTTGCAGCGCGCTAGGCACTACAAGCCGTATCACTTACCCGCCGTTACGATAACGAACTGGGCATCATCACCATTGAGCCGACCGCTCCCTAGTAGCTCCCCTAAGGGCGCTAATCAGAATAGGCCGACTCGTATGGCTTGCTACGTACGCAATTTAAACAGGTACAACCTTGTTCGCGCACGGGCCTTTTTGGCCTTGGCCGACTTCAAACTCAACCGTTTGACCGTCGTTCAGAGTAGCGAAACCGCCGCCACTTTGAATTTCTGAGTGATGGACAAATAAATCTTTGCCACCGTCTTCTGGCGTAATAAAGCCGAAGCCTTTCTCAGAATTAAACCACTTAACTGTTCCTTTACTCACAATACCTAATCTCTCTATTGGTGAAAAAAATAAAATATCCGAACTCACCTATTCGAATATCTGCGATTAAAACAGGAATGACAAAATTTCGCCAATCTCTGCTAACCAGATTGGTACTCTTCGGCATCCAATTCAAGCCGAAATTGGAATCGACGAGGGTTGTGATGGCAATACAAAATGTCCACAAGACGCTCATTCGAGTCGTAGATACGACGCACCATTTGCAAGGTCGGTTCGCCTATGTCCATGTTCAGCGCATGGGCGAAAAACTCTTGTGCTGGAACGGCTGAGATGGTTTGGACGATCTTGTGAATGTCGACGCCGTTGTCTTTCAGTATGTCCAAACGGACACGCCTTTCTAACTCTCGCTTGGTATAGCCTTTGGTGAGTCCAACAGTCCAGCTGATGTGATGACCATACGGAATATCATCTTCTGTGCAGCGGATGCGCGTTGCGCGCCAAACCAGCTCGCCGCGCTCTACTCCCATCTCTGCAGCTACATCACCCGGTGGGATTTGCTGGCCAACATCGAGCACTTGCACATGGGTTTGATGCGCCAGATTGCTCAGTTTTTCTAATTCACCCAGCAAAGGCGCATGCACAGATTCGCGCGCTGCAGCGTAGGTCACGAAGGTGCCCTTGCCGCGGCGGCGCTCTACCAGCTCTTCTGAGGCCAGGTCATCCAATGCGCGCTTGGCGGTAATGCGAGACACGCCAAAACCCTTGGCCAAATCTTCCTCGGTGGGCATTTGCTCCGAGTAAGGAATGGACCCATTGAGTATGCGGTTTTTAAGCAAGGTGAAAAGCTGAAAATACAGCGGAGTCGGCGCTTCATCTTGCAACGCTTTCATTTCACGAGTACTGAACAATTCCTGCATTGAGGCCATATAGGCTTTTCTACTTCCCGCGGTGCTGAGGGCCGGTGCCCCAAGAAGAATTTGTTCTTGGGGTATAGCAGCGACCCGTGATTTAAGCGATTTCTTAAGGCTCATTCTACCCTTTTTCCTTCAAGTTCACGGCCCGTAGAACTTCATCAAGACTTTGCACTTCGGCATACTTCGCGTGCATGTCATGCAAATTGGCCTCATGTGCCTGCACATTGCGGTCACCAACGGCCTCACGCGGGACAACAACCGGGTACTCGTGCTGCATGCCATCGAGCACTGTGGCGCGCACGCAACCCGAAGTCGTCAAACCAGTTATCACCAAAGAGTCCGCGTCCATCTCGCGCAATTTCTGGGCTAAATCCGTGGCAAAGAAGCCGCTGGCCCACTGTTTTTCTATTACAGGCTCGTGCGGCAACGGTGCCAAAGCCGGGTCGACCTCTACCCATGGCGACTGTGGTGTGAGCAAATTTAAAGCTTGGATGCGCTGGCGAAAGACCCGAGCTTGCGCATCGTCGCGATAAACCACGGTTGTAAAAACCACCGGTAATTGCGCAGTTCGAAAGGCTTGCAATAAGCGCGCATTGGCCACGACCACATCTGGGCAGTCACTACCCAAAGGACATGCAGAATTGGTAAACCCACGAATCATGTCGACTAAAATCAAGGCAGGGCGCTGCCCCAAACCTATGCTTTTGCGGACCAAATCAACCATGCTGCGCTCCAAAGAATTCTTTTAGCAAAGTAGCGACTTGGTCGCAGTGGCTTTCACAGACATAACTGCGAGCGCCTGATATCTCCGCTTTTTGGCCTTTCTGCAACAAGCGAAAACTAGCTTCCAACTGGGAAAACAGTGGGTCTTGGGTGCCGGAAAAGACCAAGGTGGGGCAAGTCAAAGCCTGTAACTGCACGGCCGTATCGACCTCCAAAACGGCGGCGTAAGCCTGCGGATAGGCATTCCCAACCGCAGCGGCAATCAAGGTTTCTCTCTGCCAAATGGCAGGATCGACCGCGCTATCTTTGCCACGCATGCGCGTCCACAAGTCTTGCAGATGCGCGCCATCGTGCTGAACAGTGACTTGCTGGGTCATAGGCCGCAATTTCTCACGCAAACCCTCATCCAATAGGCAAGGCCCTGACATCGCCAAAGCAGCCACCTGCTGAGGGCTGTCATGCGCCAACTGCAAGGCCAGAGCGGCCCCGGTGTGATGGCCAAAGACATAGCAAGGGCCTATGTGCAGTTGCTCTAGCCCTAGCCCAAGCGCCCGTGCTGTGGCCGCTACCGAAAAATCACCGGGCAAGCCGTCTGAACCGCCAAAACCCGGCGTATCCAAGGCCAGCATGTCAAAGTCATCCGCCAGCACCTGCATTAAGGGCTCATACATGGCGGAACTGCTGGGGGTTTGATGTAGCATCAGCAATGTTGGCGCGCCCAAGCGCCCTGCTCGGCGGTAATGCAACTGAGCACCTGCGTAATCCGCAGGTAGTTCAATATAGCCACGCCGTATGCTCACGGTGCGCCTTCACCCAATTCCAGAGACACCCACTTCAATTCTGTAAATTCTTCGATGCTGTAGCGCCCACCAGAGCGACCTAGACCGGATAATCCCAAGCCGCCTATCGGCGCCATTGCATTACTTTGGAAGCTGTGCATGCCTATGTGCACCGAACCACTGCGAATCTCGCGAGCCGCCTTAAAGCCCCACTGAAAATCACGGGTCAATACCGCAGCAGACAAGCCAAAATCCGAATCATTGGCGATACGTATGGCCTCATCCAGATCATCCGCTTTGACCACGCTGGTCAGGGGCCCAAAAGACTCCTCACGCCATGCTGAACACTCTTTGGGGGGCTCGACCAGCACCGTGGGTGCATAGGTCAAACCACGCACGACTTGACCACCGGTCAGTAGCTGCGCGCCAGCATCCACAGCGGCTGCTTGATGCTGTTTGATTTTCTCAACCGCAGTCCGGTTAATCAGCGGGCCGTAGGCTGTAGTCGGATCACGTAAATCGCCCAGGGGCAGGGCTTCACAGGCCTCTTTAAAGGCAACTAGGAAATCATCGAAGACCGGCGCTTCAACCACGATGCGGGAATTCGCCATGCAAATCTGACCGCCGTGACTAAACATCCCGGCGGCGGCGACTTGAGCCGCTTTCTTCACGTTGACATCGCGCAAAACTAGCAGCGCGCTTTTACCGCCCAATTCCAACTGTATGCGCAACATGCGCTGCATGGCCTGAGCACCAATCGCTTTACCAGTGGCCGTTGAACCAGTGAGTGCGACACCATCAATATCTTGATGCTCAACCAATGGCGCACCGCATTCAAGACCGAAACCTGTCACCACATTGAGTGCTGCAGCGGGCACACCACCTTCCAGCAAAAACCGGGCAAAGGCCAAGGCAATGAGCGGCGTCTCTTCTGAAGGCTTCACCACCACGGCGTTACCTGCCGCCAGAGGAAACGCCACCATCTTGGTCAGTAATGCCAAAGGTGCGTTATACGGTGATACCACGGCAATAACGCCGACAGGCTCACGTAACACCATGGACAAGCGATCCGGGCTGTCGTTGGGAAAGGTATCGCCATACAAGCGACGCGACTCACCTGCTGCCGTACGCAGCAAATCGGCGGTGTAGGCAATTTCACCACGCGCTTTGCTGATGGTTGAGCCGGATTCGTCAATCAGCACATCTAGCAGTTCGTCTTCACCCCTTTGTTCAACTAAATCGGCAGCTTTTAGCAGCGCTGCTTCCCGCTGTTTTGGGGCCAAACCTGACCACGTTTTGAATCCGCGCCGCGCCGCAGCGACCGCCTGTTGAACGTCGTGTTCACCGGCTTGGGCAGCCGTACCCATAATGGTTTCAGTGGCTGGCGCTAATACGTCGAAACGCTTGCCACTCGCAGCCTCCTGCCAAACTCCGTCTATGAGCAGCTGGCCATTCATCATCGTGCAGCCACTCCGATCACCCGTGTGCCACGGAAAAACTCGAAAGTTTCGACGGTGCCTTCATCGCCCAAACCCGACAAACCCCATGCTGGGCGCGGTGCTTGCGGGTGAAGATTGAACAATGTGACCGCATTGATCTTAATCATGCCGGAGCGAATCTTGCGGGCAACACCCCAGGCACGCTCTTCGCTGCCAAAAACATTGGCCGCCAGACCAAACGGGGTTTGATTGGCTAGGCGCACGGCTTCTATTTCATTACTGAATGTATGCACCGTCGCGACGGGGCCAAAGATCTCTTCCAGAGTCTGAGCAGGCTTTAAACCGGTTAGCAAGGTAGGCGCAAGAAAATTTCCGGGCAGATCTGGCAAGGGCGTGACCTGATGAACCTCTCCACCAACATCAACATAATGCTGAATCTGTCGCTTCACCAGTTGTAAATGTCGCTGTGATACCAAGGGCCCCATCTGACTGCCCTCCTCCATCGAGGAGCCCAGTTTGATATCAGCCAATTTTGCTCTGACGCCCTGCATGATTTGATCGACCAGGGAATCATGAATGAGCAGTCGGCCCAAGGCCCGGCACCACTGACCATTTAATGTAGTCAGCCCAGCAACCACACCTTCGATCGCCGCCTGCACATTGGCATCCTCCAGAATAACGATGGGATTGTTGCCGCCCAATTCCAGCTGGGCTGGCTTAATACCCTGAGCACAGCTTGCGGCGACAGCTCGTCCACCTTGCAATCCGCCTGTGAACGAGACCACCCGCACTCGCTCATCACTGGTCAGAGCAGCCCCTGTGCTGCCATCCCCGTGTAGCAGTTGCAGCATGCCGACAGGCAAACCCGCTGCCGCTACCGCTTCGGTAATAATTTGCGCCGACAAAGGTGCCCATTCCGAAGGCTTTAACAGGATCGGACAACCTGCCGCCAAAGCGGAAGAAATTTTGTGCGCCGCGATGCCTGCGGGCGCGTTCCAAGGCGCGATAACGGCAGCTGGTCCTAGCGGCAGCCGGCCGATTTCCAGTGCCCCATGCGGGCCTTGCTTTTGCTCCAGCTGCGGGGGATTGGCGGCCAAATCGGCAGCCTGTCGAAATGCACCGGCGCAGAGCACGACAAACTTACTGGTCAGGGCAATAATCACCCCGGTGGCCTGAGCATCGGCAACACCAATGTCCTCGCCCCGCTTTTCCAGTTCGTCAGCGACTCGGTTAAGGTCCGCTGCCCGCTCAGCATTCGACTTCTCCAACCAGACATTATTTGAATGAGTCGCCGCAGCTAAGGCAATCGCCTGCTCAATCTGCTCCGGTGATGAGGCCCGCTGAGAAAACAGCACCTCATTGGTATTGGCATCACGAACCTGCTCCGCCAGATTAAGCGCGGGCTCCTTCCATTCGCCAGCGATATAGTTCTTTAACACGGTCTTTGCACCATTGCCTGTTTGGGAGGGATGAATGGGTTTCAGCTTTTTTCGCCGACGACACCAAAGCCCAACTGTTCTCCACCTTCAACTAGATATTGAGCCGTTTGCAGCCGCCCGCGCTCTGCTGGGAAGGCCTGCACCAAGCCCATAGCCAGATCGCGAATCGCACGTGATGCCGGCATGGAGAATCCAGTGCCCGAAGTCCCCATCATTTTCAGCGCGCTTTGTGCGACCTTGAAGGAATATTCGGCAATTTGCCCTTTGGCCGTACGCCAGAAGGCATTGATATCTTCTCTTGGAATCGGCGGATTGGGGTTGGATTCCAAAGCCACCTGACGCTGCGCCCACAAAATGGCGGTGTGCAAATCAGCGAACATGGTGCCAATCAACTGTTGTTGGAACGGCCCTGTGCCAATCGCTTTTCCGGTATCAGCAAATTTGCGGGAGGTGACTTGGTGCATAGCCGCGTCATAGGCCGCATACGCGCCACCCAAATAGATAATCGAAGCGGCCACTTGGCTGCCCACAAAAGAGGTGCGGCTCATTTCACAGCTGCGGGCAAATGCGCCGCGAACAGACATTGCATCTTCGTCCGCGACGAAAACATCTTCCAGCACCAAGCCTTCCGTTGCGGTGCCACGCATGCCCAAGGCATCCCACTTCATACGGCCACGCTGACCTTTGGCATCACGGCGCACTATGAAATTGCACAGGCCACTGGCGTCATTCACGCCTTCCAAACTGGCGGTCACCAAATACATATCCGCTATGCCTGTGGTGCAACCGAAAGATTTAGAACCGTTCAAAACCCAACCACCGTCGACTTTCTTCGCCGTGGTCTGAATGGTGATGGCTGCCTTTTCGGACTTCACGTCTTCGGAGGCGAAATTCGCCATCCATTTGCCTTCATCGCCCATCAGGCGCAGCAATTTTTCGGAGAATTCACGCACTTGCGTTGCTTCTGCTTCATCCGGAAATTTACCCGCTTCCAACGCGGCCAAAGCCAAAGTGCCGCGTGAAGCCGATGTGTTGTGGAAGAAGTAGCACAGCGCAGTGGACGGGCAAACGGTACCAATCGCAAAGGAAGCGGCGGCCCAATCACGCAAACCACCACCGAGGCCGCCGTATTCGCGCGGCACGACCAAACCCAGTAAACCGGCCTCACTCAACGTGCGAACGTTTTCCGGATTGAGGAAACCATCATGATCCATAGCCTCTGCCCGTTCGCGCAGCACTGGCAAAATGGCTTCGACCCGCTCGGCGCGCTCGCGCTCTTCTGGGGTGAGGTCATCAATTAAAATTTCGGCGGTTAATTTACTCATTGCTCTCTCCTCGCACGTTTTTAAGGTGCGCTGTATGTCTGGTTTCAGCCGCGCGTGGCGCGCAATAGGCTGATGATTTTGTCGACGGCTTCTTGGCCCAACAGTGGTGTGATTTGATTCCAAACCTTATCCACTTCCGGGTTGAAAATGATGCTGCGATGAGCCGCATCACGTGCGGCCAATTGCTCGGCACTGACGCCTTGCAAGGCATCAGCCGACACGCCCTTTTCTCGTACAGAGAACCAATGATCCAAATAGGTCGCAACTGACTTGAATGTCGCTTTGAAGGCCAACTCATCAGCACGATTCACTAACATCCAAGGTGACATCACCGCCAACTGGCGCGGGTCCAACTGTGCTTTTTTCAAGCCCGGCAAATCCGCATGCTGATTAAAAGTGTCGCTCAACGGTGAGAACATTTCGTCCATGTACTGCAAAGACACCGCAAGATCCACGCGTGGAATCAAATCCAAGTGAAAGGCGTAATCCTCGCCATTGCGCACCGAATCCACAGTGAAATGAGGTATGCCGCACTCGGTGTCAGTAAAGGCAAACAACATGTGCGAATCCAAACCGATAGGCGGCACAACGATGGTGCAGGTCACCAGCTGAGTCAGACCCTCACCTTTAAAAATGCGAACCGAACCTAAGGCCCCCTGCACCATCGGCACCTGACTAATCAGCGGCAACCAAGGGCCGCCATCGGCGGCGGTGACTTCGCTTAGATTCAAGCGCTCTATGATGCTGTTCAGCGTTTGATCATGCAGTTGCTGTGACAGGGATTCGCTCATGGGTTCTTCGTCTCTTGTATTTATTCGAATTCGCGACCAACTTGGCCGCAGCAAAATGTTGGGCTCAACCGGCCTTGGTCATGGCCTCGACCAACCACCAGGCGCGGCCACGAACCAAATCAGTTCCTAAGGAAACCACTTTGTTGGCGGCGCAGGCGGGATAAACTGTGGCTTGCGTGATGCCGGGATACGCTGTGGCCTGGGTGAGCGCTGGCTGGCTGAGCAAGCCGTCAAATGGGCGTTCCTCCCACGGCGTCATCACGGTGAAGTCCTGTTGCAAGCTACAAATCAAACTGTTGCCACGCACGCTGGGCTGACAAGCCGCGACCAAATTCATGCGGTTTTCGGCAGCGCGTTCAACCAAGCCTGTGCGCAGCTCCCAATCCTCTTGCGGCGCACAAGGCACCAGCAATAAATCCACACCGCGCATAGCCAGCAAACGACCCACTTCAGGGTAGATGGCGTCATCACCACTGATGACCGCGACATGGGCGTCATCCATTTGCAGCGATTGCAATTCATGGCCTAGGCGCGACCAGCCGTACCGCTGGGTTTTATGCATTAAGGGCTGTCTCAAACGAACACCCTCAGCATCGAGCAATATCGCGTTCAATTGATAAGCACCCGCGCCATCTGACTCAACAATATTAAGCGCGACACGCGCCGCAGCGCAGGCGTTGCTTAAGGCACTGACGACCTCTTTGGATATCGTCGCTGCGCGCTCTAAACCGTCCTGGTCCAATTTAGAAACAAAGAACAGTTCGGGCAGCACGATATAACGACTACCCTGTTGCGCCGCCTTGCTAACCGCGTCAACTGCTGCCTCCAAAGCGCCCGCGCCTACACCGGGCAGCTGTACAGCAGCCACTTCGATGCGATCAGCGCCGCTGAATTCGGGCTCAGCTTGTGCCACGGGATCTTGGCCGATAGCGGCATACAGCTCAGGTCGACGGGCCGCGATCACATCGGTGCCATCGGGACGCTGAGCACTATCCAAGGCACGCAAATCTATATCAGCCCAAATCACTTCCGCAGTGTCAGCGGAGGCCATGGCCAGCACCGTGCCATCAGGAGAGACAATTTGACTATCGCCAGCACCGCTGAGGAATCGCACAGGAATACCGGTTTGCTGACTCACAGGCTCTAGCAAAGCTTCTGGAATCAAGGGACCAATTTTGTTGGCCGCAACGACGAAAACACGATTTTCTGCAGCCCGTACTGGAATATGCAGCGAACCTTCATCGGTGGCAAAAGAGTTCAAGCTGTTACACAGGATTTGTGCATCGCGTAGCGCTAAACAACGCGGCGTTTCGCTCACTACGCCATCCATGCAAGCGTACATGCCCAGTCGACCTATGGCGGTTTCTACGATCGGGCCTGGCTGCTTGGCGCGTTGCAAGAATTGGTTTTCATGGCCGATCAGCACTTGCTTGTCATTGGTGCCAAGCAAACTGCCGTCAGGCGCAAACAACAGACTGGTGCCGGTGCAGTGATCACCCTCGCCGCGCACGGTGCAGTTCACTACAACATGGGCCTGTATGGATTTCGCGGCAGCTGCGATGGCTTGGACAAATTCACCATCCGGTGCGACCGATACCTTGTAGCAATGCGCTTGATCGTCGTACCAAGAGGCATGATTGGCAAATTCTGGCAATACCAACAAATCGGGTTTGCATTTACCCGCTTCAGCGATCCAATGCAGGCAGTTCCGCAAATTTTCGTCTACGTCTACGCCCACTGCGAATTGTGCTGCAGCCACGCGTATGGTGGTTTTGTTGCTTTGCTCTGCCGCCATGACCGACCGATCCTTGTGCTTAAGACTGAGATAGGCGAACAAATGTATTATTGTTATATCAACCGTGTCAATTCAGCCTTGCTGTAAATTCCGCTTTTCAGACAGCAGATCAATCGATAGCGGTGATTTGTACGCTTAAGGGCAAATTGCAAAAACATATCTTTTAATCTATGTTTCATATATTTAATATATATTTTTATTTAATCATGGATGGCGTTAGCCTTAGCCATCCATCGTAGAGGAGCACACTATGCGACCGCATGTAGAGTTGATCGACCAAAAAGACTTGATCTGGCACCCATCTGAACTGGTCGGCGGCAGCGGCGCAGCGCGCCAACGCAACCTGGCCTACGACGAAGAAGACGGCTCGGTCTCGGCGAAGATTCAATTCGACAGCGACTGGACCCGCCCCGCTGGCATACACGCCGCGCAAACCGAATGGTATGTGCTCAAAGGAGAAGTCACCATCGGTGACGAAGTCCTTACTGAGGGTGGTTATTGGATGACCCCAGCCGGCGTGGTCGCCCCTGCGCTGAGCGTTAAGAAAGACACGGAAATTCTGTATTTCCGTGAATATGGCGAATGGCAATTTGTAGCAACAGAAACCCCTAGCGACAGCGTGCGTGAAGACCAAAAATTGGTCATCGTACGAAGCAAGGAAATGGATTGGATTGATGTCGAAAGCGGCAGCCCCATGCGCTTTGATTTGGGCGGCACTCCGGTTCCTGGCCTGTACATAAAAATGTTGTTTCGCGATGAAAAAACCGGCTTCTACACCCGTTTAATCAAAGCCAAGCCGAACTGGCGTGAGCACCCCCTAGCCCACCACCCTTGCTATGAAGAAGCGTATTGCCTGGAAGGAAGCTTCCATTTCAACTTTGGCAAAATGTGGCCTGGCACCTATTTCTTCCGCCCCGCCCTGGTCCGCCACGGAGACTTCACTGCCGGTGAGGAGGGCACGGTTTGGCTACTGCGCTGCGATGGCGATCTGGTGGATTGGTACACCGACAACGCCAGAATGGAAATGCATGGCGACCCCGTGAATTGGGGGCCCGACTATCCGCAAACCCAAGCACCTGTTCCGCTGCAACCGGTACGTTCACGCTCCATAGGTGAAATGGACGATCCGCTCTATAGCTAACGCACATGAGCTAATAAAACGGCGCCATCATCCTTAGGGTGATGGCGCCGTTTTCGTTTAGTGCTTCGCAGTCAGATCAGCCACGGCTGTAACGATAGGCCGTCGCTGAATACGCCTGCTACTCCACGCCTATCGCATGCAACGGATTTGTGAAGGTCGCCGACTCATTCGCAGCCTGCGTCCTCATAATCCGAGTCGATAACACTGTTAATCCAGCCATCAATCAACGCGGCGGCCTCATCGTGCACGACGCTTCTCGCGATAGGAGGCATGTTTATATTCGATGTTTCGGCATGTATGCGGAAGGATGCAATCGAATCCGCAGCGCTGCCAGGAACGATGTCATAGGTTCGCCCACCAGATGCGCTACCCGCCGTATTCGGAAGCTTGCAGACGCCATAGTTCAGGTCGACCTTACGGAAAGCGTCGAAGAAAACACCGGTGCTACTGGCCAAGCCTTTACGGTTGTGGCAATGAGCACAGTTGGTTTCCAACCAAGCTCTAGCGCGCTTTTCTGTATTGTGCTCAGCACTATCTGCAGGATGGTTTTCTTGCACGCCAGGCAGTATGAATCGGTCGCCCGGAACATCGAAACGCGGCAGACGCTGTGCATTGACCGCGATCAATTCTGCATCGACACCCAGATCTGGTGCACCGCTCAAAATACCGAGATCAACCCAGTGCTGTAATTGGTTGGCATCCGGCGCGCCGTCATTGTCATAGTCCATAGAACGGTTAAGCAAACGGACTTTCGGGCCAATAGGGGCATAGCCTGGTTGCTGGCTGTCTTCATTGTTATGACAGCTGCCACATTGATTTGGGTGTGGAATAGCGTAGTCACTGGTGCTGCCAACATAGGTTTTGTTGACGGCTGGGTCGGGGTCTGGGTAGTCCCAGCGCACCGAAGCTTTTCCGCCTGACACAGCCAAATTCGCTTCGGTGCGGTTGCCATTTTCATCTGTTTCCCAAAGATACGCCATGCCTTCCCACAGGCTGTCGCCATCGCCAGCGTCGCGATGAATCAGCAGGCGGGTTTCGACCACGTTTTCGGAAGCGCCATCCTTGAAACTAAACGTTTTAGCAATCACCGTTCCCACTGGGAAATCCAGCGCTGCATTCGGCATGGCTATGCCACCCTCGTTCCACGCTACGGTCTCACCTGGCGGCAGGAACAGTACGCGATACTTACTCGCGTAATCGGAGAACAGTGGGGTCGTCAGATCGAACAATAGGCCCTGCTCGTTAAAGCCGCTGCGAGGATCTGTAGCATCGCTGAATAAGTTGTAATGAGACAATTTCGGGCAGTTGTAAGCTAGAGCTGTGCGATTAACGTCGATGCCACTAAAGTTCTCACAGATTGCCAGAATTTCTTCGTCAGAGAGTGTTTCATCACCGTTTACGCCAGGCACGAACGGCTCTACCACTGCTGCTGGCAGCGCTGGAAGCTGTTCCTCGAAAAGCGCTGGGCAGTCGTGTGCCGAGATATCAGTCAGCGGTGGGTTTTCGGGATTCGTGTCGACAAAATTGATATACGGGCGGCTTTCGGGGGAGAAGGTATTGTTCGCGTAACAATGCCAGTACAGCGGATGTTTACGCGTGTCGGGATCGTTTGGATCATTAAATTTGTACTTGTTATACAAGCAATCTGGAAAATCACTGCCGTCAAAATCCGGCTTGCCGTTGTGGTCCACCTTATTCAGAAATTCAGGTGCCAGCTCACAATCATTCGCTTCGGCATCGTACATACCATCCCACGCAATATGGGCACCGACGGGGCCATACCCGTCGAACGTCTGCGCCGCTTTAATCACGATCAATGCTGGCAAAAGTGATGTGTGCGTATCGTCAATACCTGTTGGGATACAGGGTGGTACGGAGTCAAGCGCGGGCCCGGTTCCGTCGGCGCAAATCAGTGCTTCTGGCCTAGGCGGCTCAGGAAGCAGCCCGTTAGCGGTGAAGGCATTGTCGTGAATGTGTATGCCTTCGGCATACAGATCCATACGCTTGTCTGGATGTTCGGCTTTGCCTTCGAGTATCTCGTGGCTGACTGTTACATAGCCAACGGTACGATTGAATTCGACAACATTGTTGAAAAATTCAACTTCGTCATATCCTAACTGCAGCACACCCACACCCTGCGGAACGACCGACACAATGCCGCCAGGAGCAAAGTTGGGCTGATTGTTGTAGCCGGTGTAATTGTCAAAAATACGTGTGCGTTCACCGTATTGATTGATGCCAGGCAAGTCGAAAACCAAGAAACCACCGGTGTTGCAGTGGGCCACATTGTCAAACAAGTCGGCATTGTCCGTGTTTTCAACTTCATAGCCGGCGACGTTGAACAGCGCTTCACTGTTTTTAACTATGACGTTATTGGATTGGCCCACATAGATGCCCGCATCCGATGCACCTAGCGAAATGACGTTGTCCAAAATAATGTTATTGGATAACACGGGGTAAATGGCATACCCGCCATTGCTACTGTCTACGACATAGCGGCGTGGAATTCCATTGCTGTCTGTGAACCTACCAAAAGCTTCTGGGTAGGACAGCTCGTGAACGCATTCGGTGTCCAACGTTGCAGGATCTTCCGGGTTCATATTGCCGTCGCCACTGGACCACATAGCGCGGACATTGCGGAGAGTGACGTGATCAGAATCAGAAATTTTGATCATGAAGCCCGGTGTATCAAGTACCGTGAGGTCCTCGATGAAAATGCCGTCCATATGGCTCATCGCCAATCCTTCAGGCGTGCCGCTGTTTTCAAAATACAGCACGGTCTTGTCCAGACCTTGACCTTTAATCGTTATATTGGACTTGTGAGACATGACCAATGTCGTACTCAAGTCAAACGTGCCTTCGCCAAATTCGATAGTGTCGCCATTGCGGGCTGAAAAGAAGGCTGCCAGTGTTTCATCCTCTTCGTCAGGCCCATTTTCAATCAAAAAGGTGCGACCGGCCGAACCGCCGGGAGTTGCTGATGGTGACGCACTGGGCGTTGTGGTGCCGGATGGTGATGCACTGGTAGCTGGTGTAGCCGTAGGCGATGTCGTGCCTGAAGGCGTGGCAGTTGTACCCGGCGCTTGCGAACTACTAGGAGCCGGACTGGCTGCGGGATTACGCTCAGGATTGTTGTCATTACAGCCTGACAGAAGGCCTGTCGCCAGTAGGCCGTACGCAATCCAGCTCAGAGAAATCGGTGATCGGTTCATCATTGTCTCGTCCTTTGCGCGCTATGTGCCGATACAGCGCGTCGCACCGCTCAACATCATTGATACGGAAGCTTTTATGAAGGTGTAGTTACTTCGCTTGTGCCAAATGGCAGATCCGGAGCCGAATTAGGCCTATATCTAACCGAAAATTATAGTCAATACTCCCTTACTAGCGCTTGACACTATCTGACAAAGACCTTGACAATTTACGCCAAACTCACAATTTTAAGAATCCATGTCCACACCGTTGCGTCAGAAGGTTGTTCCTGCGGCTTTCACACTCCTGTTGTTTGACCACTTAGAGTCCTGTGGCTCTGATCCGGAAGTCGTGCTTGGCGCAGCTCGGCCTTCGGTCGACCCTGAGGAGACAAACGGCATCGATGTAGTTCAGTGGGAAAAAATGCTGGATATGGCCATGCATCATCTGAATGATCGGTATTTAGGTTTGAAACTAGGAGCAGCGGTGCGAGCACGCCATTTGGGCGTGGTTGGCCATTTGTTGCTGGCGTCGGAAAATTTTGGTGCCGCTTTGACCCGGCTTGAGCAATATCAAAGACTGATCTTCGACGCGATTCCTATGACCCGCCGCGAAACCGATGACGCCATAGAGATGGTTTGGGATATCAGTGAGTTTCGTACAGGTATTTTGGTCGGAGAAACAGGCTTTGCGGTCATGGTGCAATTCTGTCGAAGTTTGATGCAAGGTGACGCCAATCCCCATTCGGTGGATTTTGCACACCCTGCGCCGGATGATATCCGCCCGTATGAAGAATTCTTTGGTTGCCCCGTCAAATTTTTATGCCCGGCTCCAATTTTGCGGGTCGAACACAAGCTGTTGGAGCGACCTCTTCGTAAAACCGACGCAGCCTTGGAAACGTTGTTTGAGCAGCATGCCCGGCAATTGCTTGCACGTTTGCCGCAGCAAGAAGAGATTGTGATGCAGGTGCGTGAACTGGTCGCGAAATATCTGCGCGACGGAGAGCCCAATATTGAACGGGTCAGCACGGCACTATGCTGCTCGTCTCGCACCTTGCAACGCCGCCTAAAAGAATTGGGAACTAGCTTTCGCAGTGAAACCAATCTGGTCCGCAACGAAATGGCCAAATCCTATCTACGTGATCCACACCTTACATTGGCCGACATCGCGCAACTGTTAGGGTACTCAGAGCACAGCGCCTTCACTCGAGCCTTTCGCCAGATCCACGGATACCCCCCCTCAGCAGTTGCGTGAAGATTTGCAAATTAAGACTTAAACCTTTGCAGCGCGTATAAGCGGGGCTAGTTCTGCGTGCTCCCAAACCAAAGGTGATTTACCCGTGGTTAATCTATAGAGCGTTTATTAGAATCTGTACCGATACTTTTCGATTACTCGTCCTTACAAGATTGTTCACCACGTTCAACACAGATATCTTGCCGATTTCGTGATGACTCGTGACACATGGAGTAAGCCTCAGTTTCTCTTAGGTAATAACGATTGCATTGGCTGCTTGCTCGTTCATAAATAGCGCGGCACTCTTTATTCTGTTCAACCTTACAAGTATCGAGCTTGGTTTCGCTATCGGTTTCAGGTCCAGCTGCCTCTGCGGTGCCTACGAACACAAGAAGCATGGTGAAAAAGAGTTTCAATGTGGGCCTCAACATTTGATTGATAGGAGTGTGCAATTGTATATGCACTCTCAACCTCATATGAAAATCAGATCAACTGACGCGCCGTCTCTGCTAGAACGATGACACGGCTGGAAAGTTCAAGCTCCTATCGAATAAGGCGAGTCTATTTGACCAAGATGATGCACTACTTGAATGAGTGCCCCAGGCCATTAGTATAGAATTTCGGCTAACCATGGATGGCAACGAAAAATAAACCCAAGGGGCGCTGCGTAAAAACGGCGGCCACCTATTAATGCCAGACAACCACGACTAAGCATCCGAAGCACGGCTCAATATTCGCTGCAGTTCAGCACCGTTTAAGCGATTGGAAAGCATGTGCAGCCGATGACGGGATATGTGTCCGTCAATTATTGAGATCAATATGAAAATTAAATTAGGCGTTCAAAACAGCGGCTTCGGTTTGCTTTTGGTTATGGCCTTAGCGCAAGTTAACGGTGTCTATGCACAAGATTCCGACGATGAGTTGGATGCGCTTTTTGGTCCTATAAATAGCTCCGAAGACGCGCCTGTTCAAGCGACACAGAATACTACTGAAACTGAAGAAGCCGCACCGCAAGAAAACGTGCAAGCGGCTGAGGAACCCGACGTCGTAGTGCTGCCGGAATCAGAGCAGGAAGAGATTCGACAGCCAAGTCGATCGGCTGCGATAGAAGAAATTGTGGTGACGGCAACCAAGCGTGAACAGTCGGTTCGGGATCTGGTCGGGAGTATCGATGCCTTTAGTGGTGATGCTCTGATTGAAAAAGGTGCCACCGGACTCGAAGAAATACTGAAGTTTTCACCTGGCGTCACCGTAGCAACGGGTACAGATGGCGAAACCGCGCAAGTATCGTTCCGCGGCATCTTGTCGGAATCAGGATCCAACTATTTTGGCCGAACATTTGGTTTGTTTTACGGCGATGTGTCTCTGATCAATCCTACTTTTCGCGGATCACAGCCGAACATTGACCCCTGGGACATGGCCACGGTGGAAGTGCTGAAAGGCCCGCAAGGGACGTTGTTTGGCGGCGGAGCCTTGTCCGGCGCTGTGCGTTATGTACCGAATAAGCCTGAATTTGACGAGTTCTATGGGGCCTCTTCGACTGCGTATATGCAATCTGGCCACAGTGAAGACAGTGGCTATGCGCAGCATGTGACCTTGAACGTGCCGCTGAATGAGCAGCTAGCGTTTCGGGTCGCTGGTGGTCTGCAATCGCGCCCCGGTTACGTGGATGATCTGCACCGGGACGTCAAGGACATCAACAGCAGCAGTCGCACCAATGGTCGCCTTATGGCGCGTTGGGAGCCGACTGAGCGTTGGGCTATGAATTTTCAGGTGATGCAACGACGCTTTGAACTGGATGATGGCGGCGTCGCGAATAACCGCGAGCGGCCTGAAACCGATGACAAGCGTTTGAGCGATTACACGCAAGGCAATGTACAAATCCTGATGGCGGATATCGAATATGACTTGGGTTGGGGTGCTCTACGCGGCCTTTTCAGCCAACTGGAGAAAGACCACTACATTTTTGGTGATGCGACGGCCGCTTTGGGTCTGCAGGACACCGATGCAACGGCCTATCAAACCCTGGATACGCAATCGAGCCAGCCAGCTTTCGAGCTGCGTTTAATTTCCAATGCACCGACATCGGGTGGGGCCTTGCTGGGTGGCTGGGACTACATCCTCGGCGCCTATATGGTGCGCTCGGATCAGCTGCTGGAGGTCTTTATTGATGTTCCAGAACCAACATCTGCAGAGGGCGTGTTGTCTGCAGTGCCGCTGGACAGCGACATCACCGCGCAGCGACCAGACACGCTTTATTCTTACGGTCGTGCCGATGCGGTTGAGCAAGCCGTCTTTCTCGATCTCAATCGTCAACTGACCAAAACACTGAAATTAAGTTTGGGGGCGCGTTGGTTCAAACAGGAATCAGAAGCTGTGATGTATGACGAAGGTGGTGGCCAGGAAATTGATCGTACCGAGGCCACACCAAAGGATTCCGGAATCAGCCCAAAATTAGGCCTAATCTGGGACATGACAGAGCATATGTCGCTGGTCACCAGCGCTGCACGAGGTTTTCGCTATGGTGGAGTCAATGTGTTGCCGCCATCTTCATCAGCGCCACGCACCTATGGCTCTGATTTCTTGTGGAATTATGAACTGGGCATGCGAACCGAATGGCTGGATCGTCGTCTGCAAGTGGATTTGACGGGCTACTACATTGACTGGACGGATCTACAGATCAGCCAGCTCACCGAAGACGAACTGTTCGTTTATGTCGCGAACGTCGGTGCCGCCCGCAGTCAAGGGGTAGAGCTTTCCATGAAGGCCAGTCTGCCTTGGGGGCTAATGTTCCAGTCAGGTGGGTCCTATACAGATGCGCGTACCGCTGCTGTTTTCGAGTCGGACAAAGGAACGGTACCCGCAGGAACACGCTTGCCAGCTTCACCGTATTACAGCGCCTTTGCCAGCTTGACATCGAGCTGGCAGTTGAGTGAGGCCGCCGTGAAAGGCGGGATTGATGCAGCTTGGCAGGGTAGTTCCTACAGTAATCTGCAGAAGGCTTACACATTGCCTGGCTATAACACGCTAGGACTTTCCCTGTCGGCATCTTGGGGGAAATTGCCCTTGACACCTGAATTACGCCTCAACGTGACCAATCTAACGAATAAGACGGTGATTGGCGGGATTAGCAAGCCCGCCCGCGGTGATATTCGCACGACCTTTATTCAGCCACGCTTGGCGACTTTGACATTGGGATTGCATTTCTAAGCTGGCGCTAGGGCTAAATCAATTGGAAAGCGTCAGTGATAATCGAAACCCCAAGTCGCGCACTGCGGCATCATTGGGTATGGGGCGGTCTCAGCATCCGAACTGTCAGAAAGCTTTGCATTTTTTTGACGCAGTATGCCTATGCTTGCCGTTGGTAGAATCCCCCAAAAAGGCAGACAGCGTGAAGCCACATGGTACGTTTTCCATCCAACGCCAAGATCGAGCGTTGCTCATTGAGATTATTGGCAGCTGGAACCTGGAAGGCTATCTCGATTTCGTAAAAGCATTTCGCGCTGCAGCGCTGCCGCTGGTCGATCAGCCTTGGGGCGCGATAGTCGACATCAACGAATGGGGGCTTTCAACGCCAGAGGTCAATGATGCCAACGAGGAACTGCAGCTCTGGACCATGAAGAACAATCAAAAATGGCGGGCGTTCATAAGCGATAAAAACATCCTCAAAGAAGAGCAAGTTGAAAGCAGTGCTGCGGTCGTATTCGGTGCTGTTGAAACCCGCTTTTTCCCTTCGAATGCTGAGGCAAATGCATGGTTCGTGGAGCTGGGGTTACTGCGCTCAGAATCGGGCAAACATCTCTAAAGCCATAAGCCATGCCCGCCATTTCATGGCTTTAGAAATGTTGGCAATGCACCGCCGTGATACTTTTCAGCTTTAATCCTCCCTGCCCTTCGCCATGCCATTGAATCGTTCTGCAGAGATTCAGTCACTCTACATCACTGTGCTGCACGATGCGGAGCACCCGTCACGGTTGGTACTGGGACAACTGGAGCAAGAATTTGCTCCAGTGCCTTTGCCAGCCTACGCAGCCAGCCCTGCCGCCCCGATCCTTTGGCGGACTAATTACTGACTGATGGTCATGCTGCTGGTGACCCGCCCCTGCAGTTCTTCCTCACAAAACTGCGAAGGCACCCAGCCACTGTCAGAATACAAGCGCGTCTGGTCAGCAAAATGTGGTGAGTCCGGATTGCTGCTCTGTGAGTAGGTCAGAATCGTAGCGGCATCAGGACAATCATCACCATCAAAATTGACCACTTCGATAAAGCTGGAGCCGTGGACCACATCCGGAAAACCCTGGCCGGAAACCCAAGCATTACTAATGGCATTAAACACGCCCATGTTGCCGGGGCCACCGTGGATGGGAATGATTTCTTCACCCCGCGCCTCTGTCTGGGCCACGCGCAAAGTGGCATCCAGCGGAAGATTGGCGCCTTGCAAATCGCTGATGGCGCTGCCCAAGGCATATTCCACGTGAGGGTTCAACACATTAAGTCCGGCCGGTGTGTACACCGGATCATTGACATCAAAGGGCGTGGTCCAAACATCGGCAAAATCCAGCTGCCCGGACGCGGTGCCGGACGGCACTCCGGTCAGATACAGGTTTTGTGCAAAGCGCCGGAATAACACGGCGCCAGGACTGTCCAGCCGGTCGCTGCGATCCCAAGCGGCCAAAATTTCGCAAGCATCTCCAGTCGTAACTGGACCGGCTGAGCCAACCAACAAAGGTGTGATTTGGCAAAAGCCGATCAGATCATCCAGCCAGAGCTCAGCTGCATGTTGACGATCATTAAATAACAAATCCTGCAGTTGCTGGCGGCTAAAGGTATTGCCATCCAAACCATCACTGCCACTCAGGCGCTCTTCCACCATAACCAGCCCCAAGCGCGTACGCATGCGTCGTTCAGATTGTTCATCGCCAATAATGCGGGGATACCCTTCCAGCGGCTGCTCTGGGCTCGACAGCCAGTGACTGTCATTGGAATTGGTCACATAGTCGCGCCGGAATAAGTGCGGCATGCGGGCGGGACCGATGGTGCCGGGCTGCACCGCATCGGGGTCATCCGACCAAGCGCAGTCACTGCGTGAACCATCCAACACCGGCAGGCCCAACAACGGCCCGGTGGCCAAGCCCACCGCTGAGGCACAAGATATTGCCATCTGATCGGAGACGTTGGGTGTGACCGAAATATCGGCATACAAGACCTCACCGGCACTGTCGGCAGCGATGGTATTAACCCAAGGGATGCCCTGGTTACGTTCCAATATTTCCAGCAGTTCGCGAGTAGATTGAGCTCGATCCACTTCTAGAAAATGATTGAC
>JBPOFU010000209.1:0-2540 GCA_051252075.1 Oceanococcus sp. | reverse complement strand
TGGGCTTCGATCATTGTGAGTTGATGCTGATGGGGCATTTCAATCTCAAACCCAGCCCGCCGCCCCATGTCCTGCACTATGAAAACTGGTTCTTTGCCGATGGCCGTGGTCCGGAAAAACTGGAAGCCCACGAAACACGCCTGCCGCCGGAATCCGGCTTTGAGCAGGTCTGGCATTCTGCCTTGCCATCAGCCTGGCATACATCCAGTTGGTGCGGCGACCGTGCGGTTGAATTCATCAAGGGCAAACACGAAGACCCATTTGCGCTTTGGGTATCGATCCCTGATCCGCACACGCCCTTCGATGCCCCCGAGCCGTGGAGCCGGATGCATGACCCCAAAGATGTGGATTTGCCGCCAGAGCGAGTGCGGGACTTTACAGGCAAGCCATGGTGGCACGAGGCGTCACGGAAAAACGAGCCGGTCATGGAAGACGAAGTGTTCCGAAAAATCCGGGCGAACTGGTCGCGACCCGAGCAGCTTGAAGATGATATTCTGCGCGAAGTCATTGCCAATTATTACGGTATGATTTCGCTGGCTGACCACACATTCGGACGCATCATGAACGCGTTGAGGGAGGCTGGTCTCGATGACAACACCTATGTCATTTTCACCTCTGATCACGGCGACTGGTTGGGTGATCACGGTCTGCTGCTGAAAGGGCCCATGCTGTATGATGGATTGATCCGTGTTGGCTGTCTGATTGCCGGTCCCGGCATTCCCGAAAACAACATAATCGATACACCCATTTCACTTGTCGATTTGCTCCCGACATTCCTTGAACTGTCGGGTGCGCAGGATGACCGGGATCGGCATGGAAGAAGCCTCATGCCCGTGATCCGCGGAGAGGAAGAGCGCACCCATTCCTATGTAGAATGGGGATTGGCGGCCTCGCGCTGCGGGGTGGAGCTGGAATTGCGCACTGCCCGCACGCCGGACTGGAAACTGACATTCGATACGTTGTCGGAAGTTGGTGAAATGTATGATCTCTCGAACGATCCTTATGAAGTGAACAATCTGTGGGAGAAATCCGAACACAGAGATGAGAGGCAGCGGCTTATGGGCCTGATCAACGAGCGCCCGGACGATGTTTTGAAGGAACCTCTGCCCGTTGTGGGGATGGCCTGACTTTTAAAAAGCCGGCTAATCAACGGCCAGAAAATGCGAGTAAAGAAACTTTAGGTGAGGAGAAATATCATGAAAAGAGTAATTGCAGCCGTGGTCGCTACGGTGTTGGCAGGGCCAGCAATGGCCGAGTTCCCGGAAAAGGAAATCACATTGGTCGTGCCGTCTGCACCGGGTGGTTCCGGTGACAGGGTGGCGCGAACGCTGTCGAAATACAATCGTGACATCAAGGCCTTCGGTCAGGAAATAACGGTAAAGAACTCACGCGGTGGCGGTGGTTCTGTTGCCTCTCGCCAGGTCAAAGAGGCTGATCCGGATGGGTACACGATCCTCCTGTTGCATCAGGGACTGATTACGGCCAACGTTCTGGGTGTCACAGATTATGGACCAGAAGCGTTTGAGCCGCTCGCAGAGGTGGCCCAGCAATGCCTGGTTTATGTCGGTGCACCAAAATCTCCCTATGCGGATTACAAGGCGGCTGTTGAGGCTGTCAAAGGCGGAACCAGAATGCGCGAAGCGGCCAACATTGGCGCGCCTGCTCATTTTGCATCCATGTATCTCAATGAAGTTGCAGGGATCAATGTATCCCTTGTTCAGGCAGGTCAGGGGTCGGAGCGTCTGGCGTCTTTGATGGGCGGTCATACCGATGTTTCGATTTTCGCTGTTTCCGAGGCCCTGGCCTATCAGGAAAATGGCCTGAAGCCTCTTGTGATCATGTCAGCGGAACGCGACCCCGTTTTGCCCGATGTCCCAACCGCAAAAGAGCTTGGTTACGATGCTGAATTTTGCATTGGAAACTGGATTCTAGCCCCCAAGGGCACACCGGATGATGTGCTGGCCAAGCTGCGACAGGGCCTGGAAACCCTGATGACTGATCCTGCGCTGGTGAAGGAAATGACAGAAGGTGGGTTCAAGCCAGTCTTTGTGTCCGGAGATATGCTTGCAGACAAGATCGGGGCCGCGACTGACACGATCAAACGTCTGGGCGCAAAAATCGCCAAATAGCGTGACTTAACACTTCTGGATCGTCATCCTGTCGATCCGGAAGTTGTTTGCAGACCATCTGTTAATGGAATGCCCGTTTGAACCATGGGGAGGCTATGGTGCGTTATCTAGCGAATGCCACACTTTGCCTGATCGTTGCGATCATCACATTGAGTTCAGTTGGTTCCATTCGGGAATTCGGCTTTGACAGTCTGGGTGGGCGTGCTTTCCCCCGGGCCCTTGCAATTTGTTTGATTGTTCTGGCCCTGGTGCAACTGGCCAGAGCCTTTCAGACTTTTCGGCAAACCGGTTCTGATCAATTCAAACGGTTTTTTGGCACATGGAATCTGCCGCCAAGGTCCAATGTTGTCGTCACACTGGCAACGGTGCTTTACGGGCTGGTTCTGCTGACCGGCAAGGTGGATTTCATCT
>JBPOFU010000208.1:0-2541 GCA_051252075.1 Oceanococcus sp. | reverse complement strand
GGACAAATCAGCCGCGTTAAAACTCGCATACGGCAACTTCGAATGATAGTTCATGAAATAGAACCCGAAGTCAGTACCGTTATTAAAATCTTCTGCGTAGTACTTAAACGCTAAACCCCACTGACCACTATCACGCGCTTCCTTGTCAGGGTTTCTAAAAATGGTGACTGTGGAATCTGTCAAGCCTGACAATGGATTGTTCAGCGGTGTTCCCACCCGCTCAGGATCTTCAGCACCACCGCCAAACTGAATGCCCGCAGTGTTACCGCCGGCGAAATTTGTACCGACATCGACAGTGGAATAAAAACCACCTGGCGCCGGCGCTTCGACCGGAGCCCATTCGTATTGGTAATAGGCTTCAATCGACAAATTATCAGTGATGCCTGTACTCGCGTACAGCATGCCTACGGGGGTGAAAACTTCTTCTGGGATGAAACCAGTACGAAACAAATTATTAGCATTAACAGGGTTTGATTGGTTCAAGGAGTTGATCACCAAAACTGTTGATTCTCCCCAAGACATACTCTGCCGACCCAATTTCAAACTCAATTCGCGATCACCCGGCAATGGCACCGAACCGTAAATATATAAATCCATCAATTGAAAATCGGACCCGATTTGCCGCAAAACTTCAGGATCAGATCGTTTTGAACTAAACGGGTCCGTAGCGCCACCATACGTCGGCGGCAAGCCGGGAATTGGTAACGCAGACGGCTCTGGCGCTTCATCACCTACTTGCAATCGATTGGGATGATATTCGTCGAAATCGTTGTTTACGAAATCATAGAAATAAATCCAACGGCTGAACAAGCCGTAGTCGTTGTAGGTGAGACTCAAATCTTGAGTGATTTTTAATGGCGCCTGAACAAGATCATATTGATCATAATTCCAGTTCCCATTGTCAGCATTCGGTGTGAATTGACCGGCATGTCCAATCCCATCCAACACGCCCTGACCAATATCCTCTGAAATGCCTGCCAATGCTTGTGCGGGCAGAATATCGTCCTGATTAATACCTTGGCAGGAATGGAAATTGATCTCCTCTCCACCGCGCGCAGCGACAGCACGTGTGCCACACAAATTTGGTATCAGATTGGCCTTGCCTACTAGATCATTACCGCGCTTTTGCATGCGCATGGCCGCGCCTAAGGTTGCAGATGTATTCAGCGTGCCACTGATGCCGTCGCCATAATCCAACTCAATTTGTATAGCGTGAGCCCCCGTCATCGGCAGCAGCCCCAACGCGAATAAGAAAGCGTGGGCGAATGGTTTGCGCGCAGCTGAACGAGTGTTCGAAATAGGCATAGTCGTTTGTCTCCCCAAATCCTGTCAGTCGGCCGCATCAATGGGCCTTCAGGTGTATTCCCATTGTAATGAAAAAAAATGCCTTGCCAACAAAAAAGCCCCGAATAAATCGGGGCTTTTCATAAACTTAAATCACTTTATGCTTCTGCTGCTTCAGCAGAGCTGCCTTCTACTGGGCGATCAACCAACTCAACGTAAGCCATAGGCGCATTGTCACCCCGACGGAAACCCGCCTTGAGTATGCGCAAATAACCGCCGTTGCGCTCTTTGTAACGCGGGCCCAATTCGTTGAAAAGCTTACCAACGGATTCCTTGCTACGAAGACGCGCAAACACCAAACGACGATTTGCTACCGAGTCTTCACAAGCACGGTTAATCAAAGGCTCAGCTACACGACGCAGTTCTTTAGCGCGAGGCAAAGTGGTTTTAATCAGTTCGTGTTCGACCAACGAATTGGTGAGATTCTGCAACATCGCCTTGCGATGAGCGGTATCACGCCCGAGTTGGCGACCTGACTTACGATGACGCATTATGCTTTCCTCAAGCCTTGGCTTCGCTACTTGGCGAAGTCCAGCTATCCAATTCCATACCCAGGCTCAGACCTTGCTGCTCCAGGACATCCTTAATTTCATTCAGTGATTTCTTACCCAAATTCGGGGTCTTCATCAACTCAACTTCACTACGCTGTACCAGATCACCGACATAGTAAATATTCTCGGCTTTCAGACAGTTCGCTGAACGAACGGTAAGTTCCAACTCGTCAATCGGGCGCATCAACGCCGGATTCACTTGGGTGCTCGCCTCAGGCTCAACTACAGGCGCAGCATCTTCCGGATTCAAACCGACAAATATAGTCAGTTGATCACGCAAAATACCGGCGGCTACACGAACAGCTTCATCAGGAGCAATACCACCGTTGGTGTGCACGTCCAAAATCAACTTGTCTAAATTGGTCCGCTGCTCTACACGTGCTGACTCAACGCTGTAACTTACACGTCGAACAGGACTGTATGACGCATCCAAGCGCAAGCCACTGACCAGATCCGTTTCTTCTTCACTCAGCCCAGCACGACTAACTGCAGGCACATAACCACGACCACGCGTCACGGTTAATACCATATCAATGCCGCCGCCAGTTAAAGTCGCCAGGTGCAAGTCAGGATTTACGATTTCTACATCGTGATCTAACTGTATGTCACCAGCAGTTACGACGCCGTCACCAGACTTCTTCAGTAC
>JBPOFU010000207.1:0-2567 GCA_051252075.1 Oceanococcus sp. | reverse complement strand
CTGGCGCGCTTCGTTTTCATCGCGGGCAGCGCACACATCAACGGTAACAAAACGAGTCGCACCTTCAGCATCTCGAACGCACGCTTGCGCCAATTGCTCGCAAACTTCGCGTACAGCGGTTTCAAGCAGCAATAGCTCTTCGGCGCTCGAAACTACGCAGCCGCTCGCGCCTGTTGCCGCCAGCACCAAGGCATCATTGGTCGAGGTATCTCCATCCACGGTAATGGCATTAAACGAGGTGTTAACCACCCGATTCAATAGCGCCTGCAGTTTTTCCGGAGCCACCGCCGCGTCCGTTGCCACAAAAGAAAGCATGGTCGCCATATCTGGGCGGATCATGCCAGCGCCTTTTGCAATTCCAGTAACGCTAATAGGCTGGCCAGCAATTTCGATCTGCCGAGATGCGCCTTTGGCCACCGTGTCTGTGGTCATGATCGCGGATGCAGCGCGAGTCCAGCCCTGCTCACTTAATTCAGGCACCAGATTCGGCAAGGCAGCCTGGAACGGCGACACAGACAAGGTTTGTCCGATGACGCCGGTTGATAGGGGCAACACCGCATCAGCATCAATATCCAATTGCTCAGCTGCCAACACACAAGTTTTTTGCGCTGCAAGAAAACCGGCTTGCCCGGTACCTGCATTGGCGTTACCGGCATTGATTAAAACGCCACGGATGGCTTGCCCCGCCGCCAAATGTTGGCGACAAATAGTCACAGGCGCTGCACAAAAAGCGTTGCGAGTAAACACCGCAGCCACCTGACTGCCTTCTGCTAGGCGCACTAAAACTAGATCGTCGCGGCCCTGATAGCGGATACCCGCTGCGCAACTGGCCAATTCAACACCAGCCACCGGCAGCAAATTCTGCGCCGGCGCAAGATTCACCGCCATTAGCTTAGTTTGCCATGGCACTGTTTGTACTTCTTGCCAGAACCACAAGGGCAGGGTTCATTGCGACCCACTTTAGGCTGCTGGCGCTCAAAGGTTTGCGGCTTGCGTGGCGCTGGTGGCTTGGGCACAGCACGCATGCGTTGCGGCGGTGCTGGGGCCGCTTGACCAGGCGACTGCTCGTCAGCGGCCTGCCCATCGCCAGACAATGCGCTTTGTGCATCCGCGTGCTCAAAGTTCATAGCCCGCTCACGACGTGCTTGCTCTACGCGTGCAATCTCTTCCGGCTGCTGTATCTGCACTTTGCTAACTATGCCGACCACTTCCTGCTTATAACGCTCAAGCAATTCGGTAAACATCCCGAAGGCTTCCCGCTTATATTCCTGCTTTGGA
The DNA here is from genome assembly GCA_051252075.1 of Oceanococcus sp. GTDB lineage: Bacteria > Pseudomonadota > Gammaproteobacteria > Nevskiales > Oceanococcaceae > Oceanococcus. Next base: position 1,289 of record JBPOFU010000207.1, on the reverse strand, counting down.
TCTTTCTGCGCGTAACCACGCAAATGAATGCCTTTACGCAGATAGTCCATGGCCGCTAAATGTTCGCGCCACAAGGTATCCAAAACCTGCAACATAATGGCTTTTTCGAAGTTATCCAGCGACTCATCACCGGCCTGTTCTCGCTTGGCTAAGTAGGCGGTTTCAGCCTGATCGATGATGCGCTTGAGTATGCTCTCGTCGGACAAACTCTTATCTTCGTCCAACCATTGCTGCAAATTTACTTGAATCGCGTACTCTCGCGCTAAGGCATCTTGCAAATCTTCCAGCTGCCACATCTCCTCAGCGCTACCAGCACGCACAAAGGATCGAAAGACATTATTGATAACCTCTTCGCGCAGCTGCGCCACCATCTCGCGCAACGAGCCATCCGAAATCAAACTTTCACGCATGTCATAGATGACACGACGCTGATCATTCGCAACGTTGTCGTATTCCAACAAATTCTTACGGATATCGAAGTTATGCGCTTCGACTTTGCGCTGTGCGGTTTCTATAGAACTAGTCACCCAGCGATGTTCAATGGCCTCGCCTTTCTCCATACCAAGCCCCTGCAACATGCCGCGCAAGCGTGGTGGAGTGAAAATACGCATCAGGTTGTCGTCAAGCGACAAATAGAAACGTGTCCGCCCCGGATCACCCTGGCGACCGGACCGTCCACGCAGTTGGTTATCAATGCGACGCGATTCATGACGCTCTGAACCCAGAACCAAGAGTCCTCCAGCCGCAATCACCTTTTCGTGACGTTTACGCCATTCACGCTCAGCGTGCTTACGCGCGTCCTTGTCATCTTCTGCGATTCCCGCCAATTCAGACTCTAGACTTCCGCCCAGCACGATATCAGTACCGCGGCCAGCCATATTGGTGGCGATGGTGACGATACCAGGGCGCCCTGCTTGCGCCACAATCTCTGCTTCACGCTCATGCTGCTTGGCGTTCAACACTTCATGCTTGATCTTGCGTTCATTTAGCGCGCGCGACAGAATTTCGGAGGTTTCGATTGATGCCGTACCCACCAACACCGGTTGACCGCGCTCAGTCGCTTCAGCGATATCACGTGCTACGGCTTCATGTTTTTCGTCGGCCGTCATGAAAATCTGATCTGGCAGATCATCACGCACCATGGGTTTGTTGGTCGGAATAACTACGTCGTCTAAGCCATAAATTTGCTGAAACTCAAAGGCGTCGGTATCTGCCGTACCTGTCTTGCCAGACAGCGTGTCATACAGGCGGAAATAGTTTTGGAAGGTGATGGACGCCCGAGTTTGATT
>JBPOFU010000206.1:0-2588 GCA_051252075.1 Oceanococcus sp. | reverse complement strand
GTACAAGCGATTTTTCGGAATGCCGGTGGCGGCTGCAGCGATCAAAATTAGGCTGATTACAAAAAACAGGCGCGGCCGGGACAGCACGATATTGGCCAGCGCTTCCATACGATGGCTTTGACCTCCGTCCGTCCTCTTTACAGGGAGCGGTAAAATTGCCAGCAGGGCAGGCAAAAAGACCATGGACAGGAGCCAGGCCGCGACTATGCCTACGGCCACGGTATTGCCCAGATCATGGAACGGTGGCGCTTCGCTGAAATTGAGTGCGATAAAGCCGATCACTGTGGTGAGGCTGGTTAAGAAAACGGGTTGGCGATTGAGCTCCAGGGTGTAAGCAACTGCGTCGCTTTCGATTTTACCCATACGGCGGGCCTGAAAATAGCTCACCAACAAGTGCATGCAATCCGCTACCGCTAAGGTCAATATAACCGTAGGTGCATTGGATACTGGAGGTGAAATATCTATACCCAACCAGCCGGCGCCGCCCAGTCCAATGACCACAGATCCGACGATCACTAAAATAGTCGCGAAAGTAGCCAATAGCCCCGTCAATAGAGAGCCGCTGGTGATGGTTAGGAACCCTGCGATGCAGAGCAGGGCGATGACCAAAGCAAGCGGCACAATGTTGCTCATGTCGTACAGTGCTGCTTCGGTGAAGCTTAGATTGCCCGCAACTTTTCCGGTGATTTTTAGATCGGCGCCTGGATGAGCGGCCTGCAATTCCTTGCGTAACTCCCTGGCGTAAGCGACCGCTTCAGGTATTTCCTTGGAACGATCAATATTGGGCAATTCGATGGTGATGTTCAGTGCGGTCAAATGGGCAGACGCAGTGATCAGCTTGCCGCTAATTAGCGGCTCATTGACAGCGATGTCGCGAGCCCTAGCGATGGCCTCCAAACTCATGTTCAAAGCATCTTCCACCAGTGGACTAACCTGCAGATCATCCCCCAGAGCTGCGGTGTGCTGGAAGTTGGTGACGGAATCAACGCGAATGGCGTGCGGTGTCAGCCAAGCTTTCTCCGTAAGTTCTTCAACGATGGCCAAATTTTCTGGGGTGAAAACCTTGCCATCAGCCGGTTCAAATACCAAGAACAGGTTGTCATCACGGGTATAGGTGTCGCGTACCGCATCGTAGGCAATAAGTTGCGGGTCATCCTCAGCAAAAAAGACCTCCAAATTGGTGGAAAGCTTGAGCTTGGACAGGCCTGTGCCAAAAGCAATGACGAGGGCTGTGCATAACAGCACGACCAAGTAGCGCCAGCGGACAATGAGATTCGCGTAATTCATAAGTAACATTCATACCAGTTGGTATGTTGAATAATAGCAGAAACATAGGCAGCGCTGAGTGGCGAATTTCGCTACAGTCGGGGCACAAACGTTTTCTACGAACTACGGCCGCTTAGATTTAGGGCTGTACATTCGTTTTGGCGCAGCTCGCCACATATCAGGACTAGGAGTTCGCTATGGCACATTTTGTACTTACGTATTTGGGCGGCGACAAGCCGACTACGCCGGAACAAGGACAGCAGCATTTCGCAAAATATCAGGCATGGTTGGGGGGATTGGGTGATGCGGCGATTAGCCCGATGAACCCTTTTCGAAATACCCATAGCGTGAACTCAGATGGCTCCAGCGCCGTTGGCGGCAGATCTGGCATGTCCGGTTACACCGTAATTGAGGCCGAATCGATGGATGCGGCACTCGCCATTGCCAAAGCCTGTCCCTTTTTAGAGATCAATGGGACTTTAGAAGTGTCTGAACTGGTACAGATGTAGAACACTTGCTTCCGCGTACTACCTGCAATTTAATCCGGTATCGAGAAGCGGTAGGTTAAGCCCAAGCCCACAGTGTATGAGCTCAAAGTATGTCGATTGATACCATCGATAGATCGTGAGTATCCAGTTTGTCCATAGAACGCGAAATTTTCTTTCAATCCGTAATTGATGCCAACATCAGATTTGACCAGTCCGCCAGTAACATTCGCGCCTATTAAGGTTTGAAAAAAGAATTGAAAGCGCTGACTAGACAGGGCTTGGCTTTGCACCCCAAGACCCAGCAATATTTCGCCGTATCCTGGGTAACTGCGGTATTCGTTGTAGGCAAAGCTGACTTGCAACGGCGCGTACAAATGGTCACTGAACACATAATCAATTTGCGAGGTGATCATGTGTATGTCGTCATGGTCTTCACCTTTGATTTTCGGATCAATCTTTGTTTGCTCGAACAAATTGAAACGAATGCGTGTTGCAGTTCTTTCGACAACTCCTTTCGAATGGTCTGTGTCGCCTTCACTTCCTGATAAGTAGTAATTCATGGCAAGCCCGACAGTCGCATTTTTAGATGTTCCTTTTGGCGCCACTAAGTAACCTCCCGTTAATGCAACACCGACTTTTTGACTGGCCATATATTCCAGACTGAATTTTGGATAGACCAAAATGCCCGATGCCGTATCTATTTCTGATGGCGCATAGCCTCCCGAACCCAGCGCCAATTGAGCTATGACGTTGAAGCGTTTGGAAAGCGCAGTTTGATACCCCATGCCACCTAACAACTGGTTGTATAAAGGTAATCCGCGCATTCCCACGTCT
>JBPOFU010000205.1:0-2595 GCA_051252075.1 Oceanococcus sp. | reverse complement strand
CAACTGACCCAACAAACTGGGCCATCACCGGTCGCATTCGCGCCACAACTTGGATAGCAAAGGCTTCCTGATTTTTCGTAATCATCTTTGCACTGTGTGTCGTGAACGGTTTTGAAAAAAGAGTCCTTGGTGCAGGACAAATCAAATTGCCCAGCAAAGCCAAGCTTGTTGCAATTAGGATATGCGTCGCCTGCTGGACGACAAAATCCGAGTATGTGCTCATAACCCCACTGACATTTATCGACAACGACCGCACCACGGGTTTCGCAACTGTTTTTGCCATAAACCGTTTCGCAGCGGGCAGTTGCACCATCTAGATCTAGCTTATCGCCAAACTTCCACGGATACTCAGATACACGATATTCAACTTTGCGGCAAAAGCCGCCATCATCGCGCCAGCCTTTTCCAGGGCACGTCTGTATGCATAGACCCATGCGGTTACTTTCGAAACCTTTAGGGCAATCGTTGTAACAGTTGAGGCCCTCACGATGCTGTCCGGCTGGGCAGTCCGTGCCCACAAGGCCAGCTGATCGGCCATAGGACGTTTGCCAGCAAAAATCGATAGACGTTGCTGCCGCATTGGCTGTTCCGGCGGTCAAAGCCAGCAGCGTTGTGATCCAGAATATTACAGCTTTCCCATGACCACTGACGAACATGCGCTACTCCCAACTATTGCTAGTTTATTTATCTGCCCCGCTGAACTTAGGCCCATACAAAAATCAGCAGCAACAGCACGTTGGGATCAACGTACAGCACAACATAGCATTTGCCTAATTGCCAGGTGGGCGCAAGAAGATACGAAATCACCCGCCATTTGACTCTTTCGCTCGACAAGCGTTGCAATCTGACTGCGAGTAGTGCCACAAAGCAGGTCACCTTCCCAGTGTCCCGGCAAGGCCCTGTCTTCCGCTGTGGGTGGGCGCTGGCTAATGGGCACGGCATCCGTTATTTGCCCATGGTCTGCCGTTTTCTGAGTGTAGTGCCGCGACCGACGCATGGCTCGTGCACCCGTAATTTCAGCTTGGCTGTCCATTTTCTGAGCTCGGTTAGGTTGGTGGGATTTGCACCCTTTTCCGGGGAAAATTCAAAGAAGTCTGAACTCTGCTTTGTTCTGAACGGAGACCACCACGGTAACGGTAGCTTCCACGCCTGGCACCAGATGAGTTGCTTGGTTGTGCTGCTCAGTGAACGACCGCTGTGGAGGAAATCACCGGCAAGGTTGGCTGACCGCTTTGCGCCCAGAGCCGGCATGGGTTCTATGGCGGCTTTCGGGCAGGTTGCGGCTATTAACCGCGCAGCTCGAACAAATTCGAAATCCGATCTCATACCCCATTCAACTGAATGACTGCTGAACGCCCCAAAGCATCCTTTGGCCAGTAGGCAGCAACGGGCGCAAAGCCGTCGGTCGCGCTGCCCAAGTCGGAACCCGAGAGCAGTCGTTCCTGGAGCGAAGGCGCTGTGCGTTACGCTGCGACGGACAAGCAGGAAGCCGACGTTGGCGGGAATGCCGCAGACAGAATATTCCAGACGTTCAGTTTGCCGGCGTTATACCGGTGCCGTGTACCAAATGGAGTGATACGTTTGACCTATGTCTCAACGACTGGTTAGCCGTCCGCCGTTAAGAACACTGCAATTTTTTAAGAATTAGTAGACCGCATGACAACTTGGCGAATTTTGAGTTTGGAGCTGCTGAATTCGTGCCATTCAACTCATCATCAAACCTGTCAATTTTTTTACCCAACAGACGCTCTAACTTACCCATCTGCATCCCTGGAATATCAAAAGTAATAACTAGATAGCCGTCTACTCTGACCTGGTCCAGTAGGTTGCCTATGATCATTACGTGATCATTTTCAATTTCTTCAACTGTAGAAACGTTCAGCACAACATCAAACTTACCTCGGTATTCATTAGCTGGAGGCTCAGTGATATCCATTACACATGTATTAGGGATCGGAGATGGGAGAATGTCGGAATTTACCACCTCTCGATATTTCGCTTCTAGTCGTTCCTTGAACAGCACATGCACTCCTTCGAACCCCCAGGATGAGTTGTGGACACTGATGTTCGTATCGCTCAAGCAACGCTCAATGCAACTGATCATCAGCGGGTATTCATAGATTCGCGACCATGCTTGGTAGTCCAACTCGCAGGCGTCAGACGCACGTATCTTTCGAAATTCGACAACCTGAAAAGATGAAGAATTAAGATTGGATTTCGTAATGTACCGGCTTGGATTAAGGTATCTTTTTGCAAATCGTTTTGCTTTCACACTCCCCTCCCAGGGCTGGAACCGACTAGTCGACTGCCCAAATATCGGACAGGTCAGTAGTAAAATCATGAAGATTAGATTGGCTCGTTCATGCAGATAATTGATGCTGAATCGAGGTCGTCTGCAAGGCCGTAAGGGGCCATGCCCCGAGCCAGAAACCCGAGCTAGACAGCCGTTAAGGTGAAGTGAGTCAGAGACTTCCTCGGATTCATCTGCTCAGAACACTTTGCTGGAGCAACAATGCAACTTACGCGACGCACCTATCGCCCGACATGAATTGCACGCCGTTGTCGTAGCGAGCAACCAGCATGCTGTTCATGTAC
>JBPOFU010000204.1:0-2596 GCA_051252075.1 Oceanococcus sp. | reverse complement strand
TGACATCAGACCAAGTGGCTAAGCGGTGGCGTTGTTCATACGGGAAGTCGAACAGTGTTGCGAGCATTCTCGCGGTCAGTTCTACGGAAACTTTTTCCACCCAATCAAACGGTTCATCGATAGGCAGATTGTCCAAAACATCCTGTGCACGACTGCGGATCAGGGCTTCCATCTCTTTGAGATTTTTCGGGGCGACCACGGCTTGAACCGCCTGCCTTTGCACATCGTGTTTGGGCGGGTCCATGGCGATAAAGGTGTCGACATGCAGGCCATCGGGCCGGTTCCCCAGCATGATGATGGGTTCGGCAGAAAACAGTTCGTGGTGCTTGTCGACAAAGAGTATGTCTTCATAGCGAGAAATGGACCAGAAGGGGCCGAAGGGGCTGTTCTTTTGGTAGTGAACCGGGCATTCGTCTCGCAGGCGTTTGAAGTAGGACTCCCAGCGGTTTTGCCGAAACAAGAACGGGTTGCTGACGTCGATATCGTCCAAGGCAAGCGTCGTGACATCGGCAATAGGGGCTTCTACAAATTTAGGAAACGCGGGGCTCTTGAGTATTTTTTTCTTGGCTTTCTGAAACAGATGAGCGCCTTTGATTTGCAGGTGCATAGGCACAATGGCAGTGCCTTTTTCGATCACTGAGGACTTCATGTTCATAAGGTATTTCCAAGGGTGCAGCAGTTTTTAGCAGCGGGTCGCAACGCGCCTTTTCCGAGTTAGAACTTTTTAAGTTCTACATCTGAAATTCTGGCAAGCGGACAATCATTCCATCCATGGCTGCTGTGGTTGATATTTGGCAGGCGAGGCGGGAGGTGTCGGCTTTTTCAGGCGTCATATTCAGCATTTGCTTTTCGTCATCAGATCTCGCGCCGGTCTTGTCCATCCATTCCTTGGCAACAATCACATGGCAGGTTCCGCAAGCACAGGAGCCACCACAGTCCGCATCAATACCGGGCACGAGATTATCGACCGCGGTTTGCATCAAAGATTTTCCTTCTTCGAGGTCTGCCAGGTGCTGTGTGCCGTCATGTTCTATAAACGTAATGCTGCCCATAAGATCATTTCCAATTCTGAGTGCGAATGACTGAATTTGTCTGATGCGATTTCTCCGTCCATCGGGAATCAGCATCAATCATGTCAGCAAGACTAGGTTGTCACGCTGTGGCGCAACAGGTCATTTCTTGACATCAAGGAGTCATTTAAAGACACTCTGTTCGTGATGAAGCGACGGCGAACATTAGAAACTCAAACCCGATTGGGGCTAGGGTGGTAACGAATTCAGTTGATGTGTTGCCGACAGCTGCTTTGGATGTCGCATGTATACCGTCAAACTATTCGCGCTTGATCGCACGAGAATTGGATCTGCAAGTTCGTGATTTGCCTGCCTTGTTGCAGCGAACTCAGTTGACCATCGAACAGTTTATGCAGGAAGACACACTGCTGACTGCACCGCAGCAAATCCAGATACTGAAAAACGCTTTGCACTTGTCTAACGACAACGCATTCGGTTTACGCTTAGGTCAGCGCCTTACGCCTTCGACTCATGGTGCTATGGGATTTTTGGCCAGTAGCAGCCCCAACTTGTTGATGGCGGCGCAAGCCTTTCAAATGTACTTGCCGACACGGATTAATTTCGCCCGTTTGGAACTGGTTAACGGCGATGATTATTTAGACTGCTATTGCCATTTTGATTTGGATATCAGCACAGAGATTCGCAGGATCTTGGCGGAATCCTTTGCCACAATTTTTTTCGAGTGCGCCGAATTTATAGTCGGACGACCGGTAGAAGAAGTCGTATTGCAATTTGATTTTGCAGAACCCGACAATAGCTTGAATTACCGTGAATTCTTACCCGGCCAAATTGAGTTTTCTGCACCGCAAATGTTGCTGAAAATTCCCAAGCACTTGTGTGCCGTACCGAACGCCTCGGCGAACCACGAAAACTATCTATTGGCATTGCAGCAATGTGAAACTATGTTGACCCAGTTGCATGCCAACAAGCACAGCAGTCAATACCAAGTGCAAAGGATGATGTTGTCTCATCCTCCTGGAGTTCTCAGTGAGGCGGAGGCTGCCGCTGCTTTGTTTATCAGTAAACGCACATTGGCTCGTAGGCTGCGAGCCGAAGGCACAGGTTTTCGCCAACTACGCGATGACATACTGGCGCAACAAGCAAGCGCTTATTTGCGTGACAGTCAACTCTCAGTCGACGCTATAGCAGTTTTGCTTAACTACCATGACAGCGCTAATTTCAGGCGTGCGTTTAAGCGTTGGTTTGATCTCTCACCGCAAGCATATCGGGAGCAATCTAGAACGGCGTAATGCCAGCCCAAAGCCTATCTGCCTTCTTCTTTTCTTCACCTTAGTCGTTCTAGCTTGATGTTCGGGGTTCCTGTAACCCGCTCAGCTATTAAGTTGGAGTTCAGTCGTGAATGTCGCTACGAGGATCAATAAGCAATTTGGTGCTATTTCTAGCGGCATAGTGCGTGAGCTGGCTAATCGTGTCGATGCAGAGCGGCATTGGCCCGTTGAATCGTTTTCGGAGCTAAAAAAGCAGCACTTGACCGGTCTTACGGTACCGAGTGAATACGGTGGCTG
>JBPOFU010000203.1:0-2615 GCA_051252075.1 Oceanococcus sp. | reverse complement strand
GGATGGGAATATCACCCAACCATTTGAGCTTGTTATATGTCACCTGCTCTTCTCGCGTGATCAAGCCTGACAAGACCAACGTCTCACCGGGTTTAAGCTTGACATCGTTCTCGGTCGCTCGTTTTTTGAATGCTGGCTGGCCTTCAATCGCATTCGCCAGATCAAGTTGACTTACCGAGACAGACACTTTCGCAACGATGTTGCCGTAGGTATCCAACTTAGGCGTAACCGCGAGGATAATGCCGTAATCTTTGTATTCAACACTGCTGCCATTAAGCGAGCTGGTGACGACCGGAATTTCACCACCCACTGTCAGGCTGGCGCTGCCTCCACTGCGGGTACTCAGGCGCGGCTGCGAAAGTGTAATTGATGCGCCAGTCTGTTCCAGCAAGTCGATAATCGACGTCAACTCTGAGCCTACGCCCCAAAAGAAACCTTCCTGACCGCCATTGCCTTTAAAGTCATCAAACGTACCTAAATTAGGAGAATTTCCAGCAAAATCGGCTAAAGCATCCCCCCTCTGACTCCAGGCGGCGACGTATCCTAGGGTTGGTCCTGCAAGACTTTTTGACCAGTTGATTCCCAGCTCTTCCGTTTTGTCACGGTCGAATTCTGTTACTCGCACGTCAAAGTAAACCATTTGCTGCTCATACTCGGTTTTTTCGCGTGCCAAGATCAGCATATCGGGATAGCGCTCTTTAACCTTGTTAACTCGTTCGAGATCCCGAGCATCGAGGTTTCCATCAATGACCATGCGACGGCCTAGCGTGGTGATCTTGATCCCAGGCACATCGCCAAGCAGATATTTGATCTCGACTTTCTCGCGTGACCCGTTTGTCGGCACAATATTGATCAGCACGGATTCTTTTTGGCCGTTCGAGAACCAGACCTGCATGTTGGTCTCGCCAGCGGCGTCAGCGGTTAGTACGATTTCGCCATTTTTAAGCAAGGTGGCACTGACGATATCGGTCTTTCCGATCGCAATTCGGTCCACATTGGGAGCCTCAATAACACGCGCTTCCCCTTGATACAGCACAAGCATCGGCTGTAAAACTCTGCCGTCAGCGCTGGCGACTGCAATATAAGCCAGCACCAGGGCAAATGCCTGTGCGATCACACGCGCCAAACTCAATGATCGGTTCATTCCAGTTCCAGACATCTCAACTACTCCAAACGAATTTTTTGTACTGGGACGATACCGTCCTTGGCACTACCACCGGCGATGAAATCAACGGTAATGATCTTCGAGGTAATGCTACGCGCTGCTTCGCCTAGGAGCTCAGCCTCAATGGCGCTGGGGCTTTCTGTACTGATGCTGACGCCGTTCGCAATAACTTGACCATTCTCATCCACCACCTGCCCATTCTGCAGCGTACCGATGACGTTGCCGGCGGAATCAACGACCTGCCCATCCACCAAGCGACCAATCAAGTTACCGTCGGCATCGCGAATCACATCAATCGCGTCCTCGAGCAACTCACCGTTTGCGTTGGTCATTACTTTTTCAATCTTGCCTAGCAGTTGACCATCGATGCCGATGGGTCTGCCATTTTTGTCCAGCTTACCGATGACATTACCGGCTGCATCGATGACTTCACCGTTCACGACGCGGCCGACCACTTGGCCAGTGGCATCGCGAACGACTTCGGCGACTTCACCCACCACTTCATCCAGTCCACGCAACATCACGGTTTCTACCTGCCCGAGTAGCGTTCCGTCCAAGCCAACCGCATTGCCATTGGCATCAACAGCGCCAATTACATTGTTGTCCTTATCTAACAATTTGCCGTTCACGACTCGGCCGATAACCTTGCCATTAGCGTCACGTACTACACGCGTTTCAGTTGCTACCAGATTGCCGCTACGATCAACCAGCACGCTTTCAACGCTCCCTAGAGAGCGACCATTCAACGCTATCGCTCGCCCATTAGCATCTATCTGGCCAATGACTTTGCCACTGTCATTGACAATTTTTCCGTCGACCACTCGGCCGACGATATTTCCGTTGTCATCACGCACGACCTGCTGTCGATAGGTATCGCTTATTGCGGCCACCGATTCACTGACATCCACTTCATTGCCACTCAGATCGAGTGCGACATTGCGTTCAATTGTCCCCAGTGTCTTACCATCCAGGCCAACCGCCTGCCCTTGGGCATTCACTTGGCCTATGACGTCACCGTTACGGGACAGTATCTGACCATCAACAATGCGCCCGATGATTTTGCCGTTTTCGTCCCGCACCACATCGGCGCGTTCCGCAACACGCAAAATAGGATCGTCGACAGCAACATTTCGGATGATCTTACCCAAAGGTTTGCCATCAAAAGACACCGCCTTGCCATTGACCACCTTGCCAACCACATTGCCATTTACATCAACAATGTTGTCACCGATGATGCGACCAATTGGTTCGCCGTTGGCGCCGAGAACCAGATCCACCGGCGCCGCCGTATCCCTCATCCCCAGCTCGATCAGCAACATATGGAAGGCCCCGGACACCCCCAGCATCTGCTTGATCCCCACCGCCCCCACCAACGGCGGCAAAATCAAAGGAGCCAGCAACACAACCCCCAGAAACTTCTTTCCCACAAAGTCATACCGATGCCCCACCA
>JBPOFU010000202.1:0-2667 GCA_051252075.1 Oceanococcus sp. | reverse complement strand
CTTTTAAATTGGCACGTGACAGCTGAAAGCCCTTAACTGGCTTTCCGGTACGCAGGCGAGCTTCCAATGCGGGGACAATATTAGGGATCTCCAGCGCTTGATCGCCTTGCCAGACGGTATCGTCAGGAATTTTGAGTTTGTCGTCCATGGCGCTCGGCCCTCAGGCTGCAATGGGTATGCTGCAACACTCCTTTCATGCGATTGAATTGAGCATTTTTTCTCCAATTACAGCCTAGGGCTCAGTTGTTGAAATTTCCGTTAAGCCTTCTTTTGAGGCGGGCAACAAAATGCTCTCAAAAGATTAACGCGTATATTGATATTCAATACGCCCTTGTTCTAATTTTGCTGGGCTGGAGTTAGCTATTGAAAATCACGGAACTCTATCAAGCAATCAAGCGCAACTTCGGTCACGCGCTCGGTTTTAGCTTGGGCAGTTCTGACCCCATACAAGCAACGCTGCAAGGCGTGCGACAGGAGATGATCAACTCGATATGGACCGGGTTGTTCATTTTGGTCACTGTTGGCGTGCCTATATCCGTATCTCGAAGCTTGTTAACAGGCTGGATGCCGATGTACAGCATTCACCTGGTTGTCGGTCTAATCGTTTGCATCAGCTTTGTTAATCGCCGCCACATCCCCTATTTGGCTAGCCTCACCCTGATCTGCACGCTGTTTTGGGTCATTGGAATTGCCGGCACATTTACATTGGGCCTTTACGGTGCTGGAATATGGTGGATGTCATTGGGCGCATTGCTCGTAAGCATGCTGATTTCAGTACGCGCCGGCTTAATCTGCGTGGCCCTGAGCACGGCCATCATTATGGTTGCCGGCAACAATTTCATTAACGGCACATTGGAAATTCCGTTTGACGCTAATGCCTACATTCGTGACCCCAGTGCCTGGATAACGCTATTGGTCGGAACCACCGCCATGCCGGTGATCGTCTTCGTCGCTGCAGCCAAATACCAAGTCGCTACCGTTCGGCTAGCGTCAAAAATCGAAGAACAACGACAAGAAATCGAGCACCTCGCAACCCATGATCATTTAACCGGCCTACCGAGCGCAAAGCTGGCTCGTGATCGTTTGGAGCACGCCCTTGCTAGACACTCACGTCAATCCAAAAAAATTGCACTGCTTTTTCTGGATTTGGATGGTTTCAAGGCCGTTAATGACACCTACGGCCACGACGCAGGGGATGAAGTGCTCATCGTGGTCGCTGAACGCATGCGCTGCCGATTCAGAGCGGAGGACACAATATCTCGCAAAGGCGGCGATGAATTTCTACTCATACTCGAAGAAGTCCGAGATGCTCAAGCGGCAATGTCATTAGCTACTCAACTCACAGCGCTTATCTCCGAACCAATTCCCTATGAAGGCAATAAGTTGATTGTTGGCGCAAGCATTGGCGTTGCCATCGCACCGGACAATGCCATAGACGCATTTGAACTAACCAAGCTAGCCGACACAGCCATGTATGAAGCAAAGCGCGCGGGAAAAAACACAGCGCGATTGGCGCCACTGCACAGCGAGATCGCGGGTGCGCCAGACATGTCGTAAAAATCAATGACGAGCAAGCTGATTTTTACGATGGTGCAAGAGCTAAAGCACCGTTATCGTATGTCCTGTTGAATTTAACGCCCAATGGGCCAGAGCATGCAATGAGCAGTTTTGCTAAAGAAATGTCGTTTTACACCGCCTATCACCAAGAACACACCAATGTGTGGATCCATGTGTTTGGCGTTCCGTTAATTACGTTCACTGCCTTTATTCCGCTAGCTTGGTTGGAACTATTCCAATTGGGTGGCGTACCGATTACAGCGGCCACGGCCTTGTATTTGTATAGCGTTCAATACTATTTGCGTACTGATCTTTTGTTCGGCGGTATTGCCACGGTTTTGTATGGCGCTTTGTTGTACGCCGCTCACCTCGCTGCGGCACAAGGCTATGCCGTTGGCTGGGCATTATTTGCAGCCGGTCAAATAGTGGGTTGGACCTCACAAATTTATGGCCATCTGCATTACGAAGGCAATAAACCCGCCTTTTTCGAGAGTATTTATCAGTCCTTTATCTCGGCGCCTTTGTTCATCATTGCCGATCTCTGCTTCCACTTTGGCCTGAGGCGTGAACTGCAACAAGAAATCCATCAAGAGTTGATCGACAGCAGTCGCTTGCGTGAGAAAAGTGGCAATTTTTTCCAGCCACATCAAGCTTGAAATACACCGTCAACTTACAAGCGCGGGCTTAAGGAAGCGCTGATTTGATGAGGGCCCGCTTTTTTATGTGCGTCGCCCAGCTTAGACTCCTCCCATGAACTGGGATTATCCGAATGCCTTCGTCTATGCCGTCACGGTAAAACAAGACGATATTGATCGCATGAATCACGTCAACAACGTGACATATCTGCAATACCTTGAAGACGCCGCTTGGGCCCACACCGAACATTTGGGTATGGGGTGGGATATCTACGAGCGCTTAGGTGCCGGCGTAGTCGCTCATCGCACTGAAATCAATTATTTGCGGGCGGCTTTGCTCGGCGAAAAGTTGGAAGTGGCCACTTGGTGTACCGCCAACGACGGTAAGCTTCGATTGGAACGCAGCTATCAAATACGTCGCCCAGCAGATAACGCCACTTTAGTCCGTGCGACCACACAATGGATAAGCGTGGAT
>JBPOFU010000201.1:0-2748 GCA_051252075.1 Oceanococcus sp. | reverse complement strand
GGTCTATGCCGAGTATGCGGATGTTGGACAAAAGCAGCTTAGGCCTTCAGCTCGGCATTCGAATAGACATTTTGCACATCGTCTAAGTCATCGAGCACATCGATCAATTGCTGAACGCTAGAAAATCCGTCCTCGTCCAATTCAATGCTGGTTTGTGGGCGCATAGTCACATCGGAATCTTCCGCTGCCAATTTGACGGCTTCGAATGCGTCCTTTACCACTTGATATTCCTCAGGTCCGGTTACCACTTCAACGGAGCCATCGTCATAGCTAATGACGTCTTCCGCGCCGGCCTCCAATGCCGCTTCCATGATTTGCTCTTCGTCAGCACCGGGGGCAAATAAGAAGCTTCCTTTTTTGTCGAACAAATACGCAACCGACCCATCGTTGCCCAAATTCCCACCATATTTAGTGAAAGCATGGCGCACTTCGGCGACCGTCCTATTGCGATTATCGGTCATGCAGTCGACCATCACTGCGACACCGCCAGCACCATAGCCTTCGTAACGAATTTCTTCGTAAGCATCGCCTTCCATCTGCCCTGAACCGCGCTTAACAGCACGCTCAATATTATCTTTGGGCATGGATTGCGACATTGCTTTGTCCATGGCCAAGCGTAGGCGTGGATTGGCCGCTGGATCGGGGTCACCCATGCGTGCGGCAACCGTGATTTCCTTCACCAGTTTGGTGAACAATTTCCCGCGCTTTTTATCTTGGGCGCCTTTGCGGTGCTGAATATTTGCCCATTTACTATGACCAGCCATACTTAAAACACCATGCGTAAGCCGAAAAACCCGCTGGATTCAATGCGAACATCTCCACCTGCTTCTAATTCTGCTTCCAATTTACGATAACCGACAACTATAAAGGCTTGGCGTATCAGTTGGTAATCCAGGCTAGCGCCGTATTCCAGATAGCCATCCAAATCGGAAAATGAACTGACACCGGGAGCATAGAATGCCCATGCGCGACCGCCAAGGCGGTTAAAATCCGGGACGCGACCGGTAAGCGTGCCGCCCAGGCTTATGGCAGCGCTTTCATCTAGGCCATCGGCATCAAAAACCACAACGCGTACCCCGACACCAGCTTTTACATTGGCTTTTTTGGCGCCTGTGTCGCCAAAAATCATAAGCCCGACGTGGCCTAAGATACGATCCCGATTCTGATCTTCACTGTAGAGAACGCCAGCATCAAGGGCGGCCACGTTGTCTGCCCGTTTGGTTCCAACCGCGGCTACATATTCACCACGAACAGAGTCATTGCCCAAAGTTAAATCCAGCTCTGCCGCGTGCAGTGCACTGCTTCCCAGCAAGCTAAAAGAAAGTATAAGTTTGCGAATCATTTATCTGCGTTTCTTGTTAATGGCATGAATGGCTCGACCATCAACCGCGAGAGCGGCCTCGTGCACCGATTCTGAAAGTGTTGGGTGAGCGTGCATGGTTAAGGCGATATCTTCAGCCGTAGCACCATATTCCATGGCTAGCACCAATTCGGCGACCAATTCGGAAACGTAGGGGCCAACCATGTGGACACCTAAAATACGATCCGTTTCCGCACAAGCCAACATTTTGACTTGACCAACTGGCATTTCCAAGGCCTTTGCACGCCCGTTGGCAGCAAATGGAAAGCTGCCGACTTTGTAATCGGTGCCAGCCGCTTTCAGCGCCTCTTCAGTCTTGCCAACCCACGCCACTTCAGGGCTGGTGTAGATAACCGATGGTATGACATCGTAATTCACTTTGGCTTTATGGCCGGCCATGATTTCAGCAACTGCAACGCCTTCTTCACTGCCTTTGTGCGCCAGCATCAAACCACCAATGGCATCGCCAACGGCATACACATTGGGCATGGATGTACGGTATTCACCGTTGACGGCAACAAAGCCCTTTTCATCCAACTCAATAGCGCCTTCGTCTTCACACAAACCTGCCGTGTAAGGGCGGCGACCAACCGCAACAATGAGACGGTCAAAACGTTCCGTTTGCTCTTTACCATCGGCGGAAAAGCTAACATCGACACCGCTACCTTTTACTTCAGCGGCCATGACGCGCGCGCCAAGACGTATGTCCAAACCTTGCTTGCGGAATTGGCGTAAAGCATCTTTAGCAATTTGCGCATCTGCGATGCCGGCGAGGAAACTGTCTTGCGCTTCTAACAAAATGACTTCAGCGCCTAAACGTGACCAGACGCTACCAAGTTCCACACCAATCACCCCAGCGCCAATGACCCCTACGCGCTTGGGTACGGCATCAAGTTCCAATGCACCCCATGAATCAACGATGTATTTACCGTCAAATTTGGCCATTGGTAATTCAACAGGTTCCGACCCACTAGCGATCAAGATCTTTTCGCAGCTGAGAATTTCCGCCTTGCTCTTACCGTTCGCAGTAAAAGCGACTTCACCCTCAGCGTGTATTTGCCCCAAACCAGCCAGACCATCAACGCCGTTGGCCTTAAACAGTGCTGCAATGCCGCCGGTGAGTTGTTGGCTGATCTTCGCTTTGCGTTGTTGCATCGCCGCCAAATCCAACTTAATTCGCCCTGTGCCTATGCCATGGGTAGCGAATTCATGTTGTGCGCGATGAAAAAGCTCAGCTGATTCCAATAATGCTTTGGACGGAATGCAGCCCGCATTCAAACAGGTGCCACCGAAGGCCGCTGTGCCATCGTGATTTATCCATTTGTCGATACAGGCGACTGACATGCCGAGTTGTGCGGCGCGAATCGCAGCCACATACCCTGCTGGTC
>JBPOFU010000200.1:0-2772 GCA_051252075.1 Oceanococcus sp. | reverse complement strand
GTGCCATGGTTGCAAGAGCCGAGATTAAACATACCGGTGAATTTAAAATTGCTCAGGAAGATCCTCTGCTTAAGGCCTTTAGGCTCTTTGCTAGTAGATATTCTGGGCCAAAAATTGTTGTTTTGGACAACTTGGAGGCAATCTTCAGTCAAGATCAACTAATGACAGAATTGGCAGATATCGTCATTCTCTTGGACGATCCAAAATACGCAGCCTGTGATGTCAGGCTTCTCTTGGTAGGTGTTCCAAATGGTGTTTTGGAATACTTCAGAGAAACGAAAAACTTGGAATCAGTTGCTAACCGTGTTCAAGAAATACCCCGTGTATCTGGCTTAAACCCTGACCAAACGCGACAAATTGTTCAAAGAGGCTTTGAGCAGTTGAAGGTGGCAATTACTGGTAATACGTTGATTGATCTTTCCGAACACGTGTGGAATGTAACACTTGGGACCGCTCAGCGTGTCCATGAATATTGCGAAGCTTTGGCCTATGAGATTCATGACAATAGTTGGTCATACAAATCTGATTTGCTGGATAAGGCTGATTGGTCGTGGATGGTTGAAGGATTGAAGCAGTGCTACCAAGTTATCGAAGGGCACCTGAATAGCCGTGAGACTGAGCTTGGACGTCGAAACCAGGTCATTTATTGTGTGGGGAGGGTCAGCTCACATCAGTTCGATTCAAATGTTATCGACGGATTAATCCGAAAGGAATTTCCAAAAGCAATACCCAAGACAAATATGGGAATCGGATCGATTCTGGGTGAACTATCACGAGGTGATGCCCCACTTTTGAGCAAAAATGAAAAGGCAAACACTTACTCGATCCGTGATCCAAAGTATCTCATGTGCATCCGAATAATCCTCTATAAAGAATCGGGCGCAGGAAAAGTCATCAAGCGAAATTTTGCTAGGTGAAACACGCAGCTAACAAGTCATTGCAGCGGACGTTTGACCCGCCACCCATTTTTGCTTTCGCAAAAACAGGCGTCGCCTCAAACGCCGCTGAATTCAGGCGTTAGGTGTCATGGGGAATGACGTGGCAACTGGTATCGCAGAAGCAGCAATAGGCGACCTCGCGGAGATTCCATGCGTGGCGGCTGCAATAACTCAACGCACCGACGCCTACACTTGCTACACGGTGCCGTGCTCAGACTCCTCAGATTACGAGTTTCAGTTGTTTGTCTACTCTGACGGCGAGCCTCAGATCAGCGCACGATTGCTAGCGGATCCGGACGCGTACTTCTGGTATCTGCCGTTCGAACTTGAACAGTACGGCTGCCCGGAGGCAGCGCAGAAGGAGTTCCAGAGGATTGCTAGGAAAATCCTGTCCTCCGAGACCTGCGTCTTACAATCCAATGGCCTGATCTCGCATACATTCGATCTCTTCATACTGGAAAATAGGGAAAGAAAGCTGGTCGGGTCGACGTTGGTGTTGAGGTTTGGTGTTCGCACCCCGCCGATTGAAGGAAAAAACCACGAATATTCAGGAGGTTGTGCAAATGACACCTAACATTTCGTTGCAGCGGACGTTTGACCCGCCACCCGCTTTGCTGCCGCAAAGCGCGCGTCGCCTCAAACGCCGCTGAACTCAGGCGTTGGGCGGCAAGGGGGCGGATTTAGATCGTGGATGCAGTAGCAAGCACTCTCCTGGTGATTTTCGGCGTTGGGTTGGTAGCCATTCCTATCGGATATGTCGCGTTTTTTAGCTCACGTATATTTGCTCGTTGGTCGACTCTGCACCAGAACGATCTAATCGTGCAGTTGGCAGGCGGCCAAGTTTTGCTGACGATGACGCTGAGCGGTTTGGTCTTGCTAGGTGGCATACAGTTGCCAGTGGAGATTTTTCCTGCGCCTCAACCGTATCTAACGCTTTCAGCACAGCTCGAGCAGGTCCTGCTGAAATCAGTTTGGAAGTCGATCGCAGGTTGGAGTTCTATTTTGGCGACGTTCTCAATCTGCGTTTCGTTCATTGTCCATGCCTTTTTGAGAAAAATTTTGCCACTGGCTGATCCAGAGCGATCTTTTGCAATCCAGGCAGGAGCTGTAATTCGCTATCAGTGCTTTTTGCTCCCATTCGCATACTTCGTGGCATGGCTAATGAGTTGTTTTGGCTTCGAAACGCCACAAAACGCAAAAACTGTTGGGGCGCCAGCGGCAGTGTTCTTTTTTTCAATTTTGGCATCAAGTGCGATGTACTTGCCCGACGAAAATGAGGAGCGCTATGTCCTCGGTACGCTAATACTCGCCTTGACTGGGTTCGTGTCGTTGATTTTGTGGATGCCAGAGCTGCTAGGGTTCGTCTCTGTAATGGCGGATATTCATGGGGAACGATAGTGAGGCTGGCGCATTGCCGCCCAACAAATCGCTGCAGGTGACGTTTGACCCGCCACCCACTTTTGCTGTCGCAAAAGAGGGCGTCGCCTCAAACGCACCTGAGCTCAGGCGTTGGGCGCCATAAGAGAATATGAGAACAGTCCAGCCAATTTTCCTAGCATTCGTTGCAGTAGCCTTGCTGACTTCGACACTGGCTTATGCCTCAGCCGAAAACACTTCGTTGGCGAGTCACGTTTGGATTCACGGCGCAGAGAATTGTTCGAAAAGCAAAGATCCGGCCATAGAGACGTTCAAATTCGACGAAGACACGTACATCTTGCGGCAGAGCAAATGCGTGGATTACGAGGCTCCGTTCATCTATGTCTTGTTCGGGGAACATACCGTTCTTGTTCAGGATACGGGGGCTACGTCGGAAGCAGACAAGTTTCCCTTATAC
>JBPOFU010000020.1:0-43132 GCA_051252075.1 Oceanococcus sp. | reverse complement strand
AGACACCCTAAGCGACGCCAAGGACAAGGGCGCGACGGTCATTCAGTTGAATGAAACGCAAGTGGCGAATCCAGAAACCCGTAAATTGCCTTTGCACCTGGTGCTGGATACCAGCAATGACATGACCATTCGCCAGCGCGAAACATTTGGTCCTTTGTTGATGGTGATGACGTACAAAGAGCCGCAAGAGGCGATTGATTACATCAATGCCCAAGATCGGCCATTGGCCTTCTACCCGTTCTCTAACGACAAGAAATTGGTCAGCAACTATTTAAATCGGGTGATGTCCGGTGGTGTAACGGTCAATGATGCTTTATTTCATGTGGGTCAACACGATTTACCGTTTGGCGGCGTGGGTGGTAGTGGCATGGGGCACTATCATGGATACGACGGGTTCTTAACGTTCTCCAAATTACGGCCCGTGTACTACCAAGCGCCGTTTACTGCGATGCAACTGTTACGGCCGCCGTATGGCAAGTTTGCGACCTGGGTGTTTAACCTGCTGGTCAAATTGAAGTCCTAAGCGACCTCTATTTGTTTAGCCAGCCGGCGATGCGCATAATCGCCGGCTTTTTTATATCTCGGCGGGCAAGGGCCTTATGGATGCATTGCAAATAGCGGTACTCGCCCTGATCCAGGGCATTACTGAATTTTTACCTATTTCCAGTTCGGCACATTTGATCTTGGTGCCAATTTTTACCGGCTGGAAAGATCAGGGCATTGCCTTCGATTTGGCGACCCATGTCGGAACTCTACTCGCCGTTGTTGTGTATTTCCGCAAGGACGTATTGGGCTTGTGTTCTGATAGCCTGAGCGCTTTTAGGCAGCGTCAACATGTAGGGCAAAGCCGGCTGGCTCTATCGCTGTGCTTGGGCACCATTCCAGCCGCGTTAGTGGGCCTGTTGCTGTTAGATTTGATTGAAAATCAGCTGCGTGCGGTTGTCGTTATCTTCACCACTACAATTGTCTTTGCGCTCTTGCTGGGATGGGCCGATCGCCACGGCGCGCGTAATCGCAGCGTAGAGCAAATGATCTGGCGTGACACCCTCATAATCGGTCTCGCACAAGCTTTGGCCTTGGTGCCAGGCACATCACGCTCAGGCGTGACCATTACTGCAGGCTTGATGCTCGGTTTAACCCGGCAAGCGGCTTCGCGGTTTTCGTTTTTGTTGGCGATTCCAATTACTGCTTTAGCTGCGGCCTCCAAGTTGCTTGCGCTGCCGGGCAGTGACCAAGTCGTGCAGTGGGGGGCTTTGTTCGCTGGCGGAATTGGATCTTTTGTCGTGGCGTGGATGGCGATCCATGTGTTCCTAAAGCTCTTGGATCGTTTTGGGCTGTGGCCCTACGTTGTTTATCGACTGTTGCTGGCGATCGTCTTGCTACCGTTTATTCTTTAGAGCTAGAGCTTTACACGCTGCAAGAGCAGGTTGATACTGCTAGATCCCTAGTTCAGGAGAATCGCCATGAAAACTATAAAAACAGCATTGCTTTTGCTGATGAGTGTGGCATTGCTAAGCGCCTGCTCCGATAGTAGCAGTGGTAACGGATTTCAATTCAAAGTCAGTGGAACCGCGTTGAGTGTGGTGGATGGTAGTCCACAGGCCAATCGTGATTTCGATGTGATTGATTTGGCAAAAACCGGCGATGACAAAGTAGTTGCTGATGGTAGTTCCGATGCCAGCGGCGGTTTTGCAATAAAAATTCTGGGCGACTCACGCAATCTAATTGTTGAATTCGGGGCTACCGATAGTGAGCCGCGCACCAGTGGTTTGTTTTCTTTGTTAGAAAACTCAACAGTCACGAAATCTTTAGATAACGCGACAGACATCGCTTGCCAAGCAGGGGTCGAAGCCTTAGCAGATGGTTTGGCGCCTACGGACCTGGATGCCAAGCGCATTAGCAATTTAGAGCAGGCGGCGACACAGGTTCTGGCTTCGCAAAGCGTTGATTTCAAAGATCCTGATTCAATTCAGAATGCTGTTGATGAAGTTCGTTCATTAACCAACGATGGTGCAGAACCACCACCCCAATAGCGAGTACAGAAACTCAGCGCTTGGGATAGACTTCCAAAATCGCAATGTGGGTATCGCTGTCGTGTAATTCCATGTCAAATCGGCCGCTACGATTGGCGATAAACTTCACCACGTTGTCAGTGCCTGCTTGCAGTTTCTGGTGCAAGTCATAGCCGTGTAGATGCAATGTGTCTGCTTTTGTCACGCGTAGAGTGATTTCAATGGGCGAGCCCTGAGTAGCGCTCAAACGTTGTGGCTCAGGATCGCCTTGCTGTGTCAGGTCTAGCTCGAAGCTTACACTCGGGGGCACCTGGTTAGTAGCGGCGGTGACATCAGTGTTTGGTGCAAGCAGCCACCACAGGGCACCCAAACAGCACGCTGCGGCGACAACAAACGAAGCCGTGCGCAGTGCTGCGCTCACTTGACCAGTCATAAATATTCCTTTTGCATATGCAGGGTTTTTAGAAGCGCAATATGGCCTTGCTTTTGCTTGCGCGCATCAGCTGCTTTGTAAATCAACAAATAATGGCTTGTAGTCAATGCGGCGGTAACAGGCCTTGGCAAGTCAATGACCGGCACCGCTCATTTGTAGGGTTCTCTGCGCAGTCTATACAGACACGCTTGGCCTGAATAGTGACAAATGGAAATTTTCAGTGAGCCCAACCATGGTTTTCGTTTGCGCTGTCGCTGTGCTCCTGTATACTCCCGCGCCTGCTCGTAACTTGCTGTAATTTTTGCAAGAAAGCGATAGCCTCAATGCAATATCTTGAGGTATAATTGCCCGCTCTCTGGGGCATAGCGTCAGAGCAGAGTAAGTAGACCATGCGCCTGTAGCTCAGCTGGATAGAGTACTCGGCTACGAACCGAGCGGTCGGGAGTTCGAATCTCTCCAGGCGCACCATAAAATATAAAAGGATCAACAGGTTTTGCCTCTTGATCCTTTTTTATTGGAGAAAATTCATTCGTCCTGCTTGAGCTGTGTGTTTCAGTTCAAAGAGGCTTGTTGTGATGAATGAACCGAGCGCCCGCAAACTTTGTCATTGGAGAGATTTTTGAAATTTTTGCACACGATGATCCGAGTTGCTGATCTTGACGCGGCCATGCATTTTTGGGGAGAGCTGCTCGGTCTAGTTGAAACCAGCCGCTATGAAAGCGAAGGTGGTCGATTCACCTTGGTTTATCTCGCAGCGCCAGACGATAAAGAGCAAGCCGAGCTCAGCAAAGCGCCCTTGCTTGAGTTGACCTACAACTGGCCGAGCGAAGCGGGTGAGTCCGAGACCTATAGCGGAGGCCGAAACTTTGGGCACGTGGCTTTTCAGGTGGATGACATTTATGAGAGCTGCCAGCGGTTGATGGATAACGGTGTTTCAATCAATCGCCCCCCACGCGATGGCTATATGGCTTTTATTCGCTCGCCAGATGGTATTTCGGTCGAATTATTGCAAGCCGGTCAAGCATTGGAAAAAGCGGAACCTTGGATGTCCATGCCCAATATTGGTGAATGGTAAGGCTCTGGAAAGTGAAGGTTATTCAGAGAAGGGAGATAGGGCGTCCTAGTTTTCATTCTTTGTAGCTGCAAATTTTGGCGGTATTTCTGAGCGCTCCCAAATAACCGTTTTACCGAGCATAGGTGTGCCTATATAGCCGCGCAGTTTCAGCTTGTCCTTGCCCACTAAGGTGGCTTTGGATTTGTAGGTTTTACCCTTGCGCGCGGCGTAGGTGCGGCCATCCACCCACTCACCGTCATTAAAGCGCAAGCCCCAGAGCACGCGCAACCCCATAACGGAGCGTTCTCTTAATGCCGGGTCGGGATTTGCACGGTCGACAACGGCTTGCCCGGCCATGGGGTCATCCGCTGGATAGGTCAGGAAACGGATCCAGCGTACTTCGCCTACGTAGTGATCACCATCGCGGAAAATTTCCACCACGGAGTCTTGCTGGCCGTCTTCATCGCTGGTTAACCAGGTGCCGGTTATGGCATCCGGCTCCACTGCCATTAAAGGGACGGCAGTTGCTAGGAGTAGGCTAGCGATAAGGATTTTGGGTGGGTAGCAGCGCATGGGGTCCTCCTCAGGGGCATCGTAATGGTAGCGCACAGCCAGTGTTTTCGCGGTGGCTCTGCGTTGGTAGGCGGCTTACAGCGATGCTCATGCACACTTGTTACGTGGCCGGTGCAACTTGTAGAGATATTCTAGGTCGCAAAGGCGCACAATACGGTGAGGCGATGGCAGCTTAAGCTTCGCCCGCCAAGCAATGAATCACCAATAAAAAGGACAGCAAAATGAGCAAAGGCCAAGACAAGAAGAAAGAATCCAAAAAGCCAGCCGCAAAAACCTTGAAGGAAAAACGGGCAGAAAAAGCGGCTAAGAAACAGTAGCTTTAACTCGGCTCTTCTTCATGAGTTCGAGGGTCGATGTCTGCTGACAAAGAACTGATGACCAGCGCATCATTGAAGGATGTTTGTCCGGCTTCAGCCGTAGGCTGCCGGACATGCACCCGGTGTAGTGCATAGCTTGCAACTAAGAGATGTATGCATGCTGTGTAGATGTACAGCGTTTTGGGGCCGAAGACATTCATCATCGCGGATGCGATTAACGGGCCAACGATTGCGCCAGCGGAATACATGAGTAGTAAGCCGCTGGCGGCTTCAACATAGCCGCCTTCATCTATGAAGTCGTTTAAATGTGCGGCGCACAAGGCGTATAGGGGAAAGGCGAAAGCACCGAACAAAAAACTGCCGATGTAAATGGCCAGCAAGCCGCTGCTGCCAAACCCGACTAAAACCGCCGCTCCCACGCTGGCACCTAGACTCGCCCAGATGATGATCCAGCGTCTATCCATACGGTCGGATAAATGACCCAATGGCCACTGCCCAAGGGCACCGGCAATGACGGTCAAACTCATAAATATGGCGGTAGTGCGGGTATCGCCTCTATCGCTTTGTGCGAACAATGGCCCCAAGGTCCAGAATGCACCGTTAGCCATACCGACCCCGACACAGGCGACGATGGCAACCCGCGAACGTTCAAATAAGTATCGAAGTCGAACGTTGACTGTGGTGGGCAGAGCAGGTGCTTGGGCTGCACTCACAACAACAGGAACTGTCGCCAGTGAGACCAGTATCGCCGCGACCGCGAACAGCACCAAAGTCTCAAAACTGGCGAGGGTAATGGCTAGCTGACCCAAGGTGATAACGGACAGATTGATAATCGTGTATACGGAAAACACGAAGCCACGGTTTTCGTTACTGGCGCGGTCATTTAGCCAGCTTTCGATGACGATGTACGAGGTAGCGAAACACATGCCGATAACACCGCGCGACAGCCACCAGACTAGCTTTCCATCCATTAGCCCCATCAGTAAGGTTAGCGAACAAACGATGGCGACCAGCGCAGCGAATGTGCGTATATGTCCGACCCGCCGTACCAAACGTGGCCCCAGCAAACAGCCAACCACAAAGCCGCTGAAATAGGCTGTTCCCATGAAGCCAATATCGACCGGAGAAAATCCTAAAAATGTTGCGCGTAGTGGCAGCAACACACCTAGCAAACCATTCGCGGTGAACAGCATGGCCACGCTGGCTAGCAAGGCGGTGATAGGGAGCAGGGTTTGTCTCATTAAGGAATCAGGTCACTTTGGGGTGTGTTAAAACGCATTGGGGCCGTGAAACCACGACCCCGAGATGCCAATAATTGCTCTTGCCAGAGATTTTGCTCTACTGAGCTGGGCTCAGTTGGAAATTCGGAGTGGAGTTCATCACTTCCTTTTCGGCCTCATTCATGTCGGCCTGCACCTCCGCAAACAATGGCGTGCTGAGATAGCGCTCTCCTGTGTCCGGCAGCATGCACAATACGACAGCGCCAGGGCCGGCTTGTTCGCAAACTTGTCGCGCCGCCGCGAAAGTTGCACCGGAGGAAATGCCGACAAACAGGCCTTCTTGTTGAGCCAACTGCTGAGCCCAATGTATCGCATCGGCATTCTTCACGGTGACGATGCGGTCGAAGCCTTTTGCCTCAACCGCATCAGCGGCTAATTTCGGGACAAAATCAGGGCTCCAGCCTTGCATGGGGTGTGGTTTCCAGCTTGGGTGGCTGGCGGCAGGGGAGCCATCGGAATTCCGTAGTTGAGCTGCGCCACTGGACAGCATCGCGGCATCTTCCGGCTCACAGACGACGACTTTGACTTCCGGCCGTTCCGCTGTGAGTACACGGGAGACGCCCCTGAGTGTGCCGCCGGTACCAAATCCGGTGACCCAGTAGTCCAAACGGCGATCTGCGAAATCGTTAAGGATTTCTCGTGCTGTGGTGCGTGAATGTATCTCTGGGTTGGCTTCATTCTCAAATTGACGGGTCATGAACCAGCCGTGTGCTGCGGCCAATTCAGCCGCCTTGTTGACCATGCCCGTGCCTTTCTCAGCGGCTGGCGTGAGTATCACTTTGGCGCCCAAATAGCGCATTAGCTTACGTCGCTCTACGCTGAAAGATTCCGCCATAGTGACCACTAGGGGATAGCCTTTTTGCGCGCAGACCATGGCGAGACCTATGCCGGTGTTGCCACTGGTGGCTTCCACCACGGTTTGGCCAGGTTTAAGTACGCCACGCCGCTCAGCATCTTCAATCACACCCAAAGCCAATCTGTCTTTGACCGAGCCTAAAGGATTGAATGCTTCCACTTTGACAAACAGCTCAGCACCCGCTGGCGCCAGTTTGTTGATGCGAACGACCGGGGTATTGCCCACGGTTTCAAGAATAGTGTTGTACACGGTCATAGCAGGTCGCCTTGTAGTGTGTTGCGATGGATATGCTCATCGCAGTATAGGCGTTTACTGCTAGGTCACTACATCAAAATCTCCAG
This sequence comes from Oceanococcus sp., assembly GCA_051252075.1. Taxonomy (GTDB): domain Bacteria; phylum Pseudomonadota; class Gammaproteobacteria; order Nevskiales; family Oceanococcaceae; genus Oceanococcus. Next base: position 36,266 of record JBPOFU010000020.1, on the reverse strand, counting down.
TTAAGGCGCGACCACTCACTTATTCTTGGAAGCCCAAATGGCCAGCTTGTGCTGCATAGACTTCAGCGAAACTTGATCTTCAGGAATAGGCTGAATGATCTTGTCATGCACCAGTAATCGATAGACGTATTCGACCTTCACGTTTGCAGAATCCGTGGGCTCAAATTCCGCGACACCACGTTTCTCGGCATAGGCAACGCCATCCGCAATGGCTTTTTTTAGGAATTCTTTTTCGTTTTTGATTGATTTCATTTTTATATTCTATGTCGAATCGGTGGCTGGATATCAGGCCCGCAATTAATTTGGCCAATACACATACTCATCATCTGCCGATTCCACTTGATCCATAGTTTTGTCGATAGGTATTGGGGCTTCGATGAGAGCAGGCCAGGCGGGCGCGATTTGCTCGGCGTCATGTTTCGCCAGTTTTGCCAGCAGCGTGGCAACCAACGCAGGATTCTCGGCAGCGACATTGTGTTGCTCGGTGGGATCGGTTTTGAGATAAAACAGCCAGGTTTTTTTTGGGCGTTCAGCGGTCTGCAGTTTCCAGCCGTCGGAGATCACGACTTGGTAATGCCCTTGCCGCCAAAACAATTCTTGGTGCGGGGCGCCGCTGCGCTTTTGTTGTATGTAGGGCAGCAGATCTTTGCCGTCCATAGTTCGATCGGTGGGTAACTCAGCGCCTGCGGCTGCGGCGGCCGTACCGAAAATATCGAAGTGATGTATGGGTTCTTCGAAACTTGAACCCGCGGCAATTTGTTTTGGCCATTTCATGAAGAAGGGCACGTGGATGCCGCCTTCAAAGAAGCTGATCTTCCAGCCGCGGTAGGGCTTGTTGATTTCAGGTAGGCCAACATAATGAGCGCCGCCATTGTCGGAGCTGAAAATCACCAAGGTGTTTTCTTCCAAACCATTCGCACGCAGGGCTTCCAGCACGCGACCCACGCTGCGATCCAGCGAGCGCACCATCGCCGCGTAAACGCGTAAGCGATGATCTTCGATGTGGTCCAGCGCATCGTAATCTGCTTTCAGCGCCTGCAACGGAGTGTGAACCGCCCACTGAGCAAGGTAGAGGAAAAACGGCCGGTTGCGGTTTTGCTCTATGACCTTGATGGCTTCGTCGGTGTAGTTGTCGGTGATGTAGCCGGGGGGAGGAAAGCGCTCACTTCCGTTGAAGCTGGAGGCGTGCTTAAAGGTCGGCCACAAGAATCGATCTATAGGGTCGAAATCTTGTTTTGAATTGACCACATTGGGATCGTCATCCGGCAGGTATTTGCCAGACGCCATCAGCAAGCTGTCGGCAAAGCCTTGTTCATGTGGAGCCATACCTGCGGCGCGGCCTAGATGCCACTTGCCGATATGCGCGGTGTAGTAGCCGGCATCGCGTAGCAGCTCGGCTAGGGTGATTTCCTCTGCTGGCATGCCCATTTGTTCGAAAGGCAGAGCGGCTTCAGCCTGATCGCCGTAAAAAATAGGATCACGCAGTTTTGGGTTTTGCATGTATAAACGATTCAGGATGGGCAGCATATTGCCGGGCGTGGGGGTGAACTCAAAGCCGAAGCGAGTGGGGTAACGCCCGGACATGATGGCCGCGCGTGAAGGGGCACAAGTACCGTTGCCCGAATAGCCGGCGCGAAAAGCCACACCATCCTGACCTATGGAATTGATGTGCGGGGTGGGCACGCTGCCCCCTGCGACACCGCCGCCCCAGAAGCTGATGTCATTGAAACCCAGATCATCGGCCAATATCAGTACGATATTGGGTGGCCGTTCAGTCGGGCTTTTCTCGGCCGTTTCAGGCCCTTGCCCCCAGTGTACTTCGCGCGGCGGACCCATAGGATTGTGCAGCGCATCGACATAGCCAGGCAGGTGCAGAATCAAAGTGTCGCGGGCTAAAAACAAGCCACCAGCGATGAGTATGAGTACGACGGCTATGCGAATAATCCATTTCATGATGATTTATCTTTCTTGATGGTGCGTGCACAACGAAAACCAACGTGCATCAACGATGAGTCGGTGGTGGCATGGCCGCGGGCGGAGACCCGGAAGCCATGGCAAAAATTCGGATCGCACAAGTACGAGCCGCCACGCTGTACTTTCTCAGTTGCGGCGTTCTGATTGTTTGAACTTTGCGGGTAGGGCGCGTAATCGCTGCTGGTCCACTCCCACACATTGCCTGCCATGTCGGCCAGGCCAATTGGTGTTAAGCCGAAAACACCCACAGGCGAGGTCAGCTTGTAGCCATCCGATTTCGTGTTGATGACAGGAAAAACACCGGTCCAGACATTGGCCAAGTATTGGCCTTCTTTCAGCAGTTCTTCACCAAAGGCGTAAGCCGGCTCGCCGGATTGACCCGCGCGGGCAGCGTGTTCCCATTCGTATTCACTGGGCAGGCGTTTCCCCGCCCACGCGCAATAAGTTTGAGCATCATCCCAAGAGACTTGGGTGACCGGATGATTTTCCGGAGCGGCATTCTGGTCTAAGCCCTGTGGTGTCCGCCAAAAGGCGCCCGCTTGCAGATGCCAGCGGCCGGTGCCGAATTGCATGATGGAACCCGCGTTTAATTGTTCAGCGGTAGTTTGAAACTGGGTGTCCTTCACAAATTGAGCAAACGCTGCAACGGTAACCGGTGTTTTGTCGAGTTCGAAGGCCGCCACAGTGACGGCATGCTTTGGGCGTTCATCGGGCAGGCCCTGATCAGAACCGATGACGGTGCTACCTCCGGGAATCAGCAGCATGTCCGCGCCTGTTGCGAATGCGAGTTCCGAGCAGGCCAGTGAAACCGCTAGCAAGGCTAAGCGGAGGTGCCTGTAATAATTGCCGTCGACGCGGCTTAAGCTACTCATTTGCGCCTACCAGTTGTAGCGCATTTCTAAATGCAGTCGCCGGGCGAAACTGTACACACCGGAGTGGCTGCCGGGCTGCAAAGGCACGTCTTGCGATCCATTCAAATACTTCTCATCCAGAATATTCCAGCCAAACAATGTCAGTGACCAATTTTTGTCGATATCGCCAATACTGATCTGCACATTATGTTGAGCATAGGCGGGTTGGGTATCTACTGGATCGTTGTCGGTGGTGAGAAACACATCGCCGGTAAACGACATATCCCAGCCCAGTTGCATGCCCAAGCCACGGCTGGGCCATAGGGGTAGCGTTGCGCGGGTGTGGATCGCGCCGCTGTAATCCGGGGCGCGGACTAAACTGGCTCCGCTGAGGTCGCAACCATCATCTTCTGGATCATCGACTGTTGCAGCGCATTGGGCACCTTGATATTCGCGGTAGCGGGCATGCAGGTAAGCCGCCGAAGCGCCGACGCTGAGCCAATCGTTGGGCAGCCAATTCCATTCTGCCTCCACACCGCGGGCGAAAGCATCGGTAGCGTTGTTAACGACGAAGGTCGTGCCATCAAATAAGCTCACTTGCAGGTCTTTGAACTCGGTACTGAACAGACCAATATTTAACGTCATCGCGCCATCGAGTAGGCGCATTTTGGAACCGAATTCCCAAGTGGTGGCGTGTTCTGGCTCGTACTCCACACTCTTCTTTTCGGTGTTAGGAGCTTGTTCATTGAAACCTCCGCCTTTGAAAGCCGTGGCGTAGGTGCCGTAAAAATTGATGTCGTCGGTCCAATCAAATACGGCGCTGATCTTCGGAGACAGGTCGGACTCTTTGCGACTTAAACCTTCGATGGTGAAGCTGTCGTCCTCACCTTGGGCATATTGAAAGATGGCCGATCCCAGCGGGTTGCTATGGCTGAGTACCAGATCCATGACCTTTTCTTCCGTGGTGTAGCGCAGACCGCCGATGAAGGACCAGCGATCCCACGGCCGCCAGGTCACTTGACCGAATAAAGCTTTGGAATCGGTGGTTTGTGCGAATACACGGTCGTTAAACTCATCTTGATTGAGCGGCGGCGGGATGCCCGCATCAACAGGCAATAGCCCTTGCACAGCGTCAAACAGGCCATTGATAGGGTCGATTGGATAGACCGGAGCTTCCGCCGAGGCGACGAGCGCCAAGCCGGTGGCGTCGATGCGAATCTGGCTGTGGCCATCCAAGTCTGAGCCGAAGTAGTACGCACCGGCAACAAATTCTAAGTCACCCGGGGGCGAGGCTAATCTGAGTTCCAAGGTCTGCTGTGAAAATTTGTCATCGTTCCATAAGCCCAGAAAGCGCACCGGTCCGAAATCCGCATCCAACAAATCTTCCTGTTCGTAATTGGAATGTCCACCGACGAACGACACCAGATACTCACCGATGTCGTAATCAGCATGCAAAGTGTAAGAGGTAGTTTCGCGAGCGGCATATTCTTCATTGCCTATGCTGGCGACGTTGTCTGGATTGGTCTCGAATTGTGGGTCTACCGAACTGTAGGCGCGTTGCGTGCGGGCGGAGGCTAAGAACATCTCCAGCCCCAGTGAATTTTGATCAACTTGGGATTGGGTCACGCCTACGGTGAGATCCAGATCATCCATGAGGCTGGGGAAATTGAGCTTCAAGCGCCCAACGAAATTGTCGCGATCTCTTAAATACGGCGATGGGTTACGAATGTGTTGGCGGTAGGCGGCGGAATCCGGGTCAATATCAAAGGCTGAATTGCGCACTTGGCCATCACGCAACTCGCGTGAAAACGCCACACGATAATTGACCAGATCGTCCACCAGGGGGCCGCCGACAGCAATGCGTTGACGGCTGTGGCCGAGTTCACCTTGCAAGATGTCGACTGAGCCGGTCAATTCTTCACTAGGGCTGCCGGTGGTCATGTTAAAGGCACCCGCCACGGTGTTTTTCCCGAACAAAGTACCTTGCGGTCCACGCAAAACTTCTATGCGAGATAAATCCAACATCCCATCGGTGACATAGGCTAGGCGGCTGTAATAGATACCGTCCACCACCAGGCCCACCGATTGCTCCACACCTTTGTTATTGCCCGAGCCGATACCACGCATGGAAATAAAACCAATACTCGGCGTGGCGTTGACCTTAACGTTGGGGGTGAAGAAGGTCACATCATTCAAATCAGTGACACCGGTTTCCTTGAGGAAATCTTCGCTCAGCGCCATCACAGAAATGGGCACATCACGCAGGGATTCTTCTTTCTTTTGCGCGGTAACAATGATCTCTTCCAGGACCCGGTGTTTGGGTCTAGGGGGCGCTACGTCAGGTGGGGTTTCTTCTTGCAGCACGATGTTGCGGGATGTTGGCTCGTCATTCATTTGGTTTGAGCTGCTGGTGTCGGTGGCTGAGCTGGATTCGCTGCTCTGATCGTCCGAGTCAAACAGTTCGTCCAATGTGAATTCTTCGTTCGGTTCCGATTGGGCTTGCAACGGCATGGCGGCCAGTACGGCGACCATCAACGGCAATGCAAATCGCGAAGATCGTGTGCCATTGCGTTGACGCTGTTTCATCATTCGAAACGCTCGCAGATGTTAGCCAGTGTTTGTGCTGCCAAGGGCAGGGCCAGTGTCGAGGCGGCCAACTGTAGCTTTGTTTCATTTAGCACCGCGGTCATTTCATCGGCCTCTTGTGCACTTAGATCCTCCGTCGCGGCACCCGTTTTAACTGCGCCTAGCGCTTGCGTCAGCAGCACTCTAATTTGTCGTACATCTTCTTGCGCGGCAAGCGGATATTCATCCTGAATTTGCACAGCATTGTTGGCACGGACCTGTGCCGCGCAACTGGCGTCACGCACCAACAAATCCAGGCGTATGGGTTTGTAGCGTTGCACGCCCCCGCTGACCGGTTTCACCACATCTCCTAACAAACCGCGTGCGATAGAGCGGCGTATCGGAGAATTGCCGATGTAAAAGCCACCGTCTGGGCCGACTACGGTCACTGCGATGGATTCTTCGCCACCATCGGCAAAGTAGCGTAGCTCGCCAGTTTCTCTGTCGATCAAACCCATGCCTGCTTTGGGCATCAATTGGGCACCCATGATTTGGCGGCCTCCGCCGACGCTGACCGCGATGCCGTTGGCGGTAATAGTCGGCGTCAGGGCATTGAAATTATCAAAACCGGGATAGGCATCCAGATTGGCACGCCACACTTCGCGCGCATGGTCGCCTTCATCAATCAGTTTGATCACGATGCTGCGGGTCACCGCATACACCTCGGCGTTGTCATCGGCCACCGCAATGGAGGCGGCGATTTGCTCGCCCAGTGGATAGCGCCACAGCTCATTCAGTTCGCTATCCAAGGCGATCACATTGCCGTTGTCATCGGACAGCATGATGCGTTGGCTGTCAGGGCGAATGCTTGGGGTGGAGCCGGTGCCGCCGACAAAGTCATAGCGACCTGTGACCTGCAGAGCGCCATCGGCAAATTCCAAACGATACAAGGCACCGTTATCGGACACGCCATCGGCTTTGCCGTCTTGCTCATCCGGCGCCGTGGCCGCGATATAAATCAGCCCATTGTTGGGGTCTATGCCAAAGAAGTTGGCGATCTGCGTTTCGCTGCCAAAAATAATGCTGACAACGCGTGTTACCAGTCCGGTGCCATCGCCGGTATCACCAAAGGCTTCTGCGGCGACTGCATCACCGGCAGCGAGTACGCCAGCGCGCGGCATGCTATCGGATTTCGGCGCTGGACGACCGGGCAGATAAATGGGGTCGGCCAAGGGCTTGCCCGTGCTCCGATCCAATATATAAACACCGGCGTCCATGGTGACGCCAACCAAGGCATCAGCTTGGGGTAGGTAATTCATGCCCCAATGATGATCGGCATAAGGTTTGCCGGCTTCACGCGGGCGCAGGATCAGCCCTGTTGGCATGCGCCATAGCGTTTCGCCCTCGGTGCTTAGGGCCATCGCCTGTTCGTAGCTGGCGTGATAAATAATTTGTTCGCCGCTATGTGCGGGGTCGTTGAGAATCAAGGGTGCGCCGCCGCCAGCACCTTGGTCTTCGCCGGCATGTTCTAAGGCCCAGCGTCTAGCACCGGTTTTACCATCTAGAGCGACCAAACTGAGTGTCTGCCAGCGACCCACGGGGCTGAAATACAGATTGCCGTCATCGTCCAGAGTGGGGCCTTCTGGCACATACAAATCGGCTTCAGCAATCCAGTCGAATTCGAACATCGGCGCGGTCGCTATCCACAGATTGTCGGTGTTGTTGCTGCCCACGTGCATGGTGTGAAAAGTGTTGGGCTCAGGGGTGACGCTGTAGTCAGGCGCATTCACTGTGAACCGAGGCCCCGATGGTTTCCATGCCGTTTTGGCCGGTGGAGTGAACTCTCTGGCTTGCGGAATTTGATGTAGCCACCTGTAGCCGTAGGCGCCTGCCAAAGCAAGAATAAGGGCACAGCCGACTAGCCGCTTGATGAATTTCATGTCGTGCTCACTTAAGCGCGTTTCTGCGAGTGTAGATCAAAGGCGGTTTTGTTCTTTGATGCACCCAGCTGCGGGTCCGATAGGGGGCTAGCGGACAGGGCCTTTTGCAGCTGTATTGGCGCGCTGACTTGAGCGGTGGCAAAAACCTGTGCCCGTTTTCTGGGGTCCATCATGTTGTAACCGATGGCCTGTAGATCTTCAGCAGTTGGGTCCAAACGAATCACACGTTTGCCGGCTTGTTCCAGTTTGCTTACTTCTTTGTCGACACGTCGCGTCATCATTTTGCGGACACGACGTTCAACTTTTTCCAAAGCGCTGCTCGGTTGATCCGGGTGCTGTGACGACATGGGGGCGAGAATAATAACTTCGTCGACATCGCTGTCGCAGAGCAAATCTGCAGATGTGGGTGAGGCCACGCCACCATCGAAATATTCGCGTCCGGCAATGCTCACCGGCGGGCACCACGCAGGTACGCCGTAGGAGGCGCAGACCGCATCATTCAAAGCACACTCGGGGGCATCATCGCGTCCGAAAGCGACGCGCTGACCATTGGCTGTGTCTACCGCCATAATCCAAATGCCGTCGCGTGATGCCCATTGCCCAGGCGTGACCAGTCCATCTATCAAGGCACGAAACGGCGTCATATCGAAGCGGCCACGTGGGACGAGGCCGCACAGGCCAATCATGGCAGGCAGCTGGCCACGCAGGGCTTTCATCAGCAAATTGGCCGAGGTCATGCGTAAGGCAGGGCGAGGTGGCAGGGCGCCGCCGCTGTCATGATCGTGATCCCACACGCAATCGTTTGGCGATTCTCCACTCTGGCAAGCGATCAATTGATCCACGCTTACACCTGCGCCCAGCATCGCGGCCAGCACCGCACCAACCGAAGTGCCGACAATGAGGTCTGCTGTGCGTGGATCCCAACTCAGTTGGTTTTGCAGTGCCTGCAAACTGGCGATACTCCAGGCACCACCGGCAACGCCGCCGCAGCCTAAAACTAAAGCCCTTTTAATCGGCTGGCTCATGCGGCCTTTTCCATGCTGACGGCGGGCGCCTTTTGGGTGGCGTAATTTTCCACATCAAAGCTCTTCAGCATGCGCCGCATTTTCATGGTGCCCCAAGGGAAACCAACGCTGTTAAAACCGTTGGCGTCCAAGTAGTAACTGGAGCAGCCGCCGCTATTCCATACCGTGCCTTGCAGATGTTTTTGGATGTGTTCGTTGTAGCGTTCTTGCACTTCGGCACGCACTTCGATGCGGCTTAGATTCTGCTTACGCATCTTACGCAGGGCGCTCATGATGTAATCCAACTGCGCTTCGATCACGATGAAAGCCGAGTTATGGCCTATGCCCAAGTTCGGTCCCAAGACCATGAAGGCGTTGGGCATGCCGGCTATGGTTGTACCGCGATAGGCTTGCATTTTTTCGCTCCATAACTGTGCAAGAGAGCGACCATCTTGATCGAATAAATGTGCAGATATGGGGGGCTCGGTGACAAAAAAGCCAGTCCCTAAAATAATGGTATCCACTTCCGCCTGACTGCCATCGGCACCGATGACGGTATGTCCCTGTACTTGGCTAACACCCGTGGCGTGCAGCTCAACATGAGACTGACGTACCGCAGGGTAGTAGTCGTTCGACATTAATACGCGCTTGCAGCCCAAAGTGTAATCGGGCGTCAGCTTGCGCCGCAGTTCCGGATCGCGGATGCGCCGTTGCACATGCCGTTCGGCGAGCTTTTGCACTTTGCGGAGCAAGGCGGGGCGGCGAAAACCAATGCCAAAACTTTCGAAGCCCAAATACAATGCATTGCGCCAGCCTTTTCCCAACCAGGGCTTGCTCAGCCACGCTTGCATGCCGGCGGTTATAGGCGGATTGGTCTTAGGGAGTACCCACTGCGCGGTGCGTTGGAATATCGCCAGTGATTTCACCAGTGGGGTGATCTTGGGGACAAATTGTATGGCTGAAGCGCCGGTGCCGATTACCGCTACACGTTCGCCCTGCAAATCATGTTGATGATCCCAGCGTGATGAATGGAAAATTTTTCCGGGGAAATCTTTCAGCCCAGGGATGTTCGGAATAATCGGCTCATGCAGATAGCCGGCACAGCTGACCAAGGTGCGGCTGTGGTATTCACCACCCGGTGTTTTGACCAGCCAATATCCGCCGTCTTCTTGCCACTGCGCTCGCTGCATGGGCTGTTCATAGCGTATGTAGCTTTCCAATTCATAACGACGCGCCGTGTCTTCTAAGTAGCTCAAGATTTCCGCGTGGCCGGCGAAGGCTTGGCTCCAATCACCCTTTTGTTCAAAGGAATAGGAGTACAGCGCAGAGGGCACGTCGCATTCGCAGCCGGGGTAATTGTTGTCGCGCCAGGTGCCGCCCAAGCTGCTAGCTTTTTCCAGAATCAGAAAATTAATGAAGCCATCGCCCAGCAAGCGAATGCCCGCGCCTAGGCCACTGACGCCAGCGCCTATAACAATGACATCCAGCAAGTTATCGGGGCTGGTTTGGATTGATGTACTCATGCTGCGGATTCCGTTTTGCTGATGCGAGTTTTGGGCGCTTTTTTGCTGAGCTTGGCAAGGCGTTGTTCGTAGGGCGCACGGGCCTGATGATCGAGTTTTTCCAGTATGCGCCGATCATCAAACAAGCGACGAAAGCCACGTTGGAAAACGTGCGGCGCCAAATTCAGTAAAGCCGGAGCAGCGCTGAGATAGCGTGGCACCGTGACTTCTGCGAGGTCTTGCGTCACCGCCGCCAGGATAGCTGCGGCGACATCATCGGCCGAAGATGTGGGTACACCTCGTCCGGCCTGTTGTGTGCCAGAAGCCAGTTCGGTTGAGACTTTGGCTGGCAGTATGCTGCTAAAACGTAGGCCACTGTCGCGGTATTCCTCACGCAGGCTTTGGGTCAAACCCAGCACCGCAAATTTGGTGGCGCAATACACCGCAAGGCCCGGCAAGGGCAGCACTCCGGCCATAGAAGCGAGATTTACGATATGACCTTGACCGCGTTGCAACATGCTCGGTATGGCCAGCTTGCAACCCAAGATGACACCGTTCAAATTGATATCTATTTGTGCCTGAGTGGCCGCATCGCTTTCATCTATAAAGGCACCGCTGGGCATAATCCCGGCATTGTTGATCAAAATATCAACCGGACCTAATGCGGTTTCCGTGTCTTGCAAGAATTTGCTGAAAGAGGCGCGGTCGCGCACATCCAACGCAAAGGCCTGCCCGTGGAGTGCAGCCGCTTCCTGCTGAGCCAGTTCGAAATCGACATCGCCCAAGCTCACCTTGGCTCCCGCCGCGTGAAACGCCTTGGCCGTCGCAAGGCCGATACCACGTGCCCCGCCGGTGATCGCGACGACATGGCTTTTTACACTCATAGATTTGGACACAGTTCCGCTCACAGTTTTAGTTGGAATGAGAGCAGTATGCGTTGATCAGTGCTACGCAACCAGTGCGATTTGTGCCATTCTTTTGTCTGATCAGGCCATTTATATCAGTATGAGCGACCCCTACGGACTCAATCTACCGACCTTGCCTTTGGCTTACGCCGAGTTGGTGCTAGAGATTGCCCATAGCCGCGGCGTATCGAACGTGGTCGTGCTGAACGAAGCCGGATTGGCCAGCGATTTCAATCCGGCCCAGCAAGAACGCATCACACCTTGGCAGTACACCTTAATCACGCTGGCAGCAGCAAAGTTGGTGGACGACCAAGGCCTGGGCATAGAAGTCGGCCTGCGTATGCGGCCGACGGCACACGGCTATCTCGGTTATGCCTTGATCAGCTGCAGCAGCTTGCGTGAGGCCCTGCGCTTGAGTCTGCATTTCATGCGTATTCGTCAGCGCCATATTGGGGTGTACTACAGCAGCGAGGTGGGCGTGGGTGTCATTCGTCTGCAGGAGCTGCACAATTTTGGCCGTGTGCGGCATTTCTTTGTCGAAGGTATGTTGATCGGTATGGCGCGCTCGCTGCAGTTTCTCAGCGACGACAAGCAACTGCCGTTCGAATTGTGGTTGGATTATCCCGAGCCTGACTATTTCGACGCCTATCGTGAGGAACTGCCGCAGCTACGTTTCGGTATGCCCGAAGTGCAACTGCGGCTTGAAAGCAGTTTCTTGGATCGGCCCTTGCGGCTGGCTGACCCCAGTTCGGCGCGGCAAGCCATTGCCCTGTGTGAGCAAGAACTTGAACGCACCGGCCAAGGCGAGTTTCTAATTCCTACCGTGCGTAGTTTGTTATTGGACCGTTTGGACGCACCGCCGCAAGTGGCGGAACTGGCTGCGAGCTTGTGCATGTCTGAACGCAGCTTTAAACGCAAATTGCATCAGCAGGGGCTCAGCTTCCAAAAGCTTTTGGATGAAATACGTCAGGAGCAGGCCAAGCGCATGCTGCGGCAAAACCCGGCCAGTATCCAAAGCGTAGGGCAGCAATTGGGCTACGAAGAACCCGCCAGTTTCACTCGCGCTTTCAAAAAATGGACGGGCATGACGCCGAGCCAATTTGGGCGTGGGCTCTCCGAGTCATGAGGGCGTAGCGCCGAACTTAGTTAACCGAATAGAACGTCATCGCCGTTGCTGCTGACGTGGCGATGAGCAGGCCGAAAATCCAGGCGAGATCACTGGTTGCCAAACTGACCTGATCGTTGTCCGGCTGCTGCCGCAAAATGCTGCGTTCACGTGCCGCCAAAAACAGGGGTACGGCCAGACTGATGCCAATCAGCACTCCCAGCAAAATGTAGGCGCTAATCCAAGGGATGTGCTTCTCACGTGCTTCCATCAGCATCCACGTGACCACAGCAAGCGCCAAGAACAGAATATCCACACTGAGAAACTTGCCGGCCGCGTTGGCATTGATCAACGCGTCTTGCCAGAACAATAGCGTGCCGCCTACAAATCCAGAACTGAGATAGCCTGGTAAGTGCAGCGAAGTAAATATCCAGGCCAGCACTCCAATTAGGATGTAGAACCGATTTAGGGATTGTCGAGTAATGTTCATATGAGCTTGGCTATGCTGGGGTGGAGGCTAGAGCATGGCATACCAGCGATCTTGCGATACAAGCGGATTGTTCTGGGTCAGAACGGAGTCTGAAACCTCTTTCAGTGATAAAAATGCACACCACGCTGAATATTGTTAGACACACTGCAAATATTTCGCGTGTTTGGATGTAAGCTTCGAATTCATCCTTATTTGGTGCACTTATGAAGCTGGCTATCCTTTCCTGCGGACCGAACTCTTACAGCACGCGGCGTTTGCGGGAAGCGTGTGAGCAGCGTGGTTACAAGGTCAAGGTTCTGAATACCTTGAAATTTGCGATTGACCTTGAGCGCGGCTCTCCGGATTTGTATTTCCGCCAGAAGCAGCTGAGTGAATATGACGCGGTACTCCCGCGCATTGGTGCATCGGTTACCTATTACGGCACCGCTGTCGTGCGCCAATTTCAGGAAATGGGTGTGTATTGTGCAAATACGGCCCACGGCATCACCAATTCACGCGACAAGCTACGCAGCTTGCAGCTACTCAGTCGCCACCAAATCGGTATACCAAAGACCAACTTCGTGCGTGACAAGGCCGATGTGCTACCCGCTATTGAGCGGGTAGGTGGTGCGCCTGTGGTGATTAAGTTGATTGAAGGCACGCAAGGTATCGGTGTATTGCTAGCCGATACGGTGCAATCGGCTGAGGCCATAATTGAATTGCTGCAAAGTCAGAAACAAAACGTACTGGTGCAGAAGTTCGTAGCGGAAAGTAAAGGCAAGGATATACGTGCCATCGTGGTCGGTGATCGCGTTGTAGCTGCCATGCGCCGCGTAGCGCAAGGTCAAGAATTCCGCAGCAACGTGCATCGTGGCGGTATAGCCGAAGCGGTCGAGTTGGACGACACCTATCGCGAGACCGCTGTGCGTGCGGCTCAAATTATGGGATTGCAGGTCGCTGGTGTTGATATGTTGGAGGGCAAAGATGGCCCCCAGATCATGGAAGTGAATTCTTCGCCCGGTCTGGAAGGAATCGAGAGCTGCACACAGTTGGATATCGCAGGTGCCATCGTTGAATTCATCGCGGCGCAAGTGGACTTCCCCGAAATCGATGTACGTCAGCGGCTAACGGTCAGCCGAGGTTACGGGGTCAGTGAAATCTATGTCCCTGAGGGATCAGAGTTGATTGGGCAAACGATTAAAAACGCGTTCCCGTCGGAAAAAGATATCAATGTGCTGACCTTGTACCGAGGCAATAAGGTAATCCCCAATCCCCGTCACGAACGCGACATGATGGCGGAAGATCGCTTGCTGTGTTTCGGCAAGATGGAATCCATGCGTGGCATGATCCCTATGAAAACACGTAATCAGCGTAAGCCTAAGGTTCAGGTATTGCCCGACGTGCCGGATGTCCCCGATGTGCCCGAGGCCTAAGCAACTGTATAAGCAGACGCGGTAGAAACGATGCAGCAGGATTTTCAAATTCATGGGGTTACCATCCGCCCCGGCGAACAGCAAACCATCAATATTCCCTTGAGTCGTTTGGCTGATCACACGCGTATGAATCTTACCGCGCTGGTGATTCACGGCAAGAAAAGTGGCCCGGTAACTTTTGTGAGTGCGGCCATACATGGCGACGAAATCATAGGCGTGGAAATCATTCGCCGTATTTCAGAACTAAAAATTCTGCGGCGTTTGCGTGGCACCTTGATTTTGGTGCCCATCGTCAATGCCTACGGTTTCAATAATCAGTCGCGTTATCTACCAGACCGACGCGATTTGAATCGTAGTTTTCCGGGCAGTGAATCTGGTTCATTGGCATCGCAATTGGCTTTTGCTTTTATGAGCGAAATTGTCGCCAGTTCGCAATATGGTTTGGATTTGCACAGCGGTGCGGTGCATAGAGAAAATTTGCCGCAAATTCGTGCTGATTTGGAAGATCCAGACGTTTTGGCCTTGGCCGAAGCTTTTGGTGCGTCAATCATGCTGAATGCGAATTTACGTGACGGCTCTTTGCGTGCGGCAGCCAAAGACGTGGGCTGCAAAATCCTCCTCTACGAGGCGGGTGAAGCTCTACGTTTTGATGAAGTCTCCGTTCGCGTCGGCGTCAAAGGTGTCATTGGCGTTATGCGCCATATCGGCATGCTGCCAGCGTTAAGCGCCAGCAAAGGTAAGCGCCTGCCGTCACGATCAGATTCCAGTCATTGGGTGCGTGCACCGATAGGCGGCATCATGCGGGCGCAGAAAAAAATGGGAGATCGGGTCAAAAGAGGCGAAACCATAGCGCTCATCTCTGGGCCCTTGGGTTCTGACGAGGAACCTGTGTTGGCGCGTAGCTCCGGCATTATCATCGGCCGTACTAACTTACCGATTGTTAGCCGTGGCGATGGCCTATTTCATGTAGCCCGTGTCGCAAGCCTGGCGGATACCGAGGAAGTCATGGAAGAGCTTGGATTGGAGATGGATGGTGATCCTTTGTTCGACGGAATGACCATCGCTTAGCAATTCTGGACATTAGGTTGTCCTGCACGCTTCGAGTGCTTCCCTCTCTATTTTGAGTGAGGGATTGGTGCTTTCATACGCCGTCAGCTTGCCTTGCTCGGTGGGTCGACCGGCTCTTGTGGGGCAGGCGTTGGTTCATTCGGTGGCGTCATTTTGATCAGATTTGTCGCCATTACAAACGGCGCTGAAACGGCATCACGCAAGCCGTCTATGCTGGTGAAGGTGCGTAACATTTGACTGGTATCGGTCATCAGTTCGCGGATCAAAACATCTTTAGGTCGGTGCCCCGGTTCTTGGACTAAGGACAGTCGGTTGAGTGCGAATAAGCCGGTGAAAAAGGCAATCACGAAGAAGAAGTCCCATTGCCCAACATGCAGGGTGTTGACGTCCAAGGTCGCACCACTGGACTGCCAGCGCACCACCAGGCTAAGTTGCCGTTCGGCAAAAAAGTCAGCGGTCAGCCCCCCGATCAGCGGCGCCATGCCGGCCGCCAATGATGTCACCATGCTGTTGACCGCAAGAAAGGACGTGGCCTCGCGTTGTGGCGCCAGTTTCAGCGCCAGACTACTGGTCGCAAGGTTAATGCCGGCGGTAGCAAAACCCATCAAGGCGTGGAGTAGGAATAGCAACGGGGTGGTGTATTGGTGACGTTCTGGGAAGCTGGTAAAAGTCCAACCGAACAGGCACATGATGAATAAGCCGCCGCAAGCAGCCATCACGGTTTTGTGGCTGAACAGATCCGCATAGCGCCCCCATAAGCGGAATGACGCCGCTGTAATGGCTTGTCCAAACAAGGTCAACGCGATAACAAAGGTGAGGTCGTAGTGCAATTTGGTGAGCATGTAGACCACGAAAAACGGGGTGGCTAAGTTCGCAGCAAAATGCCAAGCGGTGAGAAAGCTCATCAAACGGCGAAAATTGTGATGTTTGAAAGGACTTATCAGGCGATCGCGTCGCATGGTTCGACCTATGGCTTTGCTTTCACGCGATTCCAGTGTGGCATTGGGCACTTTCATGGAATAGCACGCACCCATTAATCCGGCGGCGCTGCCCAAGGTGAACAACACAGCGTAGACATACAGCTGGGCGGCTTCGCCCTTCCACAAATCGATTAATGCAGCCGCGCCCAAACCCGTGGCAACTGCGGCGACGGACATCAGGCTTAAGCGGTAGGCGAGAAAGCGCCCCAGCCGTGGCGCCGGGATGATGTCTCGCAGCCATGAATTCCATGCACAAGCGGTGAAGGCACCAAAACAGTAGCGCAAGGTCATCGCCACCACGACCAGCGTGAGAGCGAGGGACGACGGATAGACCAAGGGAACCAATGCCACCAATAACCAACAACTGCGTCCGATCATGGAGCTGGCGACCACAATCTTCTTCCGATCGCCTATGCGGTCGATCAAGTAAATCGCCGGCAATTGAAACAGATTGCTAAGGAAAGGGATCGCACCGATAACCCCGATCATCAAATGCGACGCGCCCAGCTGCAGGGCCAAGCCGATAAGCACCGCGCCGGTGGTCAGCGAATCCATGGTTTGACTGAACACCCCGTTTAAATACAGGGGGCGCAATTCAGCGGCGCTGAGTTCAGGCGGTGAAACGGTATTTTCAGCGTCAGTGGATGGGGCGCTCAAATCAAAATCCTCAAATTTAACCGGAGTTTGGAGGGCATCGATAACTTAAGCAACGCGCAAGGGCTTCCTGATACGGGGCTTTGCTCATGGCCGGCTTTGCAACGCCTGGATTTCCGTGCCTTACTGTGGAAAACGCACCAGGAAAATGCCATGCAAATCAGTGACAGTCTTACCGAACTGGTGTCAAAAATCTCCAACATGGACGATGCTGACGCCGCCTCAAGCTTAAGTTCTATGGCCAGCGCGGATATTCACGATGTTTTGATGTTGCTGGATCAGGATCACGCCGCGCGGATCGCTGCCTTGCTGCCGACTATGGCCAGTGGCGCATTGGCCTCGGTACAGATGTCCGGTGGCGTTGTCGTTGCAGATTTAATGGAAGAACCGCTGGGTGTTGTCAGTGCCGGACAAACCGCTGCTGGCGTGGTTGATCACATGGTGCACACCGAAAATGTGACGGAAATCACTTACTTCTATGTAGTCGATGAGGTCGATGAGCGACTGGTCGGTGTGGTCAATCTGCGAGATCTCATACTGGCTAGGCCGGGGCAGATGATTACAGAATTGATGACACCGGATCCTTTCGTATTTCGGCCTGATACGCCTTTGAGTGCAGCAGTGCAATCGGCATTGAAAAGGCATTATCCCGCCTACCCTGTGGCTGATGAGCGAGGCGATATTGTTGGCATAGTGAGAGGCTGGCGTTTATTCGAACGTGTCGCGACGGATTTGATCTCGCAGGCCGGTTCACAAGTGGGTGTGGGGCGCGAAGAAAGAGTCAGCACTCCGATCTTGCAGGCCTTCAAGCAGCGTCATCCTTGGTTGCAAGTCAATTTGCTCACCGCGTTTGCAGCTGCGTTCGTCGTAGGGATGTTTGAGGACACCATTACCCGAATTGTTGCACTGGCTGCATTTTTGCCGGTCCTGGCGGGGCAAAGTGGCAACACGGGTTGTCAGGCTTTGGCGATTACTTTACGTGGCTTGACCCTGGGTGAATTGAACGATTACCCGGTATCCAAAGTGATTCGTAAAGAAGTCTTGCTTGGCGCGCTGAATGGCGTGTGTGTCGGCGTTGTTGCGGGAGCTGCGATGTGGGCCTATGCCAGCGCCACCGGCGCCTCGGACCCCTTCATGCTCGCGGTTGTCATACTCATCGCCATGATCGGTGCCTGCATGGGCAGTGGCATTTTCGGCGTTGTTGTACCACTGACTCTAAAACGATTTGGGGCCGATCCGGCCACCGCCAGCAGCATTTTTCTGACCACGTTTACCGACATCATAGGTATGGGTTTGATGCTCTTTCTGGCAACGACCTTGGTGTTATAGATGGGGTGACAAATCAGGAGCAAGCATGCTTTTGGTCATTGTTAACCGCTGACATGTTTGCCCGTGCGTAAAAGCTAGGCTTTTTCTATGAGCAGCTTCAGTTCACCTGAATCGATCAGCGCCTTGAGATCTTCGTAGCCACCGATTAACTGGCCGTGGACAAAAATCATCGGCATGGTGGCCCAACCAGACCACATTTTTAAGGCATTGCGTCGTCGCCAATCCTTAAAATAACTGCCATATTCCAAGTATTTAAAGCTTATCCCAGCCGTGTCTAAGGCTTTGCGCGCTTTCTTAGGGAAGGGGTTTTGTGCCATGCCCACCACGAGTACAGGATTTGCCGCTGCGGCGGCTTCCACTTCTGCGAGGATATCGGCGTTTTGGCTGCTTAGTTTTTCGCGTATAGCGGGGTGAATACGACTTTCTTCAAGTACAGGACGAGGCATGAATGCTTCCAGTGGATAATCAAAGACACATTCTCCCATGGTCGGAAGCTAAGCAGTAATTAAGTCTGTTTGCGCTGGCCCGCGTTATTTATCGTCGTGTCGCCGCCCAGCGTTTTTGCGTAGCTTATGTGCTTCGCCACCATCAGGTAAGTCAGTGCGGCGCTCACCGGGTTCTCTACGGTCTTCATGTTGGTTAAAACGGCAGTCGCAGGTGTCAAAATCGCAGCCTACTACCGGCAGCTTTGGTACTTCATTCAGCAGGAAACGGTCCCCGATCATCAGCCAAGCAGCCGTGCAAGCCTGTAGCCCGGGTTGCAAGCTGACGCAATCGAAACTTTTGGCGCTGCGCTTGCTCCGGTCCTGCTCGGTGTTTGATTGTTCGTCTGTCATGGGGCAATTATGCAGCAGTGGCCTGCAAATATTTGGTGAACAAGCACTAGAATGCTAAATGCATGATCATTTATTCGCATCCGATTGACGGGTGTTCGTCTTGCAAGGCTCATTAGCGCTATAGGTCGAGATCGGATTGAGCCGAGTTTTTGTAACACCGAATTCTAGTAAATCTACCGAAGCTATTCGCATGACAAACCCCTTATTGCCAACATTGCAGAAGCGCCTTTTCCAGCAGCAACCCCGCTGTGGCTTCGCCCAATGGGCTGTGCGCATGCAAGCGGCAGAGCACGTCACCGGAGATGTTCATGGAATCTGGGGTGATGCCAATGGCAAGAAGATGGAAGGCTTTTTTGGTGACGTTATGGGGCATGGCGCTGACGCAGCGTTTGTCGCTGTAGCGTTGCAGGCGCATTTCGCACAGCAGTTGCGCAGTTCTCTGGCAGAGCGATTGGAGTCAGTAAATCGATTTCTGTACGTGGACGACGTGGACTCGATGTATTGCACAGGCATTGCGTACACCTTGCATGAAAACGGGCTACTGCATGTGCTAAACGCGGGGCATTCGAATGCCATTTTGCTAAGGAAAAATGGTGAGGTGCACAGTATTCCAAAGAATCACAGTGCGCCTTTGGGGCTTTTTGATGAATTAAACCCTCCCGAAGAAGAGCACATTCAACTGTGCTCGAGAGATCGTGTTCTATTTTTGAGCGATGGTTTATTGGAGAGGGCGGGCAAAAAAACGAAGACAAAGTTGTTGCCAGACGAAGTGCGGTTTGAGCTCATTAAAGCCGCATGTACGGGTTCACTCAAACAGGATGCAGATATTATTTGGGATCTATTGGTGGGTATTAACGCGCCACACCAGAAAATTCCAGATGATCAATCTCTTTTATTATTGGAATTGCTGTAATCGGCATGGGATTGGTCGTTTGAATCCCAACTCCAGTCTGCCTCGGTGTGTAGAGATTCGCCGGAGTCGATGAGGCGGCTAATAATCGCCTCGACTTTATGGGCGCCTTGATCCGCTTCGTCCAGCGCTTTGAGCATTCTGACGGCATTAAAAATCGATTGCCGGCTGGTGTCCAAACGAGAGATAAGGTCATAGCTGCGTATGGCCGAGTATGTTGAGGCCAGTATGCTTTCGGGGTCGATTTGTGCTTTGTCCAAGTAACCGTCGAGATCGAATTTTTGCGTCGTTTCCCAGCGTGGGGCGCGATCTGTGTTTCCTGTTAACAAAAAGATTCGCGTGTGCGGTGTGATGTTCTCCGCTCTGAGATGGTGAATCAAATCCAATCCTGCAGAATTGGTTTCCATTTGCAAATCGATAAACGCAACCGCGATGTCGTCCTGTTCTGCAAACAGAGCTTTCGCTTCTAACGCCGAGTTAGCACTCAACACAGAAACAGGCGATCCGATGTACAGCAAGGGTTCGAGATAAGCCTGGATTATGCGGTTGATATCGATATCATCATCGACCACCAAGACCTTCCAACTCATCGAATGAAGCGATGATTGTGTAAACGCGCGCAATGCAGGCACTTTTCAATAGGCAAGGCGCTATAGGGGAGGTTGAAATTCATCGAAATTCAGTAAGTTCAGTAGTGAAGTTTGCAGACATTATTGCAATTGGAACAACGCCCGTGTGCACTAAATTTCGAAAATAGCTGAACATAAGCCTCACTGCCTATCTGCATGGGCGGGTGAGGCTCACTATTCTGGTGAAACTATGCGGCAGATTTTAGCTGCGCTTCAATCATCACATCGGCAAGAATTTGATAGGCCGCAGCCCACGCTTCTTTATGCGCTGGGGTAAAAGCGTCTCCTAATCCCTTTTGCAGTGTCCAGATTAAGGCCGCTCCAACGACGGGATAATGTTCCGGCAAAGCGCCATAGCCAACGTGGCGAGCACCTAGTTTTTGCACCGTTGGTATGATTTTTTCGGGTTGATCGATGTCTTTTACCACCAAGCCTATTGTGGTCATCAACATCTGACCTTGGCGCTTCATATTGTCCTTGAACAGCGGTTTGACCCCAGGGGCGACGCTGAATAAACGCTCATAGAAAATATCGGCCGCTTGGTCTGCAATGAGTTCGACTTTGGCGAAGGAGCTTTTCAGTAGTTGAATTTGTTCTGGGGTCATGACGGCTCGATTGAGAAGTGTGGTTTCGTATCGGCAGTTGTCATGCACAACTTAAGGCGGGCTCTTAAAAATTTTCTAAGAGGATACGCAGCAAGGCTGCTGCCCCTTCATTGCGAGATATACAGGTGCTAGTCAGGCAAGTAAGCCCAGGAACGCCGCTTCTTGTCTGCAGCGTGAAACGCATCGATTGTGCTTGCCTGCTGTTGGGTCAGGCCTATGGGGTCGAGCCCATTGAGCAACATGTTTTGATGGTTGGCCGCGATTGGGAAAGCATGAACATGGCCCGCGCAGCTGCTGAGCTGGCAGCGCGCCAAATCAATAGTCAATTGATTCTTTTGTGGATGCTTGGCGCCATGCTCCGCAAGTGTTTGGATGATCGTATCTTCTAAAACAATAGGCAATATGCCGTTGCGTATGCAGTTGTTGTAGAAAATGCTGCCAAAACTGCTGGCAATGATGCAGCGGATGCCATATTCGGCCAGTGCCCAGACCGCATGTTCTCGTGAGGAA
The DNA here is from genome assembly GCA_051252075.1 of Oceanococcus sp. Classification (GTDB taxonomy): domain Bacteria; phylum Pseudomonadota; class Gammaproteobacteria; order Nevskiales; family Oceanococcaceae; genus Oceanococcus. The sequence goes on along the minus strand of JBPOFU010000020.1, from coordinate 14,997 downwards.
CCACAGCCAAAGTTTGCACCGGATAGCAAAATAGACGTGTTGGCGTAGTCGGGTTTGTTCAAAATGAAATCGGGATTGAGCTCTCGTGTGTCGGCTGTTGTGTAGCGCCAACCCGCAAACAAACCGCCAGATAAGCCACGTTTACTGACGGTCTTCATTTCCCGCGATGGGATGATGGCATCGGTATCGACATTGATACGCAGCAAGGCAGCGGCGACGCCCGTATGTTGTGTAAAGGCGCGCATCAGCTGAGTTCCTTGGCTTCGCCTATGCGGCCGAGTACGGCAGAGGCGGCGACCGTCACCGGGCTGGCGAGGTGGCTGCGCGTTTCTGGACCCTGGCGTGATTCAAAGTTTCGATTGGTGGTGGAAATCACCCGTTCGCGATAGCCCATGGATTCGCCGCCGGCAAAAAAGCACATGGAGCAGCCGGATTCTCGCCATTCAAAGCCGGCTTTTTGAAAGATGAGGTGTAACCCTTCAGCTTCTGCGGCGCGCTTGACCGTTGACGATCCGGGTACGCAAATTGCCTTGACGCCCTCGGCAACTTTACGATCTTTCAATATCGCGGCGGCGGCACGCAAATCGGACAATCGGCTGTTGGTGCAAGAGCCTATGAAGGCTGAATTGATTTGCAGATCACGCATGGCCTGGCCGGGCTGTAGGTCCTGATAGGCGAGGGCGCGCAGCATGGCGGTGCGTTGATTTTCACTTTTAGCATTGGCGGGGTCGGGTATCAGCCCGGCGACGGTGGTGGTGTGCTCGGGGCTGGTGCCCCAGGTCACTGTCGTGGACAAAGTGCTGCAATCGATGCTGATCTCTGCATCGAAGCGGGCGTCGTCATCGCTGTGGAGTTCGCCCCAGGCCGCTAGCGCTTGCTCCCACTGTTCGCCGCTAGGGGCATGTTCGCGTCCCTTTAAATAGGAAAAGGTTTTTTCATCGGCGGCAATGAGGCCACTGAAAGCTGAAAATTCTACCGCCATATTGCACAGGGTCATACGCGCTTCTATGGCCAAATCGCGCACTGCGGATCCGGCAAACTCAAGCACATAACCGCTGCCGCCGCTGGCGCCATACTGACCGATCAAATGCAGGATCATGTCTTTGGCTGTCACTCCTTCAGGCAGCGTGCCTTCAAAGTTCACTCGCATGGTTTTGGGTTTGTTCAGCCGCAGTGTTTGTGTGGCCAAGGCATGCTCGGCTTCGCTGGAACCGATACCCCAAGCCAGTGCGCCCAAGGCACCTTGCGTGCAGGTGTGTGAGTCCGGGCAAACCAAGGTAAGCCCCGGCAATACGATGCCGAGTTCAGGGCTGATCACATGAACTATGCCTTGCTGCGGATCATCCAGATCAAACAAACGTATGCCGCTGTTGTTGGCGGCTTGCCGCGTCGCGCGGATAAAGTCGCCACCACTGGGCATGCGAGTGTCGTCATTGCGTCCGGCGGTGGTGTCGACGATGTGGTCCATGGTGCAAAACACCGAGGACGGTGTTTTTATCGGCCGACCAGCATCGCTTAGGCTTTCTAAAGCCACCGCACCGGTGCGTTCGTGCAAAAAGATGCGATCGATCAGGATTAGGCTGCTGCCATCTTCGTCTTCGATGATCTTGTGCTGATTCCAGATTTTCTCGAACAGTGTTTGTGGAGTCATTGCTGCGCCGTGAAAGCATCCAAGATGTCACCGGCTGTGGCCGACCACACGCCGTTTTGTGCGGTGATGTGCTCCAAAGCTTGTGCTAAATATTTGATGCGATGTGGCTGACCGATCACCCACGGATGGAGATTGAGCGCCAATATGCGTCCGCCTTGTTCTTGTGACTCTTTGAGCAGGAAATCACAAGCGTCGGTAATTTGCTCAGCCCAAGATGAGGCGCAATGCAGGTTGTCCATCAACACAAAGCGGTCTTCGAGTTCCGTGGACAAGGGCATGGACCACAAACCGCCATTATTGGTGTTGAAGCGATATGGCATATCATCGTTGACCCAATCGCAGACATAGTCAATGCCGTGTTCGCGGATGAGTTCCGGGGTGTTTGCACTTTGTTGTTTACCGGGCGATAGCCAGCCGCGGATATCCTGCTGGCTCAACTCTCGCAAGCGAGAAAGTGAATCGCTGACCAGTTTTGCTTCTTGTTCCAGCTCCAAGCCACCGGCGTGGGCTGTGTCCATGCTCCAGGAATGAGCAAGAATCTCGTCGCCGCGACCCGTGATGGTTTTCAGCAGGGCGGGGTAACGTTCTGCCAGCCGTGTATTGATGGCCACGGTGGGATTGACTGCGCAACGATCAAGCACATCAAGTATGCGGTATATGCCCACACGGTTGCCGTAGTCTCGCAGACTGTAATGGCGAAGATCCGGATAGGGCATGCTCATATTGCCCGGCACTTTGACCGGCTGCCCTGTAGGGTTGAGCGGGAAAAATTGCAGGTTGATATTGACCCATAAAGCCAGCGTTTTGCCCTGTGGCCATTGCACCGCTTTTCGATCAGTCAGCATGGACCAATCGTAGCGGGTGTGATCCATGCCGTACTGGCGCATGGGGTAGCTCAACGGATCATTGCTCATGCTGGGCTCCCTGCTATCGCTGAACAGGCCTCATCGTAGTGGTGCTCTAAGTAGTAATCCGCGATTTCCCGCCCGGTGGTCACCCAGACATCGGAATGGCCGGTGATGTATTCCAGGGCTTCTTCAAACGCCTTCATGCGATGCGGGCAGGCGACTTGGTAGTTATGGGTTGGTATGCACATCACCGTGCCCGACTCTTCACCTTCGGCGTACAGTTGATCGAAACAATCTTTGATCATCTGCCCATACAGACGTGGCTCCACCTTGTTCACGACATAGGCGATGGTGTCGTTCATTTCCAGTGAATAGGGGATGGAGACAAACGGCTTGCCGCTGCGCAGCTTCAGCGGCGTGGGTTGATCGTCATGGAACAAATCACAGGTATACGTGCCGCCAGCTTCGGCAAACAAATCGACCGTGGATTCTGAATGCGACAGTGCTGGTGCCAGATAGCCCGCTGGACGGCGTCCGCTGTGCTTTTCTATGGTGTCCATGGCATCCAGAATCATCGCCCGTTCTTGCTCTTCGCTCAGGCCATAGGTGTAACGAGTGTTGTAGATGCCGTGGGAAAAGAATTCCCAATCCCGTTCTTTGCACAGTTCTATGATTTCCGGGTGATGCTCACACAGGGCAGCGGACAGCGATATAGATCCGCGGATGCCGTATTTCTCTAGCAAATTCATCTGCCGCATATGGCCGACGCGATTGCCGTAGTCGCGAATGCTATAGCCAGGAATAGAAGGTTGCGGCGTTGGCCAGGCTTTGCGGAATTCGTTTTGCGGAGGATTGAGTTCATAGAACTCAATATTCGGAGCCACCCAAAATGCGATACGGGCACCATTCGGCCAGCGAATCTTGGGGCGACCTTTGTAAGGCCAAAAATCGTAATACCCGGGATCTTCCTTCATTGCTTCAGCCCTGTGTGTTTCGCTCATCCAGCCAATTTAAGGTTTCGTTTACATCCACCACATCGGCGTACTTCAACATCAAGTCAGTCAGATTGGCGTAGTGATAAGACTCGTGTTTGTCTGCCACGCATTGTTCCGGCACGATGCTGCGATAGCCACGTGACAGTGAATCTACCGCGGCTGCGCGGATGCAGCCTGAAGTTGAACCACCGGTAAATATAACGGTGTCTACTTGATGCCAGACCAGCAAGGACTGCAACGGCGTTTCGAAAAATGGCGATGGCATGCGCTTGGTGTAAATCACGTCACGTGTGCGGTCGATTTCGCAGCGGTCATCGAACTCACTGCGCCGTGAATCGTATTTGATGTTTTGTAGCGAATCAGGAGTGTCGGTACGTGTGCCCCAAACACCGGCATCTTCTGCGGATTCCAGATAGGCCACGTGCGTCCACACCACTGGCCAGGCTAGCTTGCGAAAACCTGCCGCCAAAGCATTGATGTATTCAATTTGGCGTGGATCGGTTTCGTATGCGGTTTTGAATTCGTCGACCGCTGTGTAGGCCTTTTGTACGTCGATATTGACCAACGCCGCTTTGCGGCCGTAACCGAAACGTGCCCGATTGGGGTTGGCTTTGACCTCTGCCCAAATTTCTCGGGCTGTTTTATCAGACTGTTCCATCTGCTTTCCTAATGAGGGGCTAAATAGTTATATGGTGAGTAATTTACTCGCTGCTGGTTGGCGCCGGAGTTTCTTCTGGGCTCGCCGGTTCCTGGGTTTCTAGAACTTGCAGCAGTTCTTTTTTGAGTTCTTCGGTATCTGAAATATTGCGGATCGCAATAATCTGGCGCTGCTGCAGTTCGATGATGGTGACGCGATCAGAAACATAGCGGACAAATTTACGACTGACACCCTTTTTATCCACCAAGGTGTTGTAGCCGCGATCTTTCAAGCCTGAGCTGATCATGCGTTTCACAAAGCCGGGAGCTTTGCTGATTTCGGCGATGACCAGAGCGTTTTGTTGATCCAAATGACTTTGATCCAAATCCTTCATGGCCGCTTCCATCAACTTGCCACCACCGCGGCTGTTATTGGCGTATATGCGGCGGGTGTTGTCATCCAGACTGTGCTCATTGCCGGACTGGTCCTGCATGCTGAATATAGGAAGCATGTCTCCGATATCACTGGCCAAAATATTTGTGGAGTACGGCAGCGCCGCGATGGTGAACAGAGCAAGCAAATAAGATTTCACGGTCATTCCTTAATATTGAGTACGCATGGCGTGACTAAGACGCCAACAACCATAGAGTAGGGCGGCCTGAGCGAATAAATTAACGCTTTGTTGTATCCAGGCGCTGGCTTCACCCGCGGGTAAGCGGCTGAGGCCGCCCATAGCGAGCATGGCAAGCAAATTGAAAACGAAGCTACCCATAGTAAGCAGACCCAGTTTTTTTCTATGGGTTGCACGAATGGCGTGAAACAACAGGCTGATATTGGCCAGGCTAGTTAGCAGTAGCAGCCAGAAAAACCAAAGCCGAGTTTCTGGTGACAAAACAGCGGCAAGTGCAGCGCCAGCCATCGTTAAAGCCAGCCAAAGCGCTGGGCGGACCGAGGATGGGTTGTTGTCACCTGCAGTGGGAGTAGCTAGCCACGCATTTACGGCATGGTGGAGTCCAAAAGCCATGGCCACGAAGCCCGGGGCCATCAGTATGAACAGCATATTTTCAAGATAGTCATAAGCTGTATTCTGGATGGCTAGAATCAGCTTCCAGCTGGCTTTGCACAGGCCGCCCAAGGGAATGCTTATCGCAGCCAGCCAAGCAAACCTACGAAAGCGTGGCAGGTGAAAGCCGATAGCCAATGCCAACATTGGCATGGCGATTGCATTCAAAATCACCGGAATGAAATCGAATAAGGCGACGCTGAGCGAGTAGGTTTCCAAGGCAAAAAGCTCCCTTGTCTAAATGACATAACAATAGTACATTATATCAATAGCCCTTCACAGAATGGGTGCGGTTTAGATTCCGGCCGGTCGCTATTTTGCGTACGGTCAGCACACAGATTGGTAAGCGCTCATTTAGGAGAGCAGTATGTTGATGTCTAACGGGTTTCGGCCCATCTTTGTCCGCGCGTTAATCCTTGGCGTATTTGCGTCAATGGTTCCTAGCGGATTGATGGCGCAAGACGCTGAAGCTCAAGATGAGCTGGACTTTGATGCACTGTTTGGTGAGGATGCGGCTGCGCCGAGTGCGCAAACATCCACAGCAGCGCAGCCGGCAGCTACGAATAATAATGAATCGGCGCCGGAGCAACTTAAAGTGGTTGAGTTGCCAGAAGAGCCAGTACCCGTGCAGCGAGCGGTGTTAACTAAACGGCCCGCTCACCTTGAAGAAATCATTGTGACTGCGCGTAAACGGGCAGAGTCCATACAAGAGATTCCTCTGTCAGTTACTCCATTTAACGCAGACGTTTTAGAGCAGCGTGGTATGAACGGCTTGGACGACATCGCTGCATCCACGCCTGGATTTACCTTTGAAGCCTTTCAATCGGGTGGTGCTCATGGCAACGCGGTGATTCGGGGCTTGGCTCAGCAATTCACCACCTCACGCGTGCAAAACGTCTCGTTTTTTATTGATGGGGTGTATTTGCAACGTCAAAGTATGTTGGATCTCGGCATGATCGACATGCAGCGGGTTGAAGTCGTCAAAGGCCCGCAAAACGCCTTGTTTGGTCGCAATGCATTTGCCGGTGCGGTGAACTACATCACCTTGCGTCCAGGCGCAGAGCCGGAAGGCTATTTGATGGCGACCATGGGCGATAACAGTCGTGAGCAGTATCGTTTCAGCATGAGCGGTCCCTTGGATGACTCACAGACTTTATTCGGTAAATTCAGTGCCGGTGTGTCCCGTTACGATGGCCACACGAAGAATAATCACCCAGTAGCGAATGCCGACCCTATCGGTGACAACGTGCAGGGCATGCTGGGTGGCCACAATGACGCAACTTATAGTTTGTCATTGGCCTACGAGCCGATTGAAAAATTGCGCACACGAGTGGGTTATTACCGCAGCGAACTAACGCACGAAACCGGCGCGGGTTATGGTATTTCCGGCGTGAACGCGGCTCGTTTCGGTTTGCGTTTGGAATCGGAAAACGACCTGAACTGCAATACCGCGACTGTCTCTGACATTGGTGTGCCCAGCCCGACCCATGAGCGTACCGGATACACACTCTGGTGTGGCGAGTTACCCAACTACGCATCTGACGTTGCGCCACGCACAGTTGATGGCATTGTGGTTGACCCCAGAGCGATCGGCTTCCGTGGTGTCACCAGCGTCGTGACCCTATCGACAGAATACGATTTGTCGGAGGCAATGACCGTGCACTATATGTATGGTCAAGCCGATCATGAGTCCTATACCGATGGCGGTACCAGTGATGAAGACCCTTTAAAGGGGCGCGGCATCATGACGGACTTGGTGCGTTACACCTTAGATTATAACGATGAGGGTGCATATACCTTTGCCAATACGGCCAGTGGTCGGCCAAATTCAGAGCTGGAATCGTTTTCACACGAGCTTCGTTTGGATTGGGAATTCGCCAGCGATTTGCTGATTAGCACTGGCTTGTACTATTCGGTGGTTGAAGATCAGGAGTGGACCTCACTATTCATTAATGACTTGTGCAATGCGGATTCCGAAGAAAATATCCGCCATTGCAACGAACCTTTGTCTCATCCGAATTCGATAGCGGAACAAACCACGCTGACTGTCGGTCCGGCTTGGGATCAATACACGCGCCAACACGGTGGTGTGAATCGCGGTGAATGGACCGGTTACAAAGATTCGATCACGGCGGCCTTTGCATCAGTTTCTTATCAGATCACGCCGACTATCGAAGCAACCTTAGAAGGTCGCTTCACTATGGAAGATAAAGAAGTGGTGCGCTTTACCGACTTCAACATGTTGGCCGATGGTGAGAGCGTGACCTATGGGCCACCGAATGAGCCTGTCGAACCGCTATTCGCCCCGACCTTAACGGGTGCGCTATTGCCGTTTGATGATGAATCTTATAATTACTTCACACCACGCGGGATTATAAATTGGCAGTGGGCGGATAGCAGCATGCTGTATGTGTCTGCTGCGAAAGGTGTGAAATCTGGCGGTTTTAACAACTCCAGCGTGGAAACTGAACAAACCTATGATGAAGCAGAAAACTGGACCTATGAGATAGGCTCCAAAAATAGCTTCTTTGGTCGTATGGTCACATTGAATGGCGCGGTTTACTTAATTGAATGGACGGGCATGCAGGGTGGTGTGCCGCCGCAGACGGGTGGGCTTTCATCCTCCGACGTTATTACCAATTTAGGTGGCGCAAGCAGCCTCGGTATTGAGCTCGAATCCAGTGTCTTTCTACCCTATGGTTTTTCCATGGACTTGGGCTTTACTTACAACGATGCCACATATGATGAAGGGGTAATTTACTCAGGTGGCGCGTCTACGGGATCGTTCCATTGTGACGGAGTTACCTGTCCTTTGGATGGTGGTGTAGGTGGGAATCAACTGGCTCGAACCTCCAAGGTTCAAGGTTCCCTCGGGTTGAACTACAACACGCATCTGTTCGATTGGGACTTTAACGGTCGCATAGATGCAAGCTACCAATCAAAGCAGTTCCTCAGCCCTCTGAATGTGGGTTGGGTACCAGATCGTACCCTGACCAATGCCTCATTTAACTTTGGCAGCCCGAATGGGCAGTGGGAATTTATCAGTTGGATTAAAAACCTAACGGATGAAGATTATCCCGCCAATGCCTTCGTGCTGGGTGTATTCAACCAGTACTTGGTGGGTAAAGGCCCAGGCCGTACCTGGGGAAGCACGCTGAAGTACAAGTTTTAAAATGATGAAAATTACGCTGAGTTTATGCTCGCTTCTATTGGTGGCGTGCTCTGCGAGCGAGTCCGTGCCCTCGGCGGCGCTGGATGTTGAATCCCAGTACCGCAGCTTTACCGTGAAAGACCCGCAGCAATCCGCAGCTTTTATGGCTGTAGAGGATTTGGATGGGGATGGTTTCAAAGAGATCATCTTGTCCACTTTGCTGGAACTGACCCCGCCCGGACCGCCAGGGATCTATTCGCGTGGCGCCTTACGGGTGTTTCGTACCAGCGAAGGCTTGGACGGGCCGTGGCAGGAAGAGGTCTTGATCTCTACCACGGATGTGGAGGGCTATCCCTTCATCAATACCCCACAGGTCTTCGATATAGATGGCGACGGCGTACTCGACATCTTGGTACAAACCGGTTTTCTCACGACCTTGGGCGGTGCGCAGTTTTGGCTAAAAGGCCCAGAATTTACTGAGCGCTTCAATTTCGCCAGCGAAACCACCCGTTATATGACCGGGTATTTTTGGCACGAAGCGGTGCAGTTCGATCTCGATCAAGACGGCTTGCTAGACATTATTACCACTTCTGCACAAACCCAAGATCTCGTAGGTAATCCAAGCAATCCTTTGGGTTCTCCCGATGGCAATGAAAAACTACGGGTGGAATGGCACCGTAATCTCGGTGGCGGAGAATTTGCCTATCAAGTGATTCGTGACGGCGTGGGCGGGGTGTTTATTAAGCATCACGATATCGACCAAGACGGTGATCAGGATTTGATCCTGAGCCAATTCTTTGGGCCGCCAGCCAAGCCATCGGTGATCTGGCTAGAACAGCAGCAAGCGCCTTCGGCAGAAAATGAATATGCCGGGGTGTGGGCAGAGCACACCATCGATAGCACCATAGGCTTGGGCTATCACATGGAAGTTGTTGATCTCAATAATGATGGGCGCCTGGATTTGGTAGTGGGTGCTCACAATCATCAAGATGACCCCCGGATGCTCAAGCCGGATGGTGAAGTCATCCTGCCGGGCATGTATCGCTTCGATATTCCAGAGAATCCTCGGGAGTCCGATCAATGGCCCAAACAAGTCTTGTCACAAGAGTTTCGCGTTAACTTGGCTGGTAGCACCGCCAGTCAGGGCACGCCCGGTATCTTCTCTATAGGCGATTTGAATGGCGATCAGCGTTTAGATATCGCTGTACCAGGCGATGGTAACGATAAGTTGTTTGTGCTGCTTCAACGCGCCGACGGCGAGTTCGATCTAGAAACCGTCGTTGAAGGCGAAAAAATGATCGCTATGGTCATGGTCGCTGATATCGATGGCGATGGTGTGAATGAAATCGTTGCGGCCAAACACAACAGTAACGATGGTGGCTATACCTTGCCGCCAGGCTTTCTAAAGATATTTCAGCGCATCGCCGCGCCATGAACCTGATGGGCTGGCTTGGTGGCAGTGTGCTACTGCTGGTTCTGGCTATATTGTACGGGCGACAGAAAAGCCAAGTCGACACACAGCTTTATCAGCCTAAGTTGGCTTGGCTGCGTGCGGTTTTCTATTTTTGTCTATGCGCATTGGTTGCCCGCGCCAGCGGCACCTTTGAGCATCTGGCACAAACGCCATTGATGGCGGGAGCAGAACAAGGGCTGGGCCTATGGCTTCTCGCCACGTCCATATGCTTCCTTATCATTGCGTTTGGCTATGGGATTATTTGGCCGCGTGGCAGCTTTACCGATGATCGTCCTCGTCACACCTTTAGCCAACTGAACTACGGCATTGCCTGGGGCTTGGCACAAGGGCTGCTGTTTTCCAGCTTATGGGTTTTGCTGCTGAGCACCGGTTGGTCTGTGGTGTGGGTGGCTGCACTGAGCTATCTGTGCATAGGCACCTACAACGGCTTGCTGCATCATTTCTTCTGGGACATTTATGTATCCCCGCCGCACAATTACAGCGAGTGGAATGCCCGAAAAGTCTTGTTTTGCCATACCCCCAACTTGTTTGTATCTCTGAGCCACTTGGCCGTGTTCGGCAATCTTTGGGTGTTTTTAGGCTTGCAAACCTTGGCTTTGGTGCTGTCGGCTTGGGCTATGCGATTCCCCGGATACTACGACGACTATCATCCAAAACCGGGTGTAGAACGCAGCTTGTCAGCGAATTAGAAGCGCCTAAAACCCGGCGCGTAATACGCATCTTGTAACTCAACACGCCACAAGCCTTGAGCCGATTTCCATTCATAGCTCGTCATTAAGCCCTGGGTGTTCAGCCAGTACTCACTGCCCATTTCACCGTACTCCCCACCGAAATAGCGGTAATGATTTGCGCTGGATTGCTGCTCACAGTAACGCTGACTGGAGCTTGGTTTAAGAAATTCGTCAGTATCGTCGGGGTCGTGCAGCGTAGGCACGATGACCACATGGGGCTGCTTACTGAGCTCCCTTACCAAAGGACCCGCCGCGGCTCGAAGCAAAGGAAACAGCCGCGCCCCGGGGGTGGCTTCTGTCAATTTCCAGTCTTGCGCTTCTTTGCGCCAAGCCAGTTGTTGAGGTTTGGTTTGTTGGCGGTACTGCCAATTTTGCTTGCCGTTGGCATCGATCCAGCTGAGGTCTAATCCGGTGCAGCGCCGTTTGTTCGAGTATTCAGCCACCACTTCGAAGCAGGTTCTGGCATTCACGATGCGTTTGCCGCTCAATACAAAGCCGGTGCCTGATTGGTGAAGTTGCCAGGGCTCCTGCACCGCCTGGATACTTCCATCGTACCAATAGTGATAGTCACCGGAGGCTAGCAGTGGCAGGCCTTTTAGTTCTTTGCTCGTAGGTAACTCAGCACTCATTATTCAGGCCTTATTCTGTGCGTTGTTCGACCAGTTCAATCAAAACACCGGCGGTGTCGGTAGGATTGAAATAGGCCATGCGAAACTGGGGTAGCTCGACAATACCATTGCTGGTGACATGGCCCAGGCGCACTCCCTGTGCTTGCATCACATCTACTGCCGCGTGCAGATCCGACACGTTGTAGCAAACATGATTCACGCCGTGACCAGACTTCAGCAGAATCTCGCGAAACTCGTCGGATACCGGTTCAATAAGCTCATAGGGTACGCCGCCTAGGCTAAAAAAGGCGAAACGGGTGTCGGCGGGTTCATTCCCGGTGGGTATCCGAGTGATGTCTTCGTCGTGCAATCCGAAAAGGCTCTTGAGGCGCTGCAAGCTTGCTTCGCGATCTTCGGTTACCACTCCGATGTGGCGTAACCCTAGCAACAAGGGCGCCAGAGAGTCGGGCAGCGCGGGTGTTGGATGGCTCACGACTGTTGTCCGTTGGTGGCTTGTGGGTTTACACATTGCGGCATGGTGAGCCCCTCTAAACCGGCTAGCAAATTGTCTACTGCCAGCTGTGCCATGGCGACGCGAGTGCCCCGAGTGGCGCTTCCCAAATGCGGAGCGATTATGGCATTGGGTAGCGCCAATAATGGGTGTTCTGGCGTGATGGGTTCATGTTCAAAAACATCCAAAGCAGCCGCAGCAATCTGTTGCTTGCGCAAGGCGGAAATCAAGGCTTGCTCATCAATAAGCGCACCTCGTGCACTGTTGATGAGGATGGCATGGTCGGGCATTTGTTGCAGGGTTTTGGCGTTGATGATGTGGCGAGTGTCAGCACACAAAGCCAAATGCAGGCTGAGAAAGTCGGATTGCGCTATGACCTCTTCAAAACTGTGATTTTCAACTCCAGTCACTTGGCGAGTAGAGCGGTTCCAGCCGATTACGCGTATGCCAAAACCTTGTGCTCGGCGGGCCATGGCTTGTCCAATCGGGCCCAAGCCCAACAAGCCCAAAGTGGCTCCATGTAAATCACGCCCCAGCAAAAGCTCGGGATCCCAGCCGCGCTGTGCCGCCCAGCCACCATTGCGGGTAAACCTATCGCCTTCGTTCAAGCGACGGGCAGCGCATAGCAGTAAGGCAAAAGCCAAATCTGCCGTCGCTTCGGTCAAGACATGTGGTGTGTAGCCCAAAGGAATGCCGCGTGCGTTGAGGGCTGCGATATCAACATGGTCGACGCCAACAGAGCAACTGGAAACGACACGCAGCTTTGGCGCTGCATCCAGCAAGTCTTGGTCAATTTTGTCGTTCAGCGTACACAACAGCCCGTCACAGTCCGAGACTGCCTGCTGCAACGCTTGTGGCGAGGGTGGAGAGTTCTCGGGCCAGCACTGCAGCTCGACTCGTTCGGCCAATTGTTGCAAGGCGGGGCCCGGCAATTTTCTGCTGACAAAAACTTTGTGCATGGCGCTGATCTACCAGGGGTACGGGGCTTCGTCGCGAAAGAACCCGCCGCTGTGGCTGCCCGCAGGCAAGGTCGCCAACCATACCGGCGTGCGCGCTCCTTCGGCCGGTGTGCGCGGTGCATCGTCCCCGCCGAGCTCAGTTTTTACCCAGCCCGGCGCTGCGGCATTGACCAAAACATCAGGATGATCTTTCAGTTCCAGCGCTAACAAGCGGGTCGCCATATTCAATGCTGTTTTGGAGATGCGATAAGCCGCACTGCTACCCATTTGGCTCTCGGCCAAGGAGCCAAGCTCGCTGGACAAGTTAACTATGCGCCCATAACCGGCCGCTTTCATGCTGGGCAAAACCAGTTGGCACAAGTGTAGTGCCGCATACAGATTGGTTTCCATGGTCGCCCGCAGTATGTCCAGATCCAATTCTTGCGTGGGCACCCATTTGTCCAAGGCCACACCGGCGTTGTTGATCAAAATATCAATACGGCCATGCTCGGTCAGTAATGCTGATATGGCGTGCTGCCGCTGCTGGGGGCTGTTCACATCAAGCGCAATGGCGCTGGCCTGAATATTCTGGGCGATCAGGCGTTCTACGGCGTTTGTGCCTTGTTGTACATCACGGCAGCCCAATACGATCTGTACACCTTGCGCGCCCAGTTGCTCGGCGGTAGCAAAACCAATGCCGCGATTCGCGCCGGTAATGAGCGCAATCGGCGTGGTCGGTAAAGTCATAGTACTATCCAATAAGGCATATTGATATAGTAATAATACAACACTGGAGATAATGTAATGACACACGCACAACAACTGCGCCAGGCGCTGGCGTCCCAACGCTGTTTGATGGCTCCTGGGGTCCATGATGGCTTGAGTGCTTTGTTGGTAGAGCAAGCCGGTTTTGAAATGGCTTTTGTATCTGGAGCGGGCATCGCTTTTGCGCGCTATGGACGTCCAGATATGGGCTTAATCGGTATGAGCGAGGTAGCAGAGACCGTCGCCATCATGCGCGAGCGGGTGAACATACCGCTGGCCGTGGATATAGATACCGGTTTTGGTAACGCCCTCAATGTGCAACGCACCGTGCGTGTTTTCGAGCGTTCCGGAGCTTCGGCCATGCAAATGGAAGATCAACTCATGCCCAAGCGCTGTGGTCATATGGCTGGCAAGCAAGTGGTGCCAGCGGCAGAAATGGTTGGCAAAATCAAAGCCGCGCTGGATGCTCGTCAGAATGACAGTACTGTGCTCATCGCGCGTACCGACGCACTCGGTGTCAATGGATTCGATGATGCGATAGAGCGCGCCGAGCTGTACTTGGAAGCTGGCGCTGACGTGCTCTTCATCGAAGCACCGAAAACCCAAGAGCAGATGGCACAAATAGCCACACGTTTTGCCTCTCGCATTCCTCTGGTCCACAATTTAGTTGAAGGTGGCGGATCACCTATCGACGACGCTGCAGGGTTGCAGGCATTGGGTTATCGCATCGCCCTTTACCCAGTCGCGCTGTTGCATGGATTTGTACCGAAGGCGCAAGAGTTGTTGGCGCACATACAAGCTATTGGTAGCACCGGTACGCGATCTGATTTGATCGAGCTTGGGAAAATGAATGAGCTCTTGGGAGCGCCAGATTTGCTCCATAAGATGACCAGCTACGGAGCTGATTGAGCGACAGCGCTTGGTGTATCTATCGAATCATGATGAAGATGGACGCTATCCCGGTGCGTCTAGTAGCCCATTTGCTGTTTCCATTCGTTGCCGAGTATATTTTGTGCAGTCCATTTTTCACCCGCATCAATTGGAGATTTAGAAAATGAATGGAATCAAAAAAAACCTGTTGCTGGCAGTCGCAGGCTTGGGCTTAATCGCTTGCAGTAGCGGTTCCGATTCTGGAGGTTCTCCAGTTAACGCGGATCTTGGGGCTGAAGTGTCGAAAACACTGGACCCGCAGGTCAATGGCAGCGGTTTTGCGCGCAAAATCAGCGGCGATTTACCCGACGCCACTGCTGATGAACAAACTCTTTCAGTGGGTTTGAGTGGTAGTTCTGAGGACGAGGTGAGCAACGGAGACTTCGTCGATAAAGATCTCACTGTGGAATCAGATGATGCGGTGGAAAGCATCCTACTGAAGGTTTTAGGTTCAAATGATTACTTTGAATTTCTAATCCCGGCAGATGCCAAGAGCAGTCGTGCGTTTAATGTGCGACTACCTATCCCGGCAAACTACACCAGTGGTCGTTTTTGTGTGGTGTTTGCTGCCCGTACAGTTTCCCAGCAGGTGTCCCCTACGTCTCGTCAACAATGTGTACAGGTGGCATCAAGTTTAGGCGCTGCTGCAACACCGGCGCCGTCGGCCTCGGCGACTCCAGCACCCACAATGAGTT
>JBPOFU010000002.1:0-138271 GCA_051252075.1 Oceanococcus sp. | reverse complement strand
ACCTACACCTACACCTACACCTACACCTACACCTACACCTACACCTACACCTACACCTACACCTACACCTACACCTACACCTACACCTATACCTCCCCCAGCTACGCCGACTCCTAGTAGCACGCCCACGCCAAGCAGTTCGATGGTGCCCGTCACGCCTGCGCCAACCAGTGCGCCCAATACCCCGCAACCAACGGGCACAGTTGCTCCAAACAGTACTCCGGCACCGACAAGTTCTAATGTGCCTGCAACCCCAGCTCCCGGCAGAACGGGCGGTGGGTCAGGTGCGATTAGCATTTGGTGGCTTATCGGTTTGTTGTTGTTCGCAGGCAGGAATATGATGAGGAGTATTCGAAATATCGATTGAGGGCTCCTGTGCGCTTACTTTTTTTTGTAACTTTTTGTCTGTCTTGCACTTGGGCTAGCGCCGCATCTCAGGTGCATAAGCTGCCGCAGCCGCAGGAAGAACAGCTCGCATGGTTAAACGAGGGTTCTGTGAACGAGCAGCGCATTGCCGTTGCCTTGGCCGCCAATGTCCGCTCCACAACGCACGGTGTGTGGCTACAGCGTGGTGAACAGCGAATTTGGCAATTGACGCTACATGCTCAAGATGCGAGAACGCTAGGCTTCCAAATCGATGCGTTGGGTTGGTCTGATCAAGCCGAGTTAATCTTGACCGATAGCCACGGCTTGCGTCGGCAGCAGTTGAGGGCCTCCGATTTGCTTGGCTCTCGGCTATGGACCGCCCAGTTTCCAAGCGACTCCGTGACGCTAGAGCTCAGTATGCCACTGCAGGACAGCGGAGAGTTGGTGGTCAATACAGCCTATTTTGGCGCTCAAGAATTGCAGCACAAGCATGGCAATTGCAATATCGATGTGGCCTGCCCGAATAACGAAGATGCAGCGGATCAAATCGACAGTACGGTGCTTTTGCAGTACGCCGTGGGTCGAGGTGTATCAGCCTGTTCTGGCTTTGTTGTCAATAATATGCGGCAGGATCGTGCGCCCTACATACTGACAGCTGACCATTGCCAGATTAATCGCTCGGTACAGGACAGCGTTCGGGTGTATTGGAAGTTTCAAGACAACCAGTGTGGCAATGTGAATGGCCACACTGAAGGCGATCCTGAGGATTTTCCAAGTAGCGGGGGCGTTGAAGTGTTGGCGGAAGGTCAGGATTCTGATTTTACATTGTTGATTTTGGGCAGTGCTGAAAACCCGCGTGCCATACCTCAGTCTTTCGATCCGTATTGGAGTGGCTGGAATGTGGGTGATGCTCCGCCGCAATTTGGTATCGGTGTTCACCATCCACAAGGGGACGAAAAGTCAATCAGTTTCTTTGATTTCCCTGCGTCAGCTGTGATTGAAGACATCAGCCAAGGTGATGGAACTGTTCGTACCACGCGAAGTTGGCGGGTCTTTTGGAATCAAGGCACAACCGAACAAGGATCATCCGGTTCAGGGTTGTGGAACCAAGATGGTTTGGCGGTAGGGGTATTGTCTGGAGGTGGTGCTTCATGTTCCAGCCAGTCAGAGCCCGATTTCTACGGTCGCTTGAACGCCGCTTGGGAGGAGGGTGAAGCTTGCGAGCGGCAGCTTAAATTTTGGCTTGATCCCGATGATTCAGGTGCCGTCAGTATGAGCGGATTGGCCAACGGCAATGCCGGTGCACCGCGTATTCCCACTTGTATAAGAACAAATGCCGGCGGCGGCTCCAGCTCAGGGAGTGTGTCTCCGTTTCTATTGTTCCTACTATTCCTTGGCTTGGTCAAAAAAGTGTCATTGAGTCGCGTTAAACTGTAGGGCTATGAATGCGCCTACAGAAACGACAGCGTTGACCACCGAATTGAGCGTGGAAGATGCGTTGCGTCCGGAGAATTTCTTCAATCGCGAACTGAGCTTGCTGGAGTTTAATCGTCGTGTATTGGCTCAAGCGCGCGACGAGCGTGTGCCGCTGTTGGAGCGTCTTAAATATCTGTGTATTTCGTGCTCCAATTTGGATGAATTTTTCGAAGTGCGGGTTGCCGGGCTGCAGCAAAAATTCAGTGCGGGAGCGAGCACCGGGGGGCCAGATAACACAGCTCCGGGTGAACTGCTCAGTGCCATATCGTTACGTGCCCACCAATTGGTCGATGAGCAATACCGCGTGCTCAATGAAGTGCTCATTCCCTTGTTGGCTGAGCAGGACATACGTTTCGTTCGTCGATCAGTGTTTACCGCGGATGAGACCATGGACGCATGGTTGCACGACTACTTCAATGATGAGTTGTTGCCGATACTGTCGCCTATTGGACTGGACCCAGCACACCCATTCCCCAAGATATTGAATAAGAGTCTCAACTTTATCGTGTCTTTGGAAGGCAAGGATGCATTTGGCCGCAGTGCCAATATGGCTGTGGTGCAAGCGCCGCGTGCATTGCCGCGCTTGACGCAAATTGCTCCAGAAGTTTGTGGTGGCAGCAATGGGGAATTTGTATTTTTGAGTTCTGTGATTCATGCCTATGTGGCGGATTTATTCCCCGGCATGCAAGTCACCGGTTGTTATCAGTTCCGTGTCACTCGCAACTCCGATTTGTTCGTAGACGAGGAAGAAGTTGACGATTTATTGCTGGCTTTAGAAGGCGAGTTAATGGGGCGCCAGTTCGGCGATGCCGTGCGCTTAGAAGTCGCGCATAACTGCCCAGACAGCATGGTGCAGTATCTGCTCAGAGTGCATGGCCTGAAGCAAGAGCAGCTGTATCAAGTGGATGGGCCGGTGAACCTCAATCGCTTGATGAAAGTCTCGGAACTGGTAGATCGTCCCGATTTGAGTTTTGAGCCTCGTGCTCCGCGGGTGCCTGCACGTTTAAGTTCGGGCTCTGATATTTTTGCGGCCATTCGCAAGTCAGATATCTTGCTGCACCACCCATTTCAATCGTTTGCTCCCGTTTTGGATTTTCTGCGCCAAGCGGTCAAAGATCCTAAAGTTCTTGCCATTAAGCAGACCTTGTACCGCACTGGTGCGAAATCTGCCGTGGTAGATGCCTTGTTGCAAGCGGCGCGCATCGGCAAAGAAGTCACCGTAGTGATCGAACTTCGAGCGCGTTTTGACGAAGCCGAAAACATCGATTTGGCTGAACAATTGCAGGAAGCGGGTGCCCATGTGGTGTATGGCGTCGTGGGCCACAAGACGCACGCCAAAATGCTTCTTGTTGTCCGCCGTGAAGCGAAAGGCCTGCGCAGCTACGTGCATATGGGAACAGGCAATTATCATCCACGCACCAGTCGTGGCTATACCGATTACGGCTTGCTGACTGCGGACCCTGCGATCGGGCGGGACGTTCATCGTATTTTCTTGCAACTCACCAGTCTCGGTAGATTGGCCAAGTTGGAAAAGCTGCTGCAATCTCCGTTTACCCTGCATAAGGGCATGATGGAGAGGGTAGAGCGAGAAATTGAAAATGTCCGCGCGGGTGGCAGTGGTCGCATCATTCTTAAGATGAATCAACTGGTGGAGCCGAATAGCATTGCCGCGCTATATCGGGCTTCGCAGATGGGAGTGAAGGTCGATTTGATAGTCCGAGGCATGACTTGTGTGCGCCCTGGTATGCCAGGTCTATCGGAAAATATTCGACTCATTTCAGTGATTGGCCGCTATCTAGAGCACACGCGGGTGTTTTACTTTGAAAATGCTGGCGATCCGGAAGTGTGGTGTTCCAGTGCGGACTGGATGGAACGCAATTTCTTCCGCCGAGTAGAAGTAGCATTCCCAATTCCACAGGGGCCCTTGAGAGATCGCGTTGTGCGTGAGTTAAAGATTTACTTGGCCGATGAGGCGCAAGCTTGGGAAGGGCAGCCCGACGGAGGTTATGTGCGGGTGCAGCCTAAGCCAGGACGGAGCCAGTTACGCTCGGCCCAGCTACGTTTAGCGAGCGCGAAACGCTAATCCAGGCCGCTTAGCTCTCTACCCGAGAGGCAAAGCTATCGATGTCATTGTCAGCCAATTGCCGCATGGTTTTTTCCGCTAGCTTGCGGCTCATCGCCGGGCCAATTTGCACTCGATAGCGCGTGCCTTTGCCTTGTAAATCCACCGCCTGGATGGTGGATTCGACACCCAGTAGAGCGAGATTGGCTTTGCGCCTTTCCGCATCATTGCGATCGCGAAATGAGCCAGCTTGAATCACATAACGGTATTGTGCTGTCGCGCTTTCCGGCGGTTTCTCAACTTTATAGGAGTCTTCGCTGGGCTTGACTTCAACTTTGCGCAGTTCATCGTAGAACTTAAAGCGTGCTTCCTGCTGTGGCGGGATTTGTGGCCCCGGTGCTTGTGTTTTGATCGGCACGGGAGCGGTCGCACTAGCCATATTCTCTTCCACCGGGCGGAACACGATAAAAGCAATTGCGGCGATACTCAGGCCTGCTGTCAGACCGACCAATGCCCACAGCCATCTGGGCAAAGCGCGGTTGTTTGCTGTTGATTTCTTTCGTTTCGTGTTGCGGTTTTTCGCCGCAGGACGCGTCCGTGCGTAGTCCTTGGACATTACATTTCGTCCGGTGCTTCGACACCAAGTAAGGCCAATCCATTGCGCAGCACCTGACGCACGGCCAAGTTCAGATACAAACGCGCATTGCGGACATCCTCTTGGTCTAGCAAGAACACCGAACTGTTGTAATAGCGGTGGTAATGCTCAGCCAATTCGCGCAGATAGTGCACCATGAGTTGCGGTGCCAGTTGCTGTGCGGCAGCATTGAGCATCTCAGGAAAGCGCGCCAGTAATTTGAGGATTTCACGCTCGAGTTCGCTGTCCAGCTTGTCCAGCTGAGTCGCAGCTGTTTCCGCATCAAAACTGAATTGCTTGTCTTTGAGCTGGCGCATAACACTGGCAATGCGCGCGTGAGCGTACTGCACGTAATACACCGGATTGTCATTGCTTTTTTGCGTCGCCAGTGCCAGATCAAACTCCAAATGTTGATCATTGGAACGCATGACATAGAAGTACCGCGCAGCGTCAACACCGACTTCATCGCGTAAGTCTTGCAGGGTTTCGTAAGTGCCTGCACGGGTCGACATGGAGACTTTTTCACCGTCGCGTAACAAACTGACGAATTGCACCAGTTGCACATCCAATTTGTTGGACTGCCCGGTTAATGCTTCCACCGCGGCGCTCATGCGCTTCACATAGCCGTGGTGATCGGCGCCCCAAACATCAATAAGCCTATCGTAGCCCCGCTCTAGCTTGTCTAGATGGTAGGCAATGTCATTGGCAAAGTAGGTCGCGGCGCCGTTGGCGCGCAAAAGCACGCGATCTTTGTCATCACCAAAACGACTGCTGGCAAACCACAGAGCCCCTTCTTTTTCGAAGGTAAAGCCGGCGGTGGTGAGTTGATCCAAAGCTTTTTTGACTTCGCCTTTGTCGACCACCGAGCGCTCCGAGGCCCAGCTACCGAATGGCACGCGAAAGGCTATCAAGTCATCTGCGATACCGCTGAGTTGTTCATTCAGGGCATGTTTTTGAACCAGATCAAAACTGGCAGCTCCCAACGTGTTTTTGGCGCGTTGAATCAGCGTATCCAGCCTTGTGTCGCCATTTTCGTCATCGTCTGCCGGTAAATCCAAAAACAGATTCGAATCCGGTGACTGCAGGGTGGGGTTTTGGTCGGCTAAGCGCTGTGCGGATTCGTGAACATATTGTCCTTGATAAGCACGCGCTGGGAATTCGATGTGGTGGCCTTGTTGCTCAATCAAGCGCAGCCATACGGACAGCGCCAAGATGTCCATTTGGCGTCCAGCATCGTTGACGTAATATTCGGCTTGCACATCGTCGCCAGCCGCGCGTAACAAGCGCACCAAGCAGTCGCCGTAGGCGGCACCACGACCATGGCCCACATGCAAAGGGCCGGTGGGATTGGCGGAAACGAATTCCAGTAAAACCTTTTGCCGGCTTTTGGCCGGTGCGTAACCCCATTGTTCGGCTTGCCCTACGATGTCGCGCAGCATGGCGTGATAGCGGTCATTGGCGAGGAACACATTGATGAAGCCGGGGCCTGCGATTTCAGCCTTGCGTACCGCGGGGTGCTCTGGCAGGGCATCAATCAGCGCCTGCGCAATATCGCGTGGCGGCTTGCCCAATTGTTTGGCGCTGACCAAAGCCAGATTGGACGCAAGATCACCATGGCTAGGATCGCGTGTTGACTCGAGCTTGGCTCCACGAGGCATTTCTATGCCTAAGCTGGTGGCAGCCTGTTCGAGCAGTTGCTGGATTGTGTCCTTCATGATGAATGCTGCAGTGCAAAACCGCGCATTCTAGCGTGCCGCGCGGCGCAAGAGGAAACGGCGCAGCAAGTAAATGCTTGTTAGGACGATGGCTAGGATGCCGAGAAACAGCATGCGTAAATTCTTAGGGTTAGCATTTTCCGCTGGCTGTTGCAGTGATTGCGCCGAGATTTTCTTGGGTGCTTGCGGTTTTATTACGTCCGTTGTCGAGCAGGCTAGATTGGGACGATGGCGTCGACCGGCTTGGTAATTCAATTCGATGACGCTGTCTGGATCCAGCTGGGGAATACGGATGTCGTGCGCTGCGTGGGCTAATTGCAAATTGCCTTGTGCCACCCCGGCAACACGCCAGTGCGGGTCGGTGACGGCGCTGAAAACAAGGCTGTCTAGAGAATCACCTGCGCGATATTCACCGTGTGGTTTCCAAGCGTCCCAATCGCCTTGGCGCGATTGTAGTTGCCAATCTTTTAGCGGGGCGCTTTGCTGCAAACGTGCGGCGAATACCGGTTGTGACCGGTTGTTGAGATGTACGCCATCGGTTTGCATTGCCGGCTGGAACCAATGCGCTTTGCGTTGGCCCTGTTGTTGCATTGTGCCGCTTAGCTTTAAGGCAGCGCTATTCCATGCGGTGCTGCGGCTCGGTTTAATGCGGATGAAAGTATTGGAGGCAGGTTCCAAGGTCACTTGGCCAGCTTCCTGTTGGAAGCGGATTTCCGCGCTCCACTGCTGCAAATTGGGCGATAAACGCAGGCTATCGATTTCAGGAAGGCCGACCAGTTCTGTTAGTCCACCTTGCAAATTGCGCAAGTCGAGTATCCACGCCTGTATTTGTTCAGCGGGACCGGCTCCGGCCGGGCGCGTGTAGCCAAGCTGGTTATCGGCGTTGAGTAGCGGGCGCGCAAGATCGGGCAGGGCCAAGACAGGAACGGATACTTGGCTAACAGATTGCTGGCGAATCGGGCAGACTGCGAAATCGATGGAGCGCCCGCTGTCATCTGTGATCTGTAAACCTGCAAAATTCGCTGGAGCGCCAGCAGCGTAGACGCTGTCTGGCACATCAAAGCGCAAGCTTGTATGGCCGGTTTCTATGTCCAGGCTTAAATCGGCATAAGCAGCGGTGCTGAGCAACAGGGCGAGCGTGCCGGCTAATCTAAGTTTTGTGGATCGACGTCGAGTGTCCATCGAAATTGTCGCGCCGCGGGGCGCGCTTCCAATTGCTGGCGAATAAGCGCTAATTGTGCCTGCAAAACTGATCGTTTGTGGCTGCGCAACAGCAATTGTTGGCGGTATTTTCCACCGCGTCGCTCCATTGCCGCAGGTACAGGGCCTAGAACATCTAAACCTTCTTGGTCGAATAAAGCTTCGGCGATGCCCATCAGCTCATTTTGCGCGTGCTCAGGATCATTCGACTCGGCCCGGATCAGGGCTAAGTAGCTGTAGGGAGGCCACAGCAGTTGCTGGCGCTCGGCCAACAGTTGGTCCGCCACTTTGCGGTAATTTCCTGGGTCCAGTTGCAGCAATAAGGGGTGGTCCGGATTGTGGGTTTGGATGAGCACCTCGCCGGCTTGCTCGCGCCGGCCGGCACGTCCGGCCACTTGTACAATTTGCTGCGCCAATTGCTCGGTAGCGCGAAAATCCACGCCATACAAGCCTTGATCCGCATCCATGATGCAAACCAGAGAGAGCATTGGGAAATCATGTCCTTTGGCGAGCATTTGTGTGCCGATGATGATTTTGGCCTCACCAGATTGAATTCTGGTCAGCGCAGCTTCCAATTCACCTTTACGACTAATTTGGTCGCGATCCAAGCGAATTGTGGGCGTGTTGGGCCACAATTCAGCTGCGCGTGCTTCGATACGCTCTGTTCCTTGACCTAAGTGTTGTAATTCATTGCCGCCACAATCTGGGCAGACTTTTGGTAGCGGGCGCTGATGATCACAATGATGGCAACGCAAACTGTGGCTGCGTTGATGGCTGATCAAACGCGCATCGCAGCGCTCACACAGCGCGGTCCAGCCGCAGCCGTGGCAAAGCAAGACCGGTGAAAACCCACGCCGATTGATAAACAGCAATACTTGCTGGCCTCGCTCCAGGTGGGCATTGATGCGCGCAATCATCGCGTTGGAGAAGCCGTCGGGACAGAATTGCCCGCGCAAGTCGATGTGGTGGATCTTTGGCGGCACAGCAGCGCCATAGCGATGATCCAAGCTCAGTCGCGTGTAGCGCTTGTTGATGGCGTTGTAGTGGGTTTCCAAAGATGGTGTAGCGCTACCCAAAATGATGGGGATGCCGGCTTGCTGGGCGCGCCGCACGGCCAAGTCACGGGCGTGATAGCGGATGCCGTCACGTTGCTTGTAAGACGCATCATGCTCTTCGTCGACCACAATCAAGCCGGGGCGCGCTAGCGGTACAAACACGGCCGAACGGGTGCCTAGAACAATGTCAGCTTCGCCACTGCGTGCCGCTAACCACGCATTGTGACGTTGTCCATCGGCTAGGCCGGAATGTAGCGCTACGGTTCTGGCCCCGGTGTGAGCTTGTACTCTGGCCACCATTTGCGGGGTGAGCCCAATTTCTGGGACCAGAATTAAGCACTGTCGTCCTTGCGCTGTCTGCTCTCGTGCCAGCGCTAAATACACCTCGGTTTTGCCGCTGCCGGTGACACCGTCCAATAGAAAACTGGCAAAGCCCTGGCTGCCGCTCACCGCATCCACGGCTTCTTGTTGCGCGGGATTGAGTGCTGGAAATTGCACTGATACGCGCTCTAAGCCACTGCTGCGTACGCAATCAACCAAGCCTTTTTCTTCCAGCGCTTTCAGTACCGTGCGTGAGGCGCCTTGGGGGCCAATGTCTTCCGCGGCAAATGCCGTTTTACTATCTTGCAGTACGCGCAGAGCGGAGGCTTGCTTGGGCGAACGCTTGAGTTCGCTGATATCCGTCTGGCGACCCTGTTCACTGACGCGCCAGCGCGCACTGAGCTGTGGCTCTGCCGCTCTACCTTGGCGCAACAACGTAGGTAGAGCCGTTGCCACTGTTTGCCCCAAAGGCGCTTGGTAGTAACGTGTTGTGAAGTGCAATAAATCCAGATCATTGCTAGACAGCAGAGGCTCGCTATCAAGCACTTCCAGGACCGGTTTGAGACGGTCGCGCTGTAGCTGCGAGGTTTCGCTCAAGCCGACAACGACACCAACCAGTTTGCGCGGGCCAAACGGCACGCGTACGCGCATGCCCAATGCGATGGGTTGTGGGCACAAATAATCGTAGCTGTCGCCGCGAGGAACGGGTAAGGCCACTTGCACAATGCGTGTCAACGGATGGGCTCTGCTTGCGTTGATAGAACGTTATAGTGTGTCACGACGCTTAGGAGCGCCCATGAGCTTTTCGAATTTATGCCAGTTTTCTTTCAGTGCCTGCAAGCTGAGGGTTGATGTATGGCTGCGTTCATAGATGTGCAAGCCGCTGACATGACAGCAGGCGAGGCCGTCGATAAACGGCAGGAGATGGACCAGTTTCTGGCTTCTGTCGAGTCCAAGGCGTTTCGCTTGGCCATGGCGCAATTGCGTGATCGCGATGCGGCCCTGGATGCAGTGCAAGACGCGATGATCCGCTTGGTGCAAAAATATGCGCACAAACCGAAAGATCAATGGTCGCCATTGTTCTTTCGCATCTTGATGAATCGCATTCGAGACGATCAACGTGCAGCAAAACGCTTTGTTGATGATGCGGACTATGCATTGCAGCAAACGGCAGCAGACAATCCCGAACAGCAGTTGCAGCAGCAGCAGGCAATCGGAGCTTTGGAGCAAGCGGTTGAAGCTTTACCGCAGCGCCAGCGTGAAGCGGTGATGTTACGCGTATGGCAGGGCTTTAATGTGGCGCAAACCGCGGGCATTATGGGATGCGGAGAAGGCAGCGTAAAAACACATTTGTCACGTGCTATGGCGGTGTTGCGCAGTCGAGTCGAGGAATTTTGTTCATGAATCAAGACAATAAAGCTGACCAGGAGTTGGTCGACAATATCCGGCAGGCCTTGGATGCCCAATCGGCAGAGCCCGATGAATTAACGCGTGCGGCCTTGCGTGCGGCGCGTTATCGCGCCATAGACGAAATGCCGCAAAAATCTACAGGTTTTTTAGAGGGGCTGTGGTCGCGCTGGAGTTTGGCCGGTGCCGGCGCAGCTTGTGCCGTATTACTGGCCTGGGGGCTGCAATCGCCACCGAATAACCTAGAAGTGGCCAGTGTTCAGACAGAAGATGCTGCGTTGATAGCGGATTTGGATTTGGTGCTGTGGCTTGAAGATGGCGATGTTTAAATCTGCGATATTGGCTGTGTTGATTTGTCTTGCTCCCGGTGTATGGGCGCAGCCCTTGTGGAGCGAGTTGAATGACGCGCAAAGGCAAGAGTTCTCTCGCTTTGAAGGGCGCTGGGATGCACTGCCAGCGGATAAGCGGGCGGGTATTATGCGTAATCATTCCAAATGGCAGAACATGACGCCCGAAGAGCGTAAAAAAGCCCGTAAGAAATATTCTAAATTCCGCGCTTTACCGCCAGAGCAGCGGGAAGCTTTGCGGGATTGCTACAAGCGTCGGCGGGCGGGTGAAGACATCAACTGCCCTTCGGCGCCAAATTAACGGCTTACTGCGTTGCCTGTGAATACTGCCATTCTGAGCTAGCGTGGACGCAGCAAACGGCCGCTAGCAAATCCACGAAGGCTTGCCACGGCTGTTGCGCGCGGATGGATTAATAAAGCTGGCCAAATTGATCCACGCCGGGGCAAACAGCAGGGACACCGCAATAATCGCAACCGTGAGTTGGTAAGCAAAATTGGTGATGGTGCCGACTTGCAGCCCCACAGCGGCGAGTATGAAACTGAATTCGCCAATTTGTGACAACAAGGCACCGGCATAAACGCTATGCCCCCAACTTTCCCCGAGCAGGCGAAAAGTAAATGCGTTGATCAACCAATTGGTCACCAGCACCAGACCGGCCATGCTGACAATTAAGGCAAAGTGTTCTGCAAAGAAACCTAAATCAACCAGAGCGCCGATAGAAACGAAAAACAGTGCGACAAAGACCACGCGGAAAGGGTCTAGCCGGTTTTGCACCCAATTGGTTTCTTTGGCGACGCCAATCAACATGCCGGCCAGGAATGCGCCCATCGCCGCCGAGAGGCCAAACCAAGCGCTAAGGTAGGCCATGCCCAACAGCAAGCCAAGGGCGGCAAATACCTGCATTTCATGGTCGTTGCGCAAGCGTGCCCCCATGGGCAGGCGAACGCGGTTGCTGGTGGTGAGCCACCACAGCATAAAGAGGATAAGGAAGACGCCGATGCCCTGCATAACAAGGCTTTCTGTGCTTGGCTTCTCGCCGCCCAACAGCCCAATGATGATCAGCATGGGAATGATGGCGAGATCTTGCGTCAACAGGACGCCGATAACATCGCGACCCGCTTGAGTGTGCAATTCATTGCGATCTTGCAGCACATTCAGCACGACCGCGGTGCTCGATAGGCTGATCACGAAGCCTATCAGCACGATGCGATTGATTTCCCAATCCAGCATGATGCCCACTAGAGCAACAACACCGACGCTGGCCAGTATTTGCATCAAGGTGCCAATGCCGGTGACCCGCCAACGCGCCATCAATTTGCGTGGGCTGACTTTCATTCCGACAAAGAACAGCAGTAGGGCGACGCCAAATTCACCCGCGCGGGCCATGCTCTCCGCATCATCAAGCAGGCCAATCCCGTGTGGCCCAAGCAACACGCCGGCTAATAGGTAAGCGACGATATGCGGCTGGCGCAGAAAACGCATGAGCAATCCCACGCCCAGCAGAGCCAGTACGGCGATTAGCAGTTTGAGTAGCAGAGGATCAGGATGCATAGCCCCTAGATAATGGCATATGAGGACTTGTGGCGGGAGCGGCTGGCACCATCTGCCTACACCTCTGTCCTCCGCGTCGCCTCCGGCGATTCCCTTCAGCCCTCAGTCCGAATGGGGTCGTGGCAACAGCGCGTCCTGCGCTGGTGCCGCTCATTTCGCCATCCTGGCGAAATGCCCCCAAGCGATCTGCGGTCTTACGGCGCTCCTCCTTTATGAGGCTCCGCCAGATGGCACCAGCCGCTTTCTTGTTTTGTGGCCATATTGTCGCGTGGAGAGCTACAGCTGTAGGTAAGTCGTGTTGGTTCATTTTCGCGGCAGCATGGAGGAGCGCCGGACGCCCCTGAAGCGACTGGGTCAATCTGCCCGCTACGCGCACGTCCTGCTTTGCAGGGACGTCAGATTGAGGTTCAACGCGACAGGAAGTCGCATGGAACCGGCCCAACAAGCGTAAGGGGCGGTAGGGAACCGCGAAGCGGCGCGGGGGACAGCCGCGCAAATGAATCAACAAGACTTGGCGTTATTTGTTGTTCGTACTAAACCAGCCGCGATGCATGAGTTTTGAGCCACAAAAAAGGGCAGCCGAAGCTGCCCTTGGTATAGCTTTGTTTTTCGCTTAGCTGATGGATTTCACGCCAGAGATAAACGAGGCACACACTTTTTGTGCGTCGCCATAGACCATACGGGTGTTTTCGCCGAAGAACAGCTCGTTCTGGATGCCGGAGAAACCGGTGCCTTGGCCACGTTTGATGACATAAACCTGTTCAGCGTGGTCAGCATTCAAAATCGGCATGCCATAAATCGGGCTGGACTTGTTGGTCCGTGCTGCCGGGTTCACCACGTCATTGGCGCCAATCACGATAGCGGCACTGGCGGTGCCAAACTCTTCGTTGATGTCTTCCAAATCGTAAATGATGTCATACGGCACACCGGCTTCTGCCAGCAATACGTTCATATGACCCGGCATACGGCCCGCAACAGGGTGAATGGCGAAAGCCACTTCGATATCACGTGATTGCAGCAGCTGTACGAATTCCCATAGCTTGTGCTGAGCTTGTGCCACTGCCATCCCATAACCCGGGATGATGATGACTTTTTGACCGTAAGACATGGAAATAGCGGCATCTTCGGCACTGATGGGCTTCATCTCACCTTCTGGGCCATCGCCTTCTTCCGCATCACCCGTGCCTACGCCTGAGAACATAACGTTGCTAATCGAGCGGTTCATGGCTTTAGCCATCAATAGCGTCAGCAAGGTACCTGCCGCACCCACGACCATACCGGCGATGATCATGGCCGGGTTTTGCAGTACATAGCCCTCAAAGGACACTGCCAAACCAGTCAGAGCGTTGAACAAGGAAATGATGACCGGCATATCGGCACCGCCGATAGGCAGTGTCATCATGATGCCGAACGCCAAGGAACTGGCGAAGAACGCGAACAACAACCAACCAGATGGATGAGCTGAACACATCACCATCAAGCCGGTGACGATCGCAATACCCAGAACCACAAAATTGGTGCGATGGCCGCCCGGAATTCGAGGCGCTTTATTCATGCGCCCATCAAGCTTGGCCCACGCGATCACGGAGCCGGTCATGGAGACTGCACCGATCAAGCCACCGATGACAGCCAAAGCAACGGTAATACCGTCGTGCTCGACGCCGCTGCCCTTGGACATTTTGATGAGTTCGATCGCCGCAATGGTGCCAGCGGCACCGCCACCCATACCGTTATAGATCGCCACCATCTGCGGCATATCGGTCATAGCAACCGATTTACCCCATTTCCAGGCCACTACGGTGCCTAAAAGCACACCAACAGCGATCAATAAGATGCGTCCGATGCCAGCATTGAGGATTTCGGGGGCTAGGAAAGTGACCACTGTGGCTACCACCATGCCCACGCCAGCCCAAACAATGCCGGAGCGTGCAGTTTTCGGCGACGACATACGCTTCAGTCCAAAAATGAACAGAAACGCCGCGGCCAAATAGCTAAATTGAATCAATGTATCCATGGCTTAGTCCTTGCTGCTCTTGAACATTTCGAGCATGCGCTCGGTCACCACATAACCGCCGGCGGCATTCACTGCGGCCATGACGGTCCCGAAGAAGCCAATGGCCACTTCCAAGGTGCCTTCCGCTGTGCCCAAAGCCACCATCGCACCCACCAGCACAATGCCGTGGACGAAGTTGGAGCCGGACATGAGCGGCGTATGCAAGATGGCCGGAACACGGCCAATGATTTCGTAGCCGGTAAAGGCTGCAAGCATGAATATGTAAAGTGCGACGAATCCGGTCAGCATAATTATTCTCCTTCGACAGCCTGTTTGCTGGGCTCGTGTTTGATTTCACCATCGTGAGTCAAAACGGCGCCTGCGACGATATCGTCTTCCCAGTTCAGATTGAGCTCACCCTCTTCGGTGACAATCAAACCTAGGAAGTTCAACAAGTTCTTGGCGTACAGCTCACTGGCGTGCTCTGACAAACGACTTGGGATGTTGAGCGGAGTGTCGATCTGGACATTGCCCACTTCAACAATTTTTCCGGGCTCGCTCAGAGGCGTGTTACCACCGCCTTCACCGGCCAAATCGACGATGACAGAACCGGACTTCATGCCCTTGATCTGGTCTTCGTTGATGATCTTCGGTGAAGCGCGTCCAGGAATAGCCGCCGTGGTGATGACCAAATCAGCATTCTGGATGTGCTTGGTTACCACTTCATTGACCTGAGCTTTTTCCTCATCAGTCAATTCGCGTGCATAACCACCTTCGCCTTCGGCTTTTACGCCGGTATCGACGAATTTGCCGCCTAGGGATTCCACCTGCTCTTTGACTGCAGAGCGGACGTCATAACCTTCAACAATCGCGCCCAAACGCTTGGCTGTCGCAATGGCTTGTAGGCCAGCAACACCAGCGCCCATGACCAAAACTCTGGCCGGACGGATCGAGCCGACGGCGAAAGTCATCATTGGCAATATACGCGCCAAATGGGTCGCACCTAGCAATGCGCCGTGGTAACCGACCAACGCGGCTTGCGAGGACAAAGCGTCCATTGCCTGCGCACGCGTGGTACGCGGCACCAGCTCCATTGCAAAACAAGTGATCTTGTTGTCACGCAAGGCTTTGACGACATCCGGGTTGCGATTGGCGTAGACAAAGGTGAACAGCACCGTGCCTGCTTTGAGCGCTTCCACTTCCTTCACAGTCGGCGGGCCAAAGCGCAAGACGATTGCAGCGCCTGCGAGAGTTTTGGCGGCGCCGCTGACTATGGAAACATCGTCCCCATAAGCTTCGTCGGAAATACGAGTTGCAGCTCCGGCGCCTTTTTGCACCTTGATGTCTACACCTAGCTTTTTCAGTTTTGGTACCACAGCAGGTACCATCGCTACGCGCTTCTCGCCGCTCGCACTTTCCTTGGGGATCGCGATTTTAATCGGCATCGGGTTACTCCCTAATTCAAATTAAGACAGGCCATAACAAGGCCGTCACCGCGAGCGGAGAGAGCATTGTTCAGGCTTGATTGGTTGAGTCGATTCTCACTTCAGTTAGGCAATTTAAGGCCAAAACCCCATGACTCAACCGCGCATAATCTACCTGATCGACGCCAGCGTCTACATCTTTCGTGCTTGGCATTCGATTCCAGATCACATGAAAACCCCGCAAGGACAGCCGTGTAACGCGGTTTTTGGCTTCGCCGGGTTTTTGGCGGATTTATTGCGTCGCACCCATCCTGCGCCAGTTTTGGTTGCTTTTGACGCCAGTTTGAGCAGTTCTTTCCGCAATGAGATCTATCCTGAGTACAAGGCGAACCGTCCGCCGGCGCCCGAAGAACTGAAGCGCCAATTCGCTTGGTGCCAAGAATTGTGCAGCGCGCTGGGATTGCATTGGCAGGCTGATCAAGCTTGGGAAGCGGATGATTTAATTGGCACCTGGTCGGCTATGGCGCGCAAAAACGCACATCAGGTGTGCATAGTCAGTCGTGATAAGGATTTAACCCAGTTGATTCAACCGGGCGACCTGATGTGGGACTTCGCTGCTGATACGCAGATGGACAGTGATGGGGTGCAAGAGCGATTCGGCGTTTGGCCGGAACAAATCGCAGATTATTTGGCCCTGATGGGGGACAGCGTTGACAACATTCCAGGCGTCGCAGGGGTTGGACCGAAAGCGGCCAGTGCCCTGCTACAGGCTTTTGGTGATCTTGATGCGGTGTATGAGCGTCTGGATGAGGTGCCGAATTTGCCGGTACGAGGTGCCAAATCTTTGCGTGATAAGTTGGAGCGGGATCGCGACATGGCTTTGATGTCACGCAAGCTCACCGGTATTCCACTGGATATTCCCTTAGAAATTCCCTATTGGCATCGCAAAATGGCGGATGCTCCTGCACTGACAGCAATGTGCGATGCGCTTGGGTTTGGGCCTGGTATGCGGACCCGCTTGCTCCCCTTCGCCGAACTGTCAGAATAGCGAACCCAGCGTACAAGGAATTTAGTGTGTCGGAACATCGTGAATACAGCATGAATGAGGAAATTGCCCATGCCGTGACTCACGGTATTGCGGCGGTTGCCAGTATCGTGGGCTTGGCCGTGCTAGTGGCCTACGCCATTCTCAACGGACAGATGTTGCATGTTGTTGCGGTCAGTATTTACGGCGGTAGCCTGATCCTGCTGTATACCGCCTCAACGCTTTATCACAGCATTCCCATACCGTCCGCTAAGCGGGTGCTGCACACTCTCGATCATGCCGCAATCTATGTGTTGATAGCGGGTAGCTATACCCCGTTCGCCTTGATATCGCTGGATGGCGTAACGCGTTGGTGGCTGTTTGGTGTGGTTTGGAGTCTGGCCGTCGCTGGCGTCATCTTCAAACTGTTTTTTACCGGCCGTTTCGATAAGTTGTCATTGGGCTTGTATCTGGCCATGGGTTGGTTGGTTGTGGCCTTTGCCAAGCCTGTGATGGCAGCCGTCTCTATGGACGGTTTAATCTGGTTGGCCGCAGGTGGTCTGGCTTATACCGCAGGTGCTGTTTTTTACGCTTGGCGTAAGCTGCCGTGGAACCACACCATCTGGCATTTGTTTGTGATTTTAGGCAGCGTGCTGCAATTCCTTGCGGTGCTCTGGTTTGTCATCCCTGGACAGGTGCAATAAAGCCATGTCGGAATATCGTTGGTTGGATTTAGAGCGGCATCCCCATTCGCAAGGCAGTGCCATCGAACGTGTTTGTGTTGGTTATGTCGTTCGCTCAGGGGGTTGGAAATTTAGCTTCGAAGTCTTTGGTCAGATTAATGAGTTGGATTTACCTGCTGTTCATGCGCTGGAGCTGGGGCAGGATTTGTGGCAGGCAAGTTGTTTTGAACTGTTTGTGGCCAACAGCAATCACTCCTATCGGGAATTTAATTTTGCTCCCGATGGCCGCTATGCCGCTGCGGATTTCTCTGGCTATCGGCGTGGCTGCCGCTGGTTGCAGCAGCAAGTCGTCGCCCATGCGGCGTCTTGGCGTGATGAAGAGCGCTATCGGTTTGACGTGGAACTGTCAGAATCGGCACGCCCTGATATGGCCACACATGCGGGCTTGTGCGCCATCATTTTTGACAAAGAAGGTGAAAAATCTTGGTGGGCCCTAGA
Source organism: Oceanococcus sp. (assembly GCA_051252075.1). Taxonomy (GTDB): domain Bacteria; phylum Pseudomonadota; class Gammaproteobacteria; order Nevskiales; family Oceanococcaceae; genus Oceanococcus. The sequence continues at coordinate 120,514 of JBPOFU010000002.1, read as the reverse complement.
GCATGCCGAGGGTGAACCGGATTTCCACCATGTCAGCAGTTTTCACATACCTTTGGCATGAGTGTTCAATTTGGTGTTGATCGCCTCCTGCAGGAGGCAGCCCTACGTAAACCTTTATTGGGTCAACGCGTAGCGCTGTTGGCTCATCCAGCCTCGGTGACTGCGGATTGGCAGCACAGTTTGGATGCGCTGGCGAGTTGCCCGGACATAAATCTCACTGCGGCCTTTGGCCCCCAGCACGGCCTGCGCGGTGATAAACAAGACAACATGGTGGAGTCGCCGGACTACATTGATCCGCGTTGGGAAATACCGGTGTTTAGCCTGTATGGCGATACACGTCGCCCTAGCGTCGATATGTTGCAGAGTTTCGATGTGTTGTTGGTCGATCTACAAGATCTCGGCTGTCGCATTTATACCTTTATCACCACCTTGCTGTACGTATTGGAAGCGGCGGCGAAGCAGGGCAAATCTGTTTGGGTTCTAGACCGGCCCAATCCAGCGGGTCGGCCGGTGGAAGGCAATTTATTGCAATCCGGCTGGGAGAGTTTCGTTGGTGCGGCAGCAATACCTATGCGTCATGGTTTAACTATGGCGGAAATGGCGCTTTGGTTTGTGCGTGAATTCAAACTCGATGTGGATTTGCAGATCATCCCAATGACGGGATGGCAGCCCAATGCAGCACCGGGTTATGGCTGGCCTGTGGCTGAGCGTGAATGGATAAACCCGAGTCCGAATGCGCCGAATTTATCGATGGCGCGGGCCTACGCCGGCACGGTGATGTTAGAAGGCACGACCTTGTCTGAAGGGCGAGGAACCACGCGACCATTGGAATTATTCGGCGCACCGGATTTGGATATCTCGGCGGTTCATGCAGCTATGCAGGAAATTGCTCCGCAGTGGTTGGCGGGCTGTCGCTTACGTGAAACCTGGTTTGAACCTACGTTTCATAAGCACGCCGGAAAACTGTGCGCTGGGCTGCAAATTCACGTGGAAGCCTGTAGCTATAAACATGAGGCTTTTCAGCCATGGCGGCTGATGGCCTTGGCCTTTAAGGCGATTCGGAAAACTCACTCGGATTACGATCTGTGGCGCGATTTCGCTTACGAATACGAGCATGATCGTTTGGCTATCGACCTCATCAATGGCGGACCTTTACTGCGTGGATGGGTAGAGGATAAGCAGGCGCACGCGGCAGATTTGGAGCAAGCGGTTGCAGCGGATGAGCGGTTGTGGCGCGAAAGCGTCAAGGACATCTTGCTGTACTAGACCTGCCGTTTGAGCATGAACAAAGCATGCGTTTCAATGATGACTAGGATGTACCCAATGAGTCGTCTGCAGCCAGATTTCGTAACACCTGTACCGCTTGCTCTGCTTGTAAACGTTCGGCGCCGCGCACCACCACTTGATCGCCCGCTTTCAGTTGCCCGAGCACGGCAATCCATTCGCCTTGACCTCGCTCCACGGTGACGGCTATGCGCTCCACTGTGGAATTTTCACTCACCCGAAACACGTAGGCGGCTTCACGCCGCAGCACCAATGCATCGCGCGGTACTTGTAACTGAGCATCAGCCAGATGCTGTGGTAAACGAAGGTGCGCGAGTTCGCCTAGCGCCAGCGAAGCATCCTTGGGAAGATCAATACGTGCTTCGAAGGTTTGTGTGCTCATATCGCCAGTCGGTATCAAGCGGCGCACCGTGCCGATCCATTCTTGCTCATGCGCTTGCACGGTAACGACGGTGCCGGTTTGCAACTGCGTCAGCCACGCCAAGGGAAGTTGGGCGCGCAATTCCAATTGCTCTGTGCCATTGAGTCTGGCCAGTACGTCCGTGCGACTCAATTCTTCGCCTGCATAGCGTTGTTGATCGCTGATGACCCCGGTAAAAGGCGCGCGTATGGTTCCGCGTTCGATGTCGTCTTGTAGCTGCGCTATGCGATTGTTTGCTGCGTGTAAATCATTTGCCGCCAGTGCGAGACTCAATTCCAGTTGGTCTCGCTCATTCGCCGCCGCATAGTCCGAGGCTTGCAAGGACGCTATGCGCTGAATTTCGCGCTGATAAAAGTCACGGTTGATACGGGCACGCTGTGCCTGCAACTCTTGCTCATGCAAGCGTAATTGCAAAGGTTTGATATCTAATCGGGCCAATTCTTTGCCCGTCTCGATGATGCTGCCGGGCTCGGCAATCCAATCCAAGCGGCCAGATGTGCCCGCCATGACTTGCATGAATTGACGGCTGTGAACCATGCCGCTGGCGGGTTTTTCTAAATCCAGTGCAGCGAGTTTGACTTCGTTGACGACGACTGGAGTTGCCGGGGCTTGAGCGTAGCTCGTGGGCCACCAACAGCTAGCCGCGGCCAAACAAATCAGTATGCTTACTCGTGTTGTGCGACATCGTTTGGTGGTGGGATGGCTCATGCAGTTTCTCCGGTCTCTACGCCGCCTGCGATGCGGTCTGATGATTGTTCTTTGATGCGCCCCATACGCAACAGGCTCGGCAGCAGCAGTAGCGTAAAGATGGCCGATATCGTCATGCCACCGACGATAATGCTGGCTAAGCCTCGATAAATTTCTGCGCCAGTTCCAGGGACTAGCATCAGTGGCAACATGCCGAAAATACTGGTGAGTGTGCTCATGTATATCGGACGAGCACGTTCGCGTATAGCGCTGCGAACCGCTTCGTCGCGCGATAAACCTTCGGCCTCCGCGGAGCGCGTGCGATCAACCAGTAAAATGGCGTTATTGACTACCAATCCGAGCAAAATGACAAAGCCGCTCATGGTCAATAAATCCATGGATTGGTAGCTGAATAGATTCATCGCCCAGAGCGACAGCACGCCACCGGCGAAAGCCAGTGGCATGACCGAAAGCACGCACAAAGCATCGCCTACGGAACGGAACATGGCCACCAAGATCATCAGCAAGATAGCCAGGGCGTAAAGCATGTTCAAACCCATGGCTTGCAGAGCTTGCTCTAGACCATCGGCACTGCCGCGGTAACTGACACCGCCGTCACCTGCGAGCACTGCGTTTATGGCGGGTTCTACTCGCTGCCGTATGGTGTTGATGGCATCTTCCAAAGTCATATTTTCGGGCGGGAAGACGCGCAGACTCACGGTGCGCTGGCCATCGATGCGGCGCAAGGTGCTGGGTCCCACCGCGCGCTCTATGTGGGTCAGCTCACCCAGCCTTTGCAGGCCGCCCAATGGTGTTGCCAAGGGCATATCAGCGAGTTGTTCTGGGCTGTGCCAGTCCGGTGTTTTGATCAGTACATTCATGCGCTCATTGCCGTCGAAATACTCACCGACATAGAGACCATCGGTGTAGGCGCGAACGGTGCGGCCAACTTCGCTGCGGCGCAGACCTGCTTGCGCGGTTTTGATCGGGTCAGGGTGTAGCAGGAGTTCCGGTTCGGCCAATTCCAAATCGGGTTGTGGCCGCACCGGAATGCCAGGCAGCGCTTCCTGTAGTTTGGCCATGCCGGTGCGTGCAGCTAGCAGCAAGCGGTCAAGATCCGCGCCGTGTATATCGACATCAATTTGCCGGTTGCCACCGCCTGAAAAATTCAGCAGGGAACCCGGAACCACAAAGCTGCGGGTGTCGGGCAAATCTTTAAGAATGTCGTTGCGCATGGCGTCCATCAAGGCATCGGACTCTTTCGGATCTTGGGCATACACCGCCATACCGGTCCAAGCGCGGTTCCATGATGAGAGGTTGTAATAGGCAACTTTGGGTTGTTTCTCGCCACTCATATAGGGCTGCATGCGCTGCACGACGATATTGGCCAGATCGCGTTCCAAGGCTTGTTTGGAGACGCCAGGAGGCAAGGAAAAGTTGCCCCAGACATTGTCCGAGCGCGCCTGCGGTAAGTAGTCGGCCGAAGGCATTAGGCTCCAGGCTAGCGCCGACATGCCGCCTACGGTTAACAGCACAATGCTCCAGCGCTGGGTTGGTTTTTCGGTGTAGCGCATGACCAGCACAGTGATGCGATCCCACAGTCCGGCCATACGGTCTTGCTCATCGGTTTTACCGCGTAATGCCCATTGGTAGGCCACAGGCAGCAAGCTTAGGGCCACCAGCAGTGACACGATGACGGCAATGGATAAGGTGAGGGCCAAGTCGGAGAACAACTGGCCCTCCGGACCGCCCATAAACAATATCGGCAAGAAAATGGCGACACTGGTAGCAGTGGAGGCGAGCAGTGCGGTTGCGACGCCTTGCGCTCCTTGCAGTACGGCTAGGCTGAGTGGTTCACCGTTCTGCCTTAAGCGCACGATGTTCTCCATCACAATAATGGCGGCGTCTAAAACCAAGCCTACGGCAAAGGCCAAGCCAGCCAAAGAGATGACGTTCAAGCTGCGGCCAAAGGCTTGCAGCGTGGCGAAGGCGGTGAGTAAACAAATGGGTATGGCCAGGCCGACCAGCAAGGTCGAGCGCCAGTTGCGCAAGAAGAAAAACAACACCAAGGTAGCCAGCACGCCGCCGAGTATCAGGTTGCCTTGTACCAAACTGATAGCACGGCGGATGTGGATAGAGGCATCGTAGGACAATTCTATGGCCAAGCCTGCATCGGCTAAGGCACCGGCATTGAGCTCAGCAATAGCGATATTGACCTCATCCAGAATGGCCACGGTATTCGAACCGGGTTCACGGCCCAGCGTAAGGTAATAAGCGGGGTAGCCATTGCGCAAGGTAAACCCTTGCGACTCACGCCTCTGCACTCGCACTTGAGCGATGTCGCCTAGATAGACCGGCTTAAATTCGCGGTAGGCCACGATTAAGTTTTCGATGTCGTCAATGGCGGCCTTGCCCATAAAACGCACGGTGTATTGGCGACGCCCTACATCGGCGAAGCCACCCGAAATGTCGTCTGCAGCACTGACCACCGCTATCAAGTCTGAGAGCTGTATGTTCATTGCTGCGGCCCGAGCGACATCCAACACGATGTGCAACTCTTCAGGCCGCTGGCTCTGCAGATCAACCCGGCCGACACCTGAGATACGGGCCATGCGCGGCTCGACAGTGAGCTTAATTACATCATGGAATTCGGCAGGGTCACGGCTATCTTCTGTATTGATGCTACGGACTAGCAGCGAGGCCGCATTGCCGCCGGTAAAGTCTCCGCCACCAAGATTGACCCAAGGTCCTTCTGCATCATCTGGCAGATTTGGCGTTTGTTGCAAACGGTTAATCACGTCCAAATAGGCCCGCTGCATGTCGGTGCCCAATTTAAAGCGCAGGTTCAGATTGCCGTTGCCTTGATTGATATTACTTTCTATACGATCCAAGCCGGGGATGGCTTGCAGTACGCGTTCTTGTTGCTCGACGATGACCGATTCCATATCACTGGGAGCAGCCCCGCGCCAATTGGTCCAAATGGTAATTTCCGGATTATCGATACTGGGGAGCAATTGAATCGGCAGCTTGTAAAGGCTGGCTGCTCCGAGCAGGCACAGCAGCAAGGCCACCACCACGGCTGCTGCTGGATTGCCCAGCGATGTGCGGGTTAGGTTCACGCCGCGTCTCCCCTTTTTATTGTTCTGCTGCGACCGCGAATGCGCGGCAAGGTTCAGCGCGACACAGAGCGCGTATGTCGCGCGCTCTGTGTCGCATTCGCAGAATGCCAAGTTAGGGCAGATTAGGCCAGCCTAAGCGAGAAATTCACCCCAGCTTAGGCAATGGCCGGTAGCGTTTTTAACTACGGGGCGGTTAGCGCTGGTAGTGGCCCCTGCATCGGCACTTGAACCGTGCCGGTGACAGTAACCGTTGGCGTCAGCGCATCGCGCGAGGTCGATGCGACAAAAGCATCATTCAGGCCGTAGATGAGCATGACGATTTGATCGCCTTCACTGATACGTTCGGCCACGCCGACCATTTCTACGTTGTGCTCGCCGATACCACGTACCGGCATCACTTGCTCTTCTATCAATTCCGGCACCAGTGGGATTAGCTCGCCGGTTTTAATGACGCCCAAACCAACGAATACCGTAGTATCGCAAGTGCCTGCACGCAAGATCGGATCCGTTTCCTCTACGCAAAATTCATCTAAAGAGGCATCACCACGGGACACGGTGAGTTGTGCGGTGGGTATGCCTGCCAGCACTTCGCCGCCAGCGCCTGCAGTAGCCAATGGCACGATCATCGGCACTGGATTGGCCAAGGTCACCAGTACAGGTAGTCCGCCTGGCAGTTCAACTGGGAACTCGGTACCACCGACGGTCATATCTGGCAGTGCTACGGCATCGCCTATGCCCAAGGCAAAGCAAATGTCCTGGCCGGTGGTAATCGTGTCATCGGCGTTGCCTAGGCCCAAGAGCTTGTCGTTAAACCATGCCAGTGCAGCCGCATCTTTATTGATGGGGCCACAGACCGACTCCAGCGGTAGTGATTGCGAGGCCAAGCCCATTTCCACTAAGCCGACATTGGGCGATAGCAAATGGTGGCCTGAGCTGTAGGTGAGCAAGCGAACATCGCCACCTGCGCGCTCCAAGCATTGGTAGTTGCGCCAAGCTTCGTTCATGTTGAACAGATCATCACGCGGGCCTTGCCATAGCAGTGCGTCTACTTTTGGAACAGCCCTGGGGGACGGTGTAAATACGCCAAATTCACCGCCAGATGTTAGGGGCAATAGTTGGAATAATGGGTCAAATATGTAGGCCGAAGTATCGCCACGGTCGGTGGTCTGCAAGTCCAGCGGGTTGTCGCAGAAATAACTCATGGAGTGATAGGAGAAGAAGGGCAATGTTGCTGGCGGAAAGTCGCCGGTCACAGCGCCTTCTACCAAAGTCGCTCGGATCAATTCATCTTGGCCGAACTGAGTTTGTGAATCGCCAGCGGCCGCCAAAACTAGCGCCCAGTAGGATTTGATGACGCCGCCAGGATTGAGGCTATAAGTCAGATCATGCGGGGCGATTTCTGGAACGATGGCATCCAGTCGACGATCAGGGTCTTTATTCAGTAGTAGGTACTGGTACATGCCGCCATAACTACCGCCGATGCTGCCTAGCAGTAGATTGCCATCGCGGTATTTCAGCCAATCCAGATATTGTTCCGCCCAGTCGACGATCGCGACCAGATCTTCGCCTTCAAAGTCAGGGTCCATGACACGCACGGTGCCGCCGGAATCTGGAGAGCCGCGCTGATCAATACTGATCACCGCAAAGCCGCTGGCGGTGTATTGCTCAAAGGCACCGACGCCTGTGGTGCGACTACCAGCGTAGCCGTGGCCTTGAAGAATCAAGGCGTGCTTGCTATTGCAATCGATGCTATTCGGCTCGTGCAATTCGAATGAGATGTTCTCGCCATCTACGCGAGACGGAATGACGACGTGGTAGGCGCGGCCTCCAGCGGCATCAGTGCCCGCACCACAGCTGGCAACACTCTCGTCGCCGCCGTAATCCAGAGGTGTGCGCTCGATACTGCTAGTGGGCGCGCTTGGATTGGCGGCGCTGTTGCCGCCGCTGTCGCTGTTGCAGGCAGAAAGCGCCAGACCGGCAATGAGGGCGGCAGTAATGGGTATGGATGGGCGCATTCGGAGTCCTTGATGGAAGTTACACTAGAGCTAATCACGCATACTCGCGTAATAAGGTTGCCTCTGGCTAGTCTAGCCGCCACAGTGCGAGGAGCCTGTTGAGCTGTGGCGTATTGATTAAGGATGATCATTATGAAGAGAATTGGGATAGTACTGGCGTGTTGTGCGCTACTCGGATGCCAGAGAGCGGAAGATACCTCCGCGGTTGAGCCTGAGTTAACAATTGATAGCAAGATTTTGGCCGCCGAGCTGCGCTGTACAGAGTTTCAATATCCGGAGCGGCCGCCAATACTCTTGGTGCACGGTACGTTTACCGCAGGTTGGGAGCAGTACGAGTGGAGCTATATTCCTGTGTTGCAGGAATTGGGCTACGACGTCTGCACCACCACGTATCCAGATCGGGGCTTGGTTGACCAGCAGGTGTCTGCTGAGTATGTCGTTCATGCCTTGCGCAGCATTTACCAACAGACCGGTCGTAAAGTGGCCATGATCGGCCATAGCCAAGGCGTGTCGGTACCGCGCTGGGCGATCAAGTGGTGGCCTTCGGCGCGTGAGGCGGTGGATGACTTCATTTTGATTGCGGGGCCCAATCACGGCACCGTGGTGGCTGATCCACTGAGTTTGCTCAGTGATGTATTGGGCGATAGCGTGCCACTGGGTACGCTCAATGATATGGCACCGATCCCCGCCGCATTTCATCAATTTTCGCCGGATTCGGATTTCATTACGGTGACCAATCTAGACGATGAGACCCCGGGCGATATTTCTTATACCACCATTTACACCCTATTCGATGAGCTGGTACAGCCAGCGCTGCCTACGCCTACTGCGGCACTGGAATTCGGCTTGGGCAATCCCAATGTCAGCAACATTTTGCTGCAGGATGTGTGTCCGGCTTATGTGACTGAGCATGCCTTGATTGGTATCGCAGATGGCTTGGCTTTTGCCTTGGCTCTGGACGCCATCAACAATTCCGGGCCAGCGGATAGCGAGCGTGCTGGTGCTGCGGATTTGTGTGCTTTGCCGTTATTGCCCGCAGTCAGTTTGAGCTTGCCCGGCCTGCTTGCTGGGGGCGCTGAGGTTTTTGGCATGGAGTTTGAAAATGGCCCACCTAGCGATCTTCATCTGAGTGTTGGAGAGCCAGCGTTGCGTGACTATGCACAAACGCGACTAGATGAAGAAAACGAGGGCGCTGAATAAGCGACTTTAGGGACGAGGCGGGCGTTATCTTGCCCGCCTTGCCTGATCTTAAGGTGCCAGTGCTGGTGGGTTTTCTGATTCGCTACTGGGGCCGCTGACACCGGCGATGTCTAAGTAATTTGCGCCATCTGCGGTGCGGTAGCCAATGCCGAAGCTTTCGCCATCCACATTGGGCTCGGAGAAACTGTCCACATACCAGTAATCGCCTTGTGCGCCCGCGTCATCAAGATTGAGCACTACATAGCCCTTGCCGGCAAAGTCCAAATAGCGAATGTGTGGATTCAATGCGATAAACGCCTGTTGGCCGGCCGGTATTTGATCCAAACTCGCCGCAGGCGGAGAGGTCACAGATGGCGCGGTGAATTCCACTGCTGCGCTACCACCAGTAATAGGGTTGTATTGGGTGATATTGAGCGGTGATTCGGTAACATCGGCACACCAACTGGAGTGCACGTCTCCCGACAAGACGACCACGTTGTCGATGCTGTTGTCACGCAGATGCGCAAGAATCTGAGTGCGTTCGGCTTGGTAGCCATCCCACGCGTCACCATTCAGATAAACACCAACACCGGTCGTACCGCCATCGGCAATTTGCCACTGGCTAAATACCATTTGATTGGCCACGATCTTCCACTGCGCAGTCGAGTTGGACAGACCATTGAGTAGCCAATCCATTTGCTCTGGACCGATCATGCGGCGATCTTCCTCGGTAGAAACCAAGGGATCGGCGGGTACTGCCCCGCTGGGCGAACTTTCCCCCAAAAATCCGGCAGGAATATCGCGGTCATACAGGCGGGTGTCGAGGAAGAAGATTTCGGCGAGCTCACCGTAATTGAAGCTACGCCAAATTTTGCCGACGTTGCCGGGTTCTGGATAACGAATCGGCATCCACTCGTCGTAGGCTTGCTGGCCCCAGCCTTTGCGCTCTTCCCAAACCCCTTCTTCTCCTTCCGTGTGATTGGCGGCGCCGTCGCGATAACTGTTGTCGGCCGTCTCGTGATCATCCCAAGTGGTGATGAAGGGAAACTGGCGATGCAGCTCAATCAAGTCAGGGTCTTTCTTGTAAAAAGCGTGGCGGGTGCGGTAATCGTCTAATGTTGTGATTTCATGCTCAGGTTCATAAGGACGTACATCGCCGTATTCACCGCTGCCGTATTCGTAGATGTAATCACCCATGTGCAATATGCAGTCAATATCCGCTCGCTTGGCCAGCATACGATAGGCATTGAAATAGCCGTGCGCGGCACTGGCGCAAGACACCACACCAAAGCGCAGTTGTTCACTACCACCTGTGGGTGCAGTGCGGGTGCGACCTATGGCAGATTTCACCCCTTCAGCGGTGAATTGATAGTAATACGTTGTACCGGGCTGCAAGCCAGCTACATCTAGTTTTACTGTGTGATCGCGAGCCAGCGTTGCCGTGCCGATGGCACTGGTCACCGGATCGCTGAGTTCGGGGTCGCTAAACACGTCCAACGCCACCGGCATGGAGTCTTGGCTTGTGGTGACGCGGGTCCAAAAAATGATGCGATCGCTTAGAGGGTCTCCGGTCGCAATACCGTGTTGGAAGGGCCCGCCAGTTTGCTCTGCGCCGCCGTCGTCGTTGCCACTGTCGACACCGGGTAGAGCATCATTTGCCCCACAGCCTGCTAGCAAAGGCAAGGCTGCTGCGCCTACGGCACCGTGTGACATGAATTGACGCCGTGTCAGTTGGCGGTGGTTTTTACGTGTCAGTTTGCCCATGGTTCCAATCGTCCCCTAAGTTTTTTTGGATGCCGTGACGTGTTTTTGTCATTATGAAAAGTCTACACGGATTGTATGGCGACTTCGTTGCAAGCTTAGCAAGCGACGGATTTTGTCCGAGGCTAGTTCAAACTTGTCATGCTGGGTAAGTGCTAAGCCCATAATGTAGGAAACAAACTGGGCGCTGTGTTGCAGTTGAAATGCGTTCGCAGCATGAAATTTATATAGAGGATTTGAGAGCATGAGTGACGTTGTTGACTATGGGCCTTTGCAGGGCCTCATCGGAGTATGGAAAGGGGATAAAGGTGTCGATTTGTCGCCAGAGCCTGAAGGCAAAGAACGCAGCCCTTATTACGAGACCATGACTTTCAGTCCCGCTGGTGATCTGGACAATGCAGAAACCGAAGAATTGGTGGCCTTGCACTATCACCAGATCGTTGCGCGTAAATCCAATGACAAGGTCTTTCACAATCAAACCGGTTATTGGATGTGGAATGCAGCAACCGGTGTGGTCATGCATTCGCTGGCTATTCCACGCGGTGTTTGTGTTTTGGCTTGCGGTGAAGTGACCAGCAAAGAGGATGGCGCGCTGCAGTTTGAATTGAGCACGGAAGGCGACTTCACTGCGATCACCGAATCGCCTTTCATGCGTGAAAAAGCGCGCACCAAGGCGTTCAGTATAAGCATGACTTTGAACGGGGATAGCTTGCGTTATAAGCAAAGCATATTGCTGGATATCTATGGGCGTGAATTTGATCACACCGACGTGGATACTTTGCAGCGTAGTGCTTGATCTGTCGTGCGTTCTTTAGCGCCTGAGCAGTTACAAAAATGCCCGCACTAGCGGGCATTATTTGTCGCTTAACTTCTAGCTGATTCGGCTAGTGATGATTTCAGTCTGCATTAGGGTAGGGAATATGCACCCAACCCTGCATCAACACTCTGGCGCTGCGGCTCATAATGGCCTTGGTCGCAGTCCATTGGCCATCAACTTGCTGTGCTTCTGCGCCCACTTTTAAAGTGCCGGATGGATGGCCGAAGGTCACTGCTTGCCGCTCCCCACCCCCCGCTGCCAAATTCACCAGCGTGCCGGGAATGGCGGCAGCAGTGCCGATAGCAACGGCTGCTGTACCCATCATGGCGTGGTGTAATTTTCCCATGGAGAGTGCACGTACCAGTACGTCGATGTCGTTGGCCGCAATCGCTTTGCCACTGGAGGATACGTAAGCCTTAGGCGGTGCAACAAAGGCGACTTTGGGCGTGTGTTGGCGGGCTGCGGCTTCACTAATGTCGCTGATCAATCCCATTCTCAGTGCGCCGTAGGCCCGTATGCTTTCGAAGCGTGCCAATGCCGCTTCATCGTTGTTGATATCGTCCTGCAGCTCGCTGCCGCTGTAACCGATGTCTTCGGCGTTCAGGAAGATGGTGGGGATGCCTGCATTGATCATGCTGGCTTTGAATGTCCCTATGCCCGGCACGTCCAGCTCATCCACCAGATTGCCGGTGGGGAACATGGCGCCGTCACCATCGGCAGGGTCCATGAACTCAACTTGCACCTCAGCCGCAGGAAAAGTCACTCCATCCAATTCAAAATCACCGGTTTCCTGCACTGCGCCGTTGCTCATAGGCACGTGCGCGACGATCGTTTTGCTGATGTTCTTTTGCCAGATACGTACCGTGCAAATGCCATTTTCTGGAATGCGCGCGGCATCAATTAGGCCACTGCTGATGGCAAAGGAACCCACGGCGGCGGTGAGATTGCCGCAATTGCCACTCCAGTCGACGAAAGGCTTGTCTATGGAGACTTGGCCAAATAGATAATCCACGTCGTGATCGGCTTTCTCGGACTTGGCCAATATCACCGTTTTCGAGGTGCTCGAGGTCGCCCCACCCATGCCATCAGTTTGCTTGCCATACGGGTCTGGGCTGCCTATTACGCGTAGCAAGATGTTGTCGCGTACTTCGCCCGGTTGCTGTGCGGCAGCGGGCAAGTCATCGAGCTTGAAAAAAACACCTTTGGAGGTGCCGCCGCGCATGTAAGTGGCGGGGATTTTGATTTGTGCTGAGTGGCTCATAGGGATCTATTTATAAAACTCGACATAGAAGCGACATCCGGGCTGGGGTTCGACTTCGTGAAAAACAGTGGGTTCAACGATGCCACACGTATCGCTATCTAGAACATATTCAAGCGGTTGTGGTTCGAGAATGCGGTAGCTCATGCTGCCTTCCAGCACAGTGATGACAGCCCAGACGCCAGCCTTGGTGTTGTGTTGGCGCAACAGTCCGGCGGGCACTGTCTTGTCGCTGAAAGTTGGGGTGCGCTGATATGGCGTCACCCCATCCGGTAAGGCTTTCATGTCTGATCAGGCCGCTGCAGATTCCAAGAAGTCTTTAGCGAAGCGTTGCAATACGCCACCAGCTGCGTAAATGGACGCTTCTTCTTCGGTATCCAAACGGCAGGTGACAGGCGCTTCGACGCGTTCACCATTCTTGCGATGGATGCTGAGGGTAAGCGTGGCGCCGGGTGCGACATCGCCTCGGACGTCAAAAGTTTCTGTGCCATCAATGGCCAAGTCTTTGCGCGTGGTGCCGTCTTGGAATTGCAGCGGAAGAACGCCCATGCCTAGCAAGTTGGTGCGATGAATACGCTCGAAGCCTTCCGCGACAATGCACTCGACACCGGCTAGACGAACGCCTTTGGCGGCCCAGTCGCGCGATGATCCTTGGCCGTAATCGGCGCCGGCAACGATGATCAAACGCTGACCACGTTCCATATAGGTTTCAATGGCTTCCCACATACGCATGACTTCGCCTTGGGGTTCTACGCGAGCGAGCGAGCCTTGACGCACTTCGCCGTTTTCGTCGATCACCATTTCATTGAACAGCTTGGGATTGGCGAAGGTGGCGCGTTGAGCGGTGAGGTGATCGCCGCGATGGGTTGCGTAGGAGTTGTAGTCCTCTTCCGGCAGGCCCATTTTGTCCAGATAAGCACCGGCGGCACTGGATTTGAGGATGGCATTGGAAGGCGACAAATGGTCGGTGGTGATGTTGTCACCCAGCACGGCCAAAGGACGCAGACCTGTGAGTGTGTTTTCGGCTGCCAAGGCGCCTTCCCAGTACGGTGGGCGTCGTATATAGGTGCTCTTTTCATCCCAGTCGTATAGCGGTGACAATCCTTCATCTTCGACGATCTCGAACTTGAACATGGGGTCGTAAACCGCACGAAATTGTTCTGGCTTCACACTACTGGCGACCACAGCATCGATTTCTTCATCGCTAGGCCAAATGTCTTTCAGTGTGATTGGCTTGCCATCGGCATCCAGGCCCAAGGTGTCTTTTTCGATATCGAAACGCACCGTACCAGCGATGGCATACGCCACCACCAGTGGTGGCGAAGCCAAGAAGGCTTGCTTGGCATAGGGATGGATACGGCCATCGAAATTACGATTGCCGGACAGCACGGCAGTAGCGTAGAGATCGCGATCGATCACTTCTTTTTGGATCGCCGGATCTAGTGCGCCGGACATGCCATTGCAGGTGGTGCAGGCGAACGCCACGATACCAAAGCCAAGCTCATCCAGCTCACTCTGTAAACCCGCTTCTTCCATGTACAACTGCACGGTTTTCGAACCCGGAGCGAAAGACGACTTCACCCAAGGTTTACGGGTCAGGCCAAGGCGGTTGGCATTGCGTGCTATCAAACCGGCGGCGACAACGTTGCGTGGGTTGGAGGTATTGGTGCAACTGGTGATGGCGGCGATGATGACAGCGCCATCGGGCATCAAGCCGTCTTTTTCTTCCCAGCTGCCAGCGATGCCGCGTTCGCTGAGATTTGCAGTTGGCAGGCCACGGTGAGGATTGGATGGGCCCGCCATAGTGCGGCCGACGCTGGATAAATCGAAGCTCATCACCCGCTCGTATTCGGCATTCGCCAGCGAGTCCGACCACAGTCCGGTGGTCTTGGCGTAATTTTCCACCAGCTGGATTTGCGCTTCTTCGCGCCCGGTTATGCGCAGGTAATCCAGGGTCATCTGATCGATGGAGAACAGCGCTGCAGTGGCACCATACTCTGGTGTCATGTTGGAGATAGACGCACGGTCACCCAAGGTCAGGCTAGCAGCACCTTCGCCATAGAATTCCAAATATGCACCAACAACTTTTTGTGCGCGCAGGAATTCAGTCAGTGCGAGAACGATATCGGTCGCGGTAATGCCGGGTTGGCGTTTGCCCGTCAGTTCCACACCAATGATGGTGGGCAGGCGCATGTAGGACGCGCGCCCAAGCATGACGGATTCGGCTTCTAAGCCGCCAACACCTATAGCGATGACACCTAGAGCGTCGACGTGTGGCGTGTGGGAGTCAGTGCCAACCAAAGTGTCGGGGTAGGCAACGCCATCCAGCGCGTGCACAACCGGCGACATTTTCTCCAAATTAATCTGGTGCATGATGCCGTTGCCTGGCGGCACGACATCAATGTTCTTGAAAGCCTTCTTAGTCCAGTTGATGAAGTGAAAGCGGTCTTTATTGCGGCGATCTTCTATCGCGCGATTTTTCTCGAAAGCGTCCTTTTCAAAGCCGGCATGTTCAACCGCCAGCGAGTGATCCACGATCAATTGGGTGGGAACAACTGGATTTACTTTTGACGGATCACCACCTTCGGCGGCAATGGCGTCACGTAAGCCTGCCAGATCAACCAAGGCGGTTTGGCCGAGGATGTCGTGGCAAACCACCCGTGCAGGGAACCAAGGAAAATCCAGATCACGTTTGCGCTCGATGAGTTGCTTTAGTGCATCGGTAAGCAAAGCCGGGTCGCAGCGGCGGACTAAGTTTTCAGCATGCACGCGGGAGGTGTAGGGCAGGCTGTCATAGCTACCGGGTTTGATGTCTTCTACGGCTTCGCGAGTGTCGAAATAGTCCAGCTGGGTGCCGGGGAGGTTTTTGCGGTATTGGGTATTCATGGGGCTCCTTAATTGAGCGTGTGGGAGCACTGATGCTTATTGTCTGGACGCGCTCGAGTACGTCCATGTATCGCTAGCCGGCGACCAGCCGGGGCGCCGACGGTCCAGCCAATAAGCATCAGTGCTCCAAGTGCTATCAGGGTTACGGGGTTGTGCGGCAGCTGAATGTCGACATTAGCGGAGGCCCGACTGGCGGCGGACAGGCCCGAAGGGGGCATGCATGGATGCATGTCCCGGACGTAGGGGCAGGGATGCCCCTTCGACCGGCCCCGCCAGAGGGAGGATAAGCCGCAGCGTAGTCGGCATTCAGCTGCCGCACAGCCTCAGGATTTGCCTTGGGCAAAAACGGCGTCCAGCTTTTGCTCATAGTCGTGGTAGTTAATGGAGTCGTACAGTTCCATGCGGGTCTGCATGCTGTCGACCACGTTTTGCTGGGTGCCGTCTTGGCGCACGGCTTTGTAGACGTTTTCGGCGGCTTTGTTCATCGCGCGGAAAGCGGAGAGCGGATACAGCACCAGACCGACGTTCACTTCGCGCAGTTCATCCACGGTGTATAGCGGAGTTGCGCCAAATTCAGTGATGTTGGCCAGTACCGGTACGCCAACCGCTTCAGCAAATTGCTTGTACATCGGCAGTTCAGTCATGGCTTCGGGGAAGATCATGTCGGCGCCCGCTTCTACGCAGGCGATGGCGCGTTCGATCGCAGAGTCCAAGCCTTCTACGGCCAATGCATCGGTGCGCGCCATGATGACGAAATCATCATCGGTGCGGGCATCAACTGCGGCCTTCACACGGTCGACCATTTCTTGTTGGGTAACGATTTCTTTATTCGGGCGATGGCCGCAACGCTTAGCGCCGACCTGATCCTCGATGTGCATCGCAGCGGCACCAGCCTTAATAAGGGATTTGGTGGTACGAGCGACATTAAAAAATGAGCTGCCAAAGCCGGTGTCGACGTCAACAAGCAAGGGTGTTTCGCAAACATCGGTGATGCGGCGGACATCAATTAGCACATCTTCCAGGCCGGAGATGCCTAGGTCGGGTAAGCCTAAGGAGCCCGCAGCGACACCGCCACCTGATAAGTAGATGGCTTTGAAACCGGCGCGTTGCGCCAAAAGAGCGTGATTCGCGTTGATAGCGCCAATGACTTGTAAGGGTTGTTCTTCAGCGTGGGCAGCACGAAAACGTGCGCCAGCAGATGGCCGTGAGCTCATGAGGAGTCCTTGCTTCCAGCGGTTGGACGAATAAATCCGGAAGCGTATTTTCTCATCCGCGGAGGGTGTTTCCCAAATCGTTATAAAATCAAAGGACTACGCTGTTGTTTTTAAGGTTTCAGTCGAAATTCAGTGGGGTTTCACATTTTCTTCGCAAACAGAGTGGATGATGACTGTAAGGAATTTCGAGGAAACGCCATGTCCGTTACAGAGCAGCATTTTCAACTTATGACTACGCTCGAGAAAACACCTGCCCGTAGCGCGCAGGCTAGCCGACCCTCTTGGGTGCTAGCGGCCAGTTGGGTCGCCGCCGTCGCCAGCGCCGCAGTCATTGGTGGTGTTGCTGGCGCTGTGACAGGTGGCATTGTTCTGTTTGCCATCCCCGCCGCATGGATGGCGTTTGAGATGCATCATCCGGCAGCGGATACGCCAGCCTAAGCTAAGCGCGGGAGAGAAATTCCCGCGTGCTGGTATTAATCTTTATCACTTCGCCTTCAGCCAAATACTCCGGCACCTGAATCTCCAAGCCTGATTCCAGCAACGCCGTTTTGCTGCGTGCGCTTTGGCTGGAGCCTTTGAGCGCTGGGGCGGTTTCAGTGATGGTGAGTTCTACGGTGCCGGGTGGGTCTATGCCGACACACACATCTTCAATGATTAACGCGGTATAGCCTTCTGCGTTGTCGATCAGAAACGGTGTG
The DNA here is from genome assembly GCA_051252075.1 of Oceanococcus sp. Classification (GTDB taxonomy): domain Bacteria; phylum Pseudomonadota; class Gammaproteobacteria; order Nevskiales; family Oceanococcaceae; genus Oceanococcus. Next base: position 103,175 of record JBPOFU010000002.1, on the reverse strand, counting down.
CAGTTTTCCAATTGCTCCGCGCTGAGCGTGAATTGGCTGTAGTCCTCGGTATCCATAAAGGTGTAGCCGTCAGTATCTTGAAAAAGAAACTGCACATTGCGGCGTCGGAAGTCGACTTCAGCGAGCATCTCATCGCCCTTAAAGCTCTGATCCAATTTTTGCCCTGTTTGAGCGTGATTTAAGCGTGCCTTGTATAAGGTGCTTGCTCCGCGCGCAGTAGGGTTGTGCGCTTGAACGTGGCGGACGATATAGGGCTTGCCGTCGATCTCGACAACCATCCCAGATTTTAATTCAGAGGCTTTAGGCATAACTTGCAAAAGGGCGTAGCCTACGGAGACGCTTAGCATTTGACAAATTGTTGACGGATGGAAGCGTTTAATTGAGAAACAGTGAGTTTGAATTGGGTTATCAATAAATAAACGGGAGCTGCAACGGACTGCGGAATTGGCATAATGAATTTCAGGCGCGATCTCAGTTATGACGACACACCGAGCAGTTTGCTTATAGCGTGCTGTGTTGTATGCGTGTGTTGGCTGGGCGCGACCGGGCAAGCCCTCGCAGATGAGTCTGCCGAAGTCATTGCGCACGAAGATATAGACCAAAGCTATTTAACGCGTGGTTTTTTGCGTTCAGTTTTTACCTTAAGAGTTCGCTCTTGGCCCAATGGAGCGCCGGTAAAAGTATTTGTTTTGCCGGAGCGCGAAGCGTTGCATGCCGCCTTTTGTCGCGATGTTTTGGGGACCTACCCTTACGTACTGCGTCGCACTTGGGATCGATCGACTTTTGCGGGTACCGGATTAGTGCCTACTTTGGTGTCCTCAGTAGAGGAAATGCGCAGGCGAGTATTAAGTACACCGGGCGCTGTTGGATACGTAGCTTATGAAGACGACGAAAGATCTGCTGCAAAAGATCAAATGTATGCCGAACTTCCAAATTTAGAGGAACGCCCATGAAGCAGTCATATTCTTACTTCGGGGTTTTGTTGAGTGCGTGCTTACTAGCGACACCGCTGCATGCCGCCATTGAACTGGATATTCACGGGTCTATGGCGCAAGGCTACATCATCACAGAAGGCAATAATGCGGAAGGATCCAGCCTAAACGGCAGTCGCGATTGGTATGAGGTTGCAATCAATGGACGCACCAGCATTACGCCACGCCTGCTGGTGTCTGGTCAGTTGATGGCGCGCCGTTCTGGAATGGGAGACGATGGTGGCTTGCGCGTGGATTATGCACAGCTGGATTATCAGTTCTGGACAGGCATTGGCGGTGATTTCGGTGCGCGTGTTGGCAAGTTGAAAAACCCCTATGGTTTTTACAACGACACCCGCGACGTGGTGTTCAGCCGCCCAGGGATCACCATGCCCAGTTCCGTTTACTTTGACGCCGCCGGCATTCGGGATGTGCTGTTTTCTTCCGAAGGCGTGCAAGGCTATGGCTCGTTGCAGCGTGGTTCTAACTCTACAGAGTGGACTTTGGGCTGGGCTCGCGATTATGACGCGACCGATGCATTTTCCAGATCAACCGCAGAAAATGGACTCCTGGGTAAGGTGGAGATTCAGAATTTTGTGCTGGGGCAAGTGGTCCAGAACTTTTCCTCCGAGCGCTATCGTGCCGGTCTGAGTTACCTGTCTGCTGACGTCGTATTCGCACCGAGTGATCCGACCAGCTTTCCTGCGATAACCTTGACAGCGGATTTGTGGGTGGTGTCACTACAAATGCAGGGGGAACGTTTCCTGCTGACTTCGGAGCTGCGCTATTCCGACGTGCAATTTAATGCCGGTGTTGGTCTGCAGAGTACGAAAAGTGATGGTGTCTATGTGCAATATCGCCGATTCTTCAGCCCCGAGTTTGACTGGTATTTACGTTACGACGTGAGCTTTGAAGATCGCAATGACCGCGATGGCCGTGAGCGAGCCAGTCGCCCGGCTTCTCCGTTTTCGCCAGCTTCGTCCCGTGAAAGTGCATTTTCGCGTGAGCATGTTGTAGGCCTGTCTTGGCGTCCAAGCGAGCATTGGGGGGTGTTCGCTGAATATCACTATATCGATGGCACCTCACAGGTGAGTGCGCTGGAGAACAGTGGCCGTGAGTTGGATCGTTACTGGCAAAAAACCTTGCTTATGCTCGCTTACCGCTTCTGAGCATGTAAGGCTTGGATACGATTTCTCTGGCCAATCGAGGACGCCGGCTCAGTCTGCTCTGGAAGCTATCGATTCCATGTTTTGTCGCATTCATCCTGTTAGGCAGTTTGATGTCAATTCAGTATTGGCGTGTGCTTGATCAGCACCTACAAGAAAAAACCGCGGAGCAGTTGGAAGGAGATCAGCGAGTCTTAGTCAACTTGCTGAATCAAGTGCGCAGCGAGTATGCCCATATCGCCAATGAACTCGCGAATGTCATATCCATTGAAGATGCCGAAGCATTGCATCGCTACATAGAGAATTCTCCCGACATTTTTGCGCGCTTAAATTGGCTAAAGGTGTTTCGCGAATCCGCTGAAGTTATTTCGAGCTGGTCGCCTGCTGGAATTCGAAGTGGGATGTCAGATGCTGTGCAGCGGCGCCTCTTGCAGCAAGTGGGCGCATCGTTTCGGCCCACGATGCGTCTAAATTGTTTGGATGAGTGTGAATTGGTTATAGCGGTGCCTGGCCAAGTTGCAGGTGAGGAATCGGTTTTGATGCTGGCCGCGCCGCTGGCGGAAGTCTTGCCGGTTTACGCGGCGCTGACCGGTGGGGATTTAGTTTTCTATCAAAACGAAGAGCAAGCCCCTTTGATTGCACGAACCATGCGTGACAAGGTTCCCAAGGAAAAGCTGGAGCAGTTTCTAAACCGAATCAGTGCTGCGCCATCGGCGGAAGCTACCCTCGCGGGACATAATTATGTCTACCGAAGAGTTAGTTTGGGCGCATTTGGAGGGCGGGACGTGGGTCTGGACGCCATCTTGTTTCGCGATATCACTCAGCGTAAGGCATTGGCGCGGCAGCAAGCCATACAGCAAATATTTTGGCAGTTGCTGATCATTGTGCTGTCTAGCCTGGTGCTTTTATTGATACTGAGCACCACGCTGTCTCGTTTGCGTCAGGTCACATTTGTATTGCCTAAGCTATCAAAGAGCGATGCTTACGAAGATACTCGCGCTGATCTTCTGCAGGCCTCTCCTCGGCGTTGGTATGCCGATGAAGTGGATGCCTTGCGCGATACCTTGGTGTGGCTAAGTGAGCGCTTGGAACAGCTGCATGGCGCGGAAGCTGCCAGCGAAGCGAAATCACGGTTTTTGGCGACTATGAGCCACGAGATTCGCACACCTATGAGTGGCGTTTTAGGGCTTACGGAATTGCTAAAGCGTAGTGAATTGCCACCAGAAGCTCATCGTATGGCAGTGATGGTGCATGAATCCACTGGGAATTTGCTTGGCATCATCAATGACGTGCTCGACTACTCACGCTTGGAAGCGGGCGCCGGCGAAGTAGAGAAAGTGGATTTTGATCCGGTTCATCTTTTGGAATCCGTTGCGGAGTTGGTTGGTTTGACCGCTCGGCAAAAAGGCTTGCGCCTCAAGCTGATCATCGACCGTGATTGCCCCCGTCAATTGCTTGGGGATCAGGGGAAAATTCGTCAAATTTTGCTCAATTTAGTTTCAAATGCGATCAAATTCACCTCCGTGGGCTCGGTCACCTTGAGCTTGTCGGTTCGTCCTATTGAAAATGGATTGGTCCAGGTTGAATTCGTGGTGAAGGACACCGGAATCGGCGTGCCAGAAGAGGCGATAGATAAGATTTTTCAACGTTTTGCACAGGCGGATTCGACCACTACGCGGCGCTTTGGCGGATCAGGTTTGGGTTTGGCTATCTGTGATGGGCTGGTCAGCTTGATGGAAGGGGAGATCGGGGTTGAATCGCAAGCGGGGCAAGGCTCATCGTTCTATGTGCGCCTGGCTTTGTCGTTGTTAGCGGGGCCATTGCCCAGCGTAGAGCGCCCATTGCTGGGTTTCTTGGTCGAGCTGGATTTGGACGAAGATGAAGTGGCGTGTTGGCGTCCGTACTTGTTAGAAGCGGGGGCGCAATTTGTTGACGCTGCAGACAAGGGCGGCAGCAATTTAAGAGTTTATGAGTCTGATGCTAGCAGTGGCTCGCAGCTAATGGTCGAGCGCATCGATGCTGTGAACAGCGTGACCGAATGTTTGCAGCGGCCAATCAGACTTAGTGGTTTAGCAAGGCTGCTCGCTGGGTTGGCGGTGCACGATAAGGCTATCTTGCAGGCCGAAGAGGCTCATCTCACTTTATTCGACGCGACGATCCTGATTGCGGAAGACCAAACGGTGAATCGTGAGCTATTGCAGGGACAATTGTCAGGCTTAGGCTGTCGCGTTATCGCCTGTACCGATGGTGAACACGCCTTATCAGAGTTGGCCGTACACGAAAATGTTGATCTGGTAATTACAGACTTACATATGCCGAATCTGGATGGCTACGGTCTGGTGAGTCGGCTGCGGCGGTCCTCCAACCCCTATCTCAAAGAATTGCCTGTTGTGGTGTTATCTGCCAGCTCGAGTGCCGCCGACGAGGAGCAATTGGCCGCGCGCGGTATTAATCAAAAGCTGAAAAAACCATTGCGAATGATTGAATTGCAAGCGTGTTTGAGCGGGCTAGGCTTGCCGCGCAGGTTGGAAGGTGCGGATACGCTGGGTGCCTCTGAAACAGCTTCCTCGGATGTGGCGGTGGTGGAAGCCGTGGATCGCGGCATATTGAATTTGGACCTGTTGCACGAAGTTATCGGCGATGATCTGTTTGGCTTGCCTGGCTTGGCGCAACTCTTTTCTGAGACCAATCGTCCGTTGCTGCAGGCCTGCACTCAGGCTGTGCAGCAAAACGATAGGGACGAGCTGAGAGCCTTGACTCATCGCTTAAAGGGCTCGGGCGGTTCTTTGGGGGCCGTTAAGCTGGTGGAAACGCTAGAACGCTTGGAGCAGGACTTGTCTGGCGGGCAAGAATCGGTGCGCGATATTTTGGTCGACTTGCAAGTGGATTTCGATGCTTTCGAGCAGGCGCTGGCTCGATTGGTTCAAACCGCGCGAGCTCGCAAAGACTGAACACGATTCGCGTGCTGCTTGGCCCATGCCGCTAAATTTTCAGGTGGCATAGGGCGAGCCAATAAATAGCCCTGAATGAGGGTGCAGCCCATGTCACGCAGCGCGTTGAGTTGGCCGAGAGTTTCCACACCTTCAGCAACCGTAGTCAGGCCCAAGTTGTGCGCCAGCTGCAAGCTGGATTCAATAATAGTGCGCGCCTCGAAGGAATCCTCAATTTGATCAACAAATGATTTATCAATTTTCAATTGATGGAAAGGCATGTCTTGTAGTTGGCGCAAGTTGGAATGGCCAGTGCCAAAATCATCAATGGACAGTCTGAAGCCGCTGAGCCCAAGTCGGAATGCGACTTCTAAGTTGACCGTGGCCGAAGAAGGGACAGCCGTTTCGGTAATTTCCAATATCACATTTTCTGGAGACAACCTGTGCCGGCGACACTCCTCCTGCAGCCATTCTGGCAGATCAGCGTCGGCCAAATTTTGATTCGACAAGTTAATGCTTATAGTTGGGGATAAACCATCATGGGCCCAGCGTTGCCACGCCTTTCCAGCTTTTCTCATAGTGGATCGGAGCAGTGCAGACATCAATCCAGCGGCTTCTGCCGTCTCTATGACATCGCCTGGCGAGTGGAGAGACAATTGAGGATGTGACCAGCGGCTGAGCACCTCTAGACCGACAAAAAGGCCGGAGATGGCGTCAATTTCGGGTTGCACGACGATCAAGTGTTGATCATTCTCCAGTGCGTCAGTGATATCTTGTGGATTCACTATATTGGCACTGCGAATGTTGCTGGCACTTGACGGCGACTGGGTGAATTTTTGCGGGGCTTTGGCCAGCAATTGCTCTAGATATTTTCGACGAATAGGTTTTTCGGCAATACCTAGAACATCAAGCTTATGGCCGCCACCGATAGTCTCCGCTGCGCGCAGAATCTTGTTGCCAAGCGCGCTCATGATGATGACTCCAAGCCGTGGAGACAACGATTCCAGTTCACGCAGTAATGCGATGCCATCCATGTCTGGCATTTTCAAATCTGTGATTAGGAGATTGATTTCGGGGTGTTCTTTGAGTTGCCGTAGAGCGGCATTGCCGGAGCTGGCGGAGCGCACACTGCCTACGCCCAAACTCAAAAGTTGTTCGGCAACGATTCCTCTTGAAATGGGGTCATCATCGGCCACCAAGGCCTGTAGACGGCCATAGCTCATTTCGCGCTCCACATTCTGCAATTCGAAAGGCGCGCCACAGTGGGCTCGCTCAATAAGGCTTGCTGTGCTTATCGGAATGACACGATAAACCTTTAGTCGATTCGCGCGGAAGTTTTTACATTTTGATGTTGACGTTTTTTTGACCCTGGGCGTGATCCACTAAGCCCTCGTCATTAGAGAAGGGCCGGACCATGCGTCAATTGCTACTTTGTGCGGCTTTAGTCCTGCTGCCAGCTTTGGCGATGGCCTCGCAGCCGTCTCATGCTGATTATGTGGCCAGCATTGAAGCTCAATGGCCGCACGCACAGCTGCGTGAGGAACAGCGCCAATGGTTAGCGCAGCGGTCGGTTCAAGCGCTAGAAAATTGTCACCAAAGTGGTCGTGATTTGGCGTGGTGTCAGCAGTTGGTGCGCGAAGGCTTGCGCGAAATGCTGGGTAGCGAACCTGTTTCCAGCACCGCAGCGAACAGTTGGTAGCGAATTACCCTGAGGATTGATTAAGCTGTTTCGCTAATGCATCAGCGCGATGGGCGCGAAAGTAGGTTTTGCCCATGGTGAGAATTAAGCGCTCAATGACCTCAAACGGCTCTACTCGTAGCGGTAGCACGATCCCTTCCCATATCGCTACAGTGACGCGCGCCATGTCATTGCAGGGTATGTCCGTGTGCATAATGCCGGCGTCAATTGCGCGCTGCATAACCGACTCCACAGCGTCGATTGACGCTTGCTCAAAACGTCTGTGTGCCTGAATGGCGGCATTGGTGTTGAGGCTGGATGAGCCCAGCCAATAACCCGCCACACCATTGCGAATGCGCTCGTCTCTTAACAGATCAACGACACCGTAAAACATTTCACACAATTGCTGACCACTGTCGTTCACAGAGCCCATGCGGCCGAGAACATGGTGATTAAACAATTGGTGCAACTGGCGCTGGCCGTCAAGAAACAGAGCCTCTTTGCTGTCGAAATGCCAGTACAACGCGGCTTTGGTGATGCCAGCAGCTTTGGCCACGGTGAGCATAGATACGCCATCGAAACCGTAGCGTCCAAACATCAAAAAGGCTTGTTCGCGGATGCGCTTAAGAGTGTCGCCTTGTTCGCTCACGGGCTTGCGCGCCATGGAAAATTATCCGATCGGTTAATTCCTTGGCAGTATAACAATGCTGCTGTTTGCAGCGGTCAATACTTTTGTTGGCTGTATCAGGCGCACACCAAAAAAGGCGTCACGCCAGTAGCCAGTCTTAGCCGACTTCTACCATCTCGAAATCGGACTTGGGGGCGCCACAGTCGGGGCAGGTCCAGTCATCCGGTACATCGTCCCAAGCTGTGCCAGGTGCGATACCTTCATCAGGCAAGCCTTCGGCTTCGTTATATTCGAAATCGCAGACCAGACAGCGCCAGATTTTATTTGCCATTGCAGTGTTGATAATTTGTGGGGTCGCGGATAATAGCCTTTGTGCCGCGGATGTTCTAATATATCCGCCTATCCGGATAAGGAGATATACGTGTCTGCCAGCGAACAACTTCGCCAACATTTAGCCCAACGCATCCTGGTTTTGGATGGTGGTATGGGCACCCAGATTCAGCAGCATAATTTCGATGAGGCAGGATATCGAGGCGAGCGCTTCGCGGATTGGGGGCAGGACGTTAAAGGCAATAACGACCTGTTATCGCTCAGTCAGCCGGAGGTTATTCGTGAGATTCACAGCGCGTATTTGCAGGCCGGCGCCGATATTGTCGAAACCAACACATTCAACTCGACTTCGATTGCTCAGGCTGATTACGGCATGGAATCGATTGTCTATGAGTTAAATAAGGTCTCTGCTGAATTGGCGCGAGAAGCCTGTGATGCGCTTGCCACTGCAGACCGCCCACGCTGGGTGGCTGGGGTGTTGGGGCCGACCAATCGCACGGCATCGATATCACCGCAGGTGAATGATCCTGGTTTCCGCAACGTCAGCTTTGATGAATTGGTAGAGGCCTATCTGGAGGCGTTAAAAGGCTTGGAAGATGGCGGCTCCGACATCATCTTGGTGGAAACCATCTTTGATACCTTAAATGCCAAGGCGGCCTTGTATGCGATCGCTGAATTTTTTGATGGCCGTGAGGCTTTGCCGGTGATGATCTCCGGCACCATTACCGATGCGTCTGGTCGGACATTGTCTGGGCAAACGACAGAGGCTTTTTACAATTCTCTACGCCATGCCCAGCCGCTATTTTTTGGCTTGAATTGTGCATTAGGTCCGGACATGCTGCGGCAATATGTTTCGGAACTGTCGCGCATCGCCGAATGTGCGGTGAGCGCGCATCCCAATGCCGGTTTGCCGAATGAATTTGGTGAATATGATTTGAGCCCGGATGAAATGGCAGTGCATATTCGTGAATGGGCAGAGGCCGGCTTGCTGAATTTGGTCGGTGGTTGCTGTGGCACCACGCCCGGACATATTGCCGCCATTGCCAAAGCCGTGGAAGGCGTTTCGCCGCGCCAGCCTGTCAAGCACGATGGGCGCATGCGCTTGGCGGGTTTAGAACCGTTCAATACGGCGGCTTAAGCGCACCTTGTTACAACGGCTTAGCGGCCTACCTGCAGTCACGTTGCAAAATTTCAGCGTGAAAGAAGTGAAAAATCATGAGTAAATCGACAGCCCAATTCATCAATATTGGTGAACGCACCAACGTGACTGGATCAGCGAAGTTTCGCAATTTGATCAAAGATGGCGATTACGATGCCGCCTTGGAAGTCGCGCGTCAGCAAGTGGAAAGCGGCGCCCAAATCATCGATATCAATATGGATGAGGGGATGTTGGATTCCAAGGCCGCGATGGTGCGGTTTTTGAATCTGATTGCGGCCGAACCCGATATTTCCCGTGTGCCGGTCATGATTGACTCGTCCAAATGGGAGGTCATAGAAGCGGGCTTGAAATGTGTGCAGGGCAAAGGCGTGGTGAATTCCATTTCGCTGAAAGAGGGTGAAGAATCCTTTCTGGCACAAGCACAAAAAGTACGCCGATACGGGGCCGCGGTGGTGGTCATGGCCTTTGATGAAGACGGGCAAGCGGATACCGAAGCGCGCAAGGTCGAAATTTGCCAGCGCAGCTTTAAGCTACTTACAGAAGTGGTGGGGATTGCCGCTGAAGACATCATCTTCGACCCGAATATTTTCGCTATCGCCACCGGTATCGACGAACACAACAATTATGCGGTGGATTTTATCCGCGCCACGCGACGTATATTGGAAACCTGCCCCGGTGTGCATATCTCTGGTGGTGTTTCCAATGTTTCGTTTAGTTTTCGTGGCAACAACCCGGTACGTGAAGCGATACACTCAGTGTTCCTGTATCACGCTATACAAGCGGGCATGGACATGGGCATTGTCAACGCCGGTCAATTGGCGGTGTATGACGACCTCGATGCCGAATTGCGGGAGCGAGTAGAGGACGTTGTTCTCAATCGCCGTTCAGATTCGACCGAGCGTCTGCTGGAGATTGCGGAACAGCACAAAGGAACGGGCGAAAAAGCTGAAGTCGTGACCCAAGAGTGGCGGGAAAAGCCGGTACGCGATCGCATTACCTATTCGCTAGTCAAGGGCATCGCGGATTTCGCTGAACATGATGCCGAAGAGTTGCGACTGGAAATTAGCGCAGCCGGTGGCCGTACAATCGAAGTCATCGAAGGGCCGTTAATGGACGGCATGAACGTGGTTGGCGATCTGTTTGGTGCCGGCAAAATGTTTTTGCCTCAAGTGGTGAAATCCGCCCGTGTGATGAAAAAGGCGGTCGCCCACTTGATTCCATTCATAGAGGCAGAAAAAGACGGCAAAACCGAAGCCAAGGGCAAAATATTGATGGCCACGGTGAAGGGTGATGTGCATGACATCGGCAAAAATATTGTGGGCGTGGTGCTGCAATGTAATAACTATGATGTCGTCGATTTGGGCGTTATGGTGCCCGCGGCAAAAATTCTCGATGTGGCGATAGAAGAAAAGGTTGATGTGATTGGTCTGTCCGGACTGATAACGCCTTCTCTGGATGAAATGGTCTTTGTCGCCAGCGAAATGCAGCGCAGAGGTTTTGATATCCCGTTGTTGATCGGTGGAGCCACCACATCGCGTGCTCACACTGCAGTGAAGGTGGATGGCGCCTATCAGCATCCCGTGGTTTGGGTCAAAGATGCTTCGCGCTCGGTCACCGTAGTATCCAAATTGTTATCCGGCGCGAAAGACGAATTCATGGCCGGAGTGAACAAGGAATACGACGGCATCCGTGAGCGCCACGCTTCTAAGCGTGGTCGGGAAAAATTGCTCAGCTTGGCGGATGCGCGCGCTAATGCCACGCCTATCGATTGGGCTGGCTACGTGCCGCCAGCACCTAAGCATCCTGGCATCACGGTTTTGCCTGATTATGATCTCAACGAAATTCGCCAACACATCGACTGGACTCCCTTTTTTATCTCTTGGGAAATGAAAGGCCGCTACCCGGATATTTTGAATAACCCCACCACCGGTGAGGCCGCGCGCAAGCTGTTCGAAGAAGCCAACACGATGTTGGATAGCATCATCGCGGAGGGTTGGCTGACCGCCAATGCAGTTCTGGGCTTATTCCCGGCACAACGCAACGGTGCTGATGACATCAGCGTCCAAGGCCTTGATGGCGAAAGTTTGCAGTTGAACATGCTGCGGCAGCAGGGTGCCCACAGAGCCGGCGTGCCGAACCGCTCATTGGCTGATTTTATTGCCCCGGCAGGCCACGAAGCGACCGATTACATGGGTGCTTTTGCGGTGACTTGCGGCATAGGTTGCGAGGAAAAAGTCAAAGCATTCAAGGCTGATCATGATGACTATCAAGCCATCATGATTGAAGCCTTGGCTGATCGCTTGGCCGAGGCATTCGCAGAACTGCTGCATAAGAAAACCCGGCGCGAATATTGGGGCTACGCTAATGATGAGGAGCTGGATAACCACGCCCTCATCGCGGAAAAGTACCAAGGAATTCGTCCTGCTCCAGGCTATGCCGCATGCCCAGAGCACACCGAAAAAGCCAAGCTATGGCAGCTGCTCGACGTCGATGCGAACGCAGGTATTGCGCTGACCGAAAGTTATGCCATGTGGCCCGCTGCCGCCGTATCCGGTTGGTATTTCTCCCACCCGGAATCGCAGTATTTTGTCACCGGGCGCTTGGGCCCCGATCAGCTCAAAGATTATGCGCAGCGCAAAGGCATGACCTTGGAAGAAGCTGAGCGTTGGTTGGCACCGTACTTGGCTTACGATCCGGAGGATTAAGCCTAGCCATTGATTTCCGCTTACTGAATTTCCGCGACATTTGTCATATTTTAGGGAACCACCAGCGGATGCTCCTCGTGTTCCATTGCTACTAATGGAATTTTTCGATTCATAACAAGAATTTACGAATTCTTTGTTTGCGCCTATAGCGGTAGAATCGAGCAAGGACTACGCGCCTAAAACTAATATGCGTAGCCAGTGAGGAGACAGTTTGATGTTGATCGTACGCACCCCTTTGGTGGGGATATTCTTGGTTGCTTTTTTGGCAGGCTGTTCGCAAAATGATACTAGCGGTGGCCGTGTTCAGGGCATCGGCGAATTTCACGATACGGCGGTGCAAGGCCTTGATTATGAAGGTACGTTACGCCAAGGCATAACCGGGCCAAATGGCGAATTTGAGTATGCCGCATCAGACCCCATTGTTTTTCGCATCGGCGATGTCGAATTGGGGCGGGCCGCCCCGAAAGCCTATCTCACACCCTTGGATATGGTCGGCGGAGCAGACCTATCCCAAGCCGGACCGGCGCCTATTAATATGGCGCGTTTGTTACTCACCTTGGATCAGGATTGCCGTCCTAGCAATGGCATACAGCTCGCCGCCGCCACCCGTAGTGCCGGGCGCGAGCGTAGCGTGTTCTTCGCGCAATCGGGCAGTGGCTTTTCTAGCGATCCCGCGGTGCAGGCGTTTTTGCTCGCTGTGGATCAAGCCGGCGGACGTCGCTGCTCACAACTTGTCAGTTTCAACGCTGCGCAAGAACATCTTGCGCGAACAATTGAGCATATGGCGCGCGAAGGTCGCCCCAATGCAGGGCCCAACGCAGTTGCTAACGGTCCGCGTGTTGTTGATGGCGGCGACGCGGTTGAATTGCGGGGGCAAGGTAGCGATAGCGACGGGCAAATCAGCTACTTTTGGGAGCAAATATCCGGTCCCATCGTGAACATAAGCAGCGCGGGCACAGCCAACGCAGATTTTATTGCGCCGAGCTTGCCAGCAGCGACTTCACTGGTTTTCCAATTGACGGTAACCGATGATGATGGCGCGACTGATGAGAGCCAAATCAGCATTCGGATCAACTCTGTCAGTGCTACTGACCCCGGTGAAAACCCCGGTGGAACGCCACAGCCCGACACGACGCCAGCACCAATCAATACAGCTCCCCAAGCGCGGGATGACCAATTTTCTGGCCCCGAAGATCAAGCGATTGAAGGTCAGCTTCGCGCCGCTGATGCGGAAGGTGACAGCTTGGTATTTGAGTTGGTGGGTGATTTTCCGGCCAGCGGTGCGTTGAATTTAAATGACAACGGATTTTTTCGTTTTGTCCCCTCACGCCATTTCAATGGCCAACAGAGTTTCCAGTTTCGGGCCAGCGATGGCGCGCTGAATTCGAACATTGCTACGGTAGTTTTAACGCTGACAGCAGTGAATGATGCACCCCTAGCCGATGCCGGTTCTGCGCAATCTGTGCGCAGTCAGGATGTGGTCAATCTGACTGGTAGCGGCAGTGATATAGAAGGCGATGTGAGTTTTGCGTGGACCCAGCTGAGTGGGCCGGTCGTGAGTTTGCAGAACCAGGACCAAGCAGCAGCACGCTTTAACGCTCCCGACGTTGGCGCTGTCACTGAATTGGTATTTCAATTAACAGTTAGTGATGCTGAGCAAGCTCAAGCCAGCGATACAACTTCGGTCGTCGTGTCGCCGCTGAATGCTGAAAATCTGCCTCCTGCCGCCAATGCGGGTAGCAATCAGAGCGTGGAAGAAGGCGCAGTGGTCAAACTTGACGGCAGCGGCAGTCAAGACCCCGATGGACAGATCTCTGCATACAATTGGATACAAGTCGATAATGGCGCGTCAGCGGTGGCTTTGAGCGGTGCTGATCAAGCCCAAGCTGAGTTTTCCGCGCCCGTAGTAACGGCCACGACTGTGTTTCGCTTTCGATTGCGGGTCACAGATAACGACGGTGAGACCGGTGATGATCAAGTCGATGTCACGGTGACTTCGAACAACCTTGCACCTATCGCTGATGCGGGACCGGATCGAACCCGCAGCGAAGGCGAGCTCGTTATTCTCGATGGCAGCAATAGCAGCGATTCCGACGGCAATATTGCAGCTTATGCTTGGGAGCAAGCGTCCGGCCCTGCCGTCACGCTGGATGATTCAGCTATCGCTCAACCTCGGTTTACGGCGCCCGGTGTGGATTCGATTGGCGCATTGCTGCGCTTTCGCTTAACTGTGACTGACAACGAAAATGCCTCTGATGTAGACGAGGTCGTGGTTTTAGTGACAGATAGACCTGCTGGTGTTTTTCGCGTTGGCGCAGCTAAGCGCAGAGTGACGCCGGATCAGAGGCATATTGATGGTGTGCCCGAAGAGCGGGTAGGTACAGCTCCCCATGTGCAGCAATTCAATTTGGGTGGCTTTGGAATTGATCCACTACAAAATTTTCCAGATCCGATTGGTGCATTCGGTGGTGAGCTAACGGCTCCGGCTGAGCAGAGGGTGCATGTCAATGCTCAAGCTGTGGAAGAGCACACTTGGGTGCGTGCTTTTGCCTTGTCTTTAGCGGATGAGACGGGGATTGAGCAAACAATCGTATTCCTGAGCCTGGACGCAGTGGGTGCTGGCAATGTGATTCAAAAAAATCTGAAAGCTGCGGTCGCGGCTCAGACTGGTTTGAATCCTGACAATATCCTGTTTGGTCAGACGCATTCGCATGCGGGTGCAGATTTACAAGGATTGTGGGGCGGTGTTCCGCAGGATTGGATAGAAGGCATTTTGTATCAGCAAGCGGTTGCCGCGGTGGATGCCGCCTTGGCCTTACGTGCGCCTGCCGTTCTCTCGGTCAATCAGCAAATCAACAACGACTACAACAACTACCGGCGACCTCGGCTAGATGCGGATGCTGACGCCGACGGGCATGTGACAGCCCTGCAAGCGCGAGCCCCGGATACAGGGGCTTTGCTTGGCCATGTTTTGCAGTACGCAGCACACCCCACCAGCATCAATGAGAGCCCAAGGGTTCCGCATGCGGATTACATACTCGGAGCAATGGATTGGCTGGAACAACAAGGCGGTGTGGCCTTGTACTTCAATGGTCCGATCGCCGACGCTTCCGGTTCTGGCAGTCGTGCTGGTTGTACCGTCAGTGCTGATCCGAATCATCGACCGTATGAAGGCGTGCGTTGTCGCGGAGAAGGTATCGCGCAGGCATCGGACATAAGCAGCAAGCTCAGCCTGAACAGCTTGGACACTGGTTTGAAGATCGAGCATGTTGAGGTGACTTTGCCGGTGACCAACCCTTTGTTTGTGGCAGCAGGAACGCTGGGGTCATTCAATCGCTATTACGATTTTCTGGGCTTGCCGACCGAGCAAATTCCCGGGATCGGGCCTTTGGCGCAAGAGCAATTGATTAACCTGCCACAAATTACCCCAACAGCTACAACCTTGGTTAGCAGGATACAAATTGGCGGCGAGAACGGTTTGGAGATTGTCACCATTCCGGGGGAAACCACCAATACCTTTGGCCAATATATCCGTGATCTCTCGCCGAACAAACCGATGATGTTACTGGGGCTAACCCAGAACAGTTTTGGTTACATATTGCCGGAGGAAGAGTTCAGCTATATTGATTCTGGCGGCGATGATGGTTTGGTCTTGCCCTTTACTGGCTACGAAGAGTTTGTCTCTCTGGGGCCGTTGACTGCGCCGTTGCTAAAGCTGGAAGGCTATAACCAGCTGTTTGATGTTGCTGCTGGAGATGTGCCGAATTATCTGGCGGCCTGTATGCAGGACCCTCGCCATGCAGATTGCATCCTGAATATTCAGGGGCAGCGTTTAGAGCTCACGCAGCGCTTTTTCGCCGAGCAATGCTTGGACTTCGCCGGAGAAGGCAATGAGCAAGCCGACGCCTTTTGTAGCCTGCTGAATCCAGACACACCGTTGCGGCCAATATGTTTAGCCCTAGGTTTTGCGGAGGGTGTTTGTGGCTTGTTAGGTGAAGGTGGTGAAGAGGCGTCAAGTCCAGCTGCAGATTTGATAGAGCAAGAACTGCAGGCGGCATTGCGCGGCTGTGACCCGCTGGATACAGCGCATTGTTTGTACCCGTTCCCATCTGATCACTTCACCACACAAGCCGTAGATGGCTCAGTTCAGTCTGAGGCGCGCGGCGGTAGCGGTAGGCGGGTTAATTTCAATCCCTTGGCGATGCCACGCAACAGCGCTGGCAAACCGGTCGACCCGAGTGAATGGAATCGCAACGATGGCTTTTCGCCAGGGCAAATGATTGCCACCTACGTAGACGGCTTAGATCTAGCGGCAACCTGGAACCTCCCAGCGGCACAGATTGGTGTCGCAAACCCGGCGCTGTCGATGCAAGAAAATGCACCGATTGCAGTGCTAGAAATTCAATCTGACGGCAGTACCATACCGCATCCTGTATGGGCCGAAATTGACGCCAATGCGGATTTACTCTTCCCTGATGCTTGCCGCGAAGGTGGTGGGCAAGTGGACGGCGATGCCGCAGATGAATTTTGTGGGCAGGCAGGCTTGGGCGATGTTGCACGGCCGCAAGTAGGGCGAGCCGCATTGTTAATTCGACCTGCGAAGAATTTCAAAGAAGGGCGTCGCTACATTGTTGTTCTACGCAATTTGAAAAATGCGGGTGGGTACGCCTTATCCGCCGGTCCGGTATTTGCGAATTGCACAAGCGCGACTCCGGCGGGCGCTCCCAATATTGATGCCCGTTGTGAGGCATTGCGCAGCAATGTTTTGAATGTTTTGCCTGGGCAAATAGATCGCAGCAGCATCTATCTGGCTTGGGATTTCACTGTGGCCAGCACTCAGAACAACATCGCGCGCTTGAAGCACATGCGCGATGTGGCAGGCTTGGGGCAGGCCTGTCCGCAAAATGGCCAATGCAGTGCACCGAGTTTCAGCATTGATGAAGTGCTAGAGCCTGGCGAAGGCAATATTGAGCAGGGGATGCAGCGCCAAATTCACGGCACCCTGACATTGCCGAGCTTTGTTACTCCCAGTGATTCTCGGCCCTTGGATGACCCTCAAATTCAGAGCGTTTTGACGCAAATGCAGGCTCAATTCCCTGAGGAATTCGATGCGCTGTTTGATCCCCTCGATGAGGGCGGTGGCATTGCCGCCAGTGGCAGCGTGCCACCGAACCGCCTGTACTTCAGCCCGCTAGATGCTCCAGATCCATCCACCGGCTTCGACCCTCTGAATCCAGATGGCGCGCGTTACGGCGATGGCCTGCCGGATGTTCTGGGCAGTATCAATGTGCCCTTTATTTGTACGATTCCTAGTCAAGCCAGTGCCGCAGAGCCTGCCCGCGCGGGCATATACGGGCATGGTCTATTGGACCAGCGCGGTGCGATTCGCTATGACGGCGTTGATGACATGTCACGCGAGCACAACTATGTTTTTTGTGCGGTCGATCTATTCGGCTTCTCGCAAGGTGATATTCCCAACGTCGCCAGCACCTTGGTGGATTTGTCCAACTTTGGCGTGGTTCCGGATGCCTCACAGCAGGGTTTGTTGCACTACTTGGCACTCGCTCGGTCATTGCGCTCAGCGAACGGATTCGCCAGTCATCCCGCATTTCAGGACGCTCAGGGCCGAAGTTTGTTCGACAACCGCGAGATTTTTTACGACGGTAACAGTCAAGGTGGCATTGTAGGGGGAGTGGTTCTTGCCGCCTCACCGGACATTTCACGCGGCTCGTTGGGTTCCTTGGGCATGAATTACTCCACCTTGCTGCGCCGCTCGGTGGACTTCACCTTGTATTCGATTCCTTTGTATACCGCTTACACCGATGAATTGGATCGCAACCTACTGTTCGGCATGATGCAAATGTTGTGGGACCGTTCGGAAAATAACGGCTACGCCCATCACATCACGGACAACAGTGCCTTTGGTGGTCCGGATAATGTGGCCAAACTCGATCCACAATTTGGTGACCATCAGGTGACCATGTGGAGTGCCGATGTGATGGCGCGCACCATGGGTGTTCCCTGGGATGGCAGCCAGGTGCAACGCGCTGCTGCTGAATTGAGCCAGAGCAAGCGTCATCCGGATGTGCAGCCGGGTTGGGGTATGCCAATACTGGACTACAACAATCCACAGCACGCCTCCGCCGGTGCCCTGGTCTTGTTTGATATGGAAAAAGGTGGTGAGTTCGCCGATATTCCACCGATCGGCAACATACCGCCGAAAACCGGGCGTGATCCACACGATAATGATGCGAAAGATGTTCGAGGGCGTTGCCACAAGGCACATTTCTTGCGCACCGGCGGTCAAAACATCCAGACAATTCCGCAGCTATTTGATGACGTAGTCTGCCCAGCTGTACCGCCGGTTAATACAGGGCCTTTACCGCCAGATGACGATCAAGACGGCGTACCGAACGACGCCGATGTTTGCCCTGGAACGCCAGCGAATACACCGGTTGACGGCAATGGCTGCGCGCAAGTTGACCCAGGCGACGGCGAGCAAAGCCTGGAGGATTTAATTGGACAGCTGCCCGATGATCTGGCATTTGCGGCACAACGCATAGCAGAAGGCGACTTGGAAGGAGCCCTGAATGCTGTTCAGGCCGGTGGTACAGAATTCGCCGATCATGAATTGGCGCTGCTGGCCCAGCAGGTTGGGCTGGCTATGGGCTTGAGATTGAATCCCCCGCAGGACAAACCCGCACCCACAGCGCATACCCCAGCGCCATTGCAGGCTGGCGTCGGCCGCGGTGCCATTTGGGTGCCAATCGGAACACCGCTTGGGGGCTATTTGCGGCCACCGGTTGGCGGTGATTACTTCCCGGGGGCGGAGCGCTTTGCCGAGGGTGATCCCAGTGTGTTCTTCGCTGAAATGTTGGACTTTCTGCCTACTGATCAAGATCACGACGGCGCTCCGATTGCGCCAGTGCCGGACGAACTGCGTGCACTGCATTCGCCGTATGCCACCTGGTCGCCGCCTTCACGCGGTGTCTACGATTCCTTAGTGGCCAAGTCTGTCGCGTTATACGACGGGCAGGACTATGTCGTCATGGTGAAGACTGATTTCATCGGCATGATTGACGAAATTGTGCAGGCGGTTAGGCAACGCGTGCTGCAGCGCGAAGGTATCGATTTGGGCGAAGGCCTAATTATGTCGGGTAACCATAGTCACGATGGTCCGGGTGCATTAGCTAATCATGCTATCCGTTATTTTTGGCTGGCCATGGATGTGTATCAACCGGCGCTAGTAGACGGCATGGTTGATCAACTCGCTGATGTGGTCATAGCCTCGCTGGACGATTTGCAGCCAGCGGTCATCAGCCATAGCAATGCTCTGGATACACGTAATTTGAATGGTTATCGGCGTGGCCGACTAGAGCAATACGATGAAGCCCGTATGGATGCCGAGGTGCGTAAGCGCATCGGTGTATTGCGTATCGACACGGCGGATCAATTTGATTCGCAAGCTGATCCGCTGGCGGTCATTATTAATTGGTCGGCCCATGGCATCGCTTTCGATGTGGAGAATCTGTTCTTCTCTGGCGACATGCTGGGCAGTGTTGAGCGTCAAGTCGAGCAAAGTTACAACAGCGATGTGATGGCCATGCTGGTGCAAAGTGCCGGCGGTGACATCAGCCCGCGCGGTGTCGGTATCGACAACAAACTGCAGCGGATTGAAGCTTACGGCAAGCGCATGGCACCGCAGGTTGTGAGCTTGGCAGCCAACACGGATAACCCGCAATTTGCACCGGATTTACGTGTTGTTTCGCAGCGTATACGCCTGAGCCGTGAAGACCTGGGCTACGCCCAGGATGAATTCCCCTTCCCTTGGGGTGGTGCACAGTGCAACAACGAAGCGGCAACGCCGTTTGTGGATGTGTTCAATACCGGCCAGAGCATCGAGTCTTGCATTCCCGGGACGCCACCAGACTTGATCGATTTGCTGGACAACGGGGTGGGCGAAAATGGCGCCTTCCTGCCGCAGGATACGATACTGTCCGCAGCCAAAATTGGCGACCTATTGATCCTGCCACAACCCGGTGAAGCCACCACGGCGTATGGCTTGATGCTCTTGGATCGTATCCGTGATCTGGGCTATCTGTCTGCCAATACTTTTTTGTGGGGTACCAGTCAGGATCACACCGGATATATCTTGGCGCCGTTCGAAGAGGACTGGCTAAAAGGTGGTACCGAAGGCACCACCACCTTCTGGGGCTGGAAGGTTGGAGCGCGGTTCATAGATGGATTTGAACAATTGGCGCTTTCCTTGCGCAACAGTGCCGCGGCACCGCGCGATGAATTCGTCGCCAACTATGCGCTGTACCAGCAGATATATGATCAGGTGTTGCCACCGCCGGCTACGTCTTCATTGTTGCCTGGACGCATCTTGCGTCAACCAAGCGCGCAAATTCAACGTTTTGAAGCCGTCCGCTTCTCTTGGGAGGGGGGCGATCCGGTTATTGATGCACCGAAGCTTGTGCTGCAATTCGACAACGGCGCCGGATTTGTTCCGGCCCGGCGACGCAATGGCCAAATCATCGATGATTTCTTCGAAATGCATCTGGATTATGAATTATCGAGTTTGCAGCATGTCTGGAGTGTGGATTTTGAAGCGCCCAAGGATTGGCCGGCAGGAGCCTACCGCTTTGTAGTTCAGGGCACGGCGATGCAAGCCGCCGAATCGGACTATCAGGCGACGTCTGATTCGTTCCTAGTGAATCCAGCCGACAATCTGCAATTGGGCCAGCCATCTGTACAAGGCAGCATTGCACAGCTGGAAGTCGCCTATGTGCCACAGCCTGATAATTATCGTGTGGTGGATGCGCAGCTTGAGGACGAAAGTCAGCCGCAGCCGGTGCGCAGTGCGCGCGTGCGTATCACCGACAGCAATGGTGTGGTGGCGGAGAATGCCGCCAGTGCTATAGCTGCTGTCGGCATCAGTCCCAATGGGGCCGTTTATCGTGTCGATCTGCCTGCGGGCTTTGGCCCGATTGCCAAGGTGAATGTGAGCGATGACTGGGGCAACACGGGCCTGCGCGGCGGCGGTCAAAGCACTGATCCGCTGGAAGATGTGGATTATGGTGGTGGACTGATTGGCTTGCTGGCGCAATCCACCGCCGATGCCAACCCTGTATTGACGGCCTTACTCGACAGTAATCCGCAAACGGCCGCCCAGCATGGCGAAGAAGCCATGAATAACTTGGCCGATGGCTTTGCCGAAGGGACGGGCAATTTCGATCCCACCCGACCTGGAGAGACCGGAATAGGAACCGATGTGCCTTTGGATGAAGCCGCTCAGCGTGCTTTGAGTGCCGCCCGTGATTCGGCACCCGTCGTGTTGACCGGAAAACAACTGTCGGGGTGGTCGGTGCCACCGGCACACGGTGTAGCTTATCCCTATCCATCGGGCGCAATCCAAACCGGTGCCTTGCTGGATTTCTTCGAATTGGGCCAAGTGCGTAACGCGCACAATGGCGAAATTCTTTACCCCGTGGCCGGTAGCCCAGGCGCTAGCGGCTTGATCGCGGTAGAACAGATCGCCGCTTATCACTACGACGCGGCGAGTGACCAGTTCTTACCCATCCCAGTGCAAGTGGATGAACGCGCACCGTACTTCTTGGCCAATGCCGGGTCGGATTTTTCGGTCTACTCTGGCACTGATCCTGAGTTGACTTATGTCTGGGACAACGGCGATGACAGCCATAGCTGGGGTGACGAAAGTTGGATGATGGTTGCCGGCCAATGCGAAAAAGCTTACCCCTCTGGCCTTGGTCCGCTACCGGACCCAGTGGCAGGCTTGGATGATGACGACGAAATCGTCTTCATGGCGTCTGATGCGGGCGATATCTATAGCGGCACCAGCTTTCCGGCCCATTGGCAGGCTGTACAGGCGGTCAACGTCGTGGACCCACTCGCACCGCAGGAACAGCGCGTTGTGTATTTGGCGATACACGCTGGCGGTTCACCGTTTAATGCCAATAACGGCTACATCAGTTACCAGCGCGGCTATAGCCAAGATGGTGTTTCCTACAACGCGGATCAGTGGATTGATCGCAGTTTCTATGCGGCAAGTGATCCTGAAAAGCTGGGAACCAGCAATACCGGTTATGGCGCCAATTTGAGTGGAACGGTGTGCCCGGACGGCAGTGCGGCTAGTGCGCAGGTGTCGACTGATCGTTTTCCGCGTGATGGCGTCACTGTGTCTACTGAAACCTATCGTTTCAAAGCTTCGGGCCGCTGGATGTTGCGTGATCTGCGTATTCGACCCGAAGATAGCAGCATCAATGACCCCAGTCAGTGGGAAGCGCGCCCTGACTTGGTCGACCGCTGGAAAGGGCGTGCGTTTCAGCAATCGCCGGACTCCGTCGTGTCCCTGGTGGGCTTTGAAGATGAACAGGTCAACTGGGAAGCCAACAGCGCACTGATTGGCGAGCGTTGCGGCGCCGTGCGGTGCCTGCGTGAAGTCTGGGGTGCGGACTCAGGCACCAATGTGACTAAAACAGAAAGTTACTACCGCGATGCCATCAGCTATCAATATCGTGTGCGCGTGCACCCGATACCGGCCGATGGCTTGTACACCAGTTGGGACTACAACCGCAGTGCGATGGTGCCGGAGGCGGGAGAAAATGTCGCTGGCGGGCGTTACTTCACCATGCTGCGACCGCAAGGTGTGCCGATTGATGGCCGCAACGACGAACTCGGCAATGTCGATGGTTATGCACCCATTCCACTGGCCGAATGTATAGGTAGCGATGGTCCTCAACCGCCCGCCAGCAGCGGCCGCTGCCCGGCCTTTTTCGACGCTGCCGACCCGACTTTTAATGTGCCGCTGGCCTTCGACAATTGGGAGCAGGTCGCCGGCAAGGGCGATTCTGGATCATTGGTCTACAGCTTCGAGTTGGTGGGGCTGACTTCGCTAGCCAATCCGCTTGTGGTGCCGTATTACCGCGACGATGCTTGTCTGGATGACGGCACCGGTGATGATCCGGTGCAGCGGCCATGGCCAGGAGAAAGTTATGACTGGAATAACGGCACTGTGCGTCAAGCTTATGATGACGCCGCTGGACGTGCTTTGGATTTCAGTGGTCAATCATTTTCTGATTGCCTGCAGCGCCAAGGCGCCCATGCCAGTCACGGCATCCATTACTTTGTGACCCACGATTCGGACAACGCCTTTACGCCGTTTAGCACTACCGAGATCGATGCCCGTCAATGGCAATACGTGGTGCCGACCAGCACGCCCAAGAACATTGGTGAGCCATACGCTAATAACATCCGCGTTCCTTTGCAAGTGATCGCCACGCCATTGAGCTTGCCACCTGTGGGTGCTCCGCCGGTAGCTCCGGGGGATGGCCTTACTGCGTCCTGCAGCGTGCCGCCACCGACGAATTTTTCGCAGCTCAAGGGTTCGATTCACGAGCACAGCGGATACTCCGACGGAACTTTGGCGACGACGCCAGCAGATTATTACGCTGCTGGCGTTGCCAACGGTATGGATTTCATGATCGGTACTGATCATTCGGATAATGCGAAATTGCCGGTAACGGCGAGCCAAGACTGTGCGTCGCAACAGTTTGCTGACTGTTTCCAAGCGTCGCCAGAGGGGCTGCAAAAGTGGCAAAGTACGGCGCAGATGGCGGATGCGGCGACCAACAATAGCTTCACCGCAGTACGTGGTTTTGAATGGACCTCTGATCGGTTCGGGCATATCAATGTGTTGTTTTCCAGCAACGATATCAACGCCAAAACCGGCAGCGGTTATGCCGTATTGATGGATGATTTTTGGACTTGGATGGGGCTGTCTGCAGAAACAGGCGGAGGCGATGACGCGATCGCGATCTTCAATCACCCGGGGCGCGAAGACACGCTGCACTCCGCTTGCGAAAGTTTTGGGCCACTGGATGAATCTTGCGGCAATGCATATAACGGCGACCCCGCCTATGCCTTTAACGATTTCGCCTATCAGGCCGAATCTGATTACCGCGTGGTTGGCGTCGAAATGTACGGAAAATCCGGGGATTATTACGATGGCGATAATGGTGCGCCTCCTGGGGGCTGGTACGCCCACGCCTTGGACAAGGGTTGGCATCTGGGGCCTGTCGGCGCCGAGGATGAGCATGGTCGCGAATGGGCCAAAAGCAAACGGGCGAAAACGGTTGTGCTGGCCGCAGGACGCAGTCGCGCAGATTTAAAGAATGCGTTGCTGGCTCGGCGCTTCTATGCCTTGGCGCACGATTATCCCGATGTGCAGCTGCAACTCAGCGCACAGGTCGCGGGCGAAGGCCAGACTTGGCCCATGGGTAGCCGCCTCGCTCGACCTGCCGGCAGCGCCATTACCTTGTCTGTTGCGGTTAGTGGCTTAACGTCGCCGCGTATCGAGGTTGTTGCTCCAGGTGGGCTAATAAGTCATGCCGCCAATGCTGCCAATTTGAGTTTTCAGGCCCAGGGGCTATCCAGCCAAGAGCGTTACCATTTTGTCCGCGTTATCGATACCGTCGATGAAGATGGTGATGGCAAAACGCAAGAAGTCGTCGCAGTGTCCGCGCCGATCTGGTTTCGGACGGGCAATGCATATCCGGCGTGTCCAGCCGATCCCAATCCTCCGGCCGAGGCCAACTAACGGAGCTTGAGTTCAGTGCTCGTCACTGACTCGACCTCGCAGAGTCTTGGTCCGTCCGTGCTTGGCTTTGCTGTCCATGCGTTTACGCTGAGAGTTGCGGCTGGGCTTGGTCGGCTTACGCGTTTTCGGGCGGAAACTGGCGCGCTGGATCAGATCCGCTAGCCGTTGTAGCGCGTCGTCTCGATTGAGTTCTTGGGTGCGGTATTGCTGAGCTTTGATGACCAAAACGCCGTCCTTGCTCAGACGCTGATCGCGCTGCTCCAGCAACCTTTGCTTGATGAGTTCGGGCAGTGATGAAGCGCGTATGTCGAAGCGCAGATGAATGGCACTGGACACTTTGTTGACGTTCTGGCCGCCGGCACCTTGCGCGCGTATGGGGATCAACTCCACCTCGTGCTCGGCGAACGGTAATGTCAGTTCTTTACTCACGGTTTACCACTTGGCGTATTGGTCTTCGACAAAGCCAGGCAGTGCGAGTACTTCAATAACCTGACCGTCTTGGCCCATGATGCGACCACTAAAATGGCCAAATATTTGTTTGAAATCGCTAGCAATCAGACCCAGATTGAGCTTTTCAAGGTGTGCGCCTTGTGGTGTAAACACCATATCCAAACGCCCATCATGGCTGGTGACGCGCCAATCTTTTTCCATGGGTTTGTCCCAGTCGTAGTCGAATTGACATAAGCCGAGTTGATGCATTTTTCCATCTAGCCAGTAGCAGTTTTCGCTGAAACTGGTTTCGTTGACCCCGCAGGATACGTTCAATCCAACGGGGCGACCTGCGGTGGATTCGCCAGAAAAACAGGCCCAATTCCAAAAGGTTTCCCGGCGCATATAGCCAGCAGAAAAATCGTGGTGCCCGTAGGCGCGACAATCCTCTAAATCGTATAAACGGCCTTTGCATTCGATATGGCCGGTGACGGGGAGGGCGGCAACTTTGTGGGCGTATACCCAACCGTTACGACCGATGCGTGTGCACAGCGACATGGGGTGGAAGTCGCCTTGCGTTTCATTGAAGCGGGCTTCCAAGTTGAGCTTGCCGGACACATTGATCTTCAATGATTTTGCTCGTGGATGGTCTTCGTAACCCAGCTCAATTTGTGTGCCGCCGAATTGGTAGCGGGTCAGGCCTTGCACCGCGGAGTCTGACATTTTGCAGCCTATGCCCAGCGGCAAACGCCAAGTCTTTTCGAACTGCATGCCGCGCTTGGGAGAATAGACATAGACAAAGGCGACGGCGGTGTGGCGCAAGTGAACTAGGGCGCAGCCCGCCAATATGTTGTTGCTGAGAATGCCGAAATACTGGAAGCGTTTGTAGCCCAACCATTGCGCCAGCGCGCCCGCCTTGCCGCCCAGCGGCGTTCGGTGGCGATAATCCGCAATGTTGACCTCAACAGCGTCGTCGAAGACGCCAAATTGTGGGCGTCCCGCGTCGGAAATTAAGGAAGAAATGCTCATGGCGATGTTCGGCGTAAACGGCAGGGCATGATAACAACTCCGACTTTTCTTTGAGGCCCAGCCAAGCTTAGGCGGGTCCGCAATGGCTGCTGACAACGCGCTATGCTGCAGCGAATTCCAGCGACAGGAGATTGCGCATGGCTGCATTTGATCCGCAGGCCAACATGGCCGCTTGCCGTCACCATTTTGGAGAGCATGGCGGCGTCAATATGTCGATCGAAGCCAGCACCACCTTCACCGTGATGCAAGCCGATAAGATGCCGGCGATTTTTCAGGGCCGCTTCGGCCCGGATCAAGGCGGTTGTTATCTGTACGGACGTCACTTTAACCCTACGGTGTATGCGCTCGGTCATCAGCTGGCAGCGATGGAAGGGGCGCAAGCCGGTTACTGCACCGCCAGCGGCTTAGGCGCGATTTCCGCCGTTCTTATGCAGTTGTGCGAAGTCGGTAGCCATATAGTTTCCAGCGACACCATTTATGGTGGCACCCACGCCCTGCTGAAAGAATTTCTGCCTAAGCGCATGGGGGTGCAAACAAATTTTGTGGATGTGCGTGATTTGGGCGCAGTGGATGCGGCGATGAGCTCGGATACGCGGCTGTTGTACGTAGAATCCATGGCCAACCCCACTTTGAAGATTGCGGATATAACCGCATTGGCTGCGATCGCTCATCGTCACGGCGCGCAGTTGGTGGTGGACAACACCTTCACGCCGATGATGCTGTCGCCGATTCAATTGGGTGCGGATATCGTGGTACACAGCCTGACCAAATTTATTAACGGTGCCTCCGATATCGTGGCGGGAGCCATTTGTGGCAGTACTGAATTCATCACGTCGCTGATGGATTTGCACGATGGTGCAGTCATGCTGTTGGGGCCGACCATGGACCCCAAGCAAGCTTTCGAAGTCAATCTAAGGCTGCCGCACTTGGGTTTGCGTATGCGTGAGCACAGTGCCCGCGCGGCAGAGTTTGCCCTGCGTTTGCAAGTGCTCGGTGCGCAAGTGATTTACCCCGGTCTCGAATCGCATCCGGATCATGTGTTGGCGAATACCTTGTTCCATGCGGAGTATGGCTATGGCGGTTTGCTGGCCATCGATATGGGCAGTACCGAGCGCGCTTTTGCATTCATGGATGATCTTCAGAACAACGAACAATTCGGCTATATGGCGGTGAGCTTGGGCTATTTCGACACCCTGATGTCGTGTTCCGCGACCAGCACCTCCAGCGAGTTGGATGAAGAGGAATTGCGCCGCGCCGGTATCGCGCCGGGCTTGGTGCGCATGTCACTGGGTATTACCGGCACACTGGAACAGCGCTGGCAGCAGTTGCAGCGCGCTTATAACTCAGCGATGGAATGAGACTGATCGGCGGAAAATAACGCGGTGTAAATCAGTTGACTCGCTTGGCCTATGCGATGTTCGAGCACGGCGTATTGACCAAGCTGCTCAGCGAGCAAGAGGATTTCTAATTGCTCCCGTCCGCCGATGATGAGGCTTTCTTCTTCCGGCCAATCGTCTGCGATGGCTTGGTTGCTACAGGGCCAGTTGTCCCATTTAAACGCCTGCAATTGCAGCTTTAAGTTGAGCATGGCGTGTTGGTTCCAAGCTGCACTAAAAGCCTGGCTACGCGGATTGCAGGCGCTGAGCATGTGCAGGCATTCCACGCCATGGACCTGCATCCAGGCATCTAGCGCTGCATTGCTGTGACCTGGACGCAGCGTAAAACGACTGGATTCACCCAGCAGCGCGACATAGCGCGTATTGGCATAGGCCTGCTGTAGTTCAGCAATCCGTGTCATCGGCTTAAGGGGCGAGGCCGAGCAAACCTTCACCGCGCATGACTGTGGTTTCTTCGCCCAAGTGCACTTCGCTATCCCACAAATAGGACAAGTGAGGGTGTGCCGTGGTTAAGATCTCTCGGGCTTGTTGGTCGCCAAAGAAATGCCAATCCATCCATGCCACCGAGTATTGCGCGGCGATTTCCAGGCCCCAGCTGGCGGTGGGGAGCAGGGCAAAATTGGTGTGCTGCGCATGGCTGGAGGCTTCCGCCACGATGTAGGCGCGATCCTGTTCTAGCTTGTCGAACACCGGGCGCACCACAGCTGGATTGAGGAACGGGATAGGCGCGATGGGGCCATCGTGATCGCCGGTTTGTATCATCACGGGAATCGGGTTGGCATCAAACGGGGCGGAGTCTTCTGATATCGGCGCTGCAGCGACGGCGGCTGCGATGCGCGGCTCAACCGCTTGCACACCCATAGTCGCAATTGCGCCTTGGCTGTGCCCGACTACGCCTATGCGGCTGGGGTCGATAAAATCTTTGACCGGTGATTGCTCTAGCATCCAGGTAAGCGCGTCTTGGGCTTCTTCGACATTATTGCCTGGGTCACCTTCGCCTTCATTGTCGGAATGCCCTTGGCCGGAAAAGTCGAAGCCCAGAACCAAATATCCAGCATCGGCATAGGCCTGTTGCCACCAGCGATACATCGCCAGGTTGGTGTTTAAGCCTTCCAGAATCACAATCAAAGGATAGGGGCCAGCGCTGGGTGGAGTTTCGCCGCGATTGGGCAGTACGATTTCGCCGTACAGGCGAGTGCCATAACGATTTTCAAATTCAACCGGGACTAGGGCGACTTTGTCGTTGTAATCCGGGTGGCCATACCAATGGTAAGCGTGTTCCAGGCGTGAGCCGTCATTCAGCTGGGCCAGCGTGGCGCGCACCGAAAACGCAACGAGCGCGGGGTCGGTGACATCTCGCACCGTAACCCCGAATGCAACGGGATCGAATAATAAGGTGGCTGCTTCATCCGGCAGCATGTCAGCCAGTACATCAAGTTCTTTGATAACCGCTTCAATTTCCGCAGGGGCTGCTGGAGGGTTCTCGCCTGTGCGATGTTCCGGCCACTCTTGCTCGGCTACTTCATCGCGGCTAAGGCTGGAATCATTGCAAGCCACGAGGGCGATGCAAACGGAAAGTGTGGTGAGTAGCGTGCGCATGAGTTCTGTGTCTCTGATGAAGTTCAGCCGAAATTTCTAAGCATGGGCTCAGCCAGCCATTATCCTACAATGGCATACACGAAGCGGTGTGCCTGTATGTTCCTTAGGTCTTTTGTTTGACAGCGCGCAAGATCAATCAGAGGATGCCAGTAAGCGAAAGAGAGACGTTGAAAGCACCGTCACGTGTCTCTACAAACCTTCGGTGATTTGGGGAACATCATGCCAACAAGCCAAGCCGCACAGCGCATTGGTATCCGACCTGGGCAGTTGCAAAAGCAAGCCAGCAGCGCGCGGATTTTTTGGACCATTTACAACGGGCAAGACTTGAGTGAAGGGGAATGTGCGGATTTTTCAGAGTTGCCAGTGGCACCTGAGAATGCCTGCTTGTGGCTGGATATCGTCGGTGTTCCTGGTATGCACGGCTTATCCATGCTCGAGAAAGCTTATGGATTGCATCGGCTGGCTTTAGAAGACGTGCAAAGCGGGGGGCAGCTGCCCAAATTCGAGGAATTCGACGACCATCTTTACAGCGTCTTTCAGATTCCACAGCAAGCAGCGGTTGGTGCCAAACATGATCAGCTGAATCTATTTTTGAAAGAACAACTGGTCATTTCTATCCATCCGGTAACGGAGCTGTTTGAGCCTGTACGCCGACGCTTGCACGCGAATAAGGGGGTTATCCGGACAGCGGGAAGCGGTTATCTCATGTACGCCATTGCCGATATCTCTGTCGACATGGATTTCCCCGTGGCCGATCAGTTCGCCAATCGTTTGCTGCAATTGGAAGAGCGCGCCGAAGATGGGCGGCAAGATTTGAGTCGCGATATATACGCCTTGCGTCGCCCGCTATCGGCATTGTTGAGACAAGCAGAGCGGCAGCGTGACGTGGTCGCCAGTTTTCTGGAGCATGATCGTGTTGAGCATGAGGAAGCGCATTCCTTGTACTGGCGTGATTGTTTGGATCATGCCGAGCGCTACTATGAAGCGATCAGCCACTTGCGAGAAAATGCCGGCGATTTGCTCAATACCCACCTTGCCTTGGTCAGTCATCGTATGAATGATGTCATGAAGGTGTTGACCGTCATGTCGACTTTATTCATCCCCTTGTCCTTTGTTGTTGGCTTGTACGGTATGAATTTCAACACCGAGAGTGCGACCAACATGCCAGAGCTGAGCTGGCGTTTCGGTTATCTCTATGTCTGGGGGCTGATGATTTGTATTGCATCTGGCATCTTGTATTTCTTCCGTCGCAAGCAGTGGATTTGAGCGGAGTTTGTCAGCGCGCCATTTTATAAACACAATGGGCGTGCAAATTCGCGGAGCGCAGGCATGATTAAACTTGATCTTAATCCTCCAGGAACATTGGCCTATTTGAGCTTGGGTGGTGGACGAGGTGATGTGACCTATCGCGATATCAATGAGCGTGCTGCGGCACGCTTGGCGCGGGCGGAAGGCTTGTGCGGTTTGCGTATTGATGCTCCCAGCATGCCGCGTCCTCGCCAGTTGCTCGATGTGCTTGAGCACCTGCCCGCACTGGCTGATGCCGCTGCACGAATTCGCCGTGTTGCGGTTTTATCTGACACGCCACCGAATGAATTTCTAGACTTGGTGCGCGATCACTTTTCAGCCTGTGAGGTTCGCCACTTTTCCGTAAACGCGCAGCGGGCTGCGGATCACTGGCTGAGTTTGGCTGATGCTTCAGCAGCGGCAGACCCTGTCGAGCCGCAGCAGTCAGACGCAGCAAATTCCAATCAGGATGATGTGGTCATTAGCTTGGATGAAAGTGAAGTCATCGTTGATGACGAGATTGATGACTGGTTTGTGAAGAGCTAGTTGGCCGCCTTGTGCCACCACTATGATGTGCGGGGCGGTATTTAGCGTTGCGGTAGCGGTAGCCGAGTGGTACTAACCACCTGGGACATGGAAATGGAAGAGCTTACTTCTTGCACCCCATCGATCTGCGACAACTTATGCCAAAAAAAATCTTCATATTCAGCAATGTCGCGCACCACAATTTTCAATAAGAAATCGACGTCCCCCATCAAAGTGTGGCATTCCACCACTTGAGGGAAGGCTTTGATGGCTTCTATAAAACGTGGCAATGAGCCGCGCCCATGTTTGCTCATTTTGATATGGGAAAACACGATGATGGTGAGCCCCAGGGCCTGTGGTTCTAGCACCGCGACGCGTTCACGAATCACGCCTTCATCTAGAAAGCGCTGTATCCGTCGCCACACCACCGATTTTGAAGATCCAACCTGTTCAGCGATTTCTGTGGTCGGGATAGATGAGTCATTTTGAAGAATTTCAAGGATTTTTATATCAAGTTTGTCGAATTCTATGGTCATATATCCCGATTAAATAATAAATATAGAAATAATTTCTCACTAATGTTCGTTTGATGCAAGCAAATGGGGAACACATTTCTCTGGTAGCGGCGTAATCTTTTCTTTCGCCCTGTTTGGGTCTGGAGACGGCATGACGGTATTTAAACAACCTGCATTTGATCAGCATGAAGCTGTGCATTTCATCAATGATGCGGCCAGCGGTCTCAAAGCCATTATCGCCGTACATTCCACAGCCCTGGGCCCGGCGGCTGGAGGCTGTCGCATGTGGGCTTATGTTGATGATGAGGCGGCCCTGCATGATGTGCTGCGCTTGTCTCGCGGAATGAGCTACAAAAACGCTATGGCAGATATACCCATGGGCGGTGGCAAGGCCGTCATTATTGGGGATGCCGCGCGCGATAAGAGCGCGGCTTTGTTTGCCGCCTATGGCCAAGCTATAGATCAGCTGGGCGGCCAATATGTCACGGCGGAAGATGTCGGTATTAGCGTTGAAGACATGGCCATCGTGGCAAAGCAAACGCAGTACGTTAGTGGCTTGCCTCGCAAGTTGGGTGGAGCTGCCGATGCCGGAGGTGATCCCTCTCCAAAAACCGCACGCGGCGTTTTTTACGGCATACAGGCGGCGGTACATAGCCATCTGGGACGCGATGATTTGCAGGGTTTGCGGGTCGCCGTTCAAGGCCTAGGCAACGTCGGCCTCCATTTGTGCCGGAACTTACACGCAGCGGGCGCGCAACTTTGTGTTGCCGACATACGGGAATCATCAGTGCGAGCGGCCCAAGATGAGTTCTCTGCACGTGCCGTGTCGGTGGATGAGATCTTGTTTCAAGAGGTGGATGTGATTGCGCCGTGTGCTTTAGGCGGCATATTGAATGCATCCAGCATCGACAAAATTCAAGCGCGCGTTGTTGCCGGCGGTGCCAATAATCAATTACAGCATGACAGCGATGGCCGCCGGCTGATGCAAAAAGGCATTTTGTATGCGCCGGATTACGTAATCAACGCCGGTGGGATCATCAATGTTGCTGCTGAGTATCTGGGGACTTGGTCGGATGCGCAGGTGGATGAAAAAGTTGTAGCGATAGGCGCGCGCTTGACCGACATTTTCGATCAAGCGCGGCATGCCGATCGGCCCCCGAATGAAGTTGCAGATGAATGCGCTAGACAAAAATTGGGCCGCAGTTAGAGCAATAAAAATCAGCAGGAACGGAGCGAGACATGGACAAAAAATACAAACTCAAATTGCACATTCCTGAGCCGCCAGCCCGCCCCGGTGAGGAGTCGGACTTTTCTGATTTCATCATCGTGGATGCTGGGGTGGTGGCCAAACCGGCCGTAGATACGCCGGATGACAAGCTGCGTGATTACCCCTTCACCTTAATTCGTGTACTCGACGATGAGCACCAAGCGGTTGGGGAATGGGATCCGGGTTTGGATGCCCAGCGATTGCGTGATGGCCTGTACGACATGATGCTGACCCGCGCCTTCGATGTGCGTATGTTGAAAACCCAGCGTCAGGGTAAGACCAGTTTCTACATGCAATGTACCGGCGAGGAAGCTTGTGGGGTAGCGCAAGCCTATGCCTTGGACGATGAGGACATGTTGTTCCCCAGTTATCGCCAGCAATCCATGTTGATTGCACGCGGTCATTCCATGGTGGAGATGATGTGTCAGATCTTCAACAATCCCATGGACAGGCTCAAAGGGCGGCAATTGCCGATTATGTATTCAGTGGCAGAGAAGGGCTTTTTCTCGATATCCGGCAACCTCTGCACGCAGTACCCACAGGCCGTGGGCTGGGCTATGGCCTCCGCCTACAAAGGCGATTCTCGCATCGCCGCGGCTTGGATTGGCGACGGCACCACCGCTGAATCCGACTTCCACAATGCTTTAACTTTCGCTTCCGTATATCAAGCGCCGGTGATACTCAATGTCACCAATAACCAATATGCGATTTCCAGCTTTCAGGCGATTGCGGGTGGTGAGCAATCCACCTTTGCGGCGCGTGCCATTGGTTACGGTATACCCGGTCTGCGCGTCGACGGCAATGATTTCTTGGCCGTTTATGCGGTGACTCAATGGGCCGCTGAGCGGGCGCGTAGAAACTTAGGCCCCACGCTGATTGAGTTGTATACCTATAGGCAGGCGGCGCATTCCAGCTCGGATGATCCATCTGCCTATCGTTCCGCTATTGAGGCCACCAATTGGCCGCTGGGTGATCCGATCAATCGTATGAAGCTGCATTTGATTGCTTTGGGAGAATGGGACGAGGAGCGTCACATCGCTTTGGAGGCTGAATTGGATGCCCGCGTTTTGGCGGATCTGAAAGAAGCAGAAAGTCACGGCACCCTGGGTACGCCGCCGTGCAGTCCCTCCTCCATGTTTGAGGATGTGTTCAAAGAGTTGCCACCGCATTTGCGTCGGCAGCGTGAAGAGTCGGGGTACTAAGATGGCACGTATGAATATGATTCAGGCCATCAATTCCGCCTTGGATTTGATGATGGAACGTGACCCAGATGTGGTCACTTTTGGCGAAGACGTCGGCTATTTTGGAGGGGTGTTTCGCGCTACCGCAGGCTTGCAAAAGAAGTACGGCAAGCAGCGTTGTTTTGATACCCCGATCTCAGAATCGGGCATCGTTGGTATGGCGGTGGGCATGGGTGTTTATGGCCTACGACCGGTCGCAGAAATCCAATTTGCCGATTACATCTATCCGGCCTTTGATCAACTGGTATCCGAAGCGGCGCGTTTGCGTTATCGCTCTGGTGGCGAGTTTTTTGCCCCCATCACCGTGCGTTCTCCAGTCGGTGGCGGCATTTACGGCGGGCAAACTCACAGCCAGTCTCCAGAAGGGGTGTTCTCTCACGTGTGTGGTTTGAAAACGGTGATCCCGTCAAATCCCTACGATGCCAAAGGTTTGCTGATCTCCGCGATAGAAGATGACGACCCTGTGCTGTTCTTCGAGCCGAAACGCATTTACAACGGGCCTTTTGAGGGCTATCACGATCAACCACTGACGCCGTGGGCTAAGCATCCACTGGGTGAAGTGCCGGAAGACTATTACTCGATCCCCTTGGGCAAAGCGAAAATTATTCGCCCCGGAGAAGCGCTGACGATTTTGGCTTACGGCACCATGGTGCACGTTGCTGAAGCGGCGGTGAAAGAGATGCAGGTGGACGCTGAAATTATCGATCTGCGCAGCATCATTCCTCTGGATACCGACGCCATCGTTGAGTCGGTACAAAAAACGGGGCGCTGCGTGATTATTCATGAAGCGACCCGCACCTCAGGTTTTGGTGCGGAGTTGATTGCCGAAGTGCAGGAATATTGTTTCTATCATTTGGAAGCGCCGATAGAACGCGTGACCGGTTGGGATACGCCGTATCCGCATGCTTTCGAATGGGAGTATTTCCCTGGCCCTAAGCGCCTTAAAGCGGCGATAAGCAAAGTCTTGGAGGCGCAGTAATGAGTATTCATACCTTCAAATTGCCGGACATTGGTGAGGGCATTGCAGAAGCAGAGATCGCAGAATGGAAAGTTGCCGTCGGCGATGTGGTCAGTGAAGATCAACCGCTGTGCGACATGCTGACCGACAAAGCGGCGGTCGAGATTCCATCGCCGGTCGCCGGCACCGTCAAAACCTTGATGGGCAAGGCTGGCGAGATGGTAGCCGTAGGCGGAGCGCTGTTAGAAATAGAAACGGATGCTGATGCCGTGGTTCCCGCGACCGAAACAGGCACTGTAAAGGGAAATTCTCCGGCGCCGCAAGCGGTTGTTGAAGTCGCACCAGCGCAGCAAGCCGCGACGGAGAAACCGCGGCTGAGTAAACCAGCTGCAGTGACGGGGCAGGCGTCTTTGCGTATGCACCTGGACGGTCATAAACCCTTGGCATCACCGGCGGTGCGTAAACGTGCGCGCGACTTGGGTGTGGATCTGCGTGATGTTGCTGGCACGGGGCCGCAACAGCGCATCACGCATGCCGATTTAGATCAGTGGCAGGTCAAGGGAGCTGCGCCAGCGCCTCAGCGCGCTGCCACGCCTGTGACGTCAGCGGCCGATGGAGTCGAGCAGATTCCCATTATTGGTCTGCGCCGTAAGATCGCGCAGGCGATGCAGCAGACCAAGCAGCGCATTCCGCATTTCGCTTATGTCGAAGAGGTGGATGTTACCGAGTTAGAGGCTTTGCGTTTACATCTCAATGCGCATCGTGATGAAAGCCAAGCTAAGCTGACCATGCTGCCGTTCCTTATGCGTGCCTTGGTGAAGGTGATGCCAGAGTTTCCGCGCATGAACGCGCGCTACGATGATGAGCTAGGCGTATTGAACCGTTACGACGCCGTGCACGTGGGCATCGCTGCGCAAACCGATCAAGGTCTAGTCGTTCCTGTGGTTCATCATGCCGAGGCTTTAGATTTGTGGGGTAGTGCGGCACAGATTCGGCGCTTGGCCGATGCATCGCGAAAAGGCCGTGCCAGCCGCGAGGAACTGAGTGGCTCGACCATTACTATTTCCAGTTTGGGGCCTATGGGCGGCATCATGTCCACACCAGTGATCAATGCTCCTGAGGTGGCCATCGTTGGCGTCAACAAAATGGTCGAGCGTCCGGTATTTAAAAACGGCGTTGTGGTACCTCGCCTGATGATGAACCTGTCCTCATCTTTCGACCATCGGATTGTTGATGGCTGGGATGCGGCCTCGTTTATTCAGGCCATCAAAGCTTGCTTGGAGCATCCCGCCACTTTGTTTCTTTAGGCTTATTCCGATGTGCGCCGAAACAGACTGAGTACATCGATGGGTAGGTTTTGTTCCAACAAAACACCTTTTTCAGTCACCAAGATATCGTCCGCGCGGAACATGGGCGGGCGTGCCTGCTGTACCGCGGATGGCGAATCGAAGGTCAGTAGGTTGGTCTCTTGCAAAATTTCCCCATCCAATGAGAGTTGGAAAATGCGCCCACCAAAGAAGTCTGTGACCAACAAGCTATCGCCCGCAATGCTCAAATCATCATGTGCGGTCGGTTCGAAGAAGATAGATGTGACGGGACCGGCTGTGCCGTCATCCAACAGATCAACATAGAAAATCGTGCCGCCATCGGTGCTGTAAAAACGTGAGCCCAAAATGGCGAGGCCGTTGGGGAAGCGTAAATCATCGCCCACACCCAAGGACAGCAAGCCCAGCCCGCTGCTGGGCAGCCAAGTTTCTTGCTTGAGTATGGCCATGCTGTTGGCGGGATCGATGTTGAGCCGGACGATTTTAGGGTCCAGCACGATGCACGCGGGATTTAGCGGCTCATCGACCACATAGAGATTGCCATCGGGGCCGAGCGCTGTGCCGTTGGCAATGCACATGCCTTGCATTTGATAAATCAGCTGCAGATTACTGATGTCATCCAACTTGCCTGCAAACAATTGACCGTCACCGCAGACGAAATACATCGTGTCGCCTTTTTGCGCCATGCCGGTGAAATTACATCCCCCTTCGGTGAGTGGCACAGCTTCATAGCTGTCGTCACTGTGTTGGATGATTTCATGCGCATTGCCACCGCCGGTGACGAATAAACGGCCTTGCTCAGTGAAATGAATATTCTCTGCGTCGGGGATGCTGGCAATTTCTATCACTTCGCCACATTGTGAATTCACGCACAAATCAACCGTGTCTTCGCTGGAATTGTCCTCACGACTTCCGCCGCAGGCGGCTAGCCCGATGACGAACAGGGCGATGGCAAAATTTTTTACGGGTAGCATGCAGCCTTTCCTAATGATTCACTGGTATCCCGCATTCTATGACGGAATCCGTTAACAAGCCGAGCTTTGGTGATTTGTTTGTGCAACCCGCCTATTTGCAAGCCTTGCAGCAAAGCGGTTGTGCGGCGAGCGCATGTGGCTGGCAAAGCATACCCAGCGGTGGCGATGCGCTGTATCTCAAGCAGCACTCTTGGGGTGAGTTCGTATTCGACTTTGAAATTGCCCAAGCGTACGAGCAATCAGGCCTGAATTATTATCCTAAGCTGGTGTGTGCCGTGCCGTTTACACCGGTCGTTGGGCCGCGATTATTGGGGCGTAGTCCGCAGCAGCTAGTTGCCCTGGCGCAAGAACATGCGACCTCGTCAGTGCACGTGCTTTTTGTGAATGAACAGGATCGTCAAAGCTTGAGCGAACAGGGCTGGGCGCAGCGTCAAGATATTCGCTACCAGTGGCACAATCGAGACTATGCG
Organism: Oceanococcus sp.; assembly: GCA_051252075.1. Lineage (GTDB taxonomy): Bacteria > Pseudomonadota > Gammaproteobacteria > Nevskiales > Oceanococcaceae > Oceanococcus. Next base: position 65,973 of record JBPOFU010000002.1, on the reverse strand, counting down.
AGCTTCGACGATTTTCTTGCTGCGCTGCAAAGTAAAAAGCGTAAGAATTTACGTACTGAGCGTCGCGCTGTTGCCGCCTTGAATTTGGATATTTCCTGGCGGGCGGCGGCAGACATACGCGATGAAGAGTGGTCACAGATATTTCGCTTATATGCGCGTACTTATGCGGTACGGGGTCAGGAGCCCTATTTGAACGAAGCCTGCTTACGCGCTTGGGGAGCAGCTTTGCCGCGTGCTATGCAATTTTGTCTCGCGCGAGAACGAGATCAAATCAAGGCCATTGCCTTTTATTTTTGTGATGGCCAGGCCTTGTACGGGCGACATTGGGGCAGCGCTATAGACGGTGAAAAGCTGCACTTTGAACTGTGCTATTACCAAGGTATCGAATACTGCATCAAGCACGGCCTGCAGATTTTTGATGCCGGTGTGCAGGGTAGCCATCGCGTCTTGCGAGGTTTTGAGCCAAGCCTGAGTCACTCCATGCATATGTTTTTGGACCCGCGTTTCCACACCATCTTGGACAAAGCCTTTGCCCGCGAGCGTGCCGTTTTGCAGCAGCATTTTTTACAGGCTCAATCGCACAGTGCGTATCGCAGCGAAAGCGTGTGATCCTGCCCGTATCTGTGGCGGGCAAGTCAACCGAGCGCCGCTCGCTGCGTTACATAGTCAAATCCCTCAAGAGTGTTGGCTATGTACAAAATTGGTATCACCTTATTGGCTGTGTGTTTGAGCGCATGCCAAGGCAGCGAGTACAGCCCTGCTTCTAGCACCCAAGATTTGAACGGTGTGTGGCGCGGTTCTGTGAGTGACGCGAAAGGCTTGGAGTCCATGCAGGCACATGTATTGGATGGATTGTTGCTCGCCGTGAGCCAAGATAAGCGGCGTGCCCATTCCGGTGAGCTGGTTCTTGATGATGGCCAACTGGCGGGCATCCTGGCCATGCGTGGAGAGGCAGGAGAGCGGGGCCAGGATTACAGCGTATTGGGCTATGCCGATCCCGGGGACGTGATGGAGGCGGACTTACTCTCCAATCAAGACGATGGCCAAATGAGCCTGTTCTACGACCTGGCGCGTAGCTATCAAGGGGCGTCGTACTACGATGTCGCGGGTTTGTACTATCTGGATAATTTGGACTTTCAGCTGAGTTTGTCCATTGATGTACAGGGTTTCATCGAGGGCTATGATGATGCCGGTTGCGCATATTTTGGTCAGCTCAACATTCCGGATGCTGCTGACAATATATATGCAGTGAGTTTGGACGTAGAAGGCTGTGCTCTGGATGGGGAATACAGTTTCGGAATCGGCAGTTTGCAATATGTTCAGGGGTGGCCCCAGCTGGTATTGCCACTTTGGTTTGAACAGCAGGACAGGGTGGAAGCGTGGGTGTTAGATCGTGTGTAAGCATCATGGCGATAAATTTTGGGCATAAAAAAACGGCGCATTGAATGCGCCGTTTTTCATAATCGAAGTTAGCCTAGCTGGTTTTTTTGCTAGGCGTCGTTGTCTTCGCTTGACTGGTCGCAGCCTTCGCTCTGGAGGTGGCAGCTTGTGCCCGAGACGCCACTGACTTACGCGCACTAGCCGCAGTGGTTTTAGCCGCCGCGGTGGTTTTCTTCGCTGCGGTGGTGGCCGCTGTCGTGGATTTTTTAGCCGCCGTTGTAGCGCGAGTGGCTGTCTTACGAGCCGTTGTTGTTGCTTTCTTGGCTGCTGCACTGGTGCGCGTGGACGCGGCTTTGGCTGCAGGTTTTGCTGCAGTTGCCGTTTTCTTCGCTGTGGTGCTGGCCTTCTTCTTCACGGCTGTGCTGGTTTTACGTGCGCTGGTGGTGGCTTTTTTTGCCGTTGTGCTTGCGCGTTTCTTCGCAGTGCTGGCTGCAGCTGAGGCCTTTTTCTTCGCGGCAGCGGCGGCGGGTTTTGCTTTCGCTGCGACTTTCTTCGTTGTTGTGCTGGCTTTTTTAGCGGCTGCTTTTGCGGGAGCAGGCTTTTTGGCCGGGGCGGCTTTCTTCGCTGGAGCCGCTTTTGCGGCTTTCACCGCTTTTCCGGTGAGCTTGGAAATTTCATCGCGGGTGTCGCCAATGATGTCGGCAGTCTCTTTCAGATTATCCAGAATACGATCCATTGCTGACTGCATCGCTTCCAGCTGCGCTTTCGCTGCACCCTTTACACTGCCAGCTTTGCTTGCGGCCTTCAGGCTTTTTTGCAATTCCGTGTAGTGATTTTTGAGTCCGTTCAGTTCGTGTTCAACGAGCTTTTCGAAACCACTGGTGACGACGTGACGAAGCTCGTCAATTTTGGACTTAATGTCCTTTAACTTCTTTTTTGCAGCCATGGATTGTCCCCTGTGCGCAAGCTATTCAGACTAAAAGAAAAATGCAGGAGCAGTTTAGGCCTGCCTATGCAGAACTGTCAAAAGAATGCTAGGACTCAAATTGCATCGTGCTGCCCGCTTTCTGGCTATGTCGGCTAGCACTGTTAATATGTGCGACCCATTTTCGCGGTGATGCCTGCGTTGCCGTGATTCGATAAGACTTTGGAGCAAAGCATGGAATTTCAGGGACAGGCCCTGCAGGTCAAGATGCTGGGTGACGGAATCGCCGAGCTAGTTTTTGACTTGCAAGGTGAATCAGTCAACAAGTTCAACCGGCTGACCGTAGAAGAGTTGAAAGCCGTTGGCGACCAGTTGGCCCAGGCAAACGATGTAAAAGGCTTGTTGGTTAGCAGTGCCAAGGGCGTATTTATTGTTGGCGCAGATATCACCGAGTTTGGTGAAAGCTTCCAACTCCCAGGTGAGGAGCTGATTCAATGGTGTGAACAATCGAATGCGATTTTCAACACGATTGAAGACCTGCCTTTTCCCAGTGTGACCGCAATAAACGGTATTGCCTTTGGTGGCGGCCTGGAAATGGCCCTGTCGACGGATTACCGCGTTATGGCGGACAGCGCACAAATCGGCTTGCCCGAAGTGAAGCTAGGGATTATCCCTGGCTTTGGTGGCACGGTGCGTTTGCCGCGCTTGATTGGTGCCGACAATGCGATTGAATGGATTGCCAGTGGCAAGCCACAGAAAGCCGATGACGCACTGAAGAATCATGCCGTTGATGCGGTGACCTCTGTAGATGTGGTCCGTGATGCAGCCTTAGGTTTGCTCAATGACGCCATCGCCGGCAAGTTTGACTGGAAGGCTCGCCGTGCGCAGAAAACCGGCAAGCTGAAATTGAACATGATCGAATCCATGATGGTGTTCGAAACGGCCAAAGGGTTTATCGCAGGTCAGGCCGGTAAGAATTACCCCGCGCCATTGACTGCAGTGAAATCCATACAAAAAGGTGCAGGCAAAGATCGTGACGGCGCGCTGAAATGCGAGCATGAAGCCTTTGTCAAAGTCGCCAAGACCAGTGCGGCAGCCAGCCTTATTGGTTTATTCCTCAATGATCAATTGTTGAAGAAGAAAGCCAAAGGCGCGACTAAAGCCGCCAACAAAGTGGATCTGGCGGCGGTATTGGGGGCAGGTATTATGGGCGGTGGTATCGCCTATCAGTCCGCATCCAAGGGCACGCCTATCGTTATGAAGGACATTGCCGAGCCGCAGTTGCAGTTGGGTCTGTCCGAAGCCAACAAATTGCTGGCCAAGTTGGTGAAGCGCGGCAAAATCGATGCGGCCAAAATGGGCCAAGCCCTGGCCAATATTCGTGCGACCTTAAACTATGGTGATTTCAAAGGCGTCGACATCGTGGTCGAGGCTGTGGTTGAAAACCCCAAAGTGAAGCACGCGGTTTTGGCGGAAGTGGAAGAGTATGTGAAAGACGATGCCATCATCGCGTCCAACACGTCGACCATTTCAATTTCGTATTTGGCACAAGCACTGAAACGCCCAGAAAATTTCTGCGGCATGCATTTCTTCAATCCTGTGCACAAAATGCCGCTGGTTGAAGTTATTCGTGGTGAAAAATCATCGGACTTGGCTGTTGCCACCACCGTGGCTTACGCCGCGGCTATGGGTAAGACTCCAATCGTAGTCAATGATTGTCCTGGATTCCTAGTCAACAGGATTTTGTTCCCTTATTTCGCCGGCTTCCAAGGCCTGATGAATGAAGGAGCAGACTTCCGTGCCGTGGACAAAGTTATGGAAGGCTTTGGTTGGCCTATGGGCCCAGCCTATTTGCTGGATGTCGTTGGTATTGATACGGCTCACCATGCGCAAGCTGTTATGGCGGAAGGCTTTCCAGATCGTATGAAGTCTGAAGCACGTACTTCTTTGGACGTGTTGTACGAAGAAACTCGCTACGGTCAAAAGAATGACAAGGGTTACTACGTCTATGAACTGGATAAGAAAGGGCGCCCGAAGAAAGTTTTTGACCCATCGGTAGCGAGCTTGCTCAAGCAAGTTCAGCCGCAAGGCATCAAAGAGTTTGATCAGCAAGAAGTCATTGAACGCATGATGATTCCTATGATTATTGAAACTGCACGCTGCTTGGAAGAGCGGATTGTCGACACCCCGAATGAAGCCGACATGGGTTTGATTCTGGGTATCGGTTTCCCACCGTTCCGTGGTGGCGCTTTGAAGTATGCAGACAGTTTGGGACTGCAAGCGGTTGTCGATATGGCGGCGAAATATAGCCATCTTGGCAAGTTGTATGAGCCCACTGATCGCATGAAAGAAATGGCCGCCAATGGCGAAACCTACTACGGCTGAATCGAATTTGGAGTCTAACCATGACTGATGTAGTAATTGTTGATGCGGTTCGTACCCCAATGGGCCGTTCGAAAAATGGCGTGTTCCGCAATGTGCGTGCCGAGAACTTGTCAGCCGAAGTGATGAAAGCTTTGCTGCAACGTAACGCTGCGCTGAATCCTAAAGACATCGAAGATGTGATCTGGGGCTGTGTGCAACAAACTTTGGAGCAGGGCTTCAACGTCGCACGCATGGCCTCGTTGCTGGCAGGCTTGCCGCATGAAGTTTCGGCGCAGACGGTGAATCGTCTGTGCGGATCGTCCATGACGGCGATACATACCGCTGCCGGTGCCATTCATGCTGGGCTAGGTGAGGTCTTCATCTGCGGCGGTGTGGAGCACATGGGGCATGTGCCAATGACGCACGGGGTTGATCCCAATCCGGCATTATCTGTGAATGTGGCGAAGGCCTCAGGGATGATGGGGTTGACCGCAGAAATGCTCGGCACCATGAACGGTATTTCGCGTCAGGCGCAGGATGAATTTGCCCTCAACTCGCATATGAAAGCACACCGAGCGAATACCGGCGGTGAATTCAAAAACGAGATGATTGCAATGGCTGGGCATGTTGCTGACGGCTCTGCGGCCTTGATTGATTTCGACGAAGTGGTACGCGGTGAGACCACGCTGGAAGGCTTGGCAAATCTACGGCCTGTGTTCAACCCGGCCAGCGGTACGGTAACCGCAGGTAACTCCTCGGCTTTATCCGATGGAGCCTCCGGTGTGTTGCTGATGTCTGCGGAAAAAGCTAAGGCGCTTGGGCTCAAGCCGCTGGCAAAAATCCGCGGCATGGCCACGGCGGGTTGCGATCCCTCAGTCATGGGGCGCGGTCCGGTTCCAGCCAGTTTGAAAGCACTCAAACGTGCAGGCTTAAGTTTGGATGACATGGGTGTCATAGAGTTGAACGAGGCTTTTGCCGCGCAATCCTTGGCGGTGCTAAAAGAACTCAAACTGACTGAGCAGCAAGACAAGGTCAATATCAAAGGCGGCGCTATTGCGTTGGGCCATCCTTTGGGTTGTTCCGGATCGCGTATTACCGGCGCATTGGCGCATTTGATGAACGAAAAAGACCAGCAGTTCGGTCTAGCTACTATGTGTATCGGTATGGGCCAAGGTGTAGCCACCGTTTTAGAACGGGTTTAGCAAGCGCTGAGGTACAAAAAAGCCGGGATTTTTCCCGGCTTTTTATCATCTGCCAGTTATGGCGATAATTGAAAATAGGCACTCCATGAGCAAATTAGCATCGGTATTTCGTTCTTACACCAGCATGCCGGCTTGGGTTCAAGTCTGGGTTTTGATATTGATGGCCGTCAATGTGGCCTGCGTAGCTTTCCTCGACACCGCTGTCGGTGGGGCTACCGCTGCAGCCGGAATCTTTGTCATCCTCACGAATATGCCCATCATGTTGTACTACGGCGGCATGAACCGGGCCATGGCTATTCCACATCTGTTTGCCTGGATTCCCTTATCGGTCTTTTTGCTCATGCAGCTGTGTGCTGAGCCTGCGGCGGCTATGGCTGAGAGTGTGCGCAACTACGCGATTGCAGTCTTAGTGATCAATGGTATTTCCCTGGCATTTGATGTGGTCGATACCTTGCGTTGGCTCAAAGGTGAGCGAGAAACCCCAGGCATAAACGCCTAAAAGGCTTTGCTTGGCCGCTCTATAGGATAGGCCGAAGTAATTCCTCGCGCGAAGATCGCTAAGAAAATGGGTATGAAACTTGGCGATCTTGGCGCGAGGATAGTGTGGGTAAGTAGCCGATCAGGCATAGCACAACTTAAACGGCGAAATATGAGTGCTCCCAGGTATCAGTGGCCAGATTAGAGGTTTGCCACTGAACTGCTTCATCCAGAGCTTGTTCCATCAGCTCAACGGCTTGGGGGTTCTCTCCGATAATGGCCAAGGCTCCGCCGGCAGCCGGTAGCAGCGTGCTGCCACGGAAGCGCTCATCGGCGAATGCTACGGCCTGAGTGCCTTTGCTGGCATTGGGTACATACAGTACGGTGACACGCCCCGCTGAATTGTCGGCAACCAAGTGCAAGCCTTCCCCGCTTGGGGTGGGACACATGAAGGCGAATTTGATGTCGCCTAAACTGCCCTTGAGCTGGCCACCGACTTGTTGAAACAGATTGCTGACCATGCTGTCAGAGATGCCACCAGACGGGTGCTCAAAATGGTGGATTTCGTCGTACACATGATTCAAGGCCAGCTGTTGGAACCCTCCTGCAACGCTAGGGCTGGGGTTGAACCACAGGCCAACACTGATTAACACCGAGGCCGCTACCGCGAAGCCCGCTAGCCAGCGCTGCCGACTGCGGCGCGGAGTGCGCAAGCTGCTGCCAAGCAAAATACGTCCATTCAAACCGTCAGGGATGTCCACATCTTGCAGGGCGAATCGTAAGCGTTCATCAAAGTGGCGGGCTTGTAGAGCGACGCCTTTGGCGCCGGGGTGTTGATTCAGCCACTCTTGGTAGGCCGGATCGGGATCGTTGGGGGCCGCAATGCAGCGCCGGCGCATTTCGAGTTCATCCATGGCGCTGGTCCTTAGTATCTTGTGTCATTTGCGAGCTCAGCAATTTCTTCGCTCGAAACAGGCGAGTCATAACCGCACCTTTGTTGATGTCCATGGTCTCGGCGATCTCCTCGCAGGAGAACCCACCTATGGCTTGCATCAATAGGGGTTCGCGGTATTTCGGTTCCAGTTGTGCAATGGCGCGGCGCAGTTCATGGCTATCCATGTGCCGTTCCAATTGCTGTTCGTCTAAGCTCACGCTATCGAGCTCTACATCTACGTAGTCAAATTGTTTACGTTCAAAGCGGCGTGCATTTTCCCGTCTCAAGATGGTCATCAACCACGCTTTAGCCGCTTGGTGCTCTTGCAGTTGCTCTAGCGATTTCCAAGCACGAAGAAAGGTTTCTTGCACCACGTCTTCTGCATTGGTTTTGTGGCCATCGCATAACCAGTAGGCGTAGCGGTAGAGGGCGCTGGAATGGCCCTCGACCAGCGCCTCAAAGCGTTTTTGCTTATTCATACTGATCAAGACCTTGCTATTGAGCATTTGCTTTCAACATAAAAAAGCCGGCCTGGTTGAACCCAAGGCCGGCTTTTTCAGATTTTCAGCAGTTTAGCTGCGACGGCGCCGCAGCAGAGGCAGCATCAGCAGCATGAGGAAACCGCCGCCTAAGGAGCCGCCACGCTGCGCACTGGGGCCAGGGTTGCCTGCATCACCACCATCGCCGCCCGTGGTGTCTTCAGGATCGACAGTCACGGTGTGCTCGGCCAAATTCTCGCTGACCTGACCTTCACTGTTCTTCACCGTGGCGCGTGCACGGAAAACCCCAGCTTCTTGGTAGACGTGGGTTATTTCAGCGTTGCTAGCACTGCCAAAACTTTGTTCTTCGACAAATTGGCCGTCGCCGAAGTCCAAAGACCAGCTCGTGAGCGTGCTTTCGCTGGACGCACCAGAGATGACAAAGTCTACAGTCAGTGGGGCATTTCCTGATTGCGTGCTACCGGCGAGCGTGGCCAGCAAGGGGGCCGCGTCAACAGCGCCACAATTTTCATGACCACGAAGCTCATATTCCCCTGGCCCTGCGGTATCACGGCTGGTAGCTGTTGCTGAGCCAGCGCGTGCACGAATGTCAAAACCGGCCAACAAATCACCAGTGCTCTTGCCAAAGAGAGCTTTGTCGGCAATCAATACCACTGTCCCATCTGCACCATAGCTGCTGGCGGGATCAAGCTCACCCTCTTCTGTAAAGATGAGTAGACCCTGCGGGCCTTCTGTCGTAGTGCCGTAGACAAAGCGCGGTGCACTGCTTGCATCGAATGCAATGTAACGATTGTTCAGCAGTGGGAACAAAATCGGGTAAAACGAGGTTGCCGGAGGCGCTCCGGTGGTAAAATTGGCCAATTTCAAAGTAATCGCCAAGCTGCCCGGGAATTCGGCTGGCTCTGCGACCGCTGCGGAAATAATGTCGTAATCATCGACCCCAGCACTATCTCCGGCTGAGTCGAGCAATATGATTTCCCCAGGCAGGTGGCAGGTATCAACTTCGGTTTGCGTTTGAATTGGCAATGTCACGACATTGGATTGGCCAGCGTCTCCAACGGCGTTCTGAGCAACAACGCGGTAGGAGTATTCGGCAACGCTGACGTCTGAAGACGTATCGACAAAGGTGGTCTTGCTGCCAGCATCACCGATGAATTCAAACGGCCCTTGCGCTTGAGTGGCGCGGTAGACCTGATAATTGCTGATGGGAGTGCCGCCGTTGTCGGGGGCGCGCCAAGCAACGACAGTTTGGTTCACCGTGCGTGAACTTTTATCTTGCAATGCGCAAGCAGCGGCTGGAGCCAGTTGCGCTGTCGTAAGTTGGCTATTGGCAAGATTGTCGAATTCAGCCAGTAAGGTCAGCCCGCCAGATTGACGTGCCAAAGTGGCCTTGGCAGCAAAACCATTGGCGGCCGGGTCACGCTCACAACCACCAACGCAACCATCGGCGTAGGCGAACAGCGGGCGACCCAAGTTGTCCAATTCCAAATCATTGAAGTCGAGCAAGTTGCGGTTTGTACCGCTGGTGCCGACGCCACCAAAACCTTGAACCGGATTGCCCGGGCTGAGATTCACCAACTGCCAGGTTTCGCCGCCATCATAGGTAGTGGCGATATAGGGGTACCAGACGCCTTCAAAGCTGAGTTCTAAATCTGGACCGACGGATGATGTGCCCAAAAATGCGCAGGCTGCGCGATCAGGATCGCCAGCCACGGCGGCTTGGAAGCGGGTCGCGACTAAACCGGCAGCGAGGCCGATATCTTGGTCATTTTCCCAAGTTAAACCTTTGTCATGTGAAACCGCCACGCGGGACGTGCCATCCGCGTTTTCATAGCACATATAGGCTGTTCCATCGGTGGCAATACCGATGGAGGGATCAGAGCCTGCGCCACCTTGGCTGTCGGGCAGAGGGCGAACGTCATAAGTTGCCCCAGCATCTTCGCTGACAAAGGCCACGATCTTGTCTGCACTGCCGTCGACGCCAGTGGTAAGCACACATTGGGAGCTATCAGGAATATACAAAGTGCCGTCAGGTGCGACCTTTGGATGACCATGCAAGCCACCAGCCGAGCAGTCGGTGTTTTTGAACGGCATGCCGGGGCCAAAGGTTTGGCCGCCATCATCACTGCGGGCACAGAATGCAGAAGCAACCGACTGAGAGCAGTAGTACACGGCATTCGGGAATAGGATGCCGCCTATGGGCAAAGCATCTGGATAAGGGCCAGAAACAACGCCTTGGTGATCTGCGCCACCATTGGGCAAGCCGATTTGGCCAGGGGTCCAAGACTCACCATCGTCATCTGAGAACTCGAACAAACTATTCGCGCCGGCCAACTGAGAATTAAAAGTACGGCCGGTGGTTTTATCGGTGTACATAATCGGATCAAGTGAATTTAGCGTCGTGATCAAGCCTGATTTGTTTTCCCACAGCGCATCGCAGGCTTGTGGCAGGGGCTCATCCAGGTTTTCTGGAAAGGTCACACGCAGTGCGTTGACGTAGGAAATAAACATGGCGCGTTCGGTGAGCGGGTTGTAGCCCACCGTTGGTTCACCGGCGTCGTTGCCTTCATTCGCAGGTGATACATAGATACTGTAACGCGGTGCGGTGGGGTCGAAGGGCAGCTCTCCACGATCTATGCCGCCAGTGCCACTGCCATCGCCGCCACCGGCCGAGCCACCGCTGCCTGCAACGAAAGTCAGCTCAATTTTGGTGGTCGCTGTCGTGGCTGTGGCCAAGAAAGGAATGATGCGCACGGTGTAATTGTGATCGCCGGATGTGTTGATCGGTAGCGTCATGACCTCTACCGCATCACCGCTAGCGGAACTGGTGATTTCATTGCCATCGCTATCCAGCAAATAAATGTCGTAGTCATCTGCATCAGGAACCACTGTGCTCACGGTGAGGATTGCTTGCTCGCCGGAGCCGGGTACCTGTACGGTCAATGCATAGTCATCGCACGGGAAGGTAGGCTCTTGGCAGGTGCCTGCGTCCGGGTAGGATGGATTGGAAATCGTGTGTGGTCCCGAGTCGAACTCGGTGCTGGGCGATTCCGCGCTCACATTGCCACTAGCTGGCTCTGCCGTGTAGCCGTGCGCACTAAACAGTGCTAGAGAAAAGCCTACGATAGGGGTGAGCAATTGCAAAGTATGACGCACGGTGATCTCCGGATTTAGGATCTTCGAGTCCGAATCTGTTTGTGTTAGCGTGACCGTGGACACGCTAACCATCCAGATACTGGACTCTGATTAATTTAATGATGCAAAAACTTTACACGCTCTCACTGCTCATAGGGTTCCTTTTGATGGGCTGTTCGCAGAGCCCCGCACCGGACGTCTTGGATTTGATGCTGCCTAAGGCAGAAGATTTTGGCGTTCAACGAATACAGCACAAGTCGGTATTGGTACCAGATAAACGCGGCGTGGGCGCTCAGTCTGCTGAAGCCATGGCGGTGCTAACCGCACAGAACATACAAAGCTCCGCTTATTTCAAATATTGGCTGAATGATAAGCAGGCGTTCAAAGTGCGCATCAATGTCTATAGCGATGCGAAAGCGCGTGATGCAAGTTGGACTTTGCGTTATCCAGCGGACAGTTTGCAGGGAACGCAGTCACTGGAAGTCGGCGAACGCAGTTTTCTAAAGGCCGACAAAATTGGTGCCTTCGCGGTAAGTAATGCCGTGGTTGAAATCAGCAGCAGCAAAGGTGCGGAAAATCTCGAAGGCTTTATTCGCGCCTATGCAAGCTACGTGCAGGCCCAGTACCAGAAGTAAAGGCCCCGCCGTTTGATGGCCTAGCTGGGAATGAAGTGAATCGGGTACTTGATAGTCATTTCTGACACCGCTTTAGCCCCGAAGTTGATCAACTTCACGCGCCTGACTATGCGATCTTCCAAAGCTTTGTTCGCCAGTTGACTGGATGCAACACGGCAACTGGTCACCGCACCGGAAGGTGAGATGGTGATTTCCAGTACGACTTTGCCTTGCAAAGTGGCATCGCTGCGTAGGGCGCGGTTGTACAGGGAGTACAAACCACTCTTGTTGCGATCCATAACGATTTGGATTTCTTCCAGCGAGCGTCCTTGCAAGCGGCTGTCACCGCCAAAGCCTGCTTCCTTGTTATCCGCGCCGTAACCGCCGCCACTGGCGGTAATGCCGGAGTCAACCTTGGTGGTCTGACGACCTTTCAACCCTGTTGTATTGGGGCGTGTGCTGCGTGTTGGCGCTGCGCCGACACCGCCGCTGCCTTTGCTTAGGTTGGAGGTCAGTACACCGCTGCTGGCATCACTGACGTCTTCGCTGGAACTGCTGGCTTGCGTTAGCGGCCGATTGCTTGCGGTAATGACCGGTGCTTGTTCGCGCAGGGAATCTAAGGCGTTGAAAGCGCTGGCGAATTTCTTTTGTACTTTTTCGCGTGCCTGTTCACGTGCATCAACCTGTTGAACTGGTTCCGGTTTGGGATCGGGTTTGACTTCGGGTTCAGCTTGCTCTGGCGCGGATTCTGGCTCAGCTTCCGGTTCTGGCTCAGGTTCATCCGCAGGTTCTTCTACCGTGGCAGGTTCCGGTGCGGGAGATTCTTGTTTGGCCGCCGATTGCATGAGTAGTTCGGCGTAACGCTCAGACAGTTCTTCGCCGCCGCCCTCTTTTAAACCAGCCAGTTCCCACAAGGGGATTAGGATGCTTAATAGAAGAAATGGGACTGCGACGAGCAGCAAAGTGCGTTGAAAACGTGCTTCATCGCGTTCGAGCTCAGCCCAACTGTTGCGGGAAAAAGCGACACTGGTCACTCATTTTCTCCCAGTTGTACGGTGTTTTGATCTTTTTGCAAAACGGCAAAGGAGAGCAAGCCATATTGTGCTTTGGTGCAGGCCAACATGACCTTTTTCAACAGCGAGTAAGGTAAACCTTTATCCGCCATGATGGTGACTTCACCGCGATCGTTCTCGTCGCCATCACCCACTTTTACGATGCGTTGGGCTTGTGCTTCCAGCGCCGTTTGTAGCGCGGATAAATCGCTGCTGCGCAAGGCTTCTGACGTCTTCATGGCGGACTGGCCATTTACCAAAATGTCCTCGGACGTCACCATGATGAGCACGGTTTCACGCGCATGTTCTTCGGCTAAAGACGTCGGCAGCTCCAGCTTGTCTGTATTCGGCAGCACTTCTACTGCCGCAGATTGTGCCAACAGGAAAAATACCAGGATGGTAAAGATGTCCATTAAGGACACCAGATTCATGGAGCCGCCAGCATTTTTGCGATGAGCTCTCACTTCCATGCGATGAGCGCGACGAGTTTGCTTCACGAATTCGGCTCCTGATTCGTGGCGGCCGGAGCGTCACCTAAAGCGATTGCAGGGAACAATTCTCGATCCTTGGTATCGCCGGTGTGCGCTGCCTTGGCAATGCGTACGGCATCCATGACTTGGATGACTGTGTCGTATTCGATATCGGGCTCCAGCAGCAAAGTTGCGCTGGTCTCTTGCGGGACTTTGTTTTTCACCACGACCATCAGATCCGTAAGCGCTTGCAGGTTGTAACTGCCAGCCACCTTCGAAATGGTTTTGATGAGCCCACCACGGTCGTTCACCGTGATGCCATCTTCACGCACAACAATAGTGAGTTTCTGTTTTGGGTCTTCTTCACTGGGTTCGCTGTTTGGGCTGGGAAGGTCCAGTTCCAAAACAGCCAGGCGTGAGAAAACAGCCGTGATCAGCAAAAACGGAACCAGAATCACCATCAAATTCATGAAGGCGGTAATGTTCATCTCCGCCGGTTCCTGATGGCGGAGGCGGTGACGGCGCCAGCGGGCTTTCATGGCCTAACTCAGACTTGTTGCGGCTGTTGAGCAGCAGCTTGAGGAGTCGGTTTGGTCGGGTTGCCTGCGGCGTTGCGGATTTCTGTGAACTGATTGAGGAACTTCACCGTGGTCATTTCCAAAGTGTCGACCATTTCAGTGGTTTTAGCCTGCAGCCACGCATGAATAAGCAGCAGCGGAATGGCGCACATCAAACCGAATGCCGTGGTGTTCATAGCAACTGAAATAGAAGCGGACAGCATATTGGCTTTTTCAGCCGGGTTGGCGTTGGCAACCGCACTAAAGCCATGAATCAAACCGATGATGGTGCCGAGCAGGCCCAGCAGGGTTGCGACATTGGCAAACACTTGCAGGAAAGGGGTGCGGCGTTCCAGCTGCGGCAGCACTTCCATCATGCTTTCTTCCATCGCCATTTCCAGGTCTTCCCGGCGACTCGCTGTTTTAATGCGCGCCAAGCCATAGCTAAGGACCCGGGCCAAGGCACCGTTTGACTCTTCGGTTTGCGCCAATGCGGCATCGTAGCGACCTTGTGAAACCAGTGGGGCAACGGCTTCCCAGATTTTTCGATTGCTCACTCGGGTGGTGCGCAAATACAGCGTTCTTTCGATCGCAATAGCTAAGCCTAAAACCAACATCACCACGATGGGATACATAAATGCGCCCCCGTCTTGGAAGAAGCGCGCAACGACTGTCATGAATTCCATGATCTTTCCTTAAAAATGACTATTTACGCCGCGCCGCGGCATCCAATGCGTCAAGGTATTCCACTTGACGCCGAAAAACTTCAGGATCTAAAGGCTGTGTGCCTACATCCAAATAACGTGAAGGCTTATCCATTTCTTCGCCCGGGGTCGCACTGCGCCACGGTGAAATGTATAGGCCTATCGGTAGCTCACGGTCACCAATAATGGTGGTGCCACCGACCTCAACAGGTTCATTCGCCGACTGAGCAAATGCGCTGCTAAAACTAAGTGCTGCCAGTGCAACTGTCGCATAGTGTAGAACGCGTTTTGTTGCGCCGCAATAAAAATGAGTAGTCATAGCGATTACCGGGCTTGTCTTTTTGCGTCAGCAATCCAACTTTTTACAGTTTGATCGACATTGTCGTCACCGACGAGGGCGGCATAGCCTTCGTACATGCGCAGGGCTGAGCTGGGGTTGTGCAAGTAGAGGTCCTGCAAAATGGCCATGTTCAGATAAGCATTCGGATACTGTGGGTCGGCAGCGATGGCCGCCAAGTAGGCTTGCTGGGCCGCGCCAAAGTCACCGGCTTCTCTAGCATAAACGCCGCGTAGGTTGAAAGCGGCAGCTTGTTTGGGATTGATCTCTAGTGCCTTGTCTATGGAGGCCATAGCCAAGTCATCGCGTTGTGTTTTGCGGTAGAGCAACGCGAGATTCACATGCGGACTGCTTTGCGAAGGTTTACGTGCTGCATAGGCCTTCAACGCGGATTCAGCTGGCCCCCAGCGTTCCGCCTGCATAAGATTCAGTGCCGCTGTGTAGTCCTCAGGCAATTGCACTTTGGGTTTGGTGCTCAATCCTGCTTCGACCGCAGGTTCGCCTTTAGGCATAAGCGAGCACGCCGATAAGCTGGCGATGAGCAATACGCTGCAACTGTGTTTAATCCAGGGTTTCAAGAATCACCTCTAGACGCTCGGTTTTGCCATAACGCGCGGGCAGCAAGCTGGCCAATGATGTGTAGCTGGCTCGCACCCATTTGTCGTAAATCTTGTCTTTAGTGCGAGCAATGTTGCTGGCATGAACTTCAATGGCTTTTTCCTCTAGCGGGAAGGCTTGGTCTTCCAGTAGGAATTGATACTCCTCCAGCTCCAACTCCGATAAACCGCGTGGTCGTTCCGATTTCATCAAAGCTTTTGAGAAATTTGCGTAAAGCTCGCCGATTTGGAAGGTCGCTTCTGTGGTGAATTCGGCAATCGCATAGCGAGTGACTGCTTGGTAGGCCGCCAGCGCTTTATCCATAGCCGCTTTCTTGGTTGGAAGGCTGCGATTGAGCGGCGCACTGAGGCGTAGGCGATCAAATCCGCCGCGTATATCATTGGCTAGAGTCAGGCTGGCCTGAGCGGCCAAAGTTTGGCCACGCGGGCTGGACTGTGCTCCAGCTGCATTTTCGCGTGCGATCAGCGCATTTAACCAACCACGATTGGCCGCTCGGTCACCACGCGCGTCGCTCAATTCAATCAAGCGTTCATGGGCCTTGAGAACCTGTCCATACGGCTGTGTGTATGTGGTCGCGAAGAACGCATACGCCGTTTCCGCTTGCGCCAAGGACTTGGCCTTGTCGTACAGACTGGCTGCTTGCCAGGCCGCTTCTCGGCGCGCTGGCGCTGTTTCCGGTTGGCTGCGAGCAATACGTTCAAACTCAGCAGCGGCGAGCAGCGGTTTATCGTCTTTCAGGTAGATTCCCGCCAATTTGCGCGTAACTTCAGCTTGCAGTTCGTGGCGAGGATAGGACTGTCGGAAGCTCAGCAAGACCTGTGCGGCTTGAGACCAGTTTTCTTGTTCTATTAATGCAGCGGCCGCATCGAAGTCCCCCGCGGCAGCCAACTTCCCACCAGGTTGAACTTGTTTAACGCGCAGGAAATGGCCAATCGCAACATCCAATTGTTGTGCATCGCGGGCCTGCTCACCTTGGCGATAAATTGCGCTGGCTAGGTTGTCACGTAATTCTGTTGCTTGCTCACTCTGGGCAGGTGCCCGCTTCAGCGCTTCACTGAGTCCTTTCTCAGCCTCGGGATAGCGCTTTTGATCCATGTGGGCGAACCCAATCAAAGTCCATGCTGGTGCCTGCAAGGCTTGAGCGGCAGTGGATTGCAAGGTGGTTACACGGGTTGCCAAGGTAATAGCTTGGTCAGCTTGCTTGATGGCGTACAAATCTTCTGCCGCACGCATCAGCACTTTGGGTTGCTCCGGGTGGCCCGCAAAGCTGTCTGCGAATTTTAAAGACGTCGCAACGGATTCGCGAACCCGCTGACCGCGCGCTTCGCCTTGGGTACCTTCAATAAGATTTTGCCGCGCTAAGACCGCCGCGTAGCCGGCTTCCGAAGAGCGTTTATGTGCGGGGTAATTCCATGCCGTACGGCTGAATTCTTCCGCCGCTTTCTCGTTGTTACCACTCTGGAAGAAGGCTTCCGCGAGCAGGAAGTTCATTTCTGGCCGGTTGTCGGCATCTTCAAAGCGATTGAGATAACGTGCATATGTTTGCGTGGCTTTCCCAAACAGGCGCGCTTTGTCGGCCGGTGTTTTTGCTTGCTGCGCGCCGGTATGCCAATGCCGCGCTAACTCGTCCATGTTGGCACGCAGCATTTCATAGGCTTCAGGTGAGTCCTCTGGACTATGCGCGCTCCAATAGACTTGGTCTAAGTCGTATTTTTCAACATAGTCAACCTTGGCCTGTAGTACTTGATCTGCAAACCCGGCTTTGTCATATACATCGATGACACGGGCCTGAAATTTCGGCGCCAGTTTGTGTGTGGGGCTGCGCTCTGCGAGGCCTGAGTAACTGCGAGCGGCATCATTGAAACGGCCTTTCTCTAAGAAAAGTTTGGCTAGGTTTTCATACAGTACGGGCTCAAAACTGCGAACGGGGCGACCTTGCAAATACTCCGTTATGGCTGTGCCACCACCAAGATAGGAAAAGCTTAATGAGACGACGCGAAGAACGTCGGTTACCAACTCTCGTTGAGCGCGCGGGACTACTTCTAAAGTGGCGTCGAGGTTCTCGACTGCGCCAACTGGGAGCTCGCGATCAAGAATGCTTATGAAAGTGTCCAGCGAATCCTTGTATCGCTCTTGCTTGAATACAGCCCAGCCATACTTGTACTGGGCTTGTTCAAAGTAATTGCCATCTGCGCCGCGGTCTAAAACCGCCTTGTAGGCAATTTCAGCGGGCTCGTAGTCGCGTTGGTTAAAAAGCAATTCGGCGCGACGAAACTCAGCGTCAGTCCATAAGGTGGTCTGAGGGAAAGTGCGTGTGAGTTCAGCAAGTGACTCGATTGCTTTACCGACTTGCCCAGTATTCTGATAAGCCCGTGCGAGCTGATACAAAATACGGTCATTGTTAGGATCGTCGGGGCGCGAGTCCAGCAAGCTGTTGTACAGGTCTATGGAATTTTCGGTGCTGGCTATGCCTTTGGCTTCCGATTCCGGGTCGAGTTCACTGATTTCGACTTGTAGATCAGCTAGGCGGCGCTGGGCCTCCCACTTCACAACGCGATCGTTGGGAGAGAGCTCCAATATTTGGCGGTAATTTTCAACCGCTTTACGCGCCTTGCCTACGTCAGCGAAGTCATCATCTAGCGTCGGTTTCGCCTGCGTTTGACTGCTGGCTACTGGCGCCGCCGTTGGCGCTGGCGTGCGTCGCGGTGGAAGCAAAGCATCCAGATCCGGTGGCGCCTGTTCCAGGGTCTCTATATTGCGATGCTGTTTCGGGTCGTAAGGTGTGGCACAAGCCACTACAAAAGCGGCTGTAGTCGCAGCGATGCTGAGCTTCAATTTCATCAGCGGTCGCCTCCGACCTCAACTTCGTCGTACAGGCGGGCCAAGGCAAAACGTGCATCAATCAAGTAGCGCGTGAGCATCGCTTTGTGCCCTTGTAAACCAGCTACAGCGATGTCTTCTAGCAATTTACGTTGTGCCTGAATCAGTGGGTTTATTTGTTGCAATAGTGCATCGCTGCGCTGCATCAGCGCGACGGCATCCTGACCAGGGCCGCGTAGAAATGCGCTATGAGACCCATCGACTCGCAACGCAACTTTCGGAGCGTAGCGGTAGGTCCAAGCCAGCAAACCTTCCAATGTTTCATTGCGCGGGTAGCGACCGAGGTTGGTTTCTAGCTTCAATTTGCTGCGTACGCCTTGCCACAGAGGCGCCCGCCCCTGCAGTTTGGCGCGGAACAATTCTTCTGCTGGCACGCTGGCCATATTGGCGCCACTGCCACTTTGTTCTAACAGTTGGCGGTCGCTTGCAAGCTTACGCTGCAATTGTTTTAAATCACGGTAGTTCTTGAGCGCTTCCTGAAATGTGCTGTCGGCCAGAACTTCCGCTAGATAATAGGTTTCAGGCGCATCGGGAAGATCGCGAAGGCGCCAGTTCCAGCCCGCTTGACGGTCACGATCACGACGAATCATGGTTTCGATCATGCGCCCGCTGAGTATCCCTTCCATCGCCTTGTCTAGTCCTGTGCGACCCGTTTCTAAGCGTTTTACGGCACGTTCGTAGAATTGCCTTGCACGATCTTTTTCACCTATGGCATCAAGGGCATAAGGGATGGCCAGTTGCACTTCCAGTACAGCCGGCTTTTTAGGGTCGCGGCCATCCAGTTCCAGCCACGGCACCAGCGCTTTACGGAAGCGTTGGTCCATCGTGTCAGTACTTAAGCCGGTATTAAGCATGCCCAGGCGTGCCCGCAGATCATCATTGATTCGCCCCGGCCGTAAAATGGCACCGACAACGCCACCAATGGTGTCATCTGTGTCGCTATCTATCAGGCGGATGTCATCGGCCTTGTCGCCAGCGATTTCTGCCCAACCCATGCCCAGCAAAGCTTCGTCAGAGTAGGGGCCTTCTAGGCGTATGCGTTGTAGCACCGGTTTCGCGGAAGCGCCTTTGGCTTCAGCCAGGTAGTTGTAGGCCAATGCCAAATTGGCACGATCACGCAAAGCATGTTCCACGGGGTCGTTGACCACTTGGCGGCCCAGTTTGTCCATTTCTATGCGCCCGCGGCGAACATTGCCGGCGGCAAAGAAAGCGATGGCCAAGTTATAGCGCGCGAATTCTGATTTGGCGTAGGTACGGCCTTCAGTCAGTGTTGCAATAGCTTCTGAAGCGCGCCCCTTAATAAGCTGAATTTCAGCCAATAGTTGATTGCGTTCGGTGCGGTTGCGACGCGCGCCGACATCCACGCGCATTTCCGTCAGAGTGATTTCTGCGGCATCCAAATAGCCGCGCTCGAATTCGTAGCGGGCCAAACTTAGCCAGATATCTGCGCGATTGGCAGCGGATAGGGTGCCTTCTGCCAACAGCGGGCGCAGGATACGTTGCGCCTCCATATACATGCCGTAGCTGAGCAAGTTGTCGCCTACGAAGGCGCGTGTGCTGGTGTCTTGTTCAGGCAAAGACGCTGCATCTGCAGCGGCACTGAGATGGTCGTGACTGTAATGTTTGAACAGCGCGCGGTTGAAATCAAAGCTGCCGATCGCGGGTTCGTATGCTTGCGTTGCGAAGCTCATGCTTAGGGCCGCGGCCAAACCGATGCAAGGAAATAGCTTCATTGGCTAGCTTCCCGCTCGAATACGCGCACACTCAATTGTTGCCCTGGGCTGCCGTCTATACGTAGCTCCAGCCATTGCGCTTTAGCCCCCTTGCGAAATGACACTTCTATCGGTTTTTCATAAGGCGTTTCGCCAGATTCAGCAAAGCGGCCTAAAAAGCGTGCCTGCAAGGTGTGTACGCCGGGGGAAATGTTGCCTAGGAATAGCTCTTGGACGCCACCCTTACGCAGCGCATAGATCTCGCGTGCGGTGTATTCGTGTTTCGCCAATTGTTGGCCGTTGGCACTGACTTGAACGGCAGAGAGGTCAAAATCAAACACCTCCATAGTCAGGAAAAGCCTGAATTGCTGCGATTCAGGAAACAGAGTTTCCTGTTTAAAGGTGTTGAGATCGCGTTCCAAATCGAGAACGGATTTCTTCACTTGTTGAATGTTTTCATCCAACTGACGTAATTGTTGCAGATGTTCGTCGCTGCTCCAGGCGGCGCCGAATCCATTCAGCAAACAAAGTATAAAGATGACAGCACGCGCTGGGGCCATGTTGGGAAAGCTTCTCGTTGTTCAACGGGTTGGGTGAGCTGACACTATCTGTAGCGGCTTGTGACCACTTCTGAACGCTGAAGTTTAACGTTCAGCGACAAACAACTCTAACGAATTGGCGATTAGCGGCTCAAGACTATCTGGTAGACGGAGCTGTGCAAGAAATATGCCCTAGTGCGATCTCCCGCGCTACTGACTCGAATATTCTTATCCAGACTGTGCGCTCAATCGCAATTTCAATTTTTGACCCGGCCTAATAGTCGCGCTATCCAATTGATTCCACTTCTGAATTTCTGAAACAGTGACGCTGTACTTTTGTGCGATTAGAGACAGGGCATCGCCAGCCTTAACCGTGTAAGTGATGCGTTGTCGTTGATCGATGGATGCGGTTTGCAGCAATTGCCCAGGAACCAGAGCGGAACGGCGGTTTAGCTGATTTGCGCGCTGAAGCGCCTTCACGCTGGAGCCATAGCGGCGCGCGATGCTCCACAGAGATTCGCCAGGCTCGACCCTGTGCAGGCCCGCAGAGAGGGGGCGAGGAGCAAAGTCTAGGCGCGTTCTTCTTCTCACTGCTTGCCGAGTCGCGGCATCAATTTCTGCAGATCCTTGAGCAAGATAGAGCTGTTGCTGTGGATGAATGGCATCGCCAGAAAGCGCATTGAGCTGGCGGATGAGCTGCGCTGTGGTCGCGTGCTCTTGGGCGATGGCGCTTAAGCTTTCCCCTGATTTCACTTTGTGTTGATGCCAACTCCGCCCGGCAGATTTATCCAGTTTGACTAGAGCGCTGCGGAAAACCTTGCTGCTTTCGACAGGTAAGTAGAGTGCATGAGGTGGTGTAGGGGGCATGCCCCAGCGCAGCCATTGCGGATTAAAGCGGTATACCTGCTCGATACTGATATTCGCCATTTTTGCAATTTGTGCAACATCTAAAGCCATAGGTGTTTGCAGGCGTGTGAGGGTGCGCCGCATCGCCACCTTGGGCAGTTGTACGTGCTGCGGGTCGCGTAATACCCGTGCTAAGCCAAGCAGTTTGGGGACGTACACCTGCGTCTGCGGTGGCAGAGGTAAATCCCAATAGTCCATGGTCTTACCGCGTTTGCGGTTGCTTTTCATTAGCGACCAGATGCGACCTTCACCAGCATTGTAGGCCGCCAAACTCAGCAGCCAGCCGCCAAAGCGGTCATGAAGGTAGTCCAAATAATCCAAAGCGGTTTGGGTTGAACGGTGGAAATCAGCGCTTTCGTTGTGCCACCAATCTTGCTTTAGGCCCAGATGCTTGGCCGTTTTCGGTAAGAACTGCCACAAACCACGCGCGCCACTGCCGGAGACTGCGGCGGGATCAAGATGGCTTTCAATAATGGGTAGTAGCGCCAATTCCAATGGCATGTCGCGATCGGCAACAGCGAGGGCAAGGGGGTACAAAAAATCCTTGCCGTCTTCCAATATGACTTCAAGTTCTAAGTGGCGGCGGCGATAGCGCGCCTCCCAGCGATCAATCTCAGGGTGTTGGATTTGGCTCAAGGTCATTTGCGGGGTGAGCCATTGCCAAAAATCTTCCGCCGCGGCCGCAGGTGTGCCAATCAAGGCCAAACCCAGTGTTAACAAGAGAGCAAAGACAGATGTTGGGTGCCTTGCTTGCCACGGCATGCGTTTCAAAAGTTGTCTTTCCAGCTTCGAATGGTTTGAAAGACCGAGCTCGGGTCTTGGCCATTGGCGCCACGCGCCTCGGCTGTGCGAATTACTTCACTTTCTGAGCTGCGTAAAAAGGGATTGATTTGTTTTTGCACATCAATCCGGCTGGGTAGTGTGATTTGCTGCTGCTCACGCTGCGCAGCAACTTCTCGCAAGGTTTCGGCCAGCACGGAATTATTCGGCTCTACCGCATGTGCGAAAGTTAGATTGGCCAGGGTGTATTCGTGGGTGCAGTACACTCGGGTCTGCGCTGGCAACGCCGCCAATTTGTTTAGCGAAACCAGCATTTGTTGAGGTGTTCCTTCAAACAAACGTCCGCAGCCTCCGTGAAATAGGGTGTCGCCGCAAAACAGGATATTCGTTTCCTCAGAATAGTAGGCAATGTGATCCAAAGTGTGGCCAGGGACTTCCAATATTTGAAAATGCAGATTGAAGTCACTTAACAGCACGCTGTCCGCTTCTCCCAGTGTTTGGGTTAAGCCATTAATTGACGGGTTCTTCGGGCCATACACCGGTACATTGCGAGCAGCACACAGCTGTTCCAAGCCTCCGGTATGATCCCAATGGTGATGGGTGATGAGGATGGCGGTCAGTTGCAATGAGTGTGCAAGTAAAAACTCTTCCACGACACTTGCATCGCCAGGGTCGACAACTACGCAGTGGCCTGCGGCATTGTGCATGGCCCAAATATAATTATCCTGAAACGCGGGGATAGGCGTGATGTCCAACATCCACAGTCCTTACTGTCCGATAAACCCAAGGCGACGTATTTTGCATGAAAACTCACTTAGCAACTGAAAGCTGGCTACAGTCAGCACGAGGGCAAGCGCTGTGCAGCGCAGAGCGCGAGCAGGTGAAAAGCAGTTGTGACGCTTTATTTGGGCGCAGTTTGCTGCAAATTGGCTGTTGGTCGAAAGATCTACTGCAAGTTGAGGCGCAATGGCGCAGCGGCGTGCTGGGGCCGCATGGCAAGGTAGACGTTCGTTGTGATTTATCGCAACTTCCTTTGGCCAGCCGCAGTGTCGACGCCGTGCTATTGGCGCATAGCTTGGAATCGGCGCCGTCTGCGCATCAACTGCTGCGAGAGACCGACCGCATTTTGAGCCCGCGTGGGCAGTTGTTGATTCTGGGTTTCAATCCGTGGAGTGTTTGGGGCATGCGCCAACGGTTTTTGAAGCGCTATCCAGCCTTGCCGGACGGGGTACGCCCTTTGGGACATGGGCGAGTGCAAGATTGGCTACGTTTGCTGGATTATGAAGTTTTGGAGCATGGGCGCATTTCGCCGCTACATTCTGAACGTAACTGGCCCCCCTTATCTTGGCCATGGATGAAGCTGATATTGAATTGGTTTGCACCGGTGTATTTGATTCGAGCGCGCAAGCGTCGTATGCCCATGAGTCCCGTGCAACGCCCGATTTGGGGAAAAGCGGCTGCAGGGATGGATACCGTCGGTATGCCGACACGCAGTGGCGCTGCGCGTGTCGTGGTTCCGATTCGTGAGAGTGAAACCAGTACATGAGTATCGTAACGATTTACACCGATGGAGCCTGTAGCGGCAATCCAGGTCCAGGCGGTTGGGGAGCGCATCTCACCAGCGGGGGCAAACGCCGCGAGTTGTGCGGAGGCGCGCCGCAAACCACGAACAATCGGATGGAAATGCAGGCCGCCATTGAGGCGCTGAACGCGCTGAAACGTTCTTGCCAAGTTGAGCTGTATACCGACTCCAGTTATTTACGCCAAGGCATTACTGAATGGATGGCGAACTGGAAGCGGAAGAATTGGAAGACCTCGGCAGGTAAGGCCGTGAAGAATCAGGATTTATGGCAGGCTCTGGATGTCGCAGCTGCGCGTCATGACGTGTCCTGGCATTGGGTCAAGGGCCACAGTGGCGATGAAGGAAATGAGTTGGCCGATGAATTGGCAGGTAAAGGCATGGAGCCATTTAAGTGAGTGAAGCTGAAGCCGAAGTCGAGCGTGAAATCGTGCTGGATACGGAGACCACCGGTCTGGCTGCGCAAGACCATTCCATTATCGAAGTGGGCTGCCTAGAGATTATCAATCGTCGCATTACTGGTCGTACATTTCACCGTTATGTGAATCCTGGGCGTGCCATTGATGAAGGCGCCGCCGCGGTACACGGCATCACCATGGAGAAGTTGCACGACAAGCCTAGGTTTGAAGGTATAGCCGATGAACTCCTAGAGTTCATCGGCGATGCAAATTTGGTGATTCACAACGCCGAGTTCGACATGGGCTTTCTGCAAGTGGAGTATCAGCGCTGCGGTCGTAGCAGTGATTGGCCGCCCGCGGGTGAGGTTATCGACTCTTTGCTGCTGGCGCGTAAAAAGCATCCCAATCAACGTAATTCCTTGGATGCTTTGTGTAAGCGTTACGAGGTTGATAACTCCAATCGAGAGCTGCACGGCGCTTTGCTTGATGCGGAGTTGCTTGCGGATGTTTACTTGCGCTTAACCGGTGGGCAAAACGCTTTGCTGCTCACCACCCAAGAAGATACCGGTGGGCCGCAACGTACTGCGGCCGAAGTCATGGCGGCGGCAAGGCTACAACCGCGGCTGCAACTCGCCAATGCGCAAGAGCAGGATATTCATGCGGCGTATCTGCAAGCCTTGCATGAAGCTTCTGGTGATTGTGTTTGGCTGCGAGAAGATGAGCCGCTAGCCAGCTAAAACGGAAGTCGAGATATAGCGATGCAAGCCAGTTTGAATTTCTTGATAGAAAATATCGTTCACTTGGGCTATCTGTTGCAGCTCTCGGCTTTGATGGCCAGTGATGTACTCATGCTGCGCATCATGTTGGCGATCGCACAGGCAGTCGTGGCCAGCTACGCCTTTAGCCGTGGCGTGCACGCCATTGCCGGTTGGAATCTGGTATTGATTGGGATCAACAGTTATTGGGTCGTGCGCATATTGCGCGAGCGTAGAGCGGTGACTATCCCCGCTGAATTGCAGGATATCTACCAACAGCATTTTGCCGCCTTGTCGGCGGGCGATTTTTTGCGTTTCTGGGCCACAGCTGAGCCGCCAGGACCGTTACCCAAAGCTTTGACTCAAGAGGGAGAAGTGCCCAAAGCGCTGTATTGGTTGGCGGACGGTTCGATACAGTTGAGCAAACAAGGGCAGCAGGAAAGGCCGCTGCAAACCCCTGGCTTTGTTGGGGAAATGAGTGTACTAACCAATCGCAGTGCCAATGCCACGGTGTCCCCGGGCGAGGATGTCAGTCAGTGGTTTTGTTGGACGCGAGAAACTTTGGACAAAATGCGCGCCACCCAGCCGGTGGTTTGGTCGCGCTTGCAGTCCGCTATGGGCTTGGATTTGGTACGTAAAATTCAGCGGGAAGAGGCACGTTACTCAGCTTCCCATTGATCAGGCCGAGCTAAACCAGCAGCAACCAAGCGCCCAGCAGCATCAGCAATAAACTCGCGCCGACATGAATGGGCCAGACTGCGGTCACCTGATTTTCTGCGAAGCCATCGGCCAGTATTTTCTTCAGCTGTTTGCTGAGCCCGCCAGTTAGAACGTGCATCGCGCTGCGCAGCGCAAAAAAGACTGCACTAAGTTTGTGCCAAAGGCGCGCTGCGAAACGCCGATAAAACCAATCACTGTCTAGGTTGATGCCACGTACTTCTGCCGGATACCAACCCAAACGGGTCAGCGTCACAAAAGCTAAGGCGGCAAAAAACAGCAGTTGGTATTGCCCCACCACATGCTCCGGTGTGTACGGTTGGTACTGCGAGCCAAAAGGAAGCAGTGCGTACAAAGGTTCAGGCCATATGCCGATGCCGATGCAGAAGGCGGCGGTAATGCCCATGGCCAGCAGCATGGGAAATGGCGCTTCCTTGCAGCGTTTGCCCGAGTCGTGGGCAAAAAAGCTGAAATAGGGAATCTTAATGCCGGAATGATCCAGCACCCCGGCGGAGGCAAACAGCAATACCAACCACAACCACATGTGGTGTTCCATCGCCGCGGCACTCAAAATCATCGACTTGGTTACGAAACCAGAGAAAAATGGGAAGGCGGAAATCGATAAGGATCCGATGATGCAAAAACGGGCAGTCCAGGGCATGGAGCGATACAGCCCGCCGAGTTCCGAGGCCTTGGTCGTGCCCACGCGATGCAACACCGCACCCATGGACATGAACAGCAGTGCTTTATACAAAATGTGAGCAAAGGCATGGGCTGCCGCACCATCGATGGCCAGCGAGGTGCCTATACCGATGCCAGCAACCATAAAGCCCAGTTGATTATTCAGCGAATAGGCCAAGACTTTGCGTAAATCGTTTTCGAGGACGGCGAAGAAAATCGGGAAGGCGGTCATGATCGCGCCTATCCACATCAAGCTTTCGGTGCCCGCATAGCCGCGCGCTAAGGCATACACCGCTAGCTTGGTGGTAAAAGCGGACAGCATCACTGTTCCGGCGGCTGATGCCCGCGGATACGCGTCTTGCAGCCAGTTGTGCATCAATGGGAAGGCGCACTTGATGCCAAAGGCGAGGAAAATCCACAAACCGCCAGGCGCATCCAAGCCGATGTGATTGAATTCACCGGAACCGTTGGCGCGTATCCACATCACTGCGCCGACCAGCAACAACAGGCCCGACAATATTTGCAGTAAGAAGTAGCGAATACCGGCGCGTATATGCGCATCGCTGGGTTTTTTCTGGCCATCCCATACGATCAGTACCGACGCCAGTGCGGTGAGCTCCCAATGTATAAACAGGCTGATGAGGTCACCGGCCAAGGTCGCGCTGACGGCCGCACCGGCGTAAACCAAACCGGCGGCGCGCAGGGTGCGGCGGTTTTCCGGCATGGCGAACAACTGGCCGAGAAAGCTGGCTATCAAAAAGATCAGAGCAAAAATGAAGCTCAAGCGATCCAGGCGCAGGGTCAATAATTCGTAGCCGCCAAACTGGGCGGCAATGACGTGGCCATCCGGCAGTTGAAACAGCGTGGCGATGGCTAGCAGCGGAGCGGCCAGAGCGACAACCGTTCCAGCGCGGGCGCCCAGGAAGCTAGCCAGTAGACCGGCAATGATGAGTTGATAACCGGGATGCAGCAGGCAATCAATCATGCTTCACCTCATCACCATTGCTACCGGCATCATCCCCGTAATAGGTTTCTTCGCGTCGCAGAAAAGGGCGTAGCGATTTGGCGCTGAGCACAATGAAGCAATAGGCGGCAAAGCCGAACAGGGCAAAAAATCCCGGCCATGCTTCAAAGGCGAAATGCGGGTGATGCTCAATGAAAAAGCCTGCAATGATGCTGACGATACAAGCGACAACGAGTAAGCGCTGCGCCCAAACGGCTGCGTTGTTTGGTTTTTCCGCGCTCATGGTTGCGCCCCGGTCATTTGCATCAAGCTATTGGCCATAGGGATTTGGAAGAACAACCATAGGCTGACTAATGCGGTGAAACACAGCGGCAGCAGGCAAGCCAATGGGGCTTCAGCCCACTGCCAGCGCGTATCCCCCGCAAGGAAGGCGCGCGCCGGTATGGGTAGGAGATAAGCAATGTTCAATAAGGTGCTCAAAGCCATCACGCCCAGTAGCCAAGCATGTTGCGCATCCAGTGCGCCGATCATTAACCACCATTTGGTCCAAGAGCCACCCAGCGGCGGTAAGCCGATGATGGACAGCGCACCCAACGTAAAGGCTATAAAGGTCAGCGGCATCTGTCGGCCGAGACCATCCAGTTGGCTGACCAAGGTTTTCTTATGGGCGACGTAAATCGCACCGGCACAGAAAAATAAGGTGATCTTGCCGAAGGCATGCATAAGGATTTGCAGGCTGCCGGCATAGGCCGCTGCAGCGCTGGCTAAAGCCGCTGCGAGAGTGACATAGGCCAGTTGGCTCACGGTGGAATAGGCGAGACGACGTTTGAGGTTGTCCGCGTGCAGTGCAACCAAGGAGGCGGCGATCATGCTAAATGCCGCGACCCATACGATGGGCTCACTGGCGCCACTGGCGCTTAAAGTGTCCAAGCCAAAAATGTACAGGGTGACTTTCAACACACAGAAAACACCGGCTTTCACCACCGCAACGGCATGTAATAAGGCGCTCACCGGGGTGGGTGCCACCATAGCGGCGGGTAGCCAGCCGTGCATCGGCATCAAGGCGGCTTTGCCTATGCCAAATACGAACAAAGCGTAAAGCAAGCCTAAGGCCATGGGGCCGAAGCCGGCACTTTCGAGCACGCCGCCATCGGTAAAGACCGACGTGCCCGTGCTGATTTGTACGATTAGTATGGCGGGGAGTAGTAAGGCGACAGAGCTGGGTAGTAAGTAAGCCAAATAGGTACGGCCACCGGCTTGTGCATCGGCATTGCCCTTGTGGCTGACTAGAGGCCAAGTCGCCAAGGTCATGATTTCGTAGCCCACAAACAAGGTGAACAAATTACCGGCCAAAGCGATGCATTGCGCTGCGGCAATTGAGATGGCCATAAAGATAAAGAAGCGGGTTTGATTCTTTTCTTTCGCGCCACGTAAATAACCGGCGGCATACACCGCGGTAACAGGCCACAGGCAACCGGCGACCAGAGCGAACAAGAGTCCTAATGGTTCGCTGGCCCAGTACAGGCTCATGCCGCCACCAAAGTCGGTTAGCAAAAATTGCCCGCCGCCGCTTAGATGCAACAACCAAACGCTGACTCCTGTCGCGATCCCTGCGACGACAGATAGGGCTTCTCGTAGATTAGGCCAGCGTCCACTTAGCCCGATCAGCAAAGCGGCGATCAAGGGGATGAGCATGGGCACGGCAATCATGGCAGCAGCGCCTTGGCGGCTTGCTGACAGGCATGCAGCAATGGAGCCGGCCACAAGCCTATGAAAATGCAGGCACTAGAACCCAGTAACGTCATGCTGCGCACATTCCACGCACGTGTGGGCGCAACAATGTCTTGGTTTTCTTCGGGTGTTTGCCATAAGGGCAGCACGATGCGGGCGACATAGATCACGGCGAGCAAGGAACTGGCTGCGATCACGACCACGCCAAAAACCACGCCGCTTTGCCAGACCGCTTGGATCAGTACCCATTTGCCGACGAAGCCAGCGGTGAGCGGCACGCCCAGCAGTGATAAAGCCGCAATGCTGAGGCAACTGGCCAGTACCGGGTCGCGTTTGCCCAATCCGACCAATTGGCTGAGGCGGTCATCCACTAAATTCGCGGCGGCAATAAACAAGCTGCCTTTGATCACAGCGTGGATCAAAATAAACAACCATGCAGCGGCTAAACCGGCTTGATTGAGCATGCTGATGGCCAGCACGATATAACCGATTTGGGCGACGCTAGACCAAGCCAGTAAGGCTTTTAGGCGGGTTTGCTGTATAGCCGCAAGCGAACCAAATAGCATGGCGCCGCTGGCCAGTATCAGCAAAAGCTTGTCCACATGGTGAGCGGCCAACCAGCTCACTCCCAAGACGCTGAATCCAAAACGGGTCAAGGCGTAAATGGACACTTTGGTGCCGCTGGCCGCAAGCAGTGTGGCGACCGGGGCAGGACTGTGCTGGTACACGCCGGGCAGCCATTGGTGCAAAGGAAATAGAGCGCTTTTTAAAGCGAAACCCAGCAGCAGAAAAACGCCACCGACTAAGATCGCGCTGGGCAGAGGAGAGTCAGCCAGTCTAGCGGCGATATCCGCCATGTTCAGGCTGCCCGTGGCCATATACAGCAGGCCGACACCGAGCAATACAAAGCTGCCGCCCAATGTGCCCAGCACCAAGTATTGGAAGGCCGCACGTAAGGCGGCGCGGTTTTGCCCAGTCGCGACCAAGGCATAGGTTGATAGCGAGG
This sequence comes from Oceanococcus sp., assembly GCA_051252075.1. Lineage (GTDB taxonomy): Bacteria > Pseudomonadota > Gammaproteobacteria > Nevskiales > Oceanococcaceae > Oceanococcus. The sequence goes on along the minus strand of JBPOFU010000002.1, from coordinate 36,056 downwards.
AAATCTCCAGAAACACGAAGACGTTAAAGGCATCCGCCGTGGCAGTGATTCCTGCCAGGCCACACAAGCAAAGGCAGAACAGGGCATAGAAAATGGCTAAGCGTGGCGGTTCTAGCCAACTCAGTTGCTTCGGTGATGCCATAAACAAGCTGACCAAACCGGCACTCATTACCAGTAGCATTATCGGGCGATTGGCAGCATCCAAAGAGTAATTGATGCCGACAGGCGGCTGCCAACCACCCAATGCGGTTTGGCCATCGCCCAGAACGTAGCTGTACAGGGTGGCGAGTACGGCCGCTGCAATGCTGGCCAAGGCCAGCAGCCAGGCCCGCTGACGTCCGCCTATGAGCACCAGCAATGGCGCCGCCAGCAGGGGGATCAATACCGGTAAAACCAGATTGTTCATCCTGGATGCTCCTGTTCCAAGATTTCATCTTCGTCGCTGCTGCCGTATTCCTCGTGGATGCGAACAACCAGGGCCAAGCCTAAGGCCAGCGTTGCAATGCCGACCACAATGGCGGTCAGGATAAGGACATGCGGCAGGGGGTGGGAATAGCGAGTGAAGCCTTCGGCTAAGATCGGTGCGGTGCCGCCGCTGAGCTTGCCCATGCTGATGTACAGCACAAAGATTGCCGTCTGAAACAGGCTCAGGCCAATCAATTTTTTAATCAGGTTGTCATACGCCAGAACCACGTACAGACCGGTGACCAGCAAGAGTATCGCCGCATAAGCGTTCATTAGCCCCAAGCTCATTAGCTCATATCCTTATGGGTCAAGCTGGAAGCGCGCCGACGGCCGGCGAAGGCATAAAAAATCAACAACATTACTGCAAAGACGGTTAAGCCTACGCCCAGTTCCACCAGCAATATGCCCAAATGCTGACCGTGGCTGGGGTGCTCAGGGTCTAGGGCGGTGTAGTCCAAAAAGGCGTAGCCCTTGAGCAGGCTAAACACACCCACGCCGGCGTAGAGCAGGACGCCCAGCGGTGCAATTTTGAGTAAGACTTTGGGTGGGATCACCTGACAGCTGCGATCTAAACCAAACACCAAAGCGTAAAGAATGACGCCTGCAGCGAAAATAACCCCCGCTTGAAAGCCACCGCCTGGGCCGTAATCGCCATGGAATTGCACATACAGCGCAAACAGTAGGATGGCCGGCATCAACTGCTTAGTTACGACACGTAAGACGGCGGTACTGCCAGTCGGTTTCATGAGCCCGCCTTTTCTTTGCGTACGCCCAGTAACAGCATCAATACAGCCAAGCCCGCAGTGAACACCACGGTCACTTCGCCCAAGGTGTCGTAGCCTCGATAACTGGCCAATACCGATGTCACCACATTGGGTAAGCCGGTGTCCTCAGCTGATTGTTGAAGAAAATGCTGGGTCAGTGGATGTTGATGTATGGGGGTGTTTTCTGCGCCCAGATGTGGCCACTCACTCGCCGCTATTAGTAACAATACCGCCACGCCCGCACATATACATAAGGCCAAATAATGCTGTGTTTTTTGTGGTGGGCGATCGCGGTATTCCGTTAACGCCAAGGCGCTGAGCAGTAAAACCGTACTGATTCCAGCGCCAACAGATGCTTCAGTAAATGCCACATCCACCGCGTCGAGAAGCACAAATAAACAGGCCAATGACAGGCTATAGAGGCTCATCATCATTGCGGCAACAAAAAGGTTGCGTTGGCGAGCAATGGCCACTGCAGTGATCAGCATGATGACTAAGAAAACCGCATTCACGGCGAGCAATGTGGTGTGGCTCATTCCGTATCGGTCTCGTCGGATTCAATATCGCCCAAGGGGCGATAGCCATCGGTGGTCGCGGCTTGGGCCAGTGCGTGCCCCGCGGTCGGTGAGGTGGTCAACAGGAAAATTAAAATCACCGCTAACTTTAGGGTGACTAAGTTGAGACCGGATAACACCATCAATCCGAGCAAGATAAAGCCCGCGCCTGCAGTATCGGTCATGCTCACCGCATGGGTACGGGTAAAGAAATCAGGAAAGCGCAGCAAGCCCAAGGCGCCCAGTATCATGACTATGGTGCCCAGCAGCAGGCACGCTTCAGAAATGTAGTGGCTGATCATGCGCGTTCGTCTCGATTGATCAGGCCATAGCCCATGTCGCGAAAATGCATGAATTTTAGGATGGCCACGGTGCCGATGAAGTTGATCAGCGCGTAAACCAAGGCAATGTCGAGAAATTCTGGGCGGCCATCGACAAAACCAATAACGGCAATGAACAGCACGGTTTTGGTTCCAAAACTGTTGGCCGCGAGTATACGGTCATACACGCTGGGCCCAAGCAGGGCGCGCAGCAGTGCCAAAAGCATGGCTATTAGCACGCCGATGAGGGCTGCCGTTAACATGCGTCGTCCAGTTTTTTGGCGCGTTCAATCATGCCGCCTTGGCGTAAATCGTCCATGAATTCTGCAGACAAAGCGTGAATGCGCATGCGGTCTTTTTGCACATCCAAGGTCAAAGTGCCTGGCGTCAATGTAATCGAATTGGCCAAGGTCGCGTTCACCACATCCTGTTGTAATGGTGTTGCAATATAGGCGGTAACCGGCGCAACACGTCCTGGCATCAGCACCGCCAGCGCGGTTTGCCAGTTGGATTTCAGTGTCTCTAAGGTGAGCAATGCCCAATACCGAGGCATAAAAGGGCCGATCTGGTGGGGGTGGCTTTCATGGTCGACGATGTCCATGCGCCGACAAAGCCAGGCGGTGAACAGGCAAGAGATGGCGCCTAGGCTCAGTAGCAAGCTGTCCGTATGCCCTGAGAGCAGCATCCAAAACAGCGCTAGGCTGCTTAATAAGCTAGTTACGTACATGAATTTCCCCAGAGATCCGCTGTGCCAAGTTGTTGTGACAGACACTTCACAACTATGCAATGACTTGTTAGCGGGCGCAATGACTGCGTGTAAAGGATGGCAAACAGACACCTGTTATAAGGCTTCTAATGCGAAAATACTGCAGGGTTCGCTATCATGCGCGTCTTTTGCGCCACGCGGTCGTGGCCACAATTCGCATTTGAAACAGGAAGTCTCATGTCCAACGACAAGAATCTGACCAAGGTCAGCCACACAGTCAGTGCCGGTGAACGGGCTGCTAAAAATGGGCACAAGGGTGCTGTTATTTGGCTGACAGGTTTGTCCGGCTCGGGTAAATCCACACTGGGTATGGCCTTGGAGCGGGAGCTGCACGAAATGGGCAAACAGGCCTATGTGTTAGATGGTGACAATGTGCGTTTTGGCCTGAACAGCGATTTGGGTTTTTCCCCAGAAGATCGCACGGAAAATATTCGTCGCATCGGTGAAGTCAGCAATTTGATGGCACAAGCGGGCCAGATTTGCATAACTGCGTTCATTTCGCCCTACCGTGAAGATCGTGAGCGCGCGCGTAAAGCGGCAGGCGATAACTTCTATGAGATCTATGTCAAAGCCGATGTGGCGATGTGCGAGCAGCGTGATCCTAAAGGCTTGTACAAGAAAGCGCGTGCCGGAGAGATTCCGGAATTCACTGGTATTTCTGCGCCTTATGAAGAGCCTGAAAACGCAGCCTTAGTGGTCGATACCGCAGAAACCTTCAGCGCATGCTTAGAGCAGTTGACGCAATTCGTAGTGGAAAAGACCAAAGCCTAGTTTTATTGACCTGCGTTTTTCTCGCGCCTAGATCGCAAAGAATGATTTTGACCTTGGCGATCTTTGCGCGAGCTCATAGCCGATCTGACTTAATCAGCTAGCAGTTTTTTGAGCGCGTACAAGCTTTCCAGCGCTTGCCGCGGGCTGAGACTGTCGGGCTCTATCTCTTCTAGTGCTTTTTGGAGCTTGCTGAGTTCGGGCTCAGCGGTGCCGGCTTGGAATAGCGACATTTGCGGCGCTGGCCCGACTTCGTTCTGACTCATCGCTTCCAGTTGCTGCAAGCGCGCTTGTGCGCGTTTGATTACTGGAGCCGGTATGCCGGCCAAGCGGGCCACTTGCAAGCCATAGCTGCGACTAGCAGGGCCGGGTTTCACGCGATGCAAAAAGATCAGTTCATCGCCATGCTCAGTCGCATCCAGATGAATGTTCTGTAGCCCTGGGTTGTTTTGTGCCAGCCCGGTGAGTTCGAAATAATGGGTGGCAAATAAAGTGAAGCAGCCCACCTTGCTGGCCAATTCTTCGGCACTGGCTTGGGCCAAAGACAAGCCGTCATAGGTGCCGGTGCCGCGCCCAATTTCATCCATCAAAACCAAGGATTGTGGGCTGGCGTTGTGCAAAATCTCGGCAGTTTCCTGCATTTCAACCATAAAGGTTGAGCGTCCGCTGCTGAGATCATCGCCGGCACCGATACGGGTAAAGATACGATCGACTGCACCGATCTCAGCGCTTTGCGCTGGAACATGGCTGCCAATATGGGCGAGCAGCACAATCAGCGCGCATTGACGCATAAAGGTTGATTTACCGCCCATGTTGGGTCCGGTAATGATGAGCATGCGATGAGTTTCATCCAGCTCCAAATCATTCGGCACAAAGCTGTTTGGATTGAGGGCTTCGACGACGGGGTGACGGCCGCCAACGATGTGTATGCGGGTGTCGTCGGATAGCTGAGGTGCCACCCAATTCAGCGTGTTGGCACGTTCAGCCAAACTGGCTAGCACGTCGATTTCTGCCACTGCTTCGGCACTGGCTTGTAGTGCTGGCAATTGCGGTTGCAGGCTATCCAGCACTTGTTCCCACAAATGCTTCTCACGAATCAAAGAGCGCTCTTTGGCTGACAAAATCTTGTCTTCGAAGCCTTTCAGTTCTTCGGTGATGTAGCGCTCAGCATTCTTTAGCGTTTGTCGCCGGGTGTAGTGCGCTGGCGCATCGGCGGAGCGGCTGCGCGGCAATTCAATGTAGTAGCCGTGAACGCGGTTGTAACCAACTTTCAAACCGTCTACGCCGGTGCTTTCGCGTTCACGCAGCTCCAGGGCGCGCAAATAATCGGCGGAATGGCTGGCCAAATCACGCAATTCATCCAATTCAGCATCAAAGCCTCGGCGGATCACGCCGCCATCACGCATCAATAGCGGTGGCTCAGCTTCAATCGCGCCGCTCAGGTAGTGCGCCAAATCAGGGTAGTTGCCCAAGCAGTCCGCCAATTCATCCAAGCGTTTCGCGGCAGGTAGTAGCTTTGCAATGTCAGGCAGCAGGGCCAAAGAGCGAGCCAAACCGGACAGATCGCGCGGGCGGGCGCTGCGCAGCGCGACCCGAGTGGTGATGCGTTCGATATCCGAGAGCTGCCGAATCAGGCCGTGCAAGTCTTCGTGGGAGTGCCCGGCTTGCAGCGCATCTATGGCTTGGTAGCGTGCTTTCAAGGTGCTGTGGTCGCGTATTGGTGCGCGCAGCCAGCGTTGCATCAGGCGGCTGCCCATCCCGCAGGCCGTGGTGTCGAGTAATCCCAACAAGCTGTGTTGGCGCTCGCCGCTGGCGCTGGCTTCCAGTTCCAAATTGCGCCGGCTATTGGGGTCTATGCGCAGCAATTGCTCTGGCTGTTGTAAGCGCAGACCATTGATGTGTGGAAGTTCTTGTTTCTGGGTGTCGCGTAGGTATTGCAGTAGGGCGCCTGCGGCCGCGATGCCCGCGCTGCAATCGTCACAACCAAAGCCTTTTAGGTCGTGGGCACGAAATTGCTGTAGCACCAGCTTGCGCGCACTGCTGAGTTCGAAGTGCCAGTCGGGGCGGTGGCGTAAGGCGGTGTTATGTTTGAGTTGTGGATCGGCTGTGGTGTCGCTGATGAGCAGCTCCGCCGGCGGAGCGGTTGCCATGTCTTGCAATAGCGCAGCGGCGCTAGAGAATTCAGCGATGACAAAGCGTCCGCTGGCCAAATCCAAGCGCGCAATGCCGTGGCAATCGCCAATTTGTGTAGCGGCGGCAAGGGTGGCTTCGTGGCGCGCATCCATCAGAGCGTCGTCGGTCACCGTGCCGGGTGTCACCACCCGCACTATTTTGCGTTCCATCGGCCCCTTGCCGCTGGGATCGCCAAACTGTTCGGCAATGGCGACGGATTCGCCCAAGCGCAGCAAGCGCGCTAAGTACTGTTCGTAGGCGTGGTGAGGTAGCCCCGCCATGGGAATCGGTTGCCCAGCGGACTGACCACGTGTGGTCAGAGTGAGGTCCAGCAGCTTGGCCACTTTTTTCGCGTCGTCGTAAAACAACTCGTAAAAATCGCCCATGCGATAAAACAGCAATTCATCCGGATGCTCGGCTTTCAGAGCATGGAACTGCTGCATCATGGGGGTGTGCGCGCTAAGGTCTGAACTCACGTCGGGGCTGCTGCAAAACGGCGTATGCTACCAAGTGATGCCGCAATCGAATCACTCGGACCGCTGCTGCTTTTATGTCGTAGCATGTTTTTATTCGGAAACAAGGTGATAGCGGCTTTGCTCGATTCCATTTTTCATCGGCTTATCTTTTTTGTGCGCGCTCATGTCTGAAATTCATCAGTCGATTAGTGATCCATTGGTGGCGCAGCTAGCGGAAACCCTGCTCGCGCGGCAGCAAACACTGTTCGTTATAGAGGCCAGCGCCGGTGGCGCTGTGCAAGCACGGCTGTCGGCTGCAGCAGGCGCATCAGCGTGGCTGTTGGGTGGCTTGAATTGCTATCACGATCGCATTAAAACCGATGTTTTAGGTTTGAGGCCCAAACTGCTGCAGCAATATGGCGCGGTGAGCGCGCCATCGGTCAGCGCGATGGCGCAGCGTGGCCTACAGATCAGTGGATCCGATTGGGTGCTTGTGGAGTCTGGCGTCTATGGGCCAGGGGGCGGCAGTCCGGAAAAACCGGTGGGTCTCGTAATGATTGGGGTAGGGCAAGTGCGCAGTGTGGCTTGCCAGCAACTGACATTGACAGGCTCGCGGCTATCTCTACGCGAGCAGGTCACAACGCAGGTTTTGCAGCAATTATTGACGGCACTACAGGCCAATGATTTGGCCGTCGACAGCATGAATCTGAGATAATCCCTCATTAAGCAACAGGCAGACAAAAATGGATGAGACTCGCAAAAAGGCGCTTGCCGCCGCATTGGGCCAAATAGAAAAGCAGTTTGGTAAAGGCTCAGTGATGCGCTTGGGTGAGAACGCAGTGCTCGATGTGCCCGCTATTTCCACCGGAAGCATCATGCTGGATGCCGCAACCGGTATTGGTGGATTCCCCGCCGGTAGGGTTTCCGAAATATACGGTCCTGAATCTTCCGGTAAGACCACCATCACCCTGCAGGCCATCGCGGCGTGCCAAAAGGCTGGCGGCACCTGTGCCTTCATCGATGCTGAGCATGCATTGGACCCAGAGTACGCTGGAAAATTGGGCGTCAATCTCGACGAGCTGTTGGTGAGTCAGCCTGATAACGGTGAGCAAGCGCTGGAGATCGCCGACATGCTGGTGCGCTCCGGGGCAGTGCAGCTCGTCGTTGTTGATTCGGTTGCCGCGCTGGTCCCCAAGGCCGAGATCGAAGGCGAGATGGGCGATAGCCACATGGGCCTACAGGCTCGTTTAATGAGTCAGGCGCTGCGTAAGCTGACCGGCAATATCAAGCGTACCAATACCGCGGTGATCTTCATCAATCAGATTCGGATGAAGATCGGGGTCATGTTTGGCTCACCTGAAACCACCACCGGTGGCAACGCACTGAAGTTTTACGCTTCGATGCGAATGGACATACGCAGAATCGGTGCCGTTAAAAAGGGCGCTGAAATCATCGGTAACGAGACGCGTGTGAAAATCGTCAAGAACAAGATGGCGCCGCCATTCAAACAGTCCGAGTTTGAAATTCTGTACGGCGAGGGCACCTCGCTAGAGGGCGAGCTGATCGACTTGGGCGTAGAACACAATTTGGTTGAAAAATCCGGCTCTTGGTATAGCTGCAAGGGTGACCGCATCGGCCAAGGTAAGGACAATGCCCGTCAATTCCTAAAAGAGAACCCAGAGATGCGCGATGAGCTTGAGCGGCAGATTCGTGCGATTGTCCTTCCGCCTCGGGTGGCTAAATCTGATGTAGATGAAGCGGTCGAAGAAGCCGTTTGAAGACACGCGTGCCGCAGCATGTGAGGCTGCGGCAGGTTTGCTCGCTAGACGTGAGCATGCCGAGCGTGAGCTGAGGCAAAAGCTTCAGCGCAAAGGCTTTTCATCAGAGACGCTGGATGAGGCCATGGCTGAATTGCTGGCGCGGGATTGGTTAAACCCTTCCCGCTACGCTGCAGCCATGGTGCGCCATCGGGCGAGTCAAGGGCGGGGGCCGCGTTGGCTGCAGGCAGAGCTACAAAGCAAAGGCGTGCAGCCCACGGACATTGAAGAGGCGATTGCACAAGACGAAGTGGATTGGCAGCAGTCTTGTGATTTCGCGCTGTCACGCATGCTGCGCGGCGATGATAAAAACCTGCTGCTGAAGTGTCGGCAGAAGCTTTATCAGCGCGGATTTCACAGCGAGCACATCGATACGGCAATACGCTGCTTTGAGCAGCGGGCCAATGAACGGGTTGGTTCTGGCTAGGGTTTTCCATAGATAATCCACGCCAAGTGGTCGCCAAGCACCCTTGGAATCGCGTAATATCGCGCGATTTTGCACACAGAATCGGTTGCCGCTTTGTTGGTGGTTTAACCGTTGTGCCTTTCCGCGGTTCCTCGCCATGATTAGCAGTAACGAGATTCGTCGTCGATTTATCGGCTACTTCGAAAGCAAAGGCCATCAGGCCGTGGCTTCTAGCCCGCTGGTGCCTGGCAATGACGCCACCTTGCTGTTTACCAATGCGGGCATGGTGCAGTTCAAGGATGCGTTTCTCGGCAAAGAAAAGCGTTCTTACACGCGTGCTGTGAGTAGCCAGCGCTGCGTGCGCGCTGGTGGCAAGCACAACGATTTAGAAAATGTCGGTTATACCGCGCGGCATCACACCTTTTTCGAAATGCTGGGTAATTTCAGCTTTGGTGATTATTTCAAGCGTGAAGCTATTCAGTTTGCTTGGGAATTCTTGACTGTCGAACTGGGCCTGCCCGCCGACAAGTTGTTCATTACCGTGTTTGAAAAAGATGACGAAGCCGAAGCGATTTGGTTGCAAGAGATGGGCGTGGACCCCGCCAAATTGGCGCGCATAGGGGCCAAAGACAATTTCTGGCAAATGGGTGATACCGGGCCCTGCGGACCTTGCAGCGAGATTTTCTACGACCATGGGCCAGACATTGCCGGTGGTCCGCCGGGAACACCGGAAGAAGACGGTGATCGTTTCATCGAAATCTGGAACTTGGTGTTTATGCAGTACGATCGCGCTGCTGATGGCACGTTAACGCCGCTGCCTAAACCTTCTGTCGATACTGGCATGGGTTTGGAGCGCGTGGCTGCGGTTATGCAGCATGTACACGACAATTACGACACCGACCAATTCGTCAATTTGCTCACAGCCGTGCGCGAACTGGCGCCACAAGCCGATGCAGAAAACCGCTCACTACGCGTCTTGGCGGATCACATTCGCGCCTGCTCTTTTTTGATTGTGGATGGCGTTTTGCCAAGCAATGAAGGGCGGGGCTCGGTTTTGCGCCGTATCTTGCGCCGTGCAATCCGTCACGGTTTCCAGCTGGGTATAGAAGGTAGCTTCTTCCACCGTTTGGTGCCGGCCTTGGTGGCAGAGATGGGCCAAGCCTATCCAGAGCTAAGCAAGCAGCAGGCTTTTGTAGAGCAAGTCATACGGCAAGAAGAAGAACGCTTTGCTGAAACCCTGGATCAGGGTATGAAATTGCTAGACACGGCCTGCGAGCAGGCCGATGGCTGCCTGGATGGCGAGACGGTATTCAAGCTTTACGACACCTATGGTTTTCCGCTGGACTTAACCCAAGATGTGGCGCGTGAGCGCAATTTGACCGTCGATGTCGAGGGTTTTGAGGCTGCTATGAAACAGCAGCGTGAAAGCGCGCGTGCCGCCAGCCGTTTTGGCGTGGCTGATGGCCTCAATGCCGGCGTTGAGCAAGCCAGCGAATTTGTCGGTTATGAACAGTTGGCTGCACAAGAAAAAGTGCAAGCATTGCTGCGTGACGGAAAGCCTGTAGACAGCTTAAGCGCAGGGCAAGACGGCATGGTTATTTTGGCCAGCACGCCGTTTTACGCAGAATCGGGCGGCCAGGTTGGCGACACCGGGGTTTTGCTTGCCGGGTCGGCTCGCTTTGAAGTCGGCGATACGCGCAAAGACAATGCAGGTGCCATCTTGCATATCGGGCGTCTGCTAGAGGGCGAACTGAAAGCTGGCGATGCCGTGGAGGCGAAGGTCGATGAGGCGCGCCGTGCTGACATTATTCGTAATCACAGTGCGACGCATTTATTGCACGCTGCCTTGCGTAATGTGCTGGGTGGGCATGTACAGCAGAAAGGATCCTTGGTAGCGCCCGATCGTTTGCGTTTCGATTTTGCTCACTTGCAGGCCATGAGCGCCGACGAAGTCATCGAGGTAGAGAGTCGGGTGAACGCGGAAATTCTGGCCAACCATGCGGCCGAAACCAAAGTCAGCAGTTACCAAGATGCCGTCGATGGTGGTGCCATGGCGCTGTTTGGCGAGAAATACGGTGAAACCGTGCGGGTGATGCGTTTGGGGCAAACATCCTGCGAGCTGTGTGGCGGCACCCATGTGCAGCGCAGCGGCGATATTGGTCTGTTCAAAATTATTAGTGAAGCCGGGGTCGCTGCAGGCGTGCGTCGGATTGAGGCGGTAACCGGCTTGGGCGCATTGGCTTGGGCGCGCGAAACTGATCGCTTGGTGGATGAGTTTGCTGGGCGGCTGAAATCCTCGCGCGATGGAGTAACTGCGCGGTTGGATCAAACCTTAGAGCGCCAGCGCGAATTGGAAAAAGAGCTGAAAAAGCTCAAGCAAGACATGGGCGCTCAGCAAGGGGGCGACTTAGCCGACTCGGCGCTGCAAATTGGTCCGTTGAAGCTGGTTGCAGCAGCGCTGGATGGCGTGGATGGAAAAGCATTGCGTGAAATGGTCGATGATTTGAAAAACCGCTTGGGTAGCGCGGTGATCGTGCTGGCCGCGGTGAACGGGCAAAAGGTGGCGTTAACCGTCGGTGTGAGCGACGACCAGACGAAAGCAGTTAAGGCGGGAGAGTTGGTCAATCACGTTGCCGGGCAAATCGGCGGTAAAGGTGGTGGTCGACCTGATATGGCGCAGGCCGGTGGCAATCAGCCGGAAAACCTAGCAGCAGCTTTGGCCAGCGTGACCGACTTTGTGCAAGACAAATTGGGAATCTAGGCGATGGCTTTGATTGTTCAAAAATACGGTGGCACCTCGGTGGGCAGCGTGGAGCGTATCCAGGCTGTGGCCGAGAAAGTGGCTGCGGCATGCCGAGCGGGCGACAATATCGTCGTCGTGGTATCCGCTATGAGTGGAGAAACTGACCGCCTAACCGCCTTGGCGGACGCGATTTCTGACAGGCCCGTTGCGCGTGAAATGGATGTGTTGCTATCCACCGGAGAGCAGGTCACGATTGCTTTGCTGAGTATGGCCTTGGATCGTATAGGACAGCCGGCACGGTCCTACACGGGGTCGCAAGTGCGGATTTGGACGGATGATTCGCATACCAAAGCGCGCATACAAAAAATTGACCATCAGCACATACAGCAGGATTTGGATCAAGGGCGTGTAGTTATCGTCGCAGGGTTTCAGGGCTCGGACAAGAACGGCAATATCACGACCTTGGGGCGCGGTGGCTCCGATACCACAGCGGTAGCATTGGCGGCAGCACTGAAAGCCGATGAATGTCAGATCTATACCGATGTTGACGGGGTGTACACCACCGACCCTCGGGTGGAACCCAATGCGCGTCGTTTAGAGCGCATTACCTTCGAGGAAATGCTGGAAATGGCCAGCTTAGGTTCCAAGGTGCTGCAGATTCGCGCCGTGGAATTTGCTGGAAAATATGACGTGCCTTTGCGCGTGCTGTCGAGCTTTTCCGATGGCCCGGGCACATTGATTAGCCTCGAGGAAGGTGACATGGAAGATCCCATCATTTCAGGCATCGCGTTTAATCGTGATGAAGCTCAGCTCACCGTTGTCGGTGCTCCCGATCATCCCGGAATTGCTTCGGCGATACTGGGGCCGATTGGAGCTGCCAACATTGAAGTGGACATGATCGTGCAGAACGTGGGTTCCGATGGCACCACCGATTTCACCTTCACCGTGCACAAGCGTGACTATGAAAAAGCCATGGAAGTGATGCGGGAAGTGGCTGCCAGCTTAGGGGCTAAAGATGTGCGCGGTAATGACGATATAGTCAAAGTGTCGCTGGTGGGGGTAGGTATGCGCTCGCATGCCGGTGTCGCGAGCAAAACATTCGCCATATTGGCGCGCGAAAACGTCAACATTCGCATGATCTCTACATCTGAAATAAAGATTTCCGTAGTGATCGACAGTAAGTACATGGAGTTAGCGGTACGATCGCTGCACAAGGGTTTTGAACTGGAGAAAGAGCCTCAAAAAGAGACGCTTTAAACAGCAAGAAACAAATTGCGTGGCCGCGCGTTAAACTGGTCTAGCCATGCAAGCGCCGGCGCAAGATCGGTGAGGCTATAAAAGTTAGTGAGCAAAGGAGAACTCACGTGTTAATTCTGACCAGAAAAGTTGGAGAGTCATTGATGATCGGTGATGATGTGACCGTCACCGTATTGGGCGTGAAGGGCAATCAAATTCGGATTGGTGTCAACGCTCCGCGTGAAGTTGCTGTGCATCGGGAAGAGGTGATACAGCGCAATCAAGAGCGAAAAGAGGCGCAAGACGATCAGTAGTCCTTCGCGGGCACTTTGAACCGGCACGTAAAACCGGTATCCTACGCGGCCTTCGAGTGTCTGACCCTTGAATTCGCGGCGAGAATCGTGTGTTTCAAGGTCAGGAATTCGAGGTAGCTTAGAGATTTATTTCTATAGGCTCGAAGTAAGGCGTAAGCGCCTCGTCGATCAGCATCTTAGATGCAAGACGTTAAAAACAAGTTTACGGAGAAGTGGCCGAGTGGCTGAAGGCGCTCCCCTGCTAAGGGAGTATGGGGTTTATAGCTTCATCGAGGGTTCGAATCCCTCCTTCTCCGCCAATACCAAAGCCCGCGCAAGCGGGCTTTTTTATTGGTGGTCCAGGAAGTGTGGACGAAGCCTCTAGGTTCGATCGATCGGCAGGACGCCGATCGAGACTTTGCCGCCTAGCGGCGAAGCCCGAAGGGAGAGGGCCAAGGAGGGCCCGAGTCAATCCCTCCTTCTCCGCCAATACCAAAGCCCGCGCAAGCGGGCTTTTTTATGCGTGACGAAGGGTGGAAAGCTTTGCTGGCGAATCCAAGCGCCCCTGTTCTTAGCCCTTAATTATCGCTGGGTGCGGCTCATCGTCTGGTGTTGATCTAGCTAGCGCCAGCGGTCGTGTAACCAAAACCAGTTGTGTGGTGCGGCGCGGATGCGTTCTTCGTAGTAGGCCTGGATCACGCCTATATCCGCGTCTAGATCTCCGGTCATTTCTAGTGGAGGGCCAAATACGGCCTGATGACGGCCTATGCCGGTGCGGACAAACCAAACGGTGTGAACAGGGGCGCCGGATTTGAACGCGGCAGTAGGCAGGCCGGGGCTGGTGCGCGCCGGATGCCCGAAGAAGTCGCTGCTTACGCCGCGATTGAAGCGCATGTCGAGCAAGAAAGCCACCATATGGCCTTGCTCTATTTCCTCGTAGATTCGCGGCATGCAGTTGTGCGTGGGTAGCAAGCCCATGCCAAATGCAGTGCGAATCCGCTCAATGAGGGCGGCCGCCTTGGCGTTCTTTGGTGTCTTGACGGTCACGCTAACGGGGAATTTCATGTCTCGGCAGGTCATCGACGAAATCAGGTCCCATGAGCCGAAATGCCCGCCTAGCAAAAACGTACCCTGGCCTCGTTCTACGTCCTTTTGTATAGCGTCGCTGTTGATGTATTCCACCTGCACGCTGCCGGGCACGCGCATTTCGCGGAAAAGCTCGAAATAGCCCAGGATGACGCCGGCGAACATTTGGCGAAGATGCGGTCCCGCGGCTTGCTCTGGAAAGGCGCGGTGGTAGCCCTGGACCGCCAGCTTTTTGCGGATGGGTAGCACTGTCCACCATAGCCAGGCAAAGGCCCAGCTAAATCCGGCGGCTAAGCGCAGTGGTGTGTGCGAAAAAATCCAAAACAAGGTGTTGATCATTCAGGTGCTCTCGTCCAGTGCGGAGGAAACTTGGCGTTTCGCCAGTGGGTTTAGTTGGAGCCTAGCTTAAGTCTAAATTACTGATGCAGGATCAGACGGTAATTTCCAATGGCATCGTTTCAAGTTTACGCGGCTATCATTGCAGAGCACGTCGGTCCTTGGGGTGGTGCGCGTTTGCTCTGAGATTGCGGGCATAGTTGTTTGTGGAAAGGGTATGAATTCAGCGTCAAAAAGCGTCGATGAATACATTGCTGCGTTTGATGGCGACCAGCAGGCTTTTTTGTGTGCGCTGCGTGAGCTGATTTTTGAGGTGGCGCCAACAGCCCTTGAAACAATGCAATACAAAATGCCCAGCTATGACGTGGGTGGGCGCTTGTTCGCTTTTGCGGTGCAGAAGCACCACATCAGCGTTTATGTCTGTAGTGCAGCGCAGATTGAGAACAATACTAATGACTTAGGTCGTTGCAGTTTGGGTAAGGGCTGCATTCGCTATCGACGGCCAGGCCACGCAGACCTGTTGGGCTTGCGACGGCTTTTGCTCTCGGTTTACGGCTAAGGCAGTCGTTTTACCGTTTGTCGGGAGAATTTCATCCCCGATGCCCCACTTTTTCACACAAATCGCCATTTTTCCTTCAGAAATGGCTCAAAGAGTTGTTTGTAAGTCCTTGTTTACAGGCTGGTTTGGGCTTGTGAAAATTTATCTAAAAAGCAAGGTAAGTCACTGTTTTTGCTTATAAAATTACCTTGACAGCTTAAAGTTCGAGGCCTATAGTTCACTTCAAGGGTGAGAAGTGGAGTGTTGTGGGGTGATCCCCCGAGGGGCTTTTCGATGTACAGCGGAACGACAGAATTATCGATAGATGCCAAAGGACGGGTTGCCGTTCCTGCGCGCTATCGCGCGTCGCTGACGGAGAGCTGTAGTGGTCGTCTCACCGTGACCTTGAGCTTGGACAGCTGTTTATTGGTTTATCCCCATTTTGAGTGGGAAGTCTTTGCCGCCAAGCTCATGTCTTTGCCTTCTCTTACGCCGCAAGCGAAAAAGCTGCAGCGGCATTTCCTGGGTGCTGCCGAAGATGTCCTTATGGACAAGCAGGGCCGGGTTCAGTTAACGCCGTATTTGCGTGCACGCGCGGGTCTGGATAAGTCTGCTGTATTTGTTGGTCAGGGCGAGAAGTTTGAGCTCTGGGATGCGCAGGCTTGGGGCCGATATCAGGACGAGGTTGAGCTTGATGCTGAATTCCTTGCCAGTATCGGAATCTGAGCGCGGTCCGCGCCTGATGACTTCCCATGAGTCGGTTCTACTGGATGCTTCCCTCGCTGCGCTAAATGTCAAAGAGGGTGGTGTCTATATTGATGCCACATTTGGTCGCGGTGGGCATAGTCGGGCTATTTTGGATCGTCTGGGTGAGGCTGGCCGGCTCATCGTGTTTGATCAAGATCCTGAGGCTCAAGCTGTCGCGCGTGGCTGGATGCAGCACGAGCCACGTCTGCTGCTTGAAGAGGCGAATTTTTCTGATTTGGCCGAGTGCATCAGCGCGCGTGGGTTGAACGGCCAAATTGACGGCGTGCTGTTTGATTTGGGTGTGTCGAGCCCGCAGTTGGACGATGCAGAGCGCGGCTTTAGTTTTAGTAAAGAAGGTCCGCTGGATATGCGGATGAACCCTTTGCAGGGCATGAGTGCGGCGGATTGGGTAGCGCATACCCCGCGTGAGGAAATACGCCGCGTGCTGCGTGAGTATGGCGATGAGGCAATGCCTGGGCGTATCGCGAGTGCGATCGAGCGAGCCCGCGCTGAAGCGCCGATACTCAATACCTTGCAGTTGGCTGACTTGATCGAGACTGCTGTGGGTGGTCGTCGCGGTAAGCGCATACATCCAGCAACCCGCAGTTTTCAGGCGATACGCATTGCGGTGAACCGTGAGTTGGAGGTTTTGGCTCAGGCGTTGCCGCAGGCGCTCGAAGTCTTGCGCCCAGGTGGTCGCTTGTCAGTGATTAGCTTTCATTCTTTGGAAGACCGCATCGTTAAGCAGTTTTTGCGTGCGGAGGCGCGGCCTTCTGCACCAGATCCAATTTCCCCGGCGCCTGCGCCGCGCGTGCGTCAAGTCAAACGCCAGTTGTGTGATGGCCTAGAGGCGCAGCGCAACCCCAGGGCGCGTAGTGCAGTTTTGCGTTGGGCGGAGAAGTGCGCATGAACAAATCTTTGCAAATGCTTGCTCAGCTCTGGCGGCCAGCGCTGCAATATCTGGCGTTGCCCGTTTTGGTGCTCAGCGCCATTGCGGTGGTGGGTATGAAACAGCACAGCCGGGCGCTGCAAACCGAATATCAAGAGATGTCTGCTGAGCGTGAGCGCTTGGAGGTTGAGTACAACCAGCTGCGCTTGGAGCGCGGTTACGTGGGGGCGCATTCGCGCGTGGGCGAGTTGGCTGAAAAGCAACTCAATATGAAGGTTCCGGAAGACTATGTCATCGTCCAAACCTCAATCCAGGAATAAGCGCAAAGCGGCCCCAGTGGGGGTCCAGCCTTGGCGCGCGCAGGTCCTGCTCGTATTGATGGGCTTGGGCTTTGCAGCGCTCTTGCTGCGTGCTTTTGAGTTGCAGGTGCGTGAGCGTGATTTTCTAATGGCTGAAGGTGAACGGCGCCACGTGCGGACGTTGCTTGAGCCCGGTGGGCGGGGTGCGCTGCGTGATCGTCATGGCACGCCTTTGGCGCTGAGTGCGCCGGTCGAATCGATTTGGGTTGTGCCATCAGCACTTCTGGCGGAGCCTGAATACATAGAGCCTTTGGCGGCTTTGTTGGAAATGTCCTCTGGGCACTTGCAAAGCGAGCTCGAAAAACGCCGTGGTCGCCAGTTCTACTACTTGCAGCGTCAGTTGCCGCCTATGGATGCGCGCCGGATTTTGGAGCTGCAGGCCCCGGGCGTTTTTAGTCAGCGCGAATACCGCCGCTATTACCCCGCCGGCGAAGTCACTGCCCAGCTGGTGGGTTTGTGCAATATCGATGGTGTTGGCCAAGAAGGCCTTGAGCGTGGTTTCGATAGCGTTTTGTCAGGCAGTCCTGGGCAGCGTTTAGTGATTCAAGACCGTATTGGTCGTGTAGTCGATGATCTGGATGAGTTTCGTGCCTCGCGTCCGGGCGAAGATGTCGATCTGTCCATAGACTTGCGTCTGCAGCATTTTGCCTATGGTGAGTTGAAGTCCGCAGTAACTGCTCACAAGGCTAAAGGCGGCGTGATTTTGGTGGCCGATGTGCGCAGCGGCGAAATCCTCGCCTTGGCAACGCAGCCCGGATTTAATCCCAATGATCGGGTCAGCCTGAACAAGAGCCGTAAAGCTTGGCGTAACCGGGCGGCGCTGGATCAGTTTGAGCCGGGCTCCACGGTGAAGCCTTTGATGGTGGCCGCGGCTTTGCAAAACGGTGTTGTTCAGTTAGACGACATTATTGATACCGGCAATGGTTGGATGAAAGTAAAGCGCTTGCAAGTGCGTGATCATCGCGGCTATGGCGCGATTGACCTAACCACCTTGCTGGCCAAGTCCAGCAACGTCGGTGCGGTGAAAATCGGTATGCGTCTTGGGCCTGAGCGCCTATTTGATGCGTATCGCGCCTTTGGTTTTGGGTTCTCAACCGCGTCGGGCTTTCCAGGCGAAGTGGCGGGGCAGCTCACCAGTCCTTATGAATGGGGTGATGTTGCTACGGCGACCGCCAGCTATGGCTATGGCATGAGCGTAACGGCATTGCAATTGGCGCAGGCCTATATGGTGCTGGCGGCAGATGGCTTGCGTCGCCCACTGTCCTTGCTCAAGGGTGGTTCTGACTATGCTGAAGAACGTATTTTGAGTGTAGCGGTGGCGCGCCAAGTGCGTTCCATGCTGGCCGCCGTTGTGGAGGCTGGCGGCACCGGCACGCGTGCCGCGGTACCTGGTTATCGTGTGGCGGGTAAAACCGGCACCGTGCGTAAAGCTGAAGACGGCGGTTATGCTGAGAATCGGCATCAAGCCCTGTTTGTCGGCATGCTGCCAGCGGAGCAGCCGCGCTTGTTGTCGTTGGTGGTGATTGATGAGCCAGCTGCAGGTGCCTATTACGGTGGTGTCGTGGCAGCGCCGGTATTTTCCCGCGTGGCCAGTTCCGCGGCGCGTTTGTTACAGATTGCTCCGGCGGACAGCGAACGTTCCATCGCGCGGGCTGCCACAGACGAGACCAACACATGAGCTTTCGTCTAAGCCAACTGCTGGAAGTCGACGCTGCGCTTTGTGGCGAGAATCCAGTCGTTCGCGGCATCGCCATGGACAGCCGTGAGGTTGCCGAGGGTTACTTGTTCTTGGCCTGTCGAGGCACGGAATCTCATGGTCTGCTGCATCTGCAGCAAGCTTTGCAGCGTGGTGCTGTCGCTATCGCGTGGGAGCCAAGTAACGGTTACGCCGCGCCGGATTGTGGACTTCCCGTTCTTGCGGTGGCGAATTTGTCTCGTCGTGTTGGTTTGATCGCAGCGCGCTTTTTTGCTCACCCCACACGCAATCTGTTTGTGATGGGCGTTACCGGCACCGATGGAAAAACCTCCTGTGCGCACTTGTTTGCTCAGGCAGCAGAGCGATTAGGTCGCCGCTGCGGCATGATCGGTACCGTTGGTGTTGGCTTTCTGGATGAATTGCGTACTGCGACTCACACCACGCCAGACCCGGTCGCGCTGCAAGCCGGCCTAGCTGCGTTAGTACAAGACGGTGCCGATAGTTTGGCTATGGAAGTGTCGTCGCACGCTTTGGATCAGGGACGTATCAACGGCGTTGAGCTGGATGTGGCTGTGTTCACCAACCTCAGTCGCGATCACCTAGATTATCACGGTGATTTGCGCAATTACGCACGTGCAAAGCGCCGTCTGTTGGAAACGCCAGATTTGGGCGCGTTGATCATTAATGCGGATGATGACTTTGGCCGCCTTTGGGTGGATGAATTGGCGGCCTCACGCGCGGTCATTGCCTATGGAGTTGCAGCGCGACCTGAATGCAAGGACTGGCTGTTCGCTGAAAACATACAAAAGAGTCCGCAAGGCTTGTCTTTTGATTTGGTAAGTCCACAAGGCCGCTGGCCTTTGCGTTGTGGGCTGATTGGTCATTTTAATATTTACAATCTGCTGGCTGTTGCCGCAGCTTGGCGCGCTGCAGGTTTGGATTTGGCTGAAGTGGTCGATGCGCTGTGTGGCGTGACCACAGTACCGGGTCGTATCGAAGCGTTTCGTGCGCCAGGCAAGCCTTTGGTTGTGGTGGACTACGCTCACACCCCAGCGGCTTTGACTCAAGTGTTGTCTGCTTTGAAAGAGCATTGTCAGGCTGACGGTGATATCTATTGCGTGTTTGGTTGCGGCGGCGACCGCGACCGCGGTAAACGTCCGCAAATGGCAGCTGCAGCGGCTGAACTGGCCGATGTTTTGATTCTGACCGATGACAATCCACGCACAGAATCGCCGCAAGATATCGTTGCCGATATGGTGGTGGGCATTCCTGCTGCGTATGAATACACCGTCATTCATGATCGCGGTATGGCAATTGACCAGGCCATGCAGCAGGCCGGCCCACTGGATTTAGTTCTTGTCGCTGGTAAAGGGCATGAGGACTACCAGCAAATTGGTTTAGAGCGTCGTCCGTTTTCCGACCGCGAGTACGTTGCCAGCCGCTTGCATGGCGATGGAGGCTTGGCATGCAGCGCTTAAGTCAGGCTGTGGAATGGATAGACGCTGAACTGATCGGTGCCGACGCCGAGTTGAGCGGTGCCTGCATCGATACCCGCCAGTTGTTGGCCGGGCAGCTGTTCGTGGCCTTGCCTGGTGAGCACGTCGACGGCCATGAGTTTGTTCGAAAGGCTGCGGTTTTGGGTGCTGCTGGGGCTCTGGTCAGTCGGCGCATCGACTGTGCTTTGCCGCAATTGCTCGTGCCCGATGTGTTGGCGGCAATGCAACAACTCGCCACCCATTGGCGCCGTCTCTGGGCTCAGCTCAGTGGTGGCTTACTGGTTGGAATTACCGGCTCCAATGGCAAGACCAGTGTGAAAACCATGCTGGCTGAAATTCTGAATCAGCGTTTCGATGTTTTTGCCACCCTGGGTAACCTCAATAACCACATTGGTGTGCCCCTGTGTTTGCTCAATCTGCGGTCGCGGCATCAGCGCGCCGTGATTGAAATGGGTGCAAACCATATGGGGGAAATTGCCCAATTAGTGGCTATCGCGCAGCCGGACATCGGTGTGGTCAACAACGCCGGCGATGCGCATTTGGAAGGTTTTGGTTCACGCGATGGTGTAGCGCGCGCCAAAGGTGAGTTGTTTGCCGGCCTGCCAGCCAATGGCGTGGCCATCATCAATGCAGATGATGACTATGCACAGCAGTGGTTGGGGATGAATGCAGCGATTCGCAGCGTGTTGTTTGGTCGTGGCGAGCGGGCGCGTGTTCGCGCTATTGCTGAAAGCAATGGCCCTACTAAGCAGTCATTTGACCTTCTGTATGGCGATCAGCGCTTGGCGATCAATCTGCAGTTACCGGGGCGGCATAACGTGATGAACGCTTTGGCCGCCGCGGCCGCGAGTTTGCAGATGGGTGTTGATCTGCCTGCGATTGCCCAAGCCCTTGCGCAGGTACGTCCTGTGGGTGGCCGCTTGCAAGCGCTGACATTGTCGAGCGGCGTCGCACTCATCAACGATGCTTACAACGCCAATCCCGCGTCCATGGCTGTTGCCATCGAGGTGCTAGCGGCGCATCCCGCGCCTCGTTATTTGGTGATCGGCGATATGGCGGAATTGGGTGCAGATGCAGCGCAAGCCCATCAACGCATTGGCGAGTTGGCAGCCGAAAAGGGCATAGAAGAATTGTGGGTCTGCGGCGAACTCAGTGCGCATGCAGCGCTCGCGTTTGGCGTAAGTGCCCGGCGGTTTGATGACGCTGAAGCTTTGGCGCGCAGCTTGCGTGAAGAATTGCCCAAGCACGGCACTGTATTGGTGAAAGGTTCACGCAGTGCTGCGATGGAACGTGTAGTGCACCACCTTGAGGAGATGCACTGATGTTGTATCACTTGGCTGAATGGCTAACGCCAGTCTTTTCACCGCTGAATGCGTTTCAGTATTTGACTCTACGCGCCATCATGGGCGTGTTGACCGCACTGGCCTTTAGCCTGTTTTTGGGCCCTGTGCTGATTCAATATTTGGTGCGTAAGCAAATTGGTCAGCCGATTCGTGAGGATGGGCCACAAGGGCATCTATCCAAAGCCGGTACCCCGACTATGGGCGGTGCTTTGATTATTGCGGCCGTGGGCGTGGCCACATTGCTATGGGCAGATTTGAGTAATCGCTTTGTGTGGGTGGCGCTAGCATGTACTTTGGCTTTTGCGGCCATCGGGTTTTTCGATGACTACCTCAAGCTGAAATATCAAAACCACCATGGTTTGTCCGCGCGGCAAAAATACGGTTGGCAATCCTTGGCAGGTTTTGCTACCGCTGGCTTGCTGTGGTTCTTTGCTGATTCGCCTGCCAATACCAATCTGTACTTCCCGCTGTTCAAGGATCTGGTTATTCCTTTGGGCGGTTTTTTCTGGATTTGGGGTTATCTCGTCGTTGTCGGCACCAGCAACGCGGTCAATCTTACGGACGGTTTGGATGGCTTGGCCATCATGCCGTGCGTCATGGTGGCAGCGGCGTTAGCGGTTTTTGCCTATGTTACCGGCCATGTGAAGTTTGCTGATTATCTTGGCATTGCCTACATCGCCGGCGTTGGCGAGGTGGTGATTTTCTGTACCGCCATATGCGGTGCGGGACTTGGCTTTCTGTGGTTTAACACCTATCCCGCACAGATGTTCATGGGCGATGTTGGGGCCTTGGCGTTGGGTGCGGCCTTGGGTGTGGTCGCCTTGATCGTGCGCCAAGAGCTAGTCCTTTTCATTATGGGCGGCATTTTCGTCGCAGAAACCGTTTCGGTGATTTTGCAGGTGGGTTCTTTCAAGCTCACAGGGCGACGCATTTTTCGCATGGCGCCTTTGCATCATCATTACGAGTTGAAGGGCTGGCCTGAGCCCAAAATCATAGTGCGCTTTTGGATCATTACCTTGATTCTTGTGCTGGTGGGTCTTGCGACCCTGAAGGTGCGTTGATGAATTGGGCCAATCAACATGTGCTAATTGTTGGCTTGGGGCTAACCGGATGGTCGCTGGTGCGTTACCTGGCGCAACAAGGTGCGCGCTTGAGTGTTTGCGATAGCCGGACGCAGCCACCGTATGCCGATCAGCTGCGCCAAGAATACCCAGAGATTCAATTGCAGTTTGGGGGTTTGTCGCTGGATTGTCTGGACACGATTGATTGTCTCGCAGTTTCGCCGGGCTTGGATTTAAATCTCCCGCTATTTGTTGAAGCGCGCCGTCGTAACCTTGCTTTGTTGGGTGATATTGAAGTTTTTGCCCTGGCTAATCGGGTGCCGGTAATTGCGGTGACCGGTTCCAATGGTAAAAGCACGGTCGTCAGCCTATTGGCTGCGATGGCGCAGAAAGCTGGATTGCGCGTTGGCTTGGGCGGCAACATTGGGACGCCGGCTCTGGATCTGCTCAATCAAGGGCATCAACTGATAGTGCTGGAGTTATCCAGCTTCCAGCTAGAGCTGACCGAATCGCTGCAATGCGTTGCCGCCAGTGTCTTGAATTTGAGCGTCGACCACATGGATCGGCATCCCAGCGTGCAGCAATATGGTGAGGCCAAGGCGCGCATATTTGCTCACGCAGCACACGCCATTGTGAGCTTGGATGACTCGGTTGCTGCAGCTTTGGCACCTGACGGTTTGCCGCAGAACGGATTTTCCGTGTGCCAGAGCGGTGATTTCGAACTGAACAACGGGTGTTTGCGAGTTGCCGGTGATGCCTGGCTGAATGTCGACCAGTTGAAATTGGTAGGTCGTCACAACTACGCCAATGTTTTGGCTGCCTTCGCGCTTGGCATGGCTGCAGGTCTACCGCGCGATGCGATGGTGGCAGCTGCAATCGAATTCCCCGGCTTGCCGCATCGTTGCGAGTGGGTTGCCGAGCATCGTGATGTACGTTGGATCAATGACTCCAAAGGCACCAACGTCGGCGCCACCTTGGCTGCATTGGAAGGTTTAGAGCCCAAAGTGATATTGCTCGCCGGTGGCCAAGCTAAGGGCGGCGATTTCAAGCCTTGGTGCCAGCCATTGAATGAAAAGGGCCGTGCGGTTTTGTTGTTCGGTGAAGACGCGGCACTGATTGCTGCTGATTTATCGGCTTTGAACAAAGATGTTGAGCTGCGTGAAGTGTCTGCGCTGGAAATCGCTGTAGCGCAAGCCGATGAATTGGCCTGTGCCGGTGACAGCGTTTTGTTGTCGCCCGGTTGTGCCAGCTTTGATCAATTCAGCGGTTACCAAGAGCGCGGTGAACATTTCACGGCTTTGGCTAGGGGGCTGGCGTGAAACTAGTACTCAGTCCTGGGCCTTTGGGTTTTCATCCTATCGATTTGGACCGTGGCTTGTTGTTGCCGTTGGTGCTGCTGTTGGCGCTGGGTTTGGTTATGGTCGCGTCATCTTCCGTCGCGGTTGCAGATCGTTACACCGGAGACAGTTTTCACTTTTTGTATAAGCAATTGAGCTTCATCTGCATCGGCACCGTGGGCGCGGCGGTTTTGGCCAGTATTCCGCTGGCCGTGTGGGAGCGAAGCAGCTTTTTGTTGCTGGCTATGGCTCTGTTGCTGCTTGCCATTGTGTTGTTTCCGGGCATAGGTCATGAAGTCAACGGCGCGCGGCGTTGGCTCAATCTTGGGTTTGTGCAGTTGCAAGCTTCAGAGCCAGCGCGCATTGCCCTGTTTATGTATCTGGCGGCTTACGCTGTACGCCGTGGTGAAGAGCTGCGTAGCAGTTGGACCGGTTTGGCCAAGCCCTTGCTGCCTTTGGGCGCTGCGGTTTTGCTATTGCTGCTAGAGCCGGACTTTGGTTCGTCTGCGGTGTTGGTGACGGTGAGCCTAGTGCTGCTATTTGTGGCCGGTGCTCGTCTGCGTGATTTGATTGTGATCGGTGCATTCGCGATCGCGGCTTTTGGGGCCTTGATGGTCGCGGCACCTTATCGGGTCGCGCGCCTGCTAACTTTTCGCGATCCCTGGGCTCATGCCTTCGACGGCGGTTTTCAATTGACCCAGTCTTTGATCGCCATTGGGCGCGGAGAGTGGTTTGGCGTGGGCTTGGGCAACAGTGTGCAAAAGCTCTTGTATTTGCCTGAAACCCACACTGATTTCATTTTTGCGATTTTTGCCGAAGAATTTGGGCTTTTCGGTGTTGTGTTGTTGCTGGGTTTGCTCGCGGCCATCATGCGCGCCAGTTTTCGCATAGCCCGTGCAGCCAACGATCAGGGGCAGCTTTTCGGAGCCTATCTGGCCTACGCCATTGGCTTCTGGCTGGTGTTGCAGTCTTTGCTCAATATCGGCGTCAACATGGGCGCGCTACCGACTAAAGGCCTGACTTTGCCGTTCATGAGCTATGGCGGCAGTTCTATGGTTGTGAGTTGCAGTGCGATGGGGCTGATGCTGCGCATCGCCCTGGAAGCACGACGCGCGGAGTCGGGCCGATGAAACTCTTAGTGATGGCCGGTGGCACCGGCGGGCACGTGTTTCCGGCTTTAGCAGTAGCGCAGATGCTGCGTGAGCAGGGCGTCGATGTGTTGTGGATGGGCACACGCAATGGCTTTGAAGCCAAGGCTATGCCCGCCGCAGGCATAGAAATGGCATGGATAGATGTCGCTGGGGTGCGGGGCAAGGGCCTGACGACCCTATTGGCGGCACCGCTGCAGATACTGCGCGCGGTTTGGCAATCCATCCGGATTTTGCGCCGCTACCAACCACGCTTGGTTTTGGGTATGGGCGGCTATGCCGCAGGGCCAGGTGGATTGGCGGCTTGGTTGCTGCGTATCCCTTTGATCATTCATGAGCAGAATGCAGCGGCTGGAACGACCAATCGCTTGTTGTCTCGAGTGGCCACGCAAGTTCTGCAAGCCTACCCAGAGGCTTTTGGCGCGCGTGCAATGACCGTAGGCAACCCAGTGCGTGCAGCCTTGACCCAAATCGCGCAGCCGCAGCAGCGCGGTATAGCAAGGCATGAAAAACCACGCATTCTCATACTCGGTGGCAGCTTAGGTGCGCTGTCACTGAACCGAACCGTGCCAGCGGCGTTGACTGGTTTGATGACGCAGATCGAAGTGCGTCATCAGGCCGGTCGCACGCTGGCTACGGCCCAACAGGCCTGGCTGAATAGCGGTGCCGAAATGCCCGCTGGCCTGGAGTTGGTCGAATTCATCGATGATATGGCGCAAGCATTGGCTTGGGCCGATTTGCTGATTTGCCGCGCCGGTGCGCTGACCTTGGCTGAAGTCGCCTGTGTCGGCGTGGCGAGTATTTTGGTGCCCTTCCCGCATGCCATTGATGATCATCAAACGCGCAATGCTGAGCATTTGGTGCAAGCCCATGCAGCCATCTTGTTGCCAGAAGCGCAGTTGACCGCGCAATCACTGAAGGATGCTGTTCAGGGCCTTATTGATCAGCCGCAGCGCCTACGAGATATGGCTGCTGCAGCGCGTAAGTGTGGCCAACCAAATGCCACTCAAGTGATAGCTGACCAATGCCGGCCTCATCTCGGCTTGGCGCTAAACCCGACAACGGGAGGTGCTGCATGATCGATGCAGACGGCCTCAAGCAAATGCTCGTGACCCGTATGGGCAAAGTGCGTGCGATTCACTTTGTCGGCATTGGTGGTTCTGGCATGGCTGGCATCGCGGAAGTGCTGATCAACTTGGGCTATCAAGTGTCCGGTACGGATCTGGGCGATACCGATGTGACGCGTCGATTGGTTGCTTTGGGCGCACGGGTCATTCAAGGCCATAGCGCGCAAGCTATCGTTGGTGCGGATGTGGTGGTGCGTTCTACTGCCATTGCCAATGACAATCCCGAGATTGTGGCGGCACAGGCTGCAAGAATCCCTGTGATTCGCCGGGCCGAGATGCTGGCTGAGCTGATGCGTTTTCGTATCGGTATTGCCATTGCTGGAACCCATGGTAAAACCACCACGACTAGCTTGACGGCAGCCGTATTGGCCGCAGGCGGACTTGATCCGACCTACGTGGTTGGTGGCTTAGTAAAAAGCTCCGGTAGCAATGCGCGTCTAGGCGCGGGGCCTTATTTGGTGGCAGAAGCGGACGAATCCGATGCCTCATTTTTGCATCTGACGCCGATGATCGCTGCGGTCACCAATATTGACCATGACCACATGGAAACCTATGGCGGCGACTTCTCACGCTTGTGTGATGCCTTCGTAGAGTTTCTTCACTTCTTGCCGTTTTATGGCTTGGCCGTGTTGTGTGCGGACGACCTCAATTTGCAGCGCCTCATTCCGCAAGTGGGGCGTCCAGTGGTGAGTTACGGCATCGATAGCGCTGCAGACATACGCGCGGTGGATTTGAAAACGGACTCCGGCGGCACACGCTTTAAAGTGGTTGGCGCCAGTGATCAGGATTTCTCCATACGGCTGAATTTGCCAGGGCCGCACAATGTGCTCAATGCACTGGCCGCGATTGCCATTGCACGTGAATTGGATGTCAGCCCTGAAGCCATTCAATCGTCTTTAGACCAATTTGCCGGTATCGGCCGACGTGCAGAGCAGTTGGGTGACTTGCCGCTAAAACAAGGCAGCGTCTATGTCGTCGATGATTATGGTCATCACCCACGCGAAGTTGCCTGCACTTTGCAAGCCATGCGTCATGCTTGGCCTGAGCGCCGTTTGGTAGTGGCATTTCAGCCGCATCGCTACAGCCGTACCCGTGATTTGCTGGACGATTTCGCCGAAGTTCTGGGTGAAGCGGATGTATTGCTGCTCACAGAAGTGTATGCCGCTGGCGAAGCACCTCTGCCCGGGGCCGATGGGCGTAGTTTGGCGCGTGCTGTGCGCTTGCGTGGTGACGTCGAACCCATTTTTGTGGCCGAGCTTTCTGAGCTATCCAATCGTTTGGCCAGCGTATTGAACGATGGTGATTTGTTGCTCACTTTAGGGGCCGGAAATATCGGCCACTTTGCGCAAGGCTTGATCCGTGATGGATTGCCGGGGGTGGATGCATGAACACCTTGCAAGGCGAACTGCGGCGCAACGAGCCCATGAGCAAGCACACCAGCTGGCGTGTTGGTGGGCCGGCCGATATTTGGTACCGGCCACAAGACCGGCAAGATCTACAGGCGTTTTTGTCGACTCATAACGGCGACGTGCTGTGGCTGGGTTTGGGTAGCAACTTGTTGGTACGCGATGGCGGTATCCGCGGCGCTGCAGTGACTTTGTATGATGCGCTGGCTCAAATCGAATTGCGGCAGGATCACGCGGTTTATGTAGAGGCTGGAGCGCATTGCGCCCGTCTGGCGAAATTTTGTGCTCAGCATGGGTTGGCCGGAGGCTCTTTCTTCGCGGGCATACCCGGAACGCTGGGTGGTGCGCTGAGCATGAATGCAGGTGCTTTCGGTGACGAAACCTGGCCGCATGTACGCCGCGTCGAAATGCTGAATGGGCAGGGCGAAGTTGTCAGCTTGTCTGCCTCTGAATTCCAGTACGCCTACCGTTCGGTAGAGATGCCGATCGCGGGTGGGCTTTTTGTATCTGCTGAATTGGCATTTGAATTGGGCGATGCCGAACAAGAGGCGGACAAAGTTAAACAGCTGTTACGCAGCCGTCGCGCCAGTCAGCCCGTGGGTCAGCCCAGTTGTGGTTCGGTTTTCCGCAATCCGCCCGGCGATCACGCTGCACGTTTGATTGAAGCCTGCGGTTTAAAGGGCTTCAGCATTGGCGGTGCTTGCGTCGCAGAAAAGCATGCCAATTTCATATTGAACACCGGCGCTGCCAGTGCGGCGGATATCGAATCCTTAATCGCTCATGTCGGTGATGAGGTTGAGCGCCAACACGGCGTGCGTTTATGTCCTGAAGTGCGTGTTGTAGGGGAGGCCTTGCAATGAGCATAACGGCACCAGATATGGGGCGTGTTGCGGTGTTGTATGGCGGCTGGTCTGCCGAGCGTGAAGTGTCTCTGCAAAGCGGAGCACAAGCACATGCCGCGTTGCAGAGTTTGAGCGTGAATGCTGAGTTGCTTGATGCCACTCCGAACAATGTTCTGAGTCTGGCTGCCGCAGGCTTTGATCGTGTGTTCATTGCATTGCACGGTCGTGGTGGCGAAGACGGCCAAGTACAGGCGGCCTTGGAGTTGCAGCAACTGCCGTACACCGGCTGCGGCATGGCGGCGTCAGCCTTGGCTATGAATAAGGTTCAAACCAAAAAAGTGTGGCAATCCAGTGGCTTGCCCACACCGGCCAGTTTGGTGCTAGCAGCGGGTTTTGATGCTGACGCAGTGATCGCTGACTTGGGTTTGCCGATTTTTGTGAAACCGGCCAGCGAAGGTTCCAGCATCGGTATGAGCAAGGTGACACAGGCGGATCAACTGTTGGTTGCTTGGCAGGCCGCGGCCAAATTTGATGCGCAAGTTCTAGCCGAGCAATACATACAAGGGCGTGAGTACACCGCTGCCGTGTTGAATGGTGTGGCCTTGCCCATTGTCCGTGTCGAGCCTCAGGCGGATTTTTACGACTATCACGCTAAATACCAATCCGAAGACACCGGTTATTTCTGTCCGTGCGGCCTCTCTAGCGAGCAAGAGGAAGCCTGTCAGCAATTGGCATTGCAGGCCTTTTCCGCCGTAGAAGTGAATGGTTGGGGACGAGTTGATTTCTTTATCGACGAGCAAGGCAAACTTTGGCTGCTGGAAATTAATACCGTGCCGGGTTTGACCACGCATTCCTTAGTGCCTATGGCGGCACGAGCTGCCGGCATGAGTTTCGAGCAGCTGATTTGGAACATTCTGCTCACCAGTTGCAAGGAGGGGGCATGAGCGCCCAAGTCCTGATGACTAAATCTTTGCCCACTTTTGATTATGGCGTTGGTGCGGGTGTTGCCCTGCTGGTTGCGGGCTTGATTGGAGCCGGTTTGGCCAATTCCGCAAAGTTGCCGATGCAGATGGATGTATATGGCGACTTAGGGCAAACCGATCCGCAAGATATTCGCGAAGCCGTGATGCCTTACTTGGTCGGCGGCTTTTTCCAGACTGAAACGGGGCTGCTTGAACAGCGGTTACAGGAATTGCCTTGGGTGCGTGATGTGCAGGTGCAGCGCTTATGGCCGGATCGCCTTGCCGTTCACGTTGCTGGCCACGTCGCGGTTGCCAATTGGGGTGACGATGCAGTTTTGACCCAGAGCGGAGGTTTGATTTGGCCGCAGCAGCGCCCGCCGTCAATTTTGCTCATCGAAGGGCCTGAATCTCAAGCCGCTGCTGTGTTCGCTGATCTGCAAGTTGTAGTTCCACGTTTGCCAGTGGGCTGGTTACTCAGCAAGTGGCAAGTCTCGGAAACCGGTGATCGGCGTGCGGAAGTCAGCTTGGGTCAGCAGCACCTGGTGCTGGAGTTTGGCCGCGCTCCGGTGGCTGAGAAATTTACCTTGCTGGCAGACGTGGTCTTGCCAGCGATTCAATCTCGGCTTGCTGACGTAGAAGCTGTGGATTTGAGATATCGCAATGGCTTTGCGGTGCGTTGGACAGCGGCCGCATTGGCCAAGGAAGAAAAGCAATGACCAAACGTAGCGACCGCAGTGGTCTGATCGTTGGATTGGATGTAGGGACATCAAAAATCGCTGCCATAGTTGGTGAAGTGAGCAGTCATGGCGAGGTTAATGTCGTTGGCTTCGGGATGCACCCTTCACGTGGTTTGAAGAAAGGTGTAGTGGTCAATATCGAGGCCACGGTGAAATCCATTAAACGCGCTGTAGAGGAAGCGGAATTGATGGCCGGTTGCCGCATTCAATCCGTCTTTGCTGGGATTTCAGGCAGTCATGTTCGCAGCTTGAACTCCAATGGCATCGTGGCGGTGCGCAGCCGTGAAGTGACACAGCACGATGTCGATCGGGTGATAGACGCGGCTTGCGCTGTAGCGATACCTGCTGATCAAGAGTTACTGCACGTGTTGCCTCAAGAATTCATCGTGGATGATCAAGGTGGCATCACCGAGCCTATCGGTATGTCCGGTGTGCGTTTGGAAGTGCGTGTGCACATGATCACCGGCAGCGTCAGTGCCGCACAAAACATCAAAAAATGCATAGAACGCTGTGGGTTACAAGCTGACAAATTGATCTTGGAGCAGCTGGCTTCTAGCTACGCGGTGCTGTTGGAAGACGAAAAAGAACTCGGTGTCTGCCTCATTGATATCGGCGGTGGCACATCGGATATCGCGGTTTTTGAGCATGGGGCGATTCGTCACACCGCGGTAATCCCCATTGGTGGCGATCATGTCTCTAATGACATTGCGGTGGCACTGCGTGCTCCACCCAAACATGCCGACGAAATCAAGATTAAGCACGGCTGCGCTTTGCCTGAATTGATAGAAGGCGAGGAAATGATTGATGTCAGCGAGGTGGGCGATCGTCCCAATCGCAGCATGTCTAAACACGTACTCACGGAAGTGATACGAGCACGCATGGATGAGCTATTTCGCTTGATTCTGCGTGAGGTGCGTCGGGGTGGTTTCGACACCATGCCCGCGGGTGGTGTGGTTTTGACTGGCGGCAGTTCCCAACTGCGCGGAGCGGTGGAATTGGCCGAAGAAATTTTTGAGGTGCCGGTGCGGCTGGGGTTGCCGTATGAGGTGCAAGGGTTATCAGACGTGGCAAGCAATCCTGGGCATGCCACCGGAGTGGGTCTGTTGCGGTATGGGGCGCAAAGCCAACCGCAAGTACCAGGTAAGGGCGGGGATTCAGGTTTTGCACAGATGTTGGCGCGAATGAAAAGCTGGTTTCAAGGCAATTTTTAATTTTTTGAATTTAATTTTTAATCGAGGAGATTAATCATGGGTGAAGTGTTTGAAGTAATGGAAACTCAAACCAAAGAAGCGGTTATCAAAGTGGTTGGCGTTGGTGGTGGCGGCAGCAACACAGTTAACCAAATGGTGGCAGCAGGAATTAAAGGTGTTGAATTCATCTGCGCCAATACCGATGCACAGCATTTGCGTCGTTGTAATGCGGATGTGTTGTTGCCGATTGGTCAGCAAATCACCCGCGGTTTAGGAGCTGGCGCAGATCCAAATGTGGGTCGTCAGGCAGCTTTAGAAGATCGCGATCGCATCATCGAGCTGATCGAAGGCACAGACATGCTGTTTATCACCGCAGGTATGGGTGGTGGTACTGGCACAGGTGCAGCGCCTGTCGTTGCTGAAATTGCGCGGGAAATGGGCATACTGACTGTTGCTGTCGTGACCAAGCCATTCCAGTTCGAGCGTGCGAAACGTATGACCGTTGCTAAGCACGGTATCGATGAACTGAATAAGCACGTGCATTCTTTGATCGTCATCCCGAATGAGCGCTTGTTGCCTGTTTTGGGTAAGGGCGTATCAATGAAAGACGCATTTACCGCGTCCAATGATGTGCTGCATAACGCGGTGCAGGGTATTGCCGAAATCATTAACTGCGAAGGTGAAATGAACGTTGATTTCGCTGACGTGAAAAAAGTGATGGGTGTTCAGGGCATGGCGATGATTGGTATCGGCACTGGCAAGGGTGAAGATCGCGCTAAAGAAGCCGCTCAAGCCGCACTGTCCTGTCCGCTGCTGGAAGAACTGTCGATACAAGGTGCAGAAGGTTTGCTGGTGAATGTCACTGGTGCCAACTTGACTATCGATGAATACACGCAAGTTATGGAGCTGATGACGGAGGCAGCATCTCAGTCTGCGGAAGTGATTGTTGGTACTGTCGAAGACGGCGATTGTGGTGAAGGTTTACGGGTAACCGTGGTGGCAACTGGTCTGGATTCGCAGCTGAAGAAAGTGCTGCCTGAACCTGCTGCAACGACAACCACACGGGTCACTTCGATTAAGCAAGCGGCCAAGCCAACGGCTACGGATGCCGGTTTGGAGGATTTGAGCAAAGTGTCTGTGCCTAAGCGTGCTGCTGCCGGTGGTCGTAGTATGGATCATGGCAATGCGGCCCCTAGCTTGCGCAACGATGATTGGTTGGACGTGCCTGCATTCTTGCGTACACAAGCTGACTAAATCGAATTTAGCTGCTAGTTTCAGCCCGGCCCACTGACGAGTGGGTCGGGCTTTTTTGTATTTGCCTTAGCTTGTTCTTGCAAGTCGTTGATGCTCAGGATAAAAGTTGCATATTGTTGCGACGCAACATAAAAATATGTAATATAATCGAAACCAAATCCCTTCGTTGCGCGTCATTTAGAACGCAAGCAGCACTCAGGATGAGGCTGCATTAGGAGACAGGAATGTTAAGACAACGCACATTACAAAGTGACATTCGCGCTACTGGCGTGGGTCTGCACTCGGGTGACAAAGTGTCTTTGCATCTTAGGCCGGCACCCATTAATACCGGTGTCGTGTTTAGACGCATGGACCTCAGTCCTGTTGTCGATGTGTCTGCGGCAGCAGCTTTGGTGAAAGACACCACCTTGTGTACTGCGCTGGATCAAGACGGCGTTCGCGTCGCAACCATCGAGCATTTGATGTCGGCTCTGGCCGGTTTGGGTGTGGATAACGTCATCGTTGAATTGTCCTCCCCTGAAGTACCGATTATGGACGGTAGTGCAGGTCCTTTTGTGTTCTTGATTCAATCGGCCGGTATTGCCGAGCAAGAAGCGCCTAAGCGCATGATTCGCATTAAGAACCCCATCACCGTGAGTGATGGAGATAAATGGGCGCGTTTTGAACCCTATGAAGGTTTCAAAGTCGACTTCGCCATTGAATTCGATCACCCCGTATTTTCAGATGGGG
Organism: Oceanococcus sp.; assembly: GCA_051252075.1. Classification (GTDB taxonomy): domain Bacteria; phylum Pseudomonadota; class Gammaproteobacteria; order Nevskiales; family Oceanococcaceae; genus Oceanococcus. Next base: position 3,014 of record JBPOFU010000002.1, on the reverse strand, counting down.
TACAGACTGCGAGCATCGATTTTGGCAGCACCAGTTATGTGCGTGAGGTCAGCCGTGCGCGCACTTTTGGTTTCATGCGCGACATCGAATACTTGCGATCACACAATTTGGCACTGGGTGGCAGTCTAGACAATGCCATTGTGCTGGATGATTACCGCGTTCTAAACGAAGACGGCCTGCGTTACGAAGACGAATTCGTACGTCACAAAATACTGGATGCGATTGGCGATTTGTATCTCATGGGGCACGGCATCGTGGGTGCCTACACCGGTTATAAATCGGGACATGGATTGAATAACCAATTGGCTTTGGCGCTAATGGCCGATGCGAATGCTTTCGAGTTGGTGACCTATGAAGAGCCGAACTCAGCGCCAGTGAATTACAGCCCAGGTCAGGCCGCTACGCTGGCGGTTTGATAGCAAAGGCTTTGGGGCGAACTAGGATTTTGCAGTGTTGCAATTTCAGTTGGTAGCAAGAATTTACGCTTTTTAGTATGAGGGCACTGCGGTAACGTAGATCGGATGACCATAAGGGGGAGTCGGTGCACAGCACTAGACTGTCGCCGTCGATACAAGCGACTTGGACATGGCCGATAAAGGCTTTGGGCAGCCGCGACTCGATGAGCGCCTGAATCTGATTGTGCAGATTCACCTGAGCCCAAATGTCCGTGAGTGCGGTGCGCGATAAATTTGAGAATTGGTAGCGACTCAAAGCTTGAGACCTTTGGGTGGCATAGCCATGGATGGGGAGGAGCCTGTCACAACATGACCAGTGTATCGGTTAAGAACATTTCAGTGGAAGGTGTGAGCCTGTCCTCGCGAGCGCTTTTGATGGGGCTTGTGCTTGTGCTGTGTGTGGTGTCGGCGATTGCTTTTGCTGTTGGTCGTGCCAGTGCGCCGGTATTGCAAGCCAGCGGTCTATCCATGGACCATATTCGTGATGTGCGTCCGGAGTTAGATCAGCAGCGCGAACGTTTAGCGGTGAGTCGCCGCGAAATGGCTGCGAATCAGGCCGCTATTGCGCGACGTTTGGGAAAAATGCAGGCTGAAATTGTGCGCTTGAATGCGGCTGGTCGCAAATTAACTGAAATTGCTCATATCAGCGAAGATGAATTTAGTTTTGATGCTGAGCCGGCTATTGGTGGTCCGGTGCAGCCTGGCGATGAGTTGCTCGCGCCCAGCCACCAAGCTTTGGACGATTTGGGCATGCAATTGGAGCTAAAAGAGCGCCAATTGGACATCCTTGAACATTTGCTGATGGTTAGCCAACTGCATTCTGAGCAGTATCCTTCAGGTTGGCCGGTCAAAAAAGGCTTTATTTCGTCCTTGTTTGGCACGCGCATTGATCCTTTCAACGGTCGGCGAACTCGCCACGGTGGTGTGGATTTTGCTGCAGTGCTTGGTACTGATATTTACACGGTTGCCGCTGGCGTTGTCTCGTTTGCCGGCAAACGTAGTGGTTATGGGCGAGTTGTCGAAGTCAACCACGGCAACGGTTACGTCACGCGTTATGCGCACAATAGCCGTAATCTGGTGCGTATCGGCGATCGCGTTATTAAGGGTCAGCCCATTGCTTTGGTCGGTCGTTCAGGTCGCGCAACGGGTAGCCACGTGCATTTTGAAGTCTTGGTCGACGGCCAGCGGATCAATCCGCATCAATACGTCAGTAAAAAGTAGGGCTTAGGCGTCATCCCCCTTCTTGTTTTGGGTGTTGAATAGCGTCGTATATGGCCCCATTGATGGCGTGTGCGTTTCGGCTGTTGCCGTAAACCAAGTATCATTTACGCTTTTTGCCTGACCGCTCAAGGGTTGGGCCCGTAGCGCTATTTTGCAAAGAGATCCATGGCTAATTTTTTCAGCAAAGTCTTTGGCAGTCGAAATCAACGTCTGTTAAGCCGTCTTCAACCTGTTGTAGATAAAACCAATGCGCTTGAAGACAGTATTAGCCAACTTAGCGATGAAGCGCTCGCCGCGAAAACGGATGAGTTCCGTAAACGCCTAGCCGACGGCGAAAAACTTGATGCTTTAAAACCTGAAGCTTTCGCAGTGATTCGCGAAGCGAGTAAGCGTGTTCTCGGCATGCGCCATTTTGATGTTCAGCTCATTGGCGCGACTGTCTTGCATCAAGGCAAGATCGCAGAAATGCGCACCGGGGAAGGTAAAACCTTAGTCGCCACACTGGCGGTGTATCTGAATGCTTTGTCAGGCAGGGGTGTACATGTTGTTACGGTGAACGATTACCTAGCGACTCGCGATTCGGCTTGGATGGGGCGTTTGTATGGATTTCTAGGCTTGACCACCGGCGTGGTGGTGCACGGCCAAAACTCTGAGCAAAAGCGTGCGGCCTACGCCGCAGACATCACCTATGGAACCAATAACGAATTTGGCTTTGATTACCTGCGCGACAACATGGCTTTTCGTCTCGAAGAGCGGGTTCAGCGTGGCCAGCATTTTGCGGTTGTTGATGAGGTCGATTCCATACTCATCGATGAGGCGCGTACGCCACTGATTATTTCTGGCCCGACGGATGATGATCCAGAAATTTATCGCCGGATGAACACCTTGGTGCCTGAGTTGATACGCCAGGAAGAAGAAGAGGGTGAAGGGCATTACTGGGTTGATGAAAAAACCAAGCAAATCCATCTGAGCGAAGACGGTCATGCCGCATTGGAAGAGATGTTTGAAACTGCGGGGCTGATGAAAGAAGGTAGCCTGTACGACGCGTCCAACATCATACTGATGCATCACGCCATGGCTGGCTTGCGTGCTCACGCTAGCTATCACAAGGATGTGGAATACATCGTGCGCGATGGTCAGGTGGTCATCATTGATGAATTCACCGGACGTATGATGCCGGGGCGACGTTGGGCGGATGGACTGCATCAAGCGGTAGAGGCGAAAGAAGGGGTTAAGATTCAGCAAGAGAATCAAACTCTGGCGTCCATCACCTTCCAAAACTATTTCCGCCTGTATGACAAGCTGTCTGGCATGACAGGTACGGCAGATACCGAAGCC
>JBPOFU010000199.1:0-2857 GCA_051252075.1 Oceanococcus sp. | reverse complement strand
AGAAGGCCTTTATGCAGCACGATCCGGCGGAAATATCATTCGCAATGAAGTTGCGACCGACACAATGGTTTTCACCCGATTTGGCATAGAGAGAATTTGCCATAAAGCCGCTGAGCTTGCACTAAGCCGCAACGGCGCACCTGCCGATGGTGTAAAACGCATAACGATTGTTGATAAGGCAAATGTGCTGCGCGGCTACGCCTTCTTCCGAAAAGTCGCCCTTGAGGTGTTTGCGGGATACCCGGAACTGGAAATTGAGTGCATACTGATAGACGCAGTTACAGCGGATATGCTGCAACGACCGGAACACTTTGATATCATCGTGACCGAGAACATGTTTGGAGACATCATATCTGATCTGGCCGCAGCAACCGTCGGTGGACTGGGCATCGCCCCTTCCGCTGAAATCGGTGACCAGCATGGTTATTTCCAAGGCATTCACGGTTCCGCGCCAACATTGACCGGGAAAAATCTGGCGAACCCGATTGCAACAATCCTGTCTGCGGCAGAAATGCTTTCGTGGCTTGGCGGAAAACACAATATTCCCTCGCTGCTGGCTGACGCCACACGAATTTCAGATTCCGTGACACAAATTCTTGCCGAGGCACAGCATGTCACCGCAGACTTGGGTGGCACAGCATCAACAACCGACTGTACCAATGCCATCATTCAAAAAATGAACAACACTGTCGTTCAGCCTGCCTGAACCAATTCGCACCGGACCGCATCCATGCCCGATAAACGCCCCCTATCCCTTAACCTGCCCAGATTTGGTCTGGGCGGCGGGCCTATTGGAGGCCTGACCAGGGACATGACGAATGAGGACGCACGAAAACTGCTTGAAGCCGCCTGGGACGGCGGTCTGCGCTATTTTGATACAGCGCCCTGGTACGGCAACACCCATAGTGAACACAGGGTGGGTTCATTTCTAAGAGAAAAACCCCGTAACAGCTTCATTCTGACAACCAAGGTTGGGCGACTCTACAAAAAACCAGATCGAGACTTTGATTTTGAGAATTCCAGATGGCGCGCACGCTGGCCCGGTGGTCTGCCAATGGTTCCAAATCTTGACTATTCCTATGATGGCATCATGCGCTCCTATGAAGACAGCATTCAGCGAACCGGCATAACCCGGTTTGATGCACTTGCCATTCACGACCTTGATATCCGCCATCTCCAGACCGAAGAGCGGGTAAACGCCGCATTTGAACAACTGGCCAGCAGCGGCTTCAGAGCGTTATCTGAGTTGAAAAGTGCAGGTGAGATTCAGGCAATCGGTGCCGGGATAAATTTCTCCGGATATATCGGGCGTTTCCTCAAGGAATTTGACCTTGATTATTTTCTCGTGGCCATGCCCTACACACTTGCCGACCAGTCAATTCTGCACACCGAATTGCCACTGTGTGAAAAACATTGTGCGCAGGTGATTGTGGGCGCCCCGTTTGCATCCGGAATGCTGGCCTCCGGCGCGCGGCCGGACGCACAATTCAATTACGCAGAACCAACGGCTGAAGCCCGCTCAAAGGTCAACGCCATAAAGGCGGTTTGCACACGACATGGTGTGTCCATGTCCGCTGCCGCTCTGCAATTCCCACTTGGGCATTCTGCAGTCACATCTGTCGTATTCGGTGCGGAAACTGATCAACAGGTGGCCGCTAACATCGCCGCTACAACAGAGCCAATCACAGAGGGTTTCTGGCAGGATTTGCGCGCAGAAAAGTTGATTGCGCCAGATGCCCCCATACCACCCAGCGCAGCATAATTCAGGAAAACCAGCAGCAGGAATGATAAAGCGCAATGACTAAGATTTGGGAAGTTTACGCACTCAAATATTCTGAACGCAATGATCGGACCCGCGCCGATAGTTTCATATTTGAAGAGAATATCCACCAGCAGCATGACATGGATTACTTCATCTGGTTGTTACGCTGCAAAGATGAGCTGATATTGGTCGATACGGGCTATGACGCGCGCGACGCGGTGCCAAGACAACGCCCGACCCTGCGCGAGCCAGCGGACGCACTTCGGCAGTTTGGTGTACGGCCGGAAGATATAACCGATCTCGTGATCACTCATTTGCACTATGATCATGCTGGCGGATTACCGCAATTTCCCAATGCCACTATTCACATTCAGGCAGCAGAAGTGGCCTATGCCACAGGCCCTTGCATGTGCCATGACGCCCTGCGCATGCCTTATACGGCCAGCCATTTATGCGATCTGATTCAGCGCATCTATTCAGGCCGGGTGGTGTTTTATGAGGGCGAGGCACAAATTGCCGATGGCGTCATAGCTTACCAGATTGGGGGACACTCCCGCGGATTGCAGGCTTTGGGTGTGCAAACGGAGAGCGGCACACTTTGTCTGGCGTCAGATGCATCCCATTATTACGAGAATGTATTTTTACGAAAACCATTTCCCATTGTGGTGGATGCTCAGAACATGTTGGATGGATTTAACCGGCTCGAAGAGATCGCCACCGATCGCTCGCTGATCATTCCCGGCCATGATCCTCTGGTCACGAGTTATTTTCCAAACTGGCAGGATTGCGACTTTATTTACCGGCTCGACAAGGGCAGCAAAATTCCATTCGATCTATGAGGTCAGGACCGACAAAGAACCCGTAGCCGCATCATGGCCACAACACCAAACAAAGGCCCTAGCGCCAGCCCCGCCAGCACTGTCGGCCAGCCAAATACCGAGGCAAGCAGTGGCGTAGTCTGGACCGTGACAATGGTCAGAGCAAAGCCAAGGGCGGTCTGAAATGTCATCAGGCTTCCAGCCTGATCGGGCGGTGCGAAATCGGCCACCAACGCTGAAAACTGGGCAGAATCAGGAATAATGCTGATACCCCAGA
>JBPOFU010000198.1:0-2874 GCA_051252075.1 Oceanococcus sp. | reverse complement strand
GATTTTGATTCCGCAGCTCTTGACGAGCATGTGCGCTCAAATGAAGTTGAGGATATCAACGCTTTTGAGGGCCGTCGAACAACCAGCAATTCGGTGCCACTTCTTCCCAAACTTATGGAATGGGCTTGCAACGACGAGGCTAAGAATCGAGTCTACGCAATTTTAGGCAGTTTCGGGGCGGGTAAAACCACAGCCGCTCAGCTTCTGGCAAAGGAACTTGTTAAACTGGGCGAATCCGATGAATCAGCACCGTTTCCTGTCTATCTGGATTTTCGACGTCTGCAGGGTAAAGGTGACGCGGTCTTTAGCGCTGATGCCAACCTTGGAACGATCATCGCGCATTGTATGGACCCGTTTAGCGCCGGGAAGCTCGATGTTGAAAACGTTATCGCGTATTTGAGGAACAAACGTTGTGTCCTGATTTTTGATGGTCTCGATGAAATTGGAACATTGGTAGGAATCGAACGCGCGACCAACCTTTACCGACAATTGCTCCAGATCATCGAAGGAAATATTCGAAGTGCAGATGCGCGAGAAAACGCAGCACAATGGGCTTTGAGTCCGCTGCGCATCCTGATCACTTGCCGAACGCATTTCTTTCGGGATCACATCGCAGAAGCGGCTGCATTGAACGATTATGATCGCTCAGGCACACTTGCCGGTCGCAAAGACAATAATGTCTTCAAATCCCTTTACATGGCACCCTTCACGCCAGAACAAATTGACAATTTTTTCATCCGGACTTTGGGTGAGGAGGCTGGACAAGACGCTGTCAATACCATCCGCAGAATTCACGATCTGGAAGGTTTGGCGAGCAAGCCGGTGATGACCCGCTATATCGCAGACCTTGTTCCAGATTTGGAATCAGACCATGAAGTTGGCCGCACAATTAATGCAGCAACAATCTATGGGCACCTGTTCCGGCGCGCCATGGAACGGGATGGGGGCAAGGCACAGCGCATGTCAATTGCAGATCGGGAAGATTTGCTGGAAGCGTTCGCCCTGTTTCTTTGGCAATCACGAACAGTGCAGACCAATTGCAAAACGCTCGAAAACTGGTTTGATGCTTACGTTGAAAATGTGCCGGGGCTTCGATTGGCCTTTCAGGTCGCGGATGGGCGCAGCGGACTTCATACTGAATTGCGAAATACAAGCTTCCTTATTCGTGAAGCCGATGAGAATTTTCGATTTTCACATACGTCTTTCTATGAATATTTCCTTGCTCGTGGTCTCACCAATGCCCTTAATCAGCAGGCGTTTGATCGTTTCGAGAATACTCCAGAAATCAGCAGAGAGACGTTGGATTTTCTTGTTGATCTCGCTGAAACAAAAAAAGATGTTGGTGCTCTACTAAGAGGGATCGACAAGGTTTTGACCGGTGATGCGTCCGTAGAGCGACGACAAATGGCATTGAAGATTTTGAATCACTGCCTTCGTCGCAATATTAGGCACAATCTACCGGATTATGCAGATCTTTCGGCTCTTGACCTGAAAGACTCTCGAATTGCTACTGGGCACTTAGTGCGCCTACAAAATATTCGGTTTACGGCTGCCGATTTTAGCGGCACGTGGTTCAGTCGGCTTCACTTCAGAAATTGCGATTTTGATCGCACGAATTTGGCGCAATCCTCCTTCGATCAATGCACCTTTGAAGCTTGCACCGGCACCCCACGCGGGCTCGCGTCTGCTTGCGCGCGATTATCTCCGGGTGTGACGAAACTTCCCTTCAAGGTTCAGCCAATTCTCAGCTTTCGCCAGGAAAACTCACATGGCTCGAAGAAGGGTATTCCCGCGACGATGGATAAGGGCCATGAAGACCGACTCACTAGCGTTGCCTTTGCACCCGATGGGCGTACGGTCCTCACCGGATCAGACGATAAAACTTGTCGATTATGGGGCGTCAGTTCGGGTAAAACAATCATGATTTTTAAGGGCCACGAGCACGAGGTCACAAGCGTTGCCTTTGCGCCCGATGGACGTACGGTGCTCACTGGATCAGACGACAAAACTTGTCGGTTATGGGACGTAAGTTCTGGCAAAACGATCATGATTTTTAAGGGCCACGAGCACGAGGTCACAAGCGTTGCCTTTGCTCCCGATGGGCATACCGTCCTCACCGGATCATATGATAATGTTGCTCGGCTATGGGACGTAGCTTCGGGTGAAACAGTTATGGCCTTCAAGGGCCACAAAGGCGTGGTTACAAGCGTCGCCTTCGCACTGGACGGACATACCGTCCTCACCGGATCACATGACCATACTGCTCGGTTGTGGGACGTAGCTTCTGGCAAAGCACTCATGACTTTCGGGGGACATGAACAGGAGGTCACAAGCGTCGCCTTTGCGCCCGATGGAGTTACCGTCCTCACCGGATCGTATGACTGTACTGCTCGATTGTGGGACGTAGCTTCTGGCAAAACAATCATTATTTTTAAGCATCATGAATTCGGGGTCGCAAGCGTTGCCTTTGCACCCGACGGGCATGCCGTCCTCACTGGATCATTTGACAATACTGCTCGGCTATGGGACTCGGCCTCTGGTAAAACACTCATGATCTTCAAGGGCCACGATTATGGGGTCACAGGCGTTGGGTTTGCACCTGATGGGCGCACCCTCCTTACCGGATCAGATGACCATACTGCCCGGCTTTGGGACGTGGCTTCGAGCGACACAGTCATAACACTTAAGGGGCATGATAACTGGTTAGCAAGCATCGCTCTTGCACCTGATGGGGGTACAGTCCTCACCGGATCATGTGATAATACTGTTCGGCTTTGGAATGTAGCTTCGGGTGAAACAATCATGACCTTTGAAGGTCATGAAGACGAGGTCTCATGCGTCGCGTTTGCACCTAATGGTCGTACTGTGCTCACC
>JBPOFU010000197.1:0-2879 GCA_051252075.1 Oceanococcus sp. | reverse complement strand
GCTCAGTCATTGCCGTAAAACCTTCCATGTCGCTAAACATGATGGTGACTTGGCCATCCGAAGCCGTCACACCACTCAAATCCGGCTGCCTTTGCTCCAAGGCCGAGATCATAGAATCAAGCGACGTTTTTACAACGCGCTGGGCCAGGTCAGAAACAGTCCTCGCACCCAGGGAGCCTGCAACCGAGGCAAGCTCACCCACCATTTCACGCAAACTACCCTCTGCCAAATCTCGCTTCGGTGCCGCGATGACGCCTTCTTTTTCTGCGGCATCGAGCAATGCCTGTAGGCCAGCGCCAACTAATAATGCCCAGCCCAGCAAAGATTTTAGGACAACGCTAATCACAGGCTGCAGGAACATCATAAAGCCAATATCTGTAGCCCCGACCGTCCACCGCTGCCAAACCAAGTAAACCAAACTCGCCAAGTCGTCCGTACCCGATGCCAGTACCAACACACCAGCGGAAATCATAACCACACGACTGAGTGTTGCTCCACCAAAACGTCCACGCCTGCTACTGCGCTCGGCAGCCAGCACGCAAGACAAACGCGCAGCGCCAAACCAAAGTAGCGCCGCCGATAACAGATAAACAGCCGGGTCTGGGTTCGACAAAAAACCCCGCAACAGCACCGTCCCCGCATTCGCCTGCGCGGGCCACGCACGCGCAATTATCGAGCTAGCACTGGCCAAAGACTCGATCAAAAAATACAGCGCTAACAACCGACTAGCGACAAATGCCAAACCGCGTTGATCCAAGAATTAAAATCTCAACAATTGAATACAAAGAATATACGACTCACCACACTAAACTGACCATCACCCGTCCTTGGAACCGTTTTCTGCAGCCTTGAATTGTGTATCCGCTTGCTCTGCAACTTCAACAATCAGCCTACGCATCCACTTGTGCGCAGGATTGTGTTGCAGCAATGGGCTCCACGCCATAGTGAGTTCAATTGCTGGGATCTCAAAGGGTGGTTTGCAAATGACGACCAACGGATTGTGCTGCTGCAAACTGGCAGCACGAGACGGCAGCGTAGCGATCAAGTCACTGTCTTGCGCAAGCAACATGGCCGCCTGATAGTGCCGCGTAAATACTGAAATTTGTCGCTGCTTGTCGATGCGAGTTAAGGCTTCATCGACCCAGCCTAGCCGCTGCACATTGGACGGATTCATGCCGACGCCTACCCCCATTCCAGTCTTGCTGACCCAGACGTGTTTGGCCGCTAAATAATTTTCCAAATCGAAGGACTTATTGATCGGATTGTCTTTGCTGTAAAGGCAGGCAAAGCTGTCACTCCAAAGTATTTTCTGGTGAAACGATTGCGGCAAAGAGTCAAACCGATTGATCGCCATATCGACCTTGCCTTGCTCAACATCGGGGAAGCTAACATCACTAGGCGTCATAAAATCCAGCGTGACTTGTGGCGCTTCAACCCGCAAACGCCGCAGAACATGTGGTAACAGCGAAGATTCGGCGTAGTCACTGGCCATGATGCGGAATACGCGGTCGGATCGCTTAGCATCAAAACGTGTTTGCGGCTGTACAGCTTGTTCTACACTCGCAAGTACTTGTTGAATCATTGGCTGCAGTGAAAGCGCGCGTTCGGTCGGTGTCATTCCCTCACTGGTGCGAATCAAAAGTGGGTCATCGAACAAGTCACGCAAGCGCCGTAAGCTATTGCTCATCGCTGGCTGACTTAAACCCAACACATTGGCCGCGCTGGTCACGTTGCGCTCGCGCAGTAGCGCGTCGAGATTGCGCAATAGATTCAAGTCAAAACGTCCGCTGGCCATCAAATACCACCTTCTAATACGCGAAAATAGAGTGCATCAGTGCACGACGAATACCGTGGCTGACTGATCGTTTGGGTGTTTACGCCCCGTATGGAGGAGTCTACAGGACCACTATTTGTTTAGTGAATTATAAAGATACATCGCATTTATTATATTTATGCAGGCTGTATCGGTATTATTCCGCCCCAAGCAGCACATGGCAGTGCTAACCGAATTCTTATTTTCGCCCTCTTTAATGGAGTATTTCAAACATGTCTCAGTATCAAAAAGACATCGACGCCCTAACCAGCGTACGCAGTGCAGCTGGCAACAGCTGGGATGCGATTAACCCTGAATCAGCTGCCCGCATGAAGGCACAAAACCGCTTTCAAACTGGACTTGATATTGCGCGCTACACCGCAGACGTTATGCGCAAAGACATGGAAGAATACGACCGTGACAGCTCCAAGTACACGCAATCACTCGGTTGCTGGCATGGTTTCATTGGTCAGCAAAAACTGATCGCCATCAAGAAACATTTTGGCACTACCGATAAAAAGTACCTGTACCTGTCTGGCTGGATGGTTGCTGCGCTGCGCTCTGAGTTTGGCCCTTTGCCTGACCAATCCATGCACGAAAAGACCACTGTTGCTGGTTTGATTGGCGAGTTGTACACCTTCTTGCGTCAAGCTGATGCACGTGAACTGGGCGGCTTGTTCCGTCAGTTAGACGCAGCATCTGCTGCTGACAAGCCTGCGATTCAAGCTCAGATCGACAATCATCAAACGCATGTTGTGCCTATCATTGCGGATATCGATGCTGGTTTTGGTAATGCAGAAGCCACTTACTTGATGGCCAAGCAAATGATCGAAGCGGGTGCTTGCTGCATCCAAATCGAAAACCAAGTGTCTGACGAAAAACAGTGCGGCCACCAAGACGGTAAAGTCACCGTGCCACACGAAGATTTCCTCGCGAAAATTCGTGCCGTTCGTTACGCCTTCCTAGAACTGGGCGTAGACAATGGCGTCATCGTTGCGCGTACCGATTCCCTGGGCGCTGGCTTGACCAAGCAAATTGCAGTTACCAATAAGCCTGGTGATTTGGG
>JBPOFU010000196.1:0-2936 GCA_051252075.1 Oceanococcus sp. | reverse complement strand
TGTTTAACGCGTTAAACCAAGGTGCTCCGTTGTCGGTTCATCCTCTTGGAAGGACTTGGCGCTCACAGCCGGCTTTGCTCGAATTCATAAACGCCGTTAGTCAGACTTTGTTTGAGGATTATCAAACGCTAGAGGCCAAAGGCAAGCCCTCCAAGCTGGATGCGTTGCATGTTCTTGTAACGCCGGATCAACCAAAAACCAAGTCGCATCCTTGGCGAGCAGAGCGGGTTGCGTCAGCACTGAAGGCCAAGCTCGAAGACCCCAGTTATCTCATCACGGATCGCAATACGGAGGAGGAAAGGCGTGTGCGTGGTGGAGACTGTGCGGTGCTTTGTCCCACGCACAGCATGCTGGAGCACTACGCCGAGGCACTGCGTAAGCAAGGGTTGCGGGTGCGCCTCCAACAATCGGGTTGGTTAGAGTCCAGTGAGTTGATGATCACGATGGAAGCATTGTCTCTGCTGCATGATCCACAAAACCTTCATGCTCGGTTGTATTTGTCTGTAACAGCATTAGGTCACCACACCTTGCAGGATGCGCTTAAAAAGTTGGTGGCCGGTGAAACGCTGGTTGATCCAGCTTTTGAAAAGCTGCTTCAACTTTCTGAATCGGCGGGTCGTGCGACTGTAGATCAAATTGTGCCAGAAGCTCTGCGAGTACTTGGCCTTTATGATGCCGTCACAACGTGGCCGGATGCTCGCCAAGCCCGTGCAAATTTACTGCGTCTTGAAGGTTTAGCTCAAGAATTTGTAGACGCTCAACCAGAGTCATTAATGGCTGGTGGCATCCATGGATATGGCCTCCCGCAGTTCATGAGTTGGGTGCGGAAGCGTGCCGAATCAGATAATGACATGCCAGCGGCCAGCGTTGTAGATGACAACGCTATTGAACTTGTGACATGGCATGCATGCAAAGGGCGAGAATGGCCGATTGTGGCTGTATGCGGCATGAGTCAGCATGTGAAGGCGCGCGTGCCGGACCTACAACTTGGTTATCCGCATTTCGATGACCTCGACCAACTTATCGAATCAGCGGCTATTGAGTTTTCTCCTGCTTTTGCTAGCCCTCAAGCGAGCAAGCGATTTCTTGCGCGGCTCACGCCGGATCGGGAAGATCAAATCCGGCGAGAAATCTACGTGGCACTCACGCGTCCGCGTGATCAACTCCTGCTGGAGTGGCCGCTTGATGCGGTCTCTTCGGAATCGACCACCCGTGCTTCACTATTGCAAGATCGTGCTCATATTCAGATCAACGAAGTGTCGGTCAGTGTTGCCGATGTCGTTGAATTGCCTGCGATCATTGAGCATGCCTCATTGGAGCCTTCTCCGCTTTGTCCGATAGATGCAGAACGTGCTCCAAGCCACGGAAGAAGAGCCTTACGAATTCGCACCTACAGCGGCACGTCAACTCCGGACTCACGTTCTCCTTCTTCTGGCCATGATCAGGCCATTAATGACAATTTGGGCCAGTGGGACGAACTAAAATACGCTGAACCGTTGGACCTGCCGCCGCATTCAGATCCATTGGCTGTCGGGGAATTTGTGCACAGATACTTTGAGCTAGATTTCGATTCGCAAAGAGTTTCTCAGCATTTAAGGGATCAGGCTTATAAGTTATGGCCGAACCAGGCCGAATGGGTTTGCGAACGCCTCAAGATTGCGCGTAAAAATTTCGAGGTGGCAATTGACGCTAAATTTACTCCCACTTCCCAGGCTGCAGAGGTTCCCGTTATTGGAATGGATCACAAGGGCAGCGTACTAAACGGCATTATCGATTTGCTGTTACATACATCCTCGGGTCAAGTCGTCATAGATCACAAAACCGACCGTGCAGCAGAAATGGCCGTACTCGTGAATCGGCATGCGATGCAGTTAGAAGACTATGCGCTGATGTTAGGCGAAGGGGCTGTCCAAGCATTGGTGATTCATGCAGCTTCGGCTGGGCGAATCCTGATTCGCCACATAGCATGAAAATCTTGCTATACCTGTACTGGATTTGAAAGTATGGAGCGCTTGTTATGTTTTCAGCTAAACCAGCTATTCAATATTCAGATAGCATCACAATCAATGTGGGCATCACTGGGGGGTGAAATTGCGATACTTTATCGAAAGCATACTGGTATGCAAGAGTAAATATTCCGATAATTACTAAGCTGCTAGTTAGCCTATTTGCGCCATCTAGTTGGAGTTAGATTTCGGAAGGGGAAGTCAGTGAAAACACCAACCACAGTTGCCGCCCTTGAGAAGCTTGGCCGAGTTCGGCTGTCAGAATCGTTCTTTATGCGGGATTTTCTGTACTCAGAAATTTCTCAAATCGAAGGCGTGCCTAATATCCCCGACAACCCCAAGATAGCCATCGCGGCTGGCAAATCTTTGTGCTCCGAGGTGCTGGAGCCAATTCAGCAGCGGTTCGGCAGAATCACTATCAGGTCAGCATTCCGCTCTTGTGCTTTGAATGCCATTGGTAACGAGAAAAATTATAGTTGTGCCCGAAACGAAAGTAACTACGCACATCATATCTGGGACATGCCAGATAAAAACGGTCATATTGGCGCAATGGCATGTGTCGTGGTCAACAGCTTTCTTCCATACTATGAAAAGACCTCCGATTGGCCATCCTTAGCTTGGTGGATACATGATCATGTGCCTGGCTATTCGTCTATGTACTTCTTCCTGAAACTTTGTGCGTTCAACATTGGCTGGCATCAGGAACCAGAGAAAACGATTAATAGCTTTGTGCGGCCTAAAGGCTATCTAACAACTCCAGGTATGCCGAACCACCAAGGTGACCATTCTGCTGAGTACCGAAAAATGCTCAATGCATTGGGGCTCCAGTGAACATCAAAAACGTCCAACCTGAGCATAAGGTGCCGCCGAAATATAACAAGTGTCTATGGTTCAAAGGCAATAATTTAGGCCATATGGGCATCCCAATGT
>JBPOFU010000195.1:0-2937 GCA_051252075.1 Oceanococcus sp. | reverse complement strand
TCACACATAAAGTAACAACACTAAGAACCGCATTTGCTCAGGCTGTTGTAATGTTTAGAAAAATATAAAAAATACAAAGAAAAATTGAGGAAGACATGGACATACGCGTATGGCGCCACTTGAGCGCTACGCTGCTCGTTGCGGTCAATGCAGTAGCCTTTGCTGCTGTTTCTGAAGAGCAAGCCGCAAGCTTGGGGCAAAATCTCACGCCAATTGGCGCCGAGAAAGCCGGACTCGAAAATGGCCCGCATGGCTTAAGTATTCCGGCATGGGGCGGCGGCTGGGTTCAGGCCGGCGAATCCAAGCGTATCCATGCACCTGACAGTCCTTATGATGATGAGGACCCACTATTCACAATTACCGCGAAAAACGCAGCGCAGTACGAAGACATCCTCACACAAGGCCAATTGGCCTTATTGAAGCAGTACCCGGATAGCTTTGAGATGGAGGTCTACCCAAGCCATCGCACGGCAGCGGCACCGCAACATGTGTATGACGCGACACGCGCCAATGCTACAAAGGTGGAGCTGAAACCCACCGGTGAAGGTTTTACCGGGACGGCGCATGGCTATCCTTTCCCGATTCCAAAAACCGGGCAAGAGCTCATCTGGAATCACATGGCGCGCTATCGCACTAAAGGATTTCGTGGCTTTGCCAATTCCGCAATCACCACCGCAGGTGGTGACTACGTGGTTGAGCGCGGCTATTTCGAAGTGGTCATCCAATATGGCGACCCGGATATTGCTTTTGAGGATTGGGACAATGAATTCATAAAAATCCTCAGGAAAATTGTCGCGCCAGCGAGCAAAGCCGGTGACGCCGTATTAGTGCACGCGCCTTTGGATCGCACGATCAAGGAAATCCTCATTTGGTCCTACAACCCGGGCACGCGCAAAGTGCGCCGCATTGCTGAAGTTGGATATGACAATCCGTCTCAAGACGGTCTTATGACGCACGATCAGATCGACATGTTTAATGGTCCATTGGATAGGTACGATTTTAAGTTGATCGGTAAGAAAGCCATCTTGGTTCCTTACAACAGCTACCGCCTGCACAGCAAAGATCTAGAATACGATGACATCATCGACAAAGGGCATGTTGACCCCGATTACGTGCGCTATGAATTGCACCGAGTGTGGGTGTTGGAGGCCAACGTAAAACCAGATCAAGCGCACATCTACAAGCGCCGGGTGATGTACCTCGATGAGGACAGCTGGTTGATCTTGTTACAAGACATTTACGACGAACGCGATCAGTTCTGGCGCACCGGTATGTCCTTTGCAATGCAATACCCACAAGTGCCACTGTTAGTGAATGCGATGCAGGCGCACTACGACTTACAGTCTCGACGCTATGTTGTCATCAACATGCAAAACGAAGAAAAGAATCCAGTGGAATACGACTTCCAAGCCGAAGCCAAGCAATTCACTACGTCTGCACTCAAGCGCTTCGCCACCAAGCAGCATCGCTAGAGCATGCGTATAGGTATCGATCTGGGCGGCAGTAAGATTGCGGGAGTGGTACTGGAAAACGACGACATCCTTGTCGAGCAACGTATCGCAACTCCAGTCGCTGGCTATGCCGACATTTTGCAGGCCATCGCACAATTGGTCGCATCGATGGAGGCGGCGGTGGGTGCTGAGCGCTTGCCCGTTGGTTTAGGTCACCCAGGGTCGATTGATACAAACACCGGCTTTTTGCGCAATTCAAATTCAACTTGCCTAAATGGTCGCGCTTTAAAACAGGATTTGCAGGCGGAATTGCAACGCGAAGTGGCCATGGCCAATGACGCCAATTGCTTGGCTCTGTCGGAGTTGCACAACGGTGCCGCTAAAAATTGTCAATCTGCCTTTTGTGTGATCTTAGGGACAGGGGTTGGCGGGGCCTTGTTGCACAACGGCTCCTCGATCAATGGCCACAATGCCTTGGGCGGTGAATGGGGGCACAATTCTATGCCTTGGAAGACCACGGAAGACGGTGCGAGCAGGCCGTGTTGGTGCGGCCAGCAAGATTGCATAGAAACTTGGTTATCTGGTCCGGCATTGGCGCAAAATTATGAACAACGCTTTCATATGCAGCGCAGCGCGGCAGCGATTGCCGATGCCGCCCAAAAGGGTGACGACGAGGCTCAACAATGCTTGCTAGATTATAGTGGTCTATTGGCAAGAGCCTTGGCCAGTGTGATCAACCTGTTTGATCCTCAGCGCATAGTGTTGGCTGGTGGCTTGTCGCGCATAGATAGTCTGTACCATGATGTGCCTAGGCTATGGCAGCGCTGGGTTTTTGCTGAGCAAGTGAATACCGAACTGGTGCCTGCACAACATGGCGATGCTAGCGGTGTTTTTGGCGCCGCCCGATTGGGGATGATCAACTGATGTTGCAACTGTTTACTTACTATCGCAGTGTGTCTGCACACCGTGTGCGTATCGCGCTAAATCACAAAGCAGTGCCTTACGAATCCATCTACATAGATGAAGATGGAGGGGAGCAACTGGGCGAGGACTACCTCAAACACAACCCACAGGGATTGGTGCCCGCGTTAGTAGTCAGTGATCAGCTCACGATCACGCAGTCTGCGGCGATTATGGAATTCCTCGAGGAATATTATCCAGAGCGACCTTTATTGCCGAAAGATATTGCTGACAGGGCCAGAATTCGCTCGTTTTGTCAGGTCATGATTGCGGACATGCAGCCGTTTAATATATTGCGTACCTATTATTATCAACGCGATGTAATGGGTATCGGAAAAGACGCACGCCGTGATTGGTATGAGCATTGGATGCACAAAGGCTTTGCTTCATTGGAATCGTTATTGACCACGCATCTGTCACCCGGCGCCTATTGTCATGGCGATAAAATTACTTTGGCAGACGTCTGTTTAGTCGCTCAAATCAACAATGCGACGTTGAACGAACTGGACTTGAGCGCTTACCCCAC
>JBPOFU010000194.1:0-2953 GCA_051252075.1 Oceanococcus sp. | reverse complement strand
TTGACGAGGTGCTCCGCGGTGAGGCGCAATATGCATTGGGGTTAATGAATCCGTCTGCGGGCTTTCCTTTCGGTCATCCGGACGCCTTTGGCGCGCCAGGTGCAGGCGGGTCGCTCGGCTATGCTGATCCGGCCATCGGTTTGGGCTATGGATATGTCACCAACCGGATCGAACTGGGCATTGACCCTGACCCAAGGGATGTGGCGTTGCGTGCGGCAATCGGGTCAGCAATTGGGTGATGTTGCAGTCGCATTTTATGGTCTTCGTCAATCTGCGTGGCCGCTCCGCTTACGAACCCACCATTGTTCCAGACAATCAATGGCCGCTTCAAAGAACAAGCAGGAAAGTCACATCTTTATGTGTCGCCGACATGTTCAGCCGCGCGGCAAATGAAATTGACGTGGGAGTCGAGCCAGTCCTGATTGAGTGGCAGGCCTGCAATGAACTTTCGAAAATAGGGGACAGCAATCGCCATCTCCACGAGATCACACACTGGCGCATCTGATTTGAGCTCCCCGTGTGCTTCGGCTGCTGCAAAAACGGACTCAACCCAGGCGATCCGCTCTGGCATGAGTTCGTTTATGACATTTCGAGCGTCTATGTCGGTTGCGGCCGCTGCTATCACTTGTGGTCCTATCTGACCCCAAGGCGTATCGTTAAGGGCACTTCCGTGCTCAATGTAATGGTAATCTGGCAACCGGCCAATGACAGCTTTGAAGTCAGGCCAAAATTCAGCGCGGTTTTCCAGGGTTTCTTAGTGAGCGATGTTCAAAGGACACAGTCTGCTAGTGCGGTCGACAATTCTCGGACCATTTCATCTACTCTATCTGACGCGAAAACATTCGTTGCTACTGCAACCACTAAATCTTTGTCTGGCATCAATGAAAGTACAGCGTACCACATTGTGTTTGCGCCATTGTGCCAAATAATGGGGCCGGTCTTTTCCGTAGATTGGACCACCCAACCAAGCCCGTAATTCTCGGTTACAGGCGACTGCATCATCTGACAGCTCGATTGAGACAGGAAATTGGGCAGTCGTCCCTGACAGGCGCGAACATGAAGTTGTCCCCACCTCGCTAAGTCTGTGATGCTCAGATGAATGCTTCCGGCAGGCCCCATCCAGCCCGGATTGTCTGAACTCGAGCTTTCAGGTGCAACCGCATATTTGAAACCCAGGATGCTGCGATGCCCTCTGGGTGCATCATGTTCCTGCGGCGCGCCGAATCCGAGTGATGTCAAATCAAACGGTTCGGCAATTTGGGACAAAATCAACTCTTCCCAAGTTCTTCCTGTCACTTCCTCGACGATAACCCCGGCAACCACATACCCAATGTTGGAATAGGTAAACGTACCAACCTTGTTCCACAACGGCTCGCCCCACATGGCCGAAAGCACATTGCGCCGATCCTCATAGGGAGAGTGGAAAGACGTTCTGCGCATGATTGATCGAGGGGCGTTTGCTGGCAGACCTGATGTGTGGCTGAGAAGCTCTTTCAAAGTTTGAGTCAAATTCCGCCTGCTGCGCCATCACGGATCCTGCATAAATCCAAATGAGAAACGTCTGAAAAACCAGTCTAATAGTGTTCAATATCGACCAATTCATTTCATCAATGTAGGATTTGTTCTGGCATCATTCAATTCAGCCGTTGATCCGGAATGGCGATGGATGCTGGGACCATTAAGGTCTGTTTTATCCGCGCAGTCGACCTTAGCGAGGTGTCGATTTGACACTATTGATGATGGGGGTAAATGGATTTGGGTCGATTGGCTGCATTGCGGACCAAGCTGCCGCATCTGCAAACGCCATGGGCTTAACTCAGGAAATCAATAGTGACTGACGGCGCGCTGCGTCGTGCCTTGCCATGATACACAGCTTCGATGTTGTTTCCGTCGGGGTCGAGCACGAAAGCAGCGTAGTACCCTGGGTGATAGGCGCGCTCGCCGGGCGCGCCATTATCGCGCCCTCCATGTGCCAACGCCGTCTGGTAGAAGGAATCTACGGTCGCTCGGTCCTTTGCTTGGAAGGCCAGGTGGTGACGCCCCGTCAGTTCACCCAACGCTTCTTTGCTTTCAACCGAGGACACGACAAGTTCGTCAGCCCAGAAATAGTCTTCGGTCGTGCCGACGATGGGGATATCCAATACGGCCAGAATGGCCGTGTAGAAGCTCTGGCTGGCCTTGAGATCGCGTACAACGAGTTGGATGTGGTCGATAAGGCGACCTCGATGCAGTTTGGTTTCCATGGTTTTTCTCCACTTAAAAATGGACTTCCGCAGCTTTTCAGACACTCCCTGTCAGCACGCCGAAATCGCCCGCGAAGGAATGCGTGACCGTCGAATGACTTGAAGTCTCCGGCTGCTCACCTGAAAACTGTACATTGTGAAAGCGCCACCCGATTGATCTTGCGCAATTGTCTTGCAGAGATGGGCATCAGGCGTCTGTCATCAGCCCAATGGAGCGTCGAGCAACCATTTAAACCCGTCAGGTATGGTGTTGAGTGCCGCCGCTTTGATTTTCCAAACATGCCATGTCGGCACAGCCTCGACACAATGCATGGATTCTCTCAGTGTTCCGTATATTGTGTAAGCAAGAGCTACAACTAACGGGATAAATCAATTGCTTAAAAAGACAGTGGCAAGTTTGGCTGTTGCATCTTTGATGCTGCTCACGAGGCCTGTATTCGCCGAGGAAGTCATCGCCGAATATCTGACATGGCTGGATGCCAAAGACACAGTAAGTTCAAAAGGGGTGAAACTAACCTCGTTCGGTGCGGTTTTGGCACAAGATCGGGCTAACTATCACCGTTTCGGGATCAGGCAGGAACTGGATATGAGCGATCCAGTTTTCAGCAACAAAGACATGCGGGCAAAACTACCCCAATGGTACAAGGCGGGGGACCCTGTGCAGGCCAATATCCGAAACGATGTGATGAGCGGGCGCGGGCATTATGTCT
>JBPOFU010000193.1:0-2987 GCA_051252075.1 Oceanococcus sp. | reverse complement strand
CTCATCGGTACTGCCATAATTTTTATCATCGCGTTCGAGGATGGCCCACGCGTTCAAGGTTTGTAGATTGCGATCATCTATCTCGTACGCTTTCTTGAACAACCAGTGCGCCGAATACTCCTCATCGGTACTGCCATAATTTTTATCATCGCGTTCGAGGATGGCCCACGCGTTCAAGGTTTGTAGATTGCGATCATTTATCTCGTACGCTTTCCTGAACAACCAACGCGCCGAATACTTCTCATCGGTACTGCCATAATTTTTATCATCGCGTTCGAGGATGGCCCAAGAGATTAGAAGGGTGACACAGCGTGATTGCCCAGAAGCTTGCGCCTTAAATGCATCAATGGCCTTTTCATATAGAGCTCGACCGAAAGCATGCTCTTCCCAAAATGGAGAATGCCACCAGAAGACCAGAAAACCATCAATAAAATGATCTGCCGTTGATACGCGAAGCGAATGGACTTCATGCCCCCTCCAACTAATTGCTGCATCAAGGATGGCAGTTAAGTCATCCTCCAGGTAAAAGGTACTCTTGACCAGATCGTTGTTCAGGCCATACGCCTCGCGGATTACATATTTGGCGATATCCAGATGCCTCAAATCGAGTCGGGAATCTCGCAGCGGAATGATTTCAGATTTTGTCGTTTCCAGTAACTCCCGGAACTTTCGTCGGCCATCCGACGGATTGAGGCTAGAGTCCCTTAACAACAAAAAAGCCGCGATACCGCTGTTCATGCGGATACGGTCATCCTGTACCGCGCAGACAGAACACAAGCTGAGTTTTTCCAGAAATGAACGATCCGGGAAATTGGTCACCATAGAACCGAGAATAGACTCAAAATCCTTACCCTGGGCAGCGGTCATGACAGCGGCAAGCATATGCGGGTAATGCTGGGAGCCGATTGAAGTCTGTATTCTGCTAATCAGCTCTTCTCGGCCGGGATTGCCTTCCGCTGCGCCATAGCAATGCATACTGTTAGCCAGATCTTCCATCTCATGCCTATTGAGTGTCGGAAGTGCGATATGGCTATAAAAATTTGCGGAAGTGGTGTTGTGATTGCGTATCCAGTCGATTTCCCTGGAGACCAGCACGACATAAAGATTGGGATTGTCAGCAATCCATTGGCGGATATCTTCAAGTGTCTGGGATCCATCTTTTGACCCAAGAGAATCAGCGCCATCGATAAAAAGGACCGTGTTTCCCCCCGACACTCTTCTGATCCGAACACCAAAAACGGGTGTCGAATGCCAAGCCTCAGAGATCAGCACACGCCAACCTTTCTCAAAAAACTGGTGAGCAGCGCGATACATAACGGTGCTTTTTCCATCGCCCGCTGCTGAAGTCAGCAGCAACAGCCTTTGTGGTGTTGTTGTCAGTTTCTCGACTACGTCGCCCTCTGTATGCCTAGCGATCGCGGCTCTCCCGATCGCATCGGTGAATTCCGGCAACCGCCTGCCCTGCAAAAAGGACCGGCATTGATCGTCATCAACAGATTGATATGACGCGGAACTGATTTCGGAAATCTGACCTGCTTCAAAGTTAAGAAATATTTGTGCCGGGTTGGGAGATCCTCCAAGGAGATAATCCGCAATCTCTGCGGCCTTTGAAAGGCAAAATTTTTCTTTGTGCCGAATTCGCTGGGCGGCTCTTCTATAAGAATTCTCAAACTCTTCTGCCGAACTCCCGGCGCTCGGCGCCTTCAAATCCTCATGAATTAAATTGTCCGGATCGGATTCCTGCCATCCTTCATAGCTTGTGGCTAAAACCCACCCTAGGGCAAGACACATGCTTTCTCCCAACCTCTTTGTGGGTTGGTAGCGGCCAGCATCCTTCTTTGAGACGTCAGTTTCGAGCAGGTAGCTAAAGCTTTTCTCAGATCCAAACCAGTCGATTAAACTGGCCAAATCATCTGGAAGCCCAGGAAACAGCTTCTGCGTCTCCAATTCGTCGTCTTCAGTTTTGCGTAGTCTCAGTTTTTTATACAATCTAGTGTATGACAGATCTGATGGCGCATAACGCTGCAACAGATACTGCAGACGAACTTTGCCAGCAAGATTATCCTGCTCGTCTTCAACCGAAATGCGTCTAACTGGATCAGTCATTTTTGATTAAATCTCCTGAAAATATCGAATTGGCCCAACCTATCCTTCCCAATCCTTCCAAAAAAGCAACAAGCACTTCACAACTATTCCAAGAGAGGTGACCTGTCTCCTCTATCCTTCCAGCGATCGCAAGCATCTCCATAGCGCGAGAGCAATTCCGCGCTCGCCGTTAGAAGGAGAAAAATACAATGTTGAAATGGCTTTCTTTGATCGGTGAAATCGTCGCTATTCAAACTTCACGTACCCAATCGAGAGGTTTTTGGTCAAATCTTCCGACATGGCTGGCATATGTGCTTAAGGCGATACTTTGGATTTTCAAATTTGCCATCAACGCCATCGCCGAAAAACTCATCATTTACATGCTTGGCTTGATCGTTCTGTGGGCGTCGGAGAGCGAACTCATTGCTCCCCTGATGATGCTGTTTCAGTAAGCAAACAGCCCTCAGCCGCAGCTGCGCCGCCGGGTTTTCTGGTAGTGGGTGGGGTGGCAGATAGGTGGTGATTCCGGTAGGGGCAGGATCGTACGTTAACGGCAACCTTTGCCGTTTTTTCACCTGCAGACGACTCTTGTCTTATGTAACTGGCGGCTTGATGGATATGTTTTGGTTTGCCGGTGGTGCAGGGCCTTGAAATCAACTAGATTAATAGGTGGACCAAATAGGATTTGGAAAAATCGGATATCTCACAAACGACGATAGACCAAAGTCTCAAAGGTCGCCTGAGCGACGATTTTCAGGAAATGCTTGAGTTTTTTATCCAATGGCAGCTCTCGGGAGGTACAATGCAATATCCAAATGTCGGCAACGGGCCGGTTGCTGCACCCGCACCGTGTCAAACAGTATCGTACTACCACAGGAAGCTTTGCATCGCGCAGACATGCG
>JBPOFU010000192.1:0-3000 GCA_051252075.1 Oceanococcus sp. | reverse complement strand
GAAAGTGACGAATGAGGTCGAGCATCCATAACGGTACTTGTCCCATCACCCAGTTGAGTTCGAGCACGACACTGCCTCCATCCGGCTGCTGATTGCCGGTAAACATGGCCTCATGATCGTAATTCAGCATGCTGCGGTCGGGCTGCAGGCTGAAATCTGTCGCTTCGCGGTATCGCAAATCGACATCCATTGTTAGTCGAGCGTAGTCATCCACCGTAGAAAAAAAAGCCCGACGCCGATAGTTAGTGAGTATCTTTGGTTCGATCGCGTAGCTCAGCGCTAAGCGTAGGAAGAGTTCTTTATTAAGTCGCTCGACATCACTTTGATCGTCATCTAGACGAAAGCCTGGATTAGACAGAATATTCGGCCATTCTTGCTCTGTGGCAGTAGCACGAAACTTACGCATTCCCACTCCGCGCTTGTTCTTAATCTCCAAATAGAACGGTGCCTGCGTGCCATCGCCATAAGCTCTGACACGCATATTGAAGCGATTGTCTCGCCCCCACATACGTTGCTTGAGAAATTCACATCCTGGCGTATCAAAGTACAGGCTGTTAACCGGATAAAAGTGTTGCTTCGCACTGGCACTATGCGCGTCGAGTTCACAATACGGTTGTATGAAATCCGTGATGGGCTCCACCAACGATGGCGGGATGACGTACTTCAATTCATATCGCTGCAGTACTGGCGGTAGTGAGTTTTGAGTCATGATGAAGCTCCCTATAGTTCTGGCTGTGCTGACAGCAACCAATTGCGCAACGGGAGTTCAGATAAATGGCCGCTGTCGGACAAAAGTTCCAGCCACTGCTCGTGCGCTTGTCGCTGTAAATCCAGCTCGCGTGCTGAGTACTCAAGCTGCTCTTGCTTTAGCAGAAAAGCCAAGCTTGGTCTTTTCGCTACCATCGCTGTGTTCAACTTCTTATCGATGCTTTTGTATTGCGTCGCAATGTCCTGAAGCTGAGATTGCAAGCGCTTCAATTGCATTATTTGAAGATCAAATTGCTCTCCAGCCCAAAGCTGTTGTTGTTGAGCTTCATTTTGTGCGTTGGCCAGAGCGAGTTGCTGCTTAGCTTCGTTAAAGCTGCGGCCACCCAAGGGCAGTTGTAGCCCTAATGTGTATCGCACATCGTTTTGAACATTGTCACTTTCGCGTTGAGCTGCGATAAGGTTCAACGCTAAACCGCTACGAGACTTCTCGCGTCGTAGAGATTGCTCTGCCAGCCGTTGCTCAAGTTTTGCTTTTTCTTTAGCGAAAGATTGAGCGAGAAAACTGTCAGAGATGGCTAAACGCAGCATTTCTGAAACATCAATGCTTGCATGTAACGAGTTGATATCAATAGTTTGGCGTAGTTGCGTTACATCAGCCCCATATCGCCGGCTTTCTGCTCGTTGGCGATCCACTGCCAATTCCGCTTTAAGCATTGCTTTGGCACTAAAGTCAGCGGTGCTTGCAAGCTGAGTTTCGTAGTTCAGTATAGCTTCTGCTAACGCCAACCGACGCAGACTGAGCATCCACTGCTGCTCAGCAACCACCAATGCAAGCCAGCTGTGATATCGACTAAGCAGCTCGTCATTCAACTGCTTATTGCTTTGGAGTACCTGCAGTTGGGAATAGACACTAAACATGGCTTGCTCAGCCACGATTTGTCCCGGCATCTTTGCCTTGAAGCGCAACTCCTGAGCCTCTTTACCGGAATCACGCAGCCAGCGAAATTGAACCTCATCAAAAACACGGTGCCCGCCACTTACACCAACTTCCTGAGTGTTTGAAGATTTCGCACTTGAGGTTAAAGCCTGATGTAGATAGTCATTGACTGGGACTGCCGCGAAGGCAGTAGAACTGAGCAGCACCGCAATGTATAACGAAGCTTGCAATCGATATAGAAATTTCATGATTCAAATTTCTCCTACTACAAGCGAATTGTCAGGTAGTGCGGCAAGCGTTTTCCGCCACCATCAGAAATCAGCGTAAATTGTTGGTTAAGCGGTGCATCACTGAGCCCTTCAAAAGCATGTTTTGGAACGAGCGCCAAACTCTTGAGCAACCCAGATTCAGGATCAAAAGCCCATAGCTCACTGTTACGCGTTGCGGATTCCACTCGGACACCGAGCAAATACACGGTGCCTTGATGAATCACCATATCGGCAAGGCGTGGGGCAACCGCATTCTTATCCTGGGGTAGCAATACCCGATGCCAGATGCGTGCTTGTCGATTCCCTTCCAGCATTGCGGAAAAATCCGGCAATTGCATGATGACCGTTTGTCCTTGGCCATCCCAGGGCGATTTGAATCCTAAATACAAATTGTTTTGAGAAAAATCGTGAGCTTCAATATCCATCTGCAGATTGCTTGTCGCTAGCTTTAGAAATTCTCGTGCTTCTGCATCGTTAGTCTGCTGTGCCATTTCCTCTATGACCTGGCACAAGTTCAACTGCCCGATGACTTGAAAATGTGTAGCGTTCTCTTGCAATCGCAGCATTTGGCAGCGCTCGTCTTTTCGCTCACCTTTGCGATTATGCGACAGCGATGCGAGAACAAAATAGTCTTTGCCGACGCGACGAATGCTCTCCATATCGTCGATCCCGCTAGCACCCAAAATCGAACGTTTTGAATTAATTTGGCCGTTTATGTCCATGCCCAAAATAAATGCGGGCCCCGATCCGGTCTCATCGCTGACTACCAGGAACTCTCCACTACCCGGATTCAGCACAATGCCGGAAGGCTCGAGCTTACGAACATTCAGATCAGCAATTGACGAACGCACAGGTTTGGTTTGAATAGAAGATTCTTGGGCGTGCATCGCAGCCTGCGCTGTGCCTATGCTATCGGCGAAAAAATCACTGACTCTCGCTAATACATCAAGAGGCTGCTCCGGAACGTGCATGGACACGAGAACCTTTTCACCCAACAGTAATGGCGCATCCGGTGGCAATTTCACTATCGCCTCTCGACCAAATGCTTGCACACTCGGGTGCCGTTTTAGGCGCATGGGGTATTCC
>JBPOFU010000191.1:0-3019 GCA_051252075.1 Oceanococcus sp. | reverse complement strand
TGGAAATATTTTGGCTATGACGCTGCTGGCAATCAGACGATAGCGATAACGTCGGCAGGCGCCAATCTTACTGGAAAGACCCTCCAGCAGGCTTTGGCTCTGCCAGGTCAAAGTGATGTCAACGGCACCTACACGCAATATAACAAGCGCGGTCAGGCAACGAGTGTGGTTGAAGAGGGGCGCCAGCTACGTGCCGGCGTAACCCAGAACCTGACCTCAAGCCGCAGTTACAACGCCTTTGGCGAGGTGCTGAGCGAAACCGATGCGCTGGGCCATACGACCAACTATACGTATAATAATATGGGCCGGGTGATCAAGAAAGAGAGCCCCTATGTCAGCGTCACTTCAGCTTCTGGCGCGGTCAGCAATGTGCGGCCGACAGAAAATTACTATTACGATGCCTCTGGCCGCTTAGTTGCAAACCGGGATGCCAACAATAATCTTACCCGCCTGACCCTGCTGGCCGGTACCGGCTATGATGGCGGCCAAGCTTTGGTGACGCAGGAACTGCATGCCGATGGCGGCATCAGGCAGACCAAATATGACCGGCACGGCAATGCGCGGATCATGATCGATGAGGTGAACCGCACAACCACCCAGAGCTTTGACGCGATGGGCCGGGTGACCCAGATTACCAAACCGGGCGGGCTCAACACCTATTATAGCTATGATGGTCTTGGCCAGAGGCTCTCAGAATATAACAGCGTGCTGGGCAGCGGCAACAAACAAACCACCGACTATGACACGCAAGGCCGCGTCATCTCCACGCGCGCCTTTGGCGGTGATGTTACCACCACCACCTATAGCTGGAACGCTGGTATCGACAATGTCGGCATGGGGCTGACAAATGTTGGCGGTTGGACACAGACGATCAGCACAGCAGCCGACCGTGTCTCCACCAGTGATACGCTCTATGCGGCAACAGAAACCACAGACTTGTTCGGTCATATGATTACGCGCAGCGATGTGATCGGGCAGACCTATAACTATGTCTATGATATCGGCGGCCGCATGACCTCGGAAACGAGTACTCTGGCTGGCGGTGCTGCGTATAAGAACAACGCTTACAGCTATTTTAACACCGGTCAGATCAACACGATCACGTCCGGCAATACACCGGTTGCCAATACAAACTGGACCCGCACTATCGCCAGCTATGGCTATGATGCGCTGGGTCGGCTGACCGCTGAAAAACTGGTTGCGCAAAAGGGGACTTATACACCGGAACAGATTATCTGGTTAGCCCCCGGTGAACCGGAAGTTATCCCTGCCTCTTACACGGTCACCAACACCACGCGTCACGATGGCCATGGCACCTATGATGCAGCGGGCCGGATGACCCGCTACTATGATGATGCGGTATCAGGCGCGCATAATGTCGACAAGACATGGGCCTATGATGCGGGTGGCAATGTCCGTAAGATCTCCTCCACCTACCGCCCGGTCAATGCCAATGGCACGCTGGCCACTACAACTGCGGTTCAGGAGTTCTGGTACGCTTTTGACAATATGAACCGCACGGTGGTCTCTAAAGGACAGCTGGTGGGTGGCCAGATCGTGCGCGGTGCAACCAGTACAGCTACCGGGACGGTCGGCGGCATCGATATCCTTTATAATAAAGCGGGGGAGCGTGTTGAAACGACCGCTACCGATGAATTTATCAATCCCTATACAGGCTCGATAACCGCCGACACTGTCGAGGCCTATACCTATAATGCTGATGGTCAGATAACGCTTACCAAGATTAACAATGTCAATCGCGCCACAACCAGCTTTGACCTGCTGGGCCGGGTCAACGGGCACGCAGAATATAGCACTGCCGGAGCCTTGGTCCATAACCGCTATGCACTGGTCTATGATGCCCGCAATCAGGTGATAGCGGAGAAAGGCAAGACCAAGCAGGGCGCGAACTGGATCCATACCCATACGGTCAATAATTACAGTGCAAACGGTCTGGGCGCCAACTCGCCTGCGATCACCTCTTATGGTCAGGTCGGCAGCTCTTCGGGCACATTGCTCTATTTTAGCGAGACCAAGAACTGGACCAGCACGTCAAGCGCGCTGCCCGGCTATCTCTCCTCGGCTGACTATGCCTTTGCCGATGCCTATACGCGCCAGACCTACCGCTGGAACGATGGCGCGCAGCAGGCCAATGTCAACCTTATCAACCGCGATGGCACCAGCAACTCTGGCTATGCCTATGACAAGAATGATCATCTGACATCCGTCAGCATTACCGGCGGCAACCGCCCACGCACCATCTATTTTGGCAATAACCAGCAGGGTCAGGCAACCCTGCGCAATGAGGTAGACAATAATTACAGCCAGAATGATCCCAGCCAGCGCACCTACTTCTTCGGCGGCAAGCAAATGGGCACGGTCGGCAATGACGGCACGGGCAATGTGGACTATGAACAATCGATAACGGACCGCACCACGGTGCAGGGCACGGGCGCCTTTAGAAACGGCGCGATCAACGGCAGTCTCTATGCCGACTTTGATGCCAATTACAACGCGATCAACGGCAACAGCCAACAGGATACCGGCAATCTCTATACCGCCCGGGGCGGCGAGAGCCTCTCCCAGGTCGCTGCCGCCGTCTGGGGCGATAGCAGCCTGTGGTACAAGCTTGCTGAAGCCAACGGCCTGTCGGGCAGCGAAACCCTCACCGCAGGCCGCACGCTCACCATCCCCAACACGGTCAGCAATGCCAGCCACAACGCAAACACGTTCAAGGTATACGATCCCGCTAAAGCCATCGGCGATACCTCCCCCAACACACCACAGCCGCCCAAAGCTAAAGATAATAAATGTGGCGCCTTTGGACAAATACTGCTGGTCGCTATCGCCGTCGCTGTGACCGCAGTGACATACGGTTCACTTGGACCTGTTGGTGCAGCGATTGCCGGTAACGTGGCTAGTCAGGGTGTCGGCGTCGCCACTGGCATCCAAGATAAGTTCTCGTTTAAAAGTCTGGCGATTACAGCATTGTCTGCCGGCGTAACCGCTGGCCTCGGAG
>JBPOFU010000190.1:0-3063 GCA_051252075.1 Oceanococcus sp. | reverse complement strand
ATAACGACGCAAGCGCCGAGCCGCCGAACTGTCCGCTACCAACACGAATTCGAGATTTTGATTCATCTTGTCGGGCCAAGGCCCACTCCCACATTGCTCTTATTTTTATATTTGCATTTACGCCGTTTTAACATTCATATTCGAGATGATGGCACGCATGACTGTATCAACAAGAGCTGCCAGGCGACTTGTCTCTCGATAATCGGCGGGCGCATAAAAATTGACGCGGCCAGCCTCAAGCAACGATTTACAAGTCGCCTCCCCTTTCTCCGAACCTTCCGCATGAACCGCAATGGCAAATCCACCATTTTGTCGCGTCACCGCCATACTCGGCACATCGGTTTCGCCGTCTCCTATATAGAGCATCTGACTAAACGGCACGGGCCGTTCGTCCTGCGGCATATGCGTGTTGATATTCTCCCGCAAGTCTTCCTTACCTTTATTGATTCGGAACAAGAATTGAGTTTTGGACGTATCGGTCACCAGTACACGTGGAAACGTTGCGTGACCGCTAGAATCATAGTGATAGCTTGACGCATAGATTCGACGAAACTTATCCCGTATCGGCACCCCATCTAGAATTTCTTGCAACCCTGCTGACACGATGTAATGGACTAACTCGACTTTTCCGTCGCTGAGCTCAAGCACGCGCTGGTCGATGAAATCGAACCATTCCAACACGCCGGGAAACAGCTCAATACGACTGCCTAGACCCAAAAATGACTCGCGCCTGATTGCCTGACCATTTTCCTGTGCGACTTCAAGTAATCGGCGCATATATACCAGCATCGGCTCCGCTTCCTCACCACGGCTCTGAACATTCACGCCGTCCCAGAACTCCAGTGCCTGCACACCAAGTTCCGGCAAGATCGTGTACTCCTGCATTGGAAGTGGTGACAAGGTGCCATCAAAGTCATAAACGATCGCAACCGTTTGGCTCATTTTTGTTTCCCAAGGCAATAAAAAACTTTCCTTTTCGAACGATACTTTCTCATTGCACTACTCCTCACGAACAAACTGTGGCCAATCCAAAAAAACATGATGCGAACTTTAATCCCTTGCCCTAACTGAAGTGCCATGAAGAGACATTCAAAGACGGAGACTCAAAAAGCAATTTCATCAAATCGTTGACTTTAGTTCCCCACCAAAGCGACAGGGTAATTTCGCCATACGACACATCACGTCCCATAAAGCAGCCGACAATCAATCCTTCATTTGGGCTGCCCCATACTGACGGATAAACACTATGTCACACATTATCGTCAACAAAGCGGGCTAATGATGCACCGCTGGTTCACGGGCATTGGCGAGGCACATCAGCTTTCGATTGAAACCTTTAGTGGAGATTAACTGTGAGTCAGGGATGGGCTCACAAAATTCTTTCAACCAACAAACAAGACATGATACGTCGCTTAAAGTGGCTACTATTTTGAACTCCCTAGCCAAAATGGACATGAGTTTGAATTTGAAGAATTCTCTTTTATTGAAGGCCACGCTGCCCTTGGATTACGCTCCAACCGTAGCTATACCTCGGCATGGTGCAGATTGGTACGGCTTTGCTTCACAAAGCCGTACCATCGATGCAACAACATTTTTTCCACACGCGGTATTCGAAGGCGTGTACAAGCGCGTCGCAGACACATTTGGACTAACGCCCCAAGAACATCAAGCACTGCAAAATATCGTCACCGAATATGTCACGACACAGGCCTGCACCCCCTACCGAATTGATCTAAGAGCACCTTGGGCAATCGACGTAGTAAATACCAGGGCACTGGTCAGCCCAACTGCGGTCTTTGTGGCGAGAGAACAAGGCTCCATTTCCGTTGTGAAATTCGAGCATCCGCCGACAGTTCGAAATCTATTTACTGAAACCGCATGCCTAGAAAAGCACTCCTTCTTAGATAACCCACTGTCAATTAACGCACTACTTAGGCCTGCGACTAATACGGCAGAAGACGCTACTCGCTTTCTTTGTCGTCTATGGGGCTTTGATACAGCTGTACAAAGCGCGCTCATTTCCGAACTCCGCAGATGTCTTCATACGTGTGCATTCCTAGTTACCGAAATAGTTGAAGAATTCTTTAGTCAGAGCTGGCGCCACTCTCACAACACAAACTGCGCATCAGTATGAGCACCCGATCACAACCACCACTTGCTCGCAATATTGCATCTCATATTTTCGTCCCATTCAAAGAAATTGATCAGTTGCGCTTAGCTAAAAATGCTGCAGATTGGAGCGTGGATGACGTCAGTGTAAGCGTTCGATTTCAGACTCAAAACGAACGCGTATCAGCTTGGTTCAAAGGATTAGACGAGGCGATCAATGCAGTGCATGCACGTCACGGCTTCTATTTCCCAACCCCCCAGCGCGCTGCTCTCCAACGCGCCCTTTGGTGGCACTTGCAAGCGGGGTATTTGAGATTGCCCTACAGCATCACTGTTCCAGAGTCTGCGTTAAACCCCACAAAGGTCAAAATACTTTGCTTCCCGTCAAACGAAAACAATCAATTTCTGGTTAGGAGAAACGGACAGGAACCGTACGCACAGTTCGAGCTACCAATGTACAGCTCGATTCAGGACGCGGTTGAGGCTGACGCTGGCATTGTCCCCGAGTTCCGCAATGTCGATGATCATATTTTTAGCATGCTCTTGTTTCGAACTTCCATACAGATCAAACAAGCACAGCAGTTCCGGGACGCGGTTCCAGGCATTCGAAAAATGCTGTTGCTGATTTGTAAACAGCAGAAAACTACGCCCCAGTTTATTGCGGCGATGGATTGGGCCATTACACGGTACTTACTTGACCCTTGGCTCACTCTCGCCAACACGATTATCGGCAGGTTTGCTGGAAACATACCGGAGCAGGTACTTCGACGCCCCTCAAGATGGAGTGCAAAAAATGTGTCTGATGCCATGACATATGCCGACTGCCAACCAACCTATAGAGCCATTGGAGAACGAAGACACTTGTTCGCACGATATCCAATTCTTAAGGCTATTCAGCGAGCACACACAGAAAATAGACATCTCCCGTTGGAGGGGCTTTGTGCACATTCACTC
>JBPOFU010000019.1:0-43760 GCA_051252075.1 Oceanococcus sp. | reverse complement strand
ACGTATGACCGTAGCCTCGTTCCAGCGGTTCCAGCACAATCTTCGAGCGATTAGGTCCTAGCTCTTCAGCTTCAACCAAGCGCGGTGTTAATAATTCGGAGACGCCACTCATGCGTTCACCCCTTGCGTTAGTGCGATTTGTTATTCAGCGTTTACTTAGAGTAAAGCTCAACAACCAGGTTTTCGTTGATATCTTCTAAGAATTGGTCACGATCCGGAACTGATTTGAAGGTGCCTTCCAGCTTCTTCTCATCAACTTCGACCCAATCTTTCAGGCCAACTTGAGTTGCCACATCCAATGCATCTTTGATGCGAATTTGGTTTTTGGCGCGTTCGCGAATAGCAACCACATCACCAGCAGAGATCTGGTAAGACGGAATATTGACCGTCACACCGTTCACACTGATGGATTTATGGCTTACCAACTGGCGTGCTTCTGCGCGAGTGGCTGCGAAGCCCATGCGGTAGATAACATTATCCAGGCGGCGTTCCAGCATTTGCAACAACAGGGAACCTGTAGCGCCTTTTTGCTGAGCGGCTTTCTTGTAGTAATTTCGGAACTGACGCTCCAAAACCCCATACATCTGACGCAGCTTTTGCTTTTCACGCAACTGCAACCCGTAATCAGACAAGCGTGCACCACGACGGGCACCATGCTGACCGGGAGGAGAATCGATGCGACATTTGCCATCAAGGCTACGTCCGCGACTCTTCAGAAAGAGATCTGTACCCGCACGGCGGGCTTGTTTACATTTGGGACCGGTGTACTTGGCCATGTTCGTTCCTTAAACCCGACGACGCTTGGGTGGACGGCAGCCATTGTGAGGGATGGGTGTCACGTCCGTAATATTGGTAATGCGGAAGCCATTTGCATTCAACGAACGAATCGCTGATTCGCGGCCAGGACCGGGGCCCTTCACACGTACTTCCAAATTCTTTACACCATGTTCGGCTGCAATTGTGCCAGCCTTTTCAGCTGCGATCTGCGCCGCAAAAGGCGTACTCTTACGAGACCCTTTAAACCCGGCGCCGCCACTGGTCGCCCATGCCAAAGCATTGCCTTGGCGATCGGTGATCATGATGATGGTGTTATTAAAGGTCGCGTGAATATGTGCGATACCTTCTGGGATATTTTTCTTGACGCGCTTTTTAGTGCGCGATGCTGCTTTCGGCTGTGCCATTGCTAAATCCTGAAATTACTTGCGGATCGCACGACGCGGACCCTTACGGGTGCGTGCGTTCGTTTGAGTCTGCTGACCACGAACTGGCAAGCCACGACGGTGACGAACACCGCGGTAACAACCCAGATCCATCAATCGCTTGATGTTCATGGAAACTTCGCGACGAAGATCACCTTCTACGTCGTATTGGCCAACACCGGCCCGCAGCGCTTCCAATTCAGCATCCGTCAAATCTTTGATTTTGGCGGAAGGCTCAATCTTGCTACCTTCGCAAATCTTAGCGGCTCGGGTTGCCCCAATGCCGTAGATTGATTGAATCGCAATAATCGTATGTTTGTTGGCCGGTACATTTACGCCCGCAATACGCGCCATCTTAGAACCTCCAGAACGCGTAAACGCGAGAAACAGAACCGAACATATTAACTTGAGTCATACTATCAACTCAACCTTGACGTTGTTTGTGACGTGGATCGGTACTGCAAATGATACGCACGACACCTTCGCGCTTAACCACTTTACAGTTGCGACACATTTTTTTTACTGATGCACGAACTTTCATAAGTACTCTCCTGCAGGCCGCGATTAGCGCGGAGCCCCTGCTTTGCCAGTCCCTTTGAGATTGGACTTCTTCAACAGGCCGTCATATTGATGAGACATCATGTGAGCTTGCAGCTGCGCCATGAAATCCATCACAACAACGACGATGATCAGCAGCGAGGTGCCGCCAAAGTAAAACGGCACATTCCATTCCAGAATCAAGAACTCTGGTAATAAGCACACCGCCGTAATGTACGCAGCACCACCGACAGTAAGACGAGTCAACACCTTGTCGATATAACCTGCGGTTTGCCGACCTGGACGTACACCCGGAACAAAAGCTCCAGAACGTTTCAGGTTGTCAGCAGTTTCCTTGGAATCAAACACGATCGCGGTATAGAAAAAGCAGAAAAACACGATCAACAAGGAATACAACAAGACATACAAAGGCTGCCCAGGAGACAAAGTATTGGCTACAGTTTGTACTAAACCACCGCCTTCTTCTCCAAAGAACCGAACCATTGATGCCGGAAACAAAATCAAACTTGACGCGAAAATTGGCGGGATTACACCCGACATATTCAACTTAAGCGGTAAATGCTGAGTCTGAGCCGAGTAACCTCGACGACCCTGCTGACGGCGTGCATGGTGAATAGGGATACGGCGCTGAGCACGCTCCACAAACACTACGAATGCCGTCACTGCGATAGCCACTAACAGAATGGCGAGCACTTGCCAGCCCTGTATCGAACCATCACTTACTAATTGTGCCGTACCGCCAAGAGCTGAAGGCAAGCCAGACACAATACTGGCGAATATTATAATCGAAATACCGTTACCAATACCGCGTTCGGTAATTTGTTCGCCCAGCCACATCAAGAACATCGTACCGGTAACCAAGGAAACCGTTGCGGTAAAGACAAAACCCGGTCCAGGGTTTATCGCAATGCCGTTTGCTTGCAACGCAAACGTAGCGCCGATAGCCTGAAACGTTGCCAACCCAAGCGTGCCATAACGCGTGTACTTGGTAATGCGTCGACGACCAGCTTCGCCTTCTTTACGCATTTCCTTTAGCTGCGGAATAACCGCTGACATCAACTGCATGATAATCGATGCAGAAATGTAAGGCATGATGCCCAAAGCAAATAACGACAGTCGTTCTAAAGCACCACCAGTGAACATCACCCCCAAATCGAGAATGGTGCCACGCTGCTGCTCAAACAGGGCTTCTAACTGCACAGGGTCTATCCCCGGCACCGGAATGAAGGTTCCGATCCGGTACACCAGCAAGGCGCCTAACAGGAAAAATATGCGATTACGCAACTCCTGCAAGCGGCCAAAATCCGGTAATGGTCCCTGGTTTGCCATGGTCTACCCTATTTAACCGAGCCGCCGGCAGCTTCAATAGCTGCACGAGCACCTGCCGTGGCAGGAATGCCGTCGACATTGACCGCGACTGTCAATTCGCCCGCTTTGATGATCTTAACCATCGTCGCCTTATTACGAATTAAACCCGCTGCCTTCAAAGTTTCCAAAGTCACACCTTGCTCAGCCAATTTAGCCAACGCATCTAGGCGCACTTCATCACGAAGTTCACGCATCGCGGAGTTGAAACCACGCTTAGGCAAACGACGTTGCAAAGGCATTTGACCGCCTTCGAAACCTACTTTATGAAAACCACCGGAACGTGATTTTTGGCCTTTAACGCCTCGACCACAAGTCTTACCCATATCTGAGCCAGGACCGCGTCCGACGCGTTTACCACTTTTTCTAGCCCCTTCTGAGGAGCGCAGATCATTCAATCGCATTGTGCTTTTCCATGCCGCGTTAAGCGGACACTTCCTCTAC
This sequence comes from Oceanococcus sp., assembly GCA_051252075.1. Classification (GTDB taxonomy): domain Bacteria; phylum Pseudomonadota; class Gammaproteobacteria; order Nevskiales; family Oceanococcaceae; genus Oceanococcus. The sequence continues at coordinate 40,194 of JBPOFU010000019.1, read as the reverse complement.
GTTGAGCAGGTAGCGAACTTTGTTCACCATGCCCATGTTTTCTGGAGTCGCAGCACGCTCAACCGTGTGATGCATGCGTCGCAAACCTAAGCCACGAACACAAGCCTGGTGAGACTTGAGCCGGCCGTGAAAACTTTTCACTAAGGTAATGCGTACTGTTTTATGTTCACTCATGACGTTTCCTTAAGCAGCCGAATCGCCAAGCAGATCCGATACTTTCTTGCCACGTTTCGCAGCAATATATTCCGGGTCGTAGATGGACGTTAGACCATTCACCGTGGCACGAACCACGTTGATTGGATTACGTGAACCGTAGGATTTCGCCAGTACGTTTTGTACTCCGGCTACTTCCATTACGGCACGCATTGCGCCACCGGCAATGACACCGGTACCTTCGGAGGCCGGACGAATCACAACTTGTGTCGCGCCATGACGACCAACGATTTTATGCTGAACGGTATCGCCTTTAAGACGAACGTCGACCATATTACGTCGCGCTTTTTCCATCGCTTTTTGTATAGCAACTGGTACTTCACGCGCTTTACCGTAGCCATAACCAACGCGACCAGCGCCGTCACCGACAACCGTCAATGCTGTGAAACTAAAGATGCGACCGCCTTTTACGACTTTTGCCACACGATTGACCGCAACAAGCTTCTCTTGAAACTCGCCCTGTCCGTCATTATCCTGATGATGATGCTTCGCCATAATCTGATTCCTTAGAACTGAAGCCCGCCTTCACGAGCGGCATCAGCCAGTGCCTGAACACGACCGTGGTAACGGAAACCGGAACGGTCAAATGCAACCGTCTCGACGCCTAACTCTTTGGCCTTAGCTGCAATCCCAGCTCCAACCTTACGGGCAGCATCTGCGTTGCCGGTGTGTTTCAAACCATCGCGCACGTCGCTTTGAACCGTAGAAACGGAAGCCAATGTTCGGCCACTTTCTGGTTCGATTAACTGCGCATAAATGTGTTGCGGTGTGCGATGTATGCACAGGCGATACACTTCCAACTCGTGAATTTTCGCGCGAGCCTTGCGGGCACGACGCTGACGAGCAATTTTCTTGTCCATGTCGACTCAATCCCTTCCGGATTATTTCTTCTTAGCTTCTTTACGGCGCACATGCTCTCCGGCATAACGCACACCCTTACCTTTATAAGGCTCTGGTGGACGGTAAGCGCGAATTTCAGCAGCAGCCTGACCAAGTACTTGTTTGTCGGAACCCGTCAGCACAATTTCTGTTTGGCTTGGGGTTTCAGCGGTAACACCTTCTGGCAACTGATACACAACAGGATGTGAAAAACCCAGTGTCAGATTGATGTTCTTACCCTGCGCTTGTGCGCGATAACCCACACCAACCAATTCAAGCTTACGCTCGAAGCCAGTGGATACGCCGACGACAATATTCGCCAATAACGCACGGGTGGTACCGGCCATAGCCGTCTGCTTAACGACGCTGTCATCCGCAATGCGCACGACACTTCCGTCTATCGCTAAATCAATTCCGTCAACTAAGCTCAGGGACATTTTACCCTTGGCTCCCTTGACTGTAATTTCGCGACCGCTTTGCGTCAGCTCAACGCCTTTGGGCAATTCTATGGGGTTTTTAGCAATACGTGACATATCGACTCCTTAAGCGACGATGCACAGGACTTCACCGCCCTGGCCGTTCGCTCGCGCTTTGCGATCTGCCATCACTCCGCTGGATGTAGACACTATGGCCACACCCAAGCCACCCAATACCTGCGGTAGTTCATCGCGATTCTTATAGATTCGCAACGACGGCTTGCTGACGCGTTGTAGTAAATCAATTACCGGTTTGCCTTGGAAATACTTGAGCTCTATGCGCAATGTTTCCTTAGCATCCACTATCGCGGCATCAAATGAAGCTATATAGCCTTCATCCAACAACACTTGGGCAATTGCTTTCTTAACTTTCGAACCCGGCATGGAGACTTCTGCTAGACGCGCGGCTTGGCCGTTGCGAATGCGGGTCAACATATCCGAGATGGGATCAGTCATACTCATAATTCAGTTACCGATATCCCCGTTGTTACCAACTGGACTTTTTAAGACCGGGGACTTCGCCCCGCATGGTGTGTTCACGCAACTTGTTGCGACCCAGGCCAAACCTACGGTAATAGCCATGTGGGCGACCGGTGATTTCACAACGGTTCTGACCACGTACAGGTGCTGAATCACGTGGCAAAGCTTGCAGTTCTTGCACAGCTTCATAACGTTCTTCAAAACTGACCTTAGGATCTTTAATCCGGGCCTTGATCGCGGCACGCTTTACAGCGAACTTTGCGACCAGTTTAGTGCGCTTATCTTCGCGCGCTATCATGCTTTTCTTTGCCATCTCTACGCCTTACTTACGGAACGGGAATTTGAATGCATCAAGCAAAGCCCGCCCCTCTTCGTCGTTACGTGCCGATGTAGTGATCGTGATGTCCATGCCGCGAAGCTTGTCCACCTTGTCATAATCGATCTCAGGAAAAATGATCTGCTCGCTAACGCCCAAACTGTAATTACCGTTGCCGTCAAACGATTTCGGGTTCAAACCACGAAAATCGCGAATACGGGGTAACGCAACTACAACTAAGCGCTCGAGGAATTCGTACATGCGTTCGCGACGCAAGGTGACCCGAGCACCGATGGGCCAGCCGTCACGAATCTTGAAACCTGCAACCGACTTACGAGCCAGGCGAACCTGAGGTTTTTGACCTGTGATTTTCGCCAGATCAGATACCGCATGCTCGACAATCTTCTTGTCGGTTACAGCCTCGCCCAATCCCATATTAACGGTGATCTTGGTAATTCGCGGGGTTGCCATAACTGGGCAATCCAATTTTTCGCGAATTTGTCCAGCGAGTTGTTCTTTATAAAGTGTATGTAAATTAGACATTGTCTTCCCTAGCCCCCGACCACTTCGCCGGTGGAGCGATAGACACGCTGCTTAACACCATCGACCACTTTGAAACTGACGCGATCGCCCTTTTCAGTCTTAGGGTTGAACAACATGACATTAGATACATGAAGCGCCGCTTCCTGCTCTACGATGCCACCTTGCACACCCGTGTTGGGGTTAGGCTTAACGTGCTTTTTGACCATATTGATGCCTTCAACCAGCACCCGATCATCTTGACGCGTCGTCAGCACAGTGCCGCGACGACCTTTGTCACGACCGGCCGTAATGACAACGTCATCACCTTTACGAAGTCGGTTCATTTTTACAAAACCTCCGGTGCCAGGGAGATGATACGCATAAACTTCTCACGAAGTTCACGTGTCACCGGCCCGAAAATACGTGTGCCAATAGGATCCAACTTGGCGCTCAACAAGACCGCTGCATTGGTATCAAATTTGATCAAAGAGCCATCCGGGCGACGTACACCGTGGCGGGTACGAACTACGACCGCGTTGTGCACTTCGCCTTTTTTTACCTTACCGCGAGGAATCGAATCCTTAACGCTGACTTTGATGATGTCACCAACGCCTGCATAACGGCGATGTGAACCACCTAGCACTTTGATGCACTGCACCTTTTTAGCGCCACTGTTGTCAGCGACAAGCAGTACTGATTCTGTCTGAATCATTTGTCTTTACTCCAGACCAGCACGTTCGACAACTTCAACCAACTTCCAAGTCTTGGACTTGGACAGCGGGCGGCATTGCTCGACCGTGACCCGATCGCCAATATTGCAATCGTTATTTTCATCATGCGCATGCACCTTGACAGAACGAGTGATGAACTTGCCATACAGGGCATGTTTTTCACGACGCTCGACCATCACGGTGATGCTCTTTTGCATTTTATTGCTGGTTACGGTGCCGCTTAATCGCGGGGCAACTCTTGCTGCTTCGCTCATGCCTGCCGTCCTTTTTCGTTCAGGATTGTCTTTACCCGCGCGATATCACGACGGACCTCACGCACCCGATGACTTTTCATGGACTGACCAGTAGCCAGCTGCAAACGCAAATTAAATTGCTCGCGGCGCAGAGCAAGCAGCTCTTTCGCAAGATCTTCTTCGCCTTTGTCACGAAGTTCTGTCGCCTTCATCACAAGATCGTCCGATTAACAAATACTGTTTTAATAGGCAGCTTGGCAGCAGCTAGGCGAAACGCCTCACGTGCTATCTCTTCGCTGACACCTTCCATTTCGTAAAGCATTTTGCCAGGCTGAATCAGCGCGACCCAATACTCAACGTTGCCCTTACCTTTACCCATACGCACTTCGATTGGCTTTTTGCTAATCGGCTTATCGGGAAAGATGCGAATCCAAATTTTCCCACCACGTTTAATGTGGCGAGTCATCGCACGACGCGCAGCCTCAATCTGGCGAGCGGTAATGCGTCCACGGCCGACAGCTTTCAAGCCATACTCACCAAAGGACACAGCGTTTCCGTTCTGCGCCAGACCGCGGTTACGGCCTTTATGTTGTTTGCGGAATTTTGTCCGCTTCGGCTGCATCATGACTGATTCTCCTTATGCTGCCGCTTCGCGTTTCGATTTCTCGTTCTGGCCCTGGCCATCAAAGACCTCACCACGAAAAACCCAAACTTTGATACCAATGATGCCGTAGGTGGTTTTAGCTTCTGCCAATCCATAATCTACGTCAGCGCGCAATGTATGCAGCGGCACACGGCCTTCGCGATACCATTCAGTACGCGCAATCTCAGCACCGTTCAAACGACCGGACACTTCAATTTTAATGCCGCCTGCACCCAAACGCATTGCGTTGGAAACAGCTCGCTTCATTGCACGACGGAACATAATGCGGCGCTCTAACTGTTGAGCAACACTTTCGCCCACCAGTAAAGCATCCAACTCAGGCTTACGAATTTCTTCGACCGAGAGCTTAACTGGCATACCGACCATAGCCTGCACCGCTTGGCGCAGCTTCTCGATATCTTCACCCTTCTTACCGATGACGATCCCAGGACGTGCGGTGTGCACTGTCACGGAAATCTTGCCGGCAAGACGATCAATTTGAACTCGACTAACTGAAGCATTTTTCAATTTGCCACGAATGAATTCGCGCAGCTTGATATCTTCGTTAAGGTTCTTGCGGTATGCGCCTTTTTCGGCGTACCAAACGGAAGACCACTCGGAAGAGATTCCGAGTCGAAAACCGACTGGCTGAATTTTCTGACCCATTTGTCTTCCTTACTCCGCGACCCGGATGGTGATGTGACTGGATCGCTTCACGATACGGTCAGCACGACCTTTGGCTCGCGCTTTGATTCGTTTCAGAGGAGTTGCACCGTCAACGAAAATTTCGCTAACTTTCAACTCATCTACATCGGCGCCATCATTATTTTCTGCATTTGCCACAGCGGAGTCGAGCACCTTTTTAAGGATGTCCGCACCTTTCTTACTGCTAAATTGCAGCAACTGCAGCGCTTTTTCTACCTGCAAACCACGTATCTGATCTGCAACCAGACGTGCTTTTTGCGGGGATATTCGAGCGTTTCTTAGAACAGCTTGTGTCGTCATGACCATTCCCCTCAGGACTTGCGATCGCCGGCGTGACCTTTAAAGGTCCTCGTCGGTGAGAATTCGCCCAGTTTGTGACCGACCATCTGCTCGGACACATAAACCGGCATATGCAACCGACCGTTGTGTACAGAGATAGTCAAACCAACCATATCCGGGGTGATCATGGAACGGCGCGACCAAGTTTTGATTGGACGCTTGACCCGTGCATCAACTGCAACAGCCACTTTTTTGGCCAAATGCAAATCAACGAACGGACCCTTACGAATTGAACGAGGCATGACTACTCCTTACTTCCGACGACGATCGCGAAGGATCATTTTGTCGGTACGCTTATTCTTGCGAGTGCGATAGCCTTTCGTTGGCATCGCCCATGGGCTGACCGGATGACGACCACCGGAAGTACGACCTTCACCACCACCATGCGGGTGATCAACTGGGTTCATGGCAACACCACGAACAGTCGGACGCACACCGCGCCAGCGCTTAGCGCCTGCCTTACCCAGTGAGCGCAAACTGTGCTCACCGTTACTGCATTCACCGATCACCGCACGGCAATCAACTGGAACTTTACGCATCTCACCGGAGCGCAAGCGCAAAGTCGCATGGCCACCGTCACGCGCTACTAACTGAACCGCAGCACCGGCACTACGTGCAACTTGAGCACCCTTACCAGGACGCAGCTCTATGCAATGCACAATGCTACCCAGCGGGATGTTCGACAGAGGCATGCAATTACCAGGCTTAATTGGCGCACTTACACCTGAACGAACGGGGTCACCCGCTTTTAAACCCTTAGGCGCAATGATGTAACGACGCTCACCATCTGCATACAACAATAAAGCGATGTGTGCAGTACGGTTTGGATCATATTCAATCCGCTCAACAACAGCCGCAACGGCATCTTTGTTGCGCTTGAAATCGATTACGCGATAACGCTGCTTGTGACCACCACCACGATGACGTGTAGTAATACGCCCCGCGTTATTACGACCACCGGTCTTTGTCTTTTTTTCCACCAATGCTTGATGGGGACCACCTTTATACAGATCTTGCCCAATCACGCGAACTACGTGACGCTGACCTGCGGAAGTCGGTTTGGCTCTTTGAGTTGCCATCTTCAGATTCCCTTAACGACCCAGTGTTTACTTAACACCGGAAGTGAAGTCGATTTCCTGGCCTTCGGCCAGCTTCACGTAGGCTTTCTTCCAGTCTGAACGACGGCCTAAACCACGCCCAAAACGCTTTGTCTTACCGTTCACGTTGACAGTGGTAACACCGGCAACTTTAACGTCGAAAAGACTTTCTACGGCGCGACGGATTTCAGGCTTGCTTGCTGTCGTGGCCACTTCAAAAACAACAACGTTGTTTTCTTCAGCCGCACGCGAGGACTTTTCAGTCACCAGCGGCGCCAGCAATACTTGAAACGCGCGCTCTTGAGCAGAACGAGCAGCGGTCATGACAACTTCTCCGAAAGAGCTTCTGCCGCACGAGCAGTCAACACCACGTAGTCAGCACCGACCAGAGCAGCCGGATTCAAAGCCGCCGCCGGGCACAGTTCAACATTCCAGATGTTCCCCGCACCACGCTGCAACTCCGATCCAATCTCTGTGTCGACAACTAAAACGCGACCTTCTGCCACGCCGGACAACCAAGCGAGGACGCTTTTCGTACGATGATCGGGAAGATTGATTTCCTTAACAACGCGAAGACGTTCTTGACGAGCCAGCTCAGACAAAATGGAACGCAAACCCGCGCGCCACTGCTTCTTATTGATTTTCTGCGAGAAATCGCGAGGGTGCATAGCGAATGTTTGACCACCACCAACCCAAATCGGGGACCGAATAGTTCCCGCACGCGCACGACCCGTGCCTTTTTGACGCCAAGGCTTACGACCGCCACCACGAACTGCAGCGCGGTTTTTACCACCCTTAGTCCCGGCACGACCACCTGCCTGATAGGCGGTTACGAGCTGGTGAACTAAATCTTGATTAAAGTCAGCAGCAAACACCTTGTCGCCCACTTCAACAGATCCTTCACCGATATGTAGATTCAACTGCATAATGATATCGCCTACGCGGCGCCCTTGACTGCCGGCCGAATAACCAGATCGCCACCCTTGGCACCCGGCACTCCGCCCTTGATCAACAGCAGGTTCTTTTCTGCATCCACCCGAACCACTTCAAGGTTCTGAATGGTGCGCTGTACGTCACCGAGATGGCCGGCCATTTTCTTACCAGGGAATACACGACCTGGCGTTTGGTTCTGACCGATGGAGCCCGGAGCACGGTGTGACAATGAGTTACCGTGTGACATGCGCTGACTGGAGAAGTGATGACGTTTAATTACGCCAGCAAAACCCTTACCGATGCTGGTTCCAACAACATCGACGGTTTTGACATCAGCCAAAAGATCAACGTTGATTTCACTTCCAGCAGCCAAGTCTTCGCCTTCCGAGTCCGCTAAGCGGAATTCCCAAAAACCACGACCCGGCTCGACACCAGCTTTACGGAACTCGCCCGCTAAAGCTTTAGTCAGGCGACCAGCTTTTTTGTTTCCAGTAGTAACTTGAACGGCGCGATAGCCGTCAACTTCCTGGGTTTTGATTCGCGTAACACGGTTTGGCAACACTTCGACTACGGTCACTGGTATTGAAACGCCAGCTTCCGTAAATACGCGCGTCATCCCGCATTTACGACCTATCAATCCGATTGGCATGAATACAACCTCTTGCTTGCCGCCACATAGGGCGGTAGTCCAAATGGCTTTTCCGACCCGTGAATACACAGGCGACGGAAGATGTTTTTAAATGATCGGCGAACCGATCGCTCTTTTGTCTTACTGCAGTTTAATCTGCACATCGACACCGGCTGCCAAGTCTAACTTGGACAACGCGTCCACGGTTTTATCCGTGGGTTCCACGATATCCAGCAAACGCTTGTGCGTGCGGATTTCGTATTGATCTCGTGCATCCTTATTAACGTGGGGGGATACTAAAACGGTGAACCGCTCCCGACGCGTTGGCAAAGGAATCGGGCCTTTTACAATCGCCCCTGTGCGCTTAGCGGTATCAACGATCTCACGAACAGATTTGTCGATGAGACGGTGATCGAAAGCCTTGAGGCGAATGCGGATGGTCTGATTTGCTGTTGTCATTTTCTTTACCGAAAAAAACGAGGGTGCGGAAAACCACACCCTCGCGTTGAGCCAGCTAGTATAGCGTTAATCGATGATCTTAGCAACTACTCCGGCACCGACTGTACGGCCACCTTCGCGGATTGCAAAACGAAGACCATCTTCCATTGCGATTGGGGCGATTAACTCAACAATTATGCTGATATTGTCACCCGGCATCACCATTTCTGTTCCTTCCGGTAACTCAACTGCGCCAGTGACGTCAGTGGTACGGAAGTAAAATTGTGGACGGTAGCCTTTAAAGAAAGGTGTGTGACGACCACCCTCTTCTTTCTTCAAAACATACACTTCCGCTTCGAACTTCGTATGCGGCTTAATCGAACCTGGCTTGCAAAGAACCTGACCACGCTCGATATCTTCGCGCTTGGTACCGCGCAACAAGATACCGGTGTTATCGCCTGCACGACCTTCATCCAGCAACTTGCGGAACATTTCCACGCCCGTCACTGTGGTTTTGGTCGTGTCCTTGATACCAACAATTTCAATTTCTTCGCCGACTTTGACAATCCCGCGCTCGATACGACCGGTTGCAACCGTACCGCGACCCGAAATTGAGAACACGTCCTCAACCGGCATCAAGAATGCACCGTCGATGGCGCGCTCAGGCTCAGGAATAAACGTATCCAAAGCTTCGATCAATTTATCAATCGCTTGGCTGCCGATTTCTGACTCGTCGCCTTCCAATGCTTTCAGTGCCGAACCCACAATTACGGGCGTGTCGTCACCTGGGAATTCATACAGGTCCAACAACTCGCGCACTTCCATTTCAACAAGCTCTAACAACTCTTCGTCGTCGACCATGTCGGCTTTGTTCAAAAACACAACTATGTAAGGCACGCCAACCTGACGCGCTAACAAGATGTGCTCGCGCGTTTGTGGCATAGGGCCATCCGCCGCGGAACAAACCAGAATCGCGCCGTCCATTTGCGCAGCACCGGTGATCATGTTCTTCACATAATCCGCGTGCCCTGGGCAATCAACGTGAGCGTAGTGACGCCCATCAGATTCATATTCCACGTGCGCAGTGGAAATAGTGATACCACGCGCTCTTTCTTCAGGCGCATTATCAATTTGGTCGTAAGCTTTTGTATCACCACCATATTTCTTGCCTTGCACCACGGTCAAGGCCGCTGTTAGCGTCGTCTTGCCATGATCAACGTGACCAATTGTGCCCACATTGACGTGGGGTTTGGTTCGTTCGAATTTTTCTTTAGCCATCTGATTTCAATCCTGTCGACTATCTATTTTCAAAACTGTGAGGAGAATGGTTTAGGGATGAGGGGTTGCTTGGGCGTGCTCCTCACTCAACACACCTCACCCCTTTAAATCTTAAAACGCCTTAGTCACCCGTTCGACAACGCTGGCGGGTGCTTCACTGTATTTTGCAAACTGCATGGTGTAAGTCGCGCGGCCTTGACTCATAGAGCGAACATCTGTGGCGTAACCAAACATTTCCGCCAGCGGCACTTCCGCACGAATAGATTTCCCAGTCGGCAAATCCTCCATACCCTGCACTACACCACGACGACGGTTCAGGTCACCCATCACGTCGCCCATATAATCCTCAGGCGTGACAACCTCGACACTCATAACGGGCTCCAACAATACCGGCTTGGCATTACGGGCACCATCTCTGAAGCCCATTGAACCGGCAATTTTAAATGCCATTTCGTTGGAATCCACGTCGTGATACGAACCATCGTACAAGGTCACTTTAACATCCACCACCGGATAACCGGCGATAACGCCATTTTGCATTTGCTCTTGTATGCCCTTATCGACCGACGAGATAAACTCACGCGGGACAGAACCACCTACAATCGCATCCACAAACTCATAACCAGTACCGGTTGGCAACGGCTCGAGCTTCAACCAAACATGCCCATATTGCCCACGCCCACCTGACTGACGAATGAACTTACTCTCTTGCTCAGTGGTACCGCGAATAGTTTCACGGTAAGCAACCTGTGGTTTACCCACATTGGCATCAACACTGAATTCACGCCGCATACGATCAACAATAATTTCCAAGTGCAGCTCACCCATACCGGAAATGATTGTCTGCCCCGACTCTTCGTCCGTGTGCACTCGAAAGGATGGATCCTCTTGCGCCAGCTTTTGCAGCGCGAGCCCCATCTTCTCCTGATCCGATTGCGTCTTAGGCTCAACCGCCACAGAAATTACCGGCTCTGGAAACTCCATGCGCTCTAGAATGACCTGCGCATCCGGCGAGCACAAAGTTGTACCCGTCGTTATATTCTTTAAACCAACACAGGCAGCAATATCACCTGCGCGCACTTCTTTAATCTCTTCGCGCGCATTGGAATGCATCTGCAACAAGCGGCCAATACGCTCTTTTTTGCCATCGGTAGAGTTATATATTGAGTCACCCGCACTCAACACCCCCGAATAAACCCGCACGAAGGTTAAGGTACCTACGTAAGGATCTGTAGCAATTTTAAAGGCCAAGGCCGCGAACGGCTCTTCGTCACTGGAATGACGCAATATTGCTTTGCTTTCGTCATCCGGATCCGTGCCTGTAATGGCTTTAACTTCCAACGGGGATGGCATGTACTCAACAACCGCATCTAGCAAAGCTTGCACGCCCTTATTTTTAAAGGCTGTACCACAAAGCGTCAATACGATTTCGTTAGCCAACACACGAGTGCGCAAACCCGCCTTAATTTCCTCAACCGACAACTCGCCGTCATTGAGATACTTTTCCATCAACTCTTCGTTGGCTTCCGCTGCAGCTTCCACCACAGCCTCACGGTACTCTTCCGCTTTAGCCTGAAGGTCTGCAGGAATTTCGTTTTCTTGAAACGTCATTCCCATATCATCGCCGTCCCAACGAATAGCCTTCATTCGCAACAGGTCAACGACACCTTCAAATTTTTCCTCCGCACCAATCGATATCTGTATGGGCACCACATTGGCACCCAAACGCTTCTCGATCATTTCTATGCAGCGGTAATAATCAGCACCCATTTTGTCCATCTTATTGATGAACACCATGCGCGGCACTTCGTACTTGTCAGCCTGGCGCCAAACCGTTTCGGTTTGCGGCTCTACCCCTGCATTCGCATCCAATACACAAACCGCACCATCCAACACCCTCAGCGAACGCTCGACCTCAATGGTGAAATCGACGTGCCCTGGCGTATCAATAATATTGATGCGATATTGATTGGAGAACTGCCGCGCCATACCCTGCCAAAAACAGGTGGTTGCAGCGGAGGTAATCGTAATACCTCGCTCCTGCTCCTGCTCCATCCAGTCCATGGTGGCTGCACCATCATGTACCTCACCCATTTTGTGAGATACACCGGTGTAGTAGAGAATGCGTTCAGTTGTGGTCGTCTTCCCGGCATCAATGTGGGCCATGATGCCAATATTCCGATAATGCTCAATCGGCGTAGTACGGGCCACGTTGAGGATGCTCCAAGGGTGCTTCTGCTGCTACCAGCGGAAGTGAGAAAACGCGCGGTTAGCCTCAGCCATGCGATGAGTATCTTCACGCTTTTTGATGGCGGATCCACGCTGCTCGGAAGCATCAAGGACTTCACCAGCTAAACGTTCAGCCATGGTTTTCTCACCACGCTTGCGTGAAGCATCAATCAACCAACGCATTGCCAATGTAGTACGACGTATTGCACGCACTTCAACTGGCACTTGGTAGGTAGCACCACCAACGCGACGTGATTTCACCTCAACCGAAGGACGAATGTTTTCCAGAGCTTCTTCCAGAACCGTCAAAGGCTCTTCTGTGCTCTTGCGGTCACTAATGCGATCCAAAGCACCATAAACAATGCTTTCTGCTGTGGACTTCTTGCCCGAGCTCATGATCATATTAATAAATTTAGCCAACTGCACAGACTTAAATTTAGGATCAGGCAGCGGTTGGCGTGGCTGTATCTCGCGACGACGTGGCATCTTATACTTCTCTCTTGTTCGAAAAAGGCGTTCGGCTTAAAGCCTTAGCCCTTGGGCCGCTTGGCGCCGTACTTGGAACGACCCTGACGGCGTTTTTCAACACCGCTGGTATCCAGCGAGCCACGGACAGTGTGATAACGCACACCTGGTAAATCCTTGACACGACCGCCACGAATTAGAACAACGGAGTGTTCTTGCAGGTTATGGCCTTCACCACCAATGTAACTGGTGACTTCGAAACCGTTAGTAAGGCGCACACGGGCGACCTTACGCAAAGCTGAGTTAGGTTTCTTCGGCGTGGTTGTGTACACACGGGTGCAAACACCGCGTTTTTGAGGGCAGGCTTCCAGGGCAGGAACTTTGTTCTTGACCGGTTTGTCCTTGCGCCCCTTCCGCACGAGTTGATTGATCGTCGGCACTGACGTAATCCTTGGATTTTTCTTAATAAAATGACACGCCGGACAGTCCAGCGTGTCATGAAAGGTCGCGAATAGTAGCGATTTGACCCTATAGTGTCAAGGTCTATCTCGGTTACTTACTCGCTCTCGTTTTGTGGCTCGCTTACGCTCACCTTTTCTACCGCTGCTGGCGCTCTTGGCATACCGGCCAAAAGTGCACTACGGCGGTTTTCACGACGCTGGTTGTGGAAAGCCAGACCGGTTCCTGCAGGGATTAAACGCCCTACGATCACGTTCTCTTTCAAACCACGTAAATCGTCGCGAGCACCACGTACTGAGGCTTCTGTCAGCACACGCGTGGTTTCCTGGAAAGATGCCGCCGAGATAAAGGACTCGGTGGACAGCGATGCTTTAGTAATACCTAACAGCAAACGCTCAAATTTCGCTGGGAAGCGATCTTCCCCGACTACCCGTGCATTCTCCGCCCGCAGCGCGGTGTATTCCAATTGTTCGCCGCGCAAGAAGGTGGTATCAGCCGCATCGGTAATTTCAACCTTGCGCAACATTTGCCGAATGATAGTCTCAATGTGCTTGTCATTGATCTTCACACCTTGCAAACGGTACACGTCCTGAATTTCCTTAACCACGTACGCCGCCAGAGCTTCTACACCCTTCAGACGCAGAATATCGTGTGCGCTTGGCTCACCTTCGGAGATGACTTCACCACGTTCGATGTGCTCACCTTCAAACACACCAATCTGACGCCATTTCGGAATCAAAATTTCGGTTTCTTCGCCTGACGGCTCAACGATCTTGATCCGTTGCTTGCCCTTGGTAGGTTGGCCGAAGCCGATGGTACCGCTGGCTTCCGCAAGAATTGCGGGTTCCTTCGGTTTACGCGCTTCGAACAAATCAGCAACACGTGGCAAACCACCGGTGATATCACGTGTTTTGGATGATTCCGTCGGTATGCGGGAGATAACATCACCCACCACCACTTCGGCACCATCTTCAACACTCACCAAGGCACGCCCAGGCAACTGATAAGCCGCGGCCATCTCGGTGCCAGGGAAGTTGAGCTCGTTATCATCGGCATCGATCAACTTAACCGTAGGGCGCATATCTTTACCCGCCCCCGTACGCTGTTTGATATCCAACACAACCAGAGTCGAAACGCCGGTGATGTCATCAACTTCTTTAGCGACGGTTACGCCTTCTACGAAGTCAACCAACTTCACGCGACCGGCTACCTCAGTAACGATCGGATGGGTATGCGGATCCCATTTGGCAACTTGTTGGCCAGCCTTAACTTTGGTGCCATCTTCCAACAAAATTTGCGCGCCGTAAGGCAGTTTGTAACGCTCTTTTTCACGCCCGTGCACATCGATCAAACCGATCTCACCGGACCGCGATACCACAACCCAGTGACCGTCGGAATGTTTTACCGTCTTCACATTGTGTTGCTTAACCGCACCTTCGGCTTTCACCGAGATACCATCCGCCGCTGCAGACCGTGAAGCTGCACCACCGACGTGGAAGGTACGCATAGTCAGCTGCGTACCCGGCTCACCAATGGACTGAGCCGCGATAACGCCAACTGATTCACCAATGTTGACCTGAATACCGCGGGCCAAATCTCGGCCGTAGCACTTGGCACAAATACCGTGAGGAATATCGCAAGTGATCGGCGAACGCACGATCATCTCATCGACCGACTCGGCTTCCAGCAAATCACAACCAGCCTCATCAATGAGAGTACCCGCGGCCATTACGATTTCTGTGGTGCTGCCCGGCTTGAGAATATCCTGAGCAACGACACGACCGAGCACACGCTCACGCAAAGGCTCGACTACGTCGCCGCCTTCTACGATCGGTGTCATGGTCAAACCGGCTTCCGTACCACAATCGATTTCTGTAACCACCACGTCTTGCGCCACGTCGACTAAACGACGGGTCAAGTAACCGGAGTTCGCAGTTTTCAACGCGGTATCGGCCAAACCCTTACGCGCTCCATGAGTGGAAATAAAGTACTGGTTAACGTCCAAACCTTCGCGGAAGTTAGCCGTAATCGGCGTTTCAATAATGGAACCATCCGGTTTCGCCATCAGGCCACGCATACCGGCCAATTGACGAATTTGAGCCGCTGAACCACGCGCCCCGGAATCAGCCATCATAAAGATGGAGTTGAAGGAGCTTTGTTTCACCGTTTTGCCATCAGCATCGACGACGTCTTCGGTACTCAAGGTTTCCATCATCGCTCGAGCAATACGATCATTCGCACGCGACCAAATATCGACAACTTTGTTGTAACGCTCGCCCTGGGTCACCAAACCGGAGGTGTACTGCTCTTCGATTTCTTTCACTTCGGCTTCCGCCGCTTCCAGAATCGGAGCTTTATCGTCCGGAATCACCATGTCATTAATGCCAATGGAAATACCGGCACGGGTGGAATGACGGAAACCGGTGTACATCAACTGATCAGCAAACACCACGGTTTCTTTCATGCCAGCACGACGATAGGACGCATTGATCACGCCTGATACGGCTTTTTTGGTCAACTCTTTGTTGATCAAAGAGAACGGCAGACCTGCAGGCAATATTTCCGACAGAATCGCACGACCCACAGTGGTTTCCACTATGTGCCTTAGCGGCTCACTTTCGGCAGCGGTTTCGGTATCAGTCCAATCATCCATACGCACTTTGATACGTGCGTGCAGCTTGACTTCCCGATTCTCGTAAGCGCGATAGACCTCTTCTACATCCGCAAAGATCATGCCTTCGCCTTGCGCGTTAACCGCGTCACGACTCAACCAGTACAAGCCCAAGACCACGTCCTGAGTTGGCACGATGATGGGCTCGCCGTTGGCTGGTGACAAGATGTTGTTAGAGGACATCATCAAGACGCGTGCTTCAACTTGAGCTTCCAAGGACAACGGTACGTGGACCGCCATTTGGTCACCGTCAAAGTCAGCGTTGAATGCAGTACACACCAAGGGGTGCAACTGGATCGCTTTGCCTTCAATCAGTTGTGGTTCAAACGCTTGGATACCCAAACGGTGCAAGGTTGGCGCACGGTTAAGCATCACAGGATGTTCGCGTATGCACTCTTCCAGCACATCCCAAACTTCCGGCTCTTCACGCTCAACCATCTTCTTAGCAGCCTTAATGGTGGATGCTAAGTTGAGTCGTTGTAGACGAGAAAAGACGAATGGCTTGAACAACTCCAATGCCATTTTCTTGGGTAGACCACACTGATGCAAACGCAGGGTCGGCCCCACTACGATCACAGAACGACCGGAGTAATCGACACGTTTACCCAGCAAGTTCTGGCGGAATCGACCTTGCTTACCTTTAATCATGTCCGCAAGCGACTTCAACGGACGCTTGTTGGAGCCAGTAATCGCACGACCACGACGGCCGTTATCGATCAAGGCATCAACAGATTCCTGCAACATGCGCTTTTCATTGCGCACAATGATTTCAGGAGCGGACAGCTCCAGCAAACGACGCAAACGATTGTTACGGTTGATCACGCGACGGTACAGATCATTCAGATCCGAAGTAGCGAATCGACCGCCATCCAATGGCACCAAAGGACGCAAATCTGGCGGCAACACGGGCAGTACCGTGAGAATCATCCACTCTGGTTTATTCCCAGAAGATAGGAAGTACTCAACCAATTTCATGCGCTTACCTAAACGCTTGATCTTGGTTTCTGACCCGGTGTTTTGCATGTCTTCGCGCAGTTGCACGGTTTCACGCTGCAAATCCATGGACTTGAGCAATTCATAGACTGCTTCCGCACCCATGCGTGCATCAAACTCATCACCGTGCTGCTCAACCGCATCGAGGAAATCCTCTTCGGTCAACAACTGGCCACGCTCGAGCGGCGTCATGCCCGGCTCGATGACCACATATCCTTCAAAATACAGTACACGCTCGATGGCACGCAGCGGCATATCCAGCAACAAACCAATGCGCGAAGGCAATGATTTCATAAACCAGATGTGTGCAGTTGGTGACGCCAAGTCGATGTGACCCATGCGCTCACGACGCACTTTGGCCAAGGTGACTTCAACTCCACATTTTTCGCACACCACACCGCGATGCTTCAAACGCTTGTATTTACCGCACAGACATTCGTAGTCCTTAACTGGACCAAAAATTTTGGCACAGAACAAACCATCGCGTTCTGGTTTGAACGTCCGGTAATTGATGGTTTCTGGTTTCTTAACTTCACCAAAAGACCAGGACCGAATTGTTTCGGGCGAAGACAAGCCAATCTTGATTGCGTCAAAATCTTCTTGTACATCGCCTGCCTTAAGCAGATTCAATAAATCTTTCATGTCAGCTCCGCCGACTTAATGAATTGGGTACCGAGTGTCATGCAAAACAACCGCATCAATCGTTGGTATCCAATTCGATGTTGAGGGACAGAGAACGAATCTCTTTGACCAATACATTGAAGGATTCCGGCATGCCGGCATCCATGTGGTGATCGCCATCGACAATTGATTTGTACATACGGGTTCGACCAGCAGTATCGTCCGATTTGACCGTAAGCATTTCTTGCAAGGTGTAGGCTGCGCCATACGCTTCCAGCGCCCAGACCTCCATCTCTCCGAAACGCTGACCACCATTTTGTGCTTTACCACCCAATGGCTGTTGGGTCACCAAGGAATACGGTCCGGTTGAACGTGCATGCATCTTGTCATCAACCAAGTGGTTGAGTTTAAGCATGTACATGTAACCTACGGTCACATCGCGCTCAAAGGCTTCACCGGTACGGCCATCGAATAAAGTCCGCTGTCCCGTTTCGCTGAGCCCAGCCTCACGGAACATTTCAACAATGTCCTCTTCGCCCGCGCCATCGAATACAGGTGTTGCCACCGGCAAACCACCTTGCAGGTTCCGGCCCAGTTCGATGACTTCCTCATCGTTCATTGCCGCGATGCCTTTGTCCGCTTTACCGTTCTTGGCGTAAACCGTACCTGATAGATAGTCACGCAATTGGCCGGCTTGGATTTCACGCTGCTCTTCCATCATGCGCTGAATCTTCAGACCTATGCCTTTCGCAGCATAACCAAGATGAGTCTCCAGTACCTGACCGATGTTCATACGCGAAGGTACGCCCAGCGGGTTGAGTACGATATCAACAGTGGTGCCATCGTCAGTATGAGGCATATCTTCAACCGGAACGATTTGGGATATAACACCCTTGTTCCCGTGACGACCAGCCATCTTGTCACCCGGCTGAATGCGACGCTTCACTGCCAAGTAGACCTTGACCATCTTCAACACACCAGGAGCAAGTTCATCACCTTGGGTGATTTTCTCTTTCTTGATCTTGAAGCGCTGCTCGAAATCATCGCGCTGCTCTTTGAGCTGCTTCGCCATGGCTTCCAATTGGCCTTGAGTTTCGTCTTCCTGCAAACGGATATCGAACCACTTGTCCTGATCGATATCGTCCAGGTACTTAACATCCAATTTGGACCCAGCTTTGAGTTTCTTTGGACCACCATCAGCGACCGAGCCCAGTAACAATTTGCGGGTACGGGCAAAAATGTCATCTTCAAAGATACGCAGCTCGTCCTGCAAATCCTTACGCACTTGTGCCAATTCGGATTCTTCAATCGCCAAGGCACGAGCATCTTTCTCTACCCCTTCACGGGTAAAGACGCGTACATCAATGACTGTCCCCTCGATGCTGGAAGGCACACGCAAAGACGTATCTTTCACGTCAGATGCTTTCTCACCAAAGATCGCACGTAGTAGCTTTTCTTCCGGGGTCAGCTGGGTCTCACCTTTCGGTGTGACCTTGCCCACCAGAATGTCGCCCGCTCGAACTTCAGCACCTATGTAAACAACACCCGCATCATCAAGCTTACGCAAAGCTGATTCGTTGACGTTGGGGATGTCATCCGAAATTTCTTCCGATCCCAGCTTGGTTTCACGCGCGACACAAGTCAGCTCTTCGATATGAATCGTAGTGAAACGATCTTCTTCGACAACTCGTTCGGAAACCAAAATGGAATCCTCAAAGTTGTAACCGTTCCACGGCATGAAGGCGACCAGCATGTTCTGACCCAACGCCAACTCACCCATGTCAGTGGACGGGCCGTCAGCGATGACGTCGCCTTTAGCAATCACATCACCAGGCTTCACTAAAGGACGCTGGTTAATACACGTGTTCTGATTGGAACGGGTGTATTTGATGAAATTGTAGATATCCACGCCCGGCTCGCCGGCTACGGTTTCGTCATCGTTTACACGAATCACGATACGTGCTGCGTCGACTTTATCCACAACACCGCTACGTTTAGCGGTCATCGCCACACCGGAGTCAACCGCAACGCGACGCTCCATGCCGGTGCCGACCAGCGGCTTTTCAGCTCGCAAACACGGCACAGC
Organism: Oceanococcus sp.; assembly: GCA_051252075.1. Lineage (GTDB taxonomy): Bacteria > Pseudomonadota > Gammaproteobacteria > Nevskiales > Oceanococcaceae > Oceanococcus. The sequence goes on along the minus strand of JBPOFU010000019.1, from coordinate 20,759 downwards.
TTGACGCTGCATATTCGAGCCCATTAAGGCACGGTTAGCATCATCATGCTCCAGGAACGGAATGATGGATGCTGCAACCGACACAATCTGTTTCGGCGAAACGTCCATATATTGGATCTTGTCCGGCGCCACGAGCGTGAACTCGTTCATGTGCCGCACGGCGACCAGATCATCTTCAAAGTGCATGTCTTCGCTAATCTGAGCGTTGGCCTGCGCAATGACATAACGACCTTCTTCGATCGCGGACAGATAATCGATATCGTTAGTGATTAAACCATCGTTCACCTTACGATATGGCGTTTCCAAGAAACCATATTCATTAGTGCGGGCGTACACCGACAAAGAGTTAATCAGGCCGATATTCGGGCCCTCAGGTGTCTCAATTGGGCAAATCCGACCGTAGTGCGTTGGATGCACGTCACGCACTTCGAAGCCTGCACGTTCACGCGTCAAGCCGCCTGGACCCAAAGCAGATACACGACGCTTATGCGTCACTTCGGACAGCGGGTTGTTTTGATCCATGAATTGGGACAACTGCGAGGAACCAAAGAATTCCTTCACTGCGGCCGCAACTGGCTTGGCGTTAATCAAATCTTGTGGCATCAATCCTTCAGATTCAGCCAGGGCCAAACGCTCACGTACTGCTCGTTCAACTCGAACCAAACCGGTACGGAACGTGTTTTCCGCCATTTCACCAACCGAGCGAACACGGCGGTTGCCCAAGTGGTCAATGTCATCTGTTTGGCCAATACCGTTGCGGATATTCACCAACTCCTGAATCACATCCAGGATATCTTCGTGCGTCAACACGCCAGAACCGACAACTTCTTCGCGACCCAGACGACGGTTGAACTTCATCCGACCCACAGCCGACAGATCATAACGATCTGGTGAGAAGAACAGATTCGCGAATAGCCCTTCAGCCGCTTCCTTGGTAGGAGGCTCGCCCGGACGCATCATGCGATAAATCTCAACCAGCGCTTCCAAACGCGTACGCGTTGGATCAATACGCAAAGTCTCGGAGATATAAGGCCCTTTATCCAAGTCGTTGGTGTACAGCGTATCCAACTGCTCGATGCCAGCTTTACGCAATTCAACCAACAATTCTTCGGTCAGCTGCGCATTGGCTTCGGCAATGACTTCGCCGCTATCACCATCAACAATCGCTTTAGATAAGCTCTTGTCTAACAAGTAACTATCAGGCACTTCTAAGCTATTCAGCCCAGCATCGGCCATCTTCTTGATGTGACGCGCAGTAATGCGACGCCCTTCTTCGACCAGTACTTCGTCGCCAGATTTAATATCAAAAGCGGCCAGTTCACCGCGCAAGCGTTCAGGAATCAATTCCAGACGCGCGCCATCAGCAGACAAGAAGAATGTATTGGTTTCATGGTAACGAGCAAGGATCTGCTCATCATCCATTTCCAAAGCACGCAGCAGTATCGATACCGGCAATTTACGGCGACGATCGATACGCACATAGACCAAGTCCTTAGGATCGAATTCGAAATCCAACCAAGAACCGCGGTAAGGAATAATGCGAGCGGAATACAGCAGCTTGCCAGACGAATGCGTCTTGCCCTTATCGTGATCAAAGAACACGCCAGGGGAACGGTGCAATTGAGAAACAACAACACGCTCAGTACCGTTAATGATGAAGGTACCGTTACCCGTCATCAGCGGTAATTCGCCCATGTAGACTTCTTGCTCGCGAACGTCCTTAACCTTCTTCTCTTTGCTTTCCTTGTCAAAAATGACCAGGCGCACTTTGACGCGAAGGGGGGCGGAATAGGTCATACCGCGAACACGGCACTCCTTTTCGTCAAATGCGGGCTCGCCTAGACGATAGCTGACATATTCCAATGCGGCGCTGCCGGAGTAGCTTTCCATAGGGAAAACGGAACTCAGCGCACCATGCAGGCCTTTCGGCTTGCGTGAACGGGGTTTTACATCCCGTTGCAGAAAATTCTTGTAGGACTCTAATTGAGTCGCCAGCAAAAAAGGAACGTCGAGCGGCGCAATGCGCTTACCAAAGTCCTTACGGACGCGCTTTTTCTCGGTGAACGAGTAGGCCATCTGAAACCTCAGTCTGAAAACTTAGACTTAAAATGCGTCACAGGACGCACATAAACAGCAAAAGGCCGGTGGCATTTGCCACCAGCCTTGATACCGGTTTTTGTGGAAAGAACCGGATTCAATGTCGGGCTTACTTGAGCTCGACTTTAGCGCCAGCTTCTTCCAGCTGTTTCTTGATGTCTTCGGCTTCAGCTTTCGGTGCGCCTTCTTTCAAAGTAGACGGTGCACTTTCAACTGCTTCCTTAGCTTCTTTCAAGCCCAGACCGGTAACAGCGCGAACAGCCTTAATGACTGACACTTTGTTATCGCCAAAACTTTCTAGAACAACATCAAAATCGGTCTTTTCTTCTGCAGCGGCAGCATCACCACCAGCAGCGCCAGCAGCCGCAACAGCGACTGGAGCAGCGGCAGAAACGCCGAATTTTTCTTCCATCATCGAAACGAGCTCTACTACGTCCATTACGGACATTTCAGCAATCGCGTCGAGTACTTCTTCTTTACTTAAAGCCATTTGTACAAACTCCAAAAACTATGTGTGAGACGAGAAGGTTATTTGCGAGCGGCGAAATACCACCCACAAAATCACATTCAGGCCGCCTGCTTCTGATCGCGAACCGCAGCCACTGCGCGTGCTGCCTGTGCAACCGGCTCGTTCATCGTGCGAACGAACTTGCTGATAGGTGCTTGTAGCACCCCAGCCAAGATCGCCAACGCTTGATCGCGAGTCGGCAGACTGGACAGACGGACAATGTCTGAAGCTGGAAGCAGTTGGCCGCTGACGGAAACCGCCGTGACCTTCAATGCCTCGTTATCCTTGCTAAAATCTTTGACCACGCGAGCCGCCGCGCCTGGATCTTCCATAGAAAACCCAAGAATGACCGGCCCAACAAACGCATCGCTCATGCACTCAAATTCAGTGCCTTGAACAGCGCGCTTGGCCAACGAGTTCTTCACCACCTTAATAAACGCACCACCCTCACGTGCCTTGGCACGCAATTCAGTGAGTTGACCGGCAGTCAAACCTCGATACTCAGCAACTACCGCTGAATGAGCTTCAGCAGCAACCGCGTTGACTTCAGCAACGAGGGCTTTCTTATCTTCAAGCCTGAGAGCCATAAATTTTCCCTCGGTGACAGTTGCAACAAAATGCCAAAGAATGAACCACCATGCTCAAACCCTGACCCCTACGGCGCCCTCGCGAGCGAGTACACCATCTGCGCCGGCCGAAACTCTCGTTTCATTTGTTCCCTTACGGGTACCTGCGGTCTTTGACGGCGTAGCAGCAACTGCCACGTCCGCAAAGTTCTAATAGGCGGCGACCAATCAGTCGCCACCATGCTATTTAGATTTCCAAGGAACTTACGTCGACCGTCACGCCCGGGCCCATAGTTGTGGACAGGGTGACTTTCTGCAGGTAAATACCTTTGCTTGAACTCGGCTTGGCCTTCTTCAGATCGGCCATAACCGCAGTCAAATTTTCAACCAACGCGCTAGGCTCAAAAGCAATTGAACCAACAGCGCAATGGATGATGCCGTTTTTATCGGTGCGGTAACGCGCTTGTCCAGCTTTGAAATTCTTAACCGCTGTTTCGACATCAGGTGTAACCGTGCCAACTTTCGGGTTTGGCATCAGACCACGAGGCCCCAAAACCTTGCCCAGTTGACCGACGATACGCATTGCATCCGGTGATGCAATCACAACGTCATAATCAAAGTTACCGGATTTAAACTCTTCTGCGAGTTCATCCATGCCAACAGCATCCGCACCAGCCGCAGTGGCTTTCTCAGCGTTCGCTCCCTGGGTAAACACAGCAACCTTAACGGTCTTGCCGGTTCCATTCGGCAACACGGTAGAACCGCGCACAGCTTGATCCGATTTACGCGGGTCAACGCCCAAATTCACTGCCACGTCGACTGACTCGGCAAACTTGGCGGTCGCGCATTCCTTCAATAAGGCAATAGCGTCTTCAACACCACGCGCTTGGATGCCTTCACCCACTTTTTCGCGGATCAACTTTTGACGTTTTGTAAGCTTAGCCATGATTAACCCTCTACCTCAATACCCATGCTACGAGCGCTGCCCGCGATGATGTTGACAGCCGCATCCAATGAACTGGCATTCAAATCGGCCATTTTTGCATTGGCGATCTCTTCCAATTGAGCGCGCGTAACTTTGCCCACTTTCTTGGTGTGAGGCGTCGGACTACCGGACTTAATACCTGCTGCCTTCTTAAGCAAAATGGAGGCAGGTGGCGTCTTGGTAATAAAGGTAAAGCTGCGGTCCGCATAGACTGTAATCACAACAGGAGTCGGCAAACCCGGCTCCATGGATTGCGTCTGAGCGTTGAACGCCTTACAGAATTCCATGATGTTGACACCATGCTGACCCAAAGCCGGACCAACCGGTGGACTCGGGTTGGCCTGACCGGCCTTAACCTGCAGCTTGATGTACGACAGTACTTTCTTAGCCATTACTTACTCCTAGTGGGTACAAGCGGCTCTGGCCGAGCCTTCCCGTTTGTTTAATTGCAATTGGAACTTTCCAATTGCAGCGAGCATCTAGAGCAAAACCCTAAATGCTGTTTAATCCTAAGCTTTTTCGACTTGCGCGAAATCCAATTCCACTGGTGTAGAACGACCAAAAATCAACACCGCAACTCGTAACTTGCTCTTTTCGTAATTCACTTCTTCAACAGCACCAGAGAAATCAGCAAACGGTCCGTCTAGAACGCGTACTGCCTCACCCGGTTCAAACAAAGTCTTCGGCTTGGGCGCTTCCACGCTTTCCTCGACCTGGTTCAATATTTTCGCCGCTTCCTTTTCAGTAATCGGCGCAGGACGATCTATTGTCCCACCAATGAAACCCATAACCTTGGGAACATCTTTCACCAAGTGCCAGGTCTCATCATTCAATTCCATCTCCACCAGCACATAGCCAGGGAAAAATTTCCGCTCTGTGGTGCGCTTGCTGCCATCACGCATTTCCACCACTTCTTCGGTCGGCACCAGAATCTGGCCGAAGAATTCTTCTAAGCCTGCGCGCTGTATGCGCTCTTCGAGTGAAAGTTTGACCTTTTTCTCATATTGAGAATAGGCGTGCACGACATACCAGCGCTTAGCCACAGGCTTAACTCCCGCGACCAGTTAACGCTTCCAGCGCTAACAGCAGCAGGGTATCAACGCCCCACAGCAAGACACCAATGATTAGAACCACAACCAAAATGATTGCTGTCATCTGCACTGTTTCCGGCCGCGTAGGCCATACCACTTTGCGAAGTTCAGTGCGTGAATCACGTATGACCACCCACGCTGCCTTACCCGGCACACTCTGCAATACAACCAACACAGCCAAAGCTACGCCTGCCAGCATGCCAGCGACGCGAATTAGTGCATTGAACTGAGGTTCAAAGTAGTAAAAGCCAAAGATACTAGCCGCTAGGATCGCAACTGCGCCCCACAGCAAAGCCGTATCTAGTGCTGATCCGGTTGTTTCCGTCTGCGCACTCATTTTGTTGCGTTGACTCCCCGCGTATTGCGGCAGTTTCAGGTAAATGGCAGGCCAGGAGGGTCTCGAACCCCCAACCTGCGGTTTTGGAGACCGCCGCTCTACCAATTGAGCTACTGGCCTGTTGGGGCAAAAGGGCGCGTATTATACGGCAGCGCCCTGACAAATCAAGCAGATAAAAAACTGTCGGTGACTCCAAGGTCACCGACAATCTGCAAAACTTGTTTAATCGATGATCTTAGCAACTACTCCGGCACCGACTGTGCGGCCACCTTCGCGGATTGCAAAACGAAGACCATCTTCCATTGCGATTGGGGCGATTAACTCAACAATTATGCTGATATTGTCACCCGGCATCACCATTTCTGTTCCTTCCGGTAACTCAACTGCGCCAGTGACGTCAGTGGTACGGAAGTAAAATTGTGGACGGTAGCCTTTAAAGAAAGGTGTGTGACGACCACCCTCTTCTTTCTTCAAAACATACACTTCCGCTTCGAACTTCGTATGCGGCTTAATCGAACCTGGCTTGCAAAGAACCTGACCACGCTCGATATCTTCGCGCTTGGTACCGCGCAACAAGATACCGGTGTTATCGCCTGCACGACCTTCATCCAGCAACTTGCGGAACATTTCCACGCCCGTCACTGTGGTTTTGGTCGTGTCCTTGATACCAACAATTTCAATTTCTTCGCCGACTTTGACAATCCCGCGCTCGATACGACCGGTTGCAACCGTACCGCGACCCGAAATTGAGAACACGTCCTCAACCGGCATCAAGAATGCACCGTCGATGGCGCGCTCAGGCTCAGGAATAAACGTATCCAAAGCTTCGATCAATTTATCAATCGCTTGGCTGCCGATTTCTGACTCGTCGCCTTCCAATGCTTTCAGTGCCGAACCCACAATTACGGGCGTGTCGTCACCTGGGAATTCATACAGGTCCAACAACTCGCGCACTTCCATTTCAACAAGCTCTAACAACTCTTCGTCGTCGACCATGTCGGCTTTGTTCAAAAACACAACTATGTAAGGCACGCCAACCTGACGCGCTAACAAGATGTGCTCGCGCGTTTGTGGCATAGGGCCATCCGCCGCGGAACAAACCAGAATCGCGCCGTCCATTTGCGCAGCACCGGTGATCATGTTCTTCACATAATCCGCGTGCCCTGGGCAATCAACGTGAGCGTAGTGACGCCCATCAGATTCATATTCCACGTGCGCAGTGGAAATAGTGATACCACGCGCTCTTTCTTCAGGCGCATTATCAATTTGGTCGTAAGCTTTTGTATCACCACCATATTTCTTGCCTTGCACCACGGTCAAGGCCGCTGTTAGCGTCGTCTTGCCATGATCAACGTGACCAATTGTGCCCACATTGACGTGGGGTTTGGTTCGTTCGAATTTTTCTTTAGCCATGCCGTATCACCTGCGCGTATCTATTTATGTTTACGAATTGTAAGGAGTTAGGGCTTACGAGGTCGAAAGCGCTCTCCTCACAATCGCGCCCCACCCTATATTCACATCACCACGTCAATGCACTGCATCAACACGGCATAAAACTTTGGCACACAAGTGTGCCGATGCCCGTTAAGGCCCACTCCCGTGCAGATTGCACCTCGCGGAAATGGCAAATTGGCGAGGCTTGCTTCCTAACCGCGCCAACGTATTGGTGCCTACCGCCGGAATCGAACCGGCGACCTCTTCCTTACCAAGGAAGTGCTCTACCGACTGAGCTAGGTGGGCATAAAATGTCTTTTGCCCATCAAGCTACGCTGCCAGACGAGCAAAATCCTGTGTCGGTCTTTTTCCAGAGACATCTACAGGTTAATCGGTACTGCTTGTGTGAGTCGCGCTCTAAACAAAGCGCGCCACGCTGATTTGGAGCGGGTGATGGGGATCGAACCCACATCATCAGATTGGAAATCTGAGGTTCTACCATTGAACTACACCCGCGAGGGCTCTGGAGACACACACCCGCCTCCCGAAATCAGTAAAATCTGGTGGAGGGAGTAGGATTTGAACCTACGTAGGCATAGCCGGCAGATTTACAGTCTGCTCCCTTTGACCGCTCGGGCATCCCTCCAAACAGCCGCGTATTGTTGTGATGGCCCTAGCGCTTGTCAACTGATTATGAACAATCCATGTATTCTGCGTGTCTATTACGCGACCACCGCTCAGGGAGAGAAACAACGTGAAGCGCCCATATCATCTAGGCCTAGCCCTTGCATTGACCAGTTTTGGCAGTGCTGCAAACATGTTATCTGAGTTGTATTTGCAGGCTCAGGAATACGACGCAAGCTATCAAGGCGCGCTGGCAGACCACCAAGCGCAGCTACAAAACAAGGCTATTTTGCGGGCCAACGTGCTGCCCACACTCACCGCCAGCGGGATTGCACGACGCCAGCGCGATGAGGTTAGCGACAGTGTTACCCCTCAACAAATCGGCAAAGGCTATGCCACCGCGTATACCGCAACACTGCGCTTGAGCCAGCCTATCTTCGATTGGGCTGCGATCGCACGATACCGCCAAATTGACGAACAACAAATGCTGGCGGAAACAGGCTTGGCGAGTGCAAACGAGGATTTAATTCTGCGCACAACCTCCGCTTACTTTGACTGGCTTGCCGCAGAAGACAGCCTTCGGTTCGCCAAAGCGGAAAAAGATGCTATCGGGCAACAACTGCGCCAAGCCAACAGCCGCTACGAAGTCGGTTTATCGGCCATTACGGACGTGCAAGAAGCACAAGCTCGTTTCGATTCTAGTCGCGCACAAGAGATAGCCGCGGCCAGTAGCCTACGCTCGTCCCGTGAAGCTTTACGGGTCATAACTGGGCAATACCCAGACAAACCACAAACATTGAAAACACCGCTGAGCGTGGATTCCCCACAGCCTGCCAACCCAGATGCCTGGGTCGAACAAGCATTGCAGAACAATGTGGCCCTGCAAACTGTATTGATGAATACGCGCATCGCCCGTGAGCAAGTGCGAGAAACAGAGTCCGCTCACTACCCTCGTTTGAATCTGTTTGCCGAGCACACCGTCAATGACTTGTCCGACACGCCACAGCAATTGGATTCCAAAGCCAGCACCGTCGGCCTGCAATTGGAGATCCCGCTGTTTTCCGGCGGCGGGTCCTGGGCTCGCAGCAAGCAATCGCAATTCAACTACCAGAAAGCTGAAAGCGAATTGCTACGCGCACGTCGGGAAACCTCACAACAAGCCCGCGATGCTTACGACGGTGTGGTAACCGGTGAAGTCCAGGTCGCCGCATTCGCACAAGCCAGCAAATCCGCAGGGATTGCTTTGGAAGCCATTGAAGCCGGGTTTAAAGTTGGTTCACGCACTTCAGTGGATGTGCTGAACGCGCAACGCGAACTGTTTCGCACAGAGCGTGATCTTTCCCGCGCACGCTATGATTACCTGCTGAGTTTATTGCGCCTGGAACGCGCGGTGGGAGCACTATCGGCAGATGACCTGCAGCGTATCGACAGGTTATTGCAAGCCAGTTAGGGAAACACTGATTTAATGCTGCGCTTGCCATCTGAGCCGTCGGCGGCGCTCGAAATCCTCATGTATACCCACATACGCTGCGGTTTCTGCGCGCCGGCGACGACTCACCTGCCTGCGTGCCCTCATTAAATCAGCGCCTCCATAGCTTTAATTCAATTAAACGCTTTGGAGGCGGCAGCGCGACACATCCACGTGCCGCTGCCTGCTGAAAGTTAATCGGCCGAATCTGACCGCAGCAGCGGTGCTAGCAGCTCCATGGAACGCTGCAGCGCACCGCGCTGGCTCGCTGCGTATTGCCCAGCGGCCTGCCCCCTGCGCTGGCAATCCTCGCTATTGTCGAGACAACTCCGCAAGGTATAGAACAAACTCGCCGCGTCCAACACGATCTGTAACGCTCCAAGCGCCTGCAGGGGCTGCGCCGTATCAGCACAGGTATGCAAATGCGGCCCGCTCAAGATTGGCTTATTCAAAGCTGCCGGCTCTAGTAGGTTGTGACCACCGATAGGCACCAGGCTGCCCCCGACAAATGCCACATCGCAGGTCGCGTAGAAAAACAGTAACTCGCCCAAGGTATCCAGTAAAAAAACTTGCTCATCTTGGGGCTGCTGCACATTGCTGCGCCGCTGCCAACTCAGGCCAACGGCATCCAACAAGCCTGCTACTTCATCAGCGCGACGTGGGTGACGCGGAGCAAGCAGCAACAATGCATCTGGATATTGCTGTAACAGCTGCTGATGAGCCTCTAAAACGATCCGCTCTTCACCCTCATGGGTACTCGCCGCCAGCCACACCTGAGTGCGCTGCAAGCCCTCACGCCAAGCCTGAGCCCGTACTGGCAAATCGACTGCTATCGATAAATCCTGCTTTAACGACCCCACCACTGAGATACGATCCGCCCTGGCTCCCAGCGCAGCAAAACGATCAGCGTCTGTCTCTGTCTGCGCCGCGATCACCTGTACGTCCTGCAGGGCACGTTGCAGCAATTGGCGACCAAATAAGCGCGGCATTCCGGTCTTGGAAGAGGCGCCCAAGCGGGCACTCAGCCAAGACACTGGCACTTGCTGCTGCTGACACGCCAGCAACAAATGCGGCCAACACTCTGTTTCCAAAACCAGCAATGCACGCGGTTGCACGCGCTGGAAAAAACGCCGCCAATAAACAGGTACATCCAAAGGCAAAAGACTGACAACGGCACCTGGTGCCAGGGCTTGCCAACGCGAAACGCCTGTCGGCGTAAAGGCGGTGAGATACAGCGGAAGTTGTGGGTATTGGGTTTGAATTGCGCGCAACATACTCGCGGCGGAATTGACCTCGCCTACGGAGGCCGCATGCAACCACACAGGAGACGCTGTGTGCGCGACTGGCACCCAACCCCGCCGTTGCGGCCAATGCTCACGCCATGCCGGCTCACGCCGGCCACGCCACCACGCGAAGACAAAAAACAGCGGTGCTAATAGCTGAATCAGCAGCGCGTAACGCATTAGCTTCCCACCAAGCCTAGGTGCCAAGCTTCCACGAAATCATCCCAGTCGGATTTTCGATAACGCAGTTGCCCGCGCATTTGCAGCTTGTCTAACGAACGCTTGAGGCGACGAATGTTTTCAAACCCCCAATGCCCGGCCCCACGCTGCCGCGCCCGATCAAAATCGATCAACCACCACTGTCCATCACGACAAAGCACGTTGCGGGCGTTGAGGTCGGCATGCCAGTAACCAGCTTGATGACAACGCGCAATCGTCATCGCTAAGGATCGCCACAAGGCTGGCTGCATAAGGTTGTCCGCCAGCAAATCGGCCAATGACTGCGCTTGCTCGATACGCTGCATAAGGATATCGCCACGGTAGACCAAACCATGCCGCGACACCCGCGCTGCCACCGGACGCGGTACGTGAACGCCATCGGCATGCGCCTGCGCAAGCACCCGCCATTCTTTGAAGGGGCGAGACCAATTTAGGCCCAAATACACATACTGATCGCGCAACATAGCGCCGGGCAGGCCGCCACGCCAATAGTGGCGCAACACCCAAGCGGACTCGCCTTGCCCTATGAAATGGGCAGCTTGGCGGCCAGCGGCAGTACCGACTACGGCATCACCCCATTGCTGGACTTCAAAATGGGCGGACTCAGGCTGCGCGATCAAGCTCGGATCGTACATGATCCAATCTTCACCGCACTGCGTGATCTGCTCAGCAATCAAACCAAAGCCCGTTGCTCAGCTTGCGCTTCAAACGTAGCTCAGCCACTCGGTGTGATCATCACGTTTGCCAGTGACATGATCGAAGTACAGCGACTGCAGTTTCTCGGTCACTGGACCTCGGCTTCCACAGCCAATCGCGCGGCCATCCAATTCACGAATCGGCGTCACTTCTGCCGCGGTTCCGGTAAAGAAAGCTTCGTCCGCGACATACAGTTCATCACGGGTCATACGCCGCTCGACTATCTTGATGCCCTGCTCTTGCGCTAGCGTGAAAATCGTTTTCCGTGTGATGCCATCCAGCGCCGACAACAGCGTTGGGGTATGCAACTCACCATCAAACACCGCGAAAATATTCTCGCCAGAGCCTTCAGCGACGTAGCCATCGACATCCAGCAATAAAGCCTCATCGTAACCATCACGTAGGGCTTCTTGCAGCGCCAACATCGAGTTGATGTAATTGCCGTTGGCCTTAGCGCGGCACATGGTCACATTGACATGGTGGCGCGTGAAAGAGCTGGTACGAATGCGGATACCATGCTCCATGTTGTCCGCACCGAGGTAAGACCCCCAGGTCCACGCCGCGACAATCACGTGCACTTTGAGATTGTCCGCGCGCAAGCCCATGCCTTCGGAGCCATAAAACACCATCGGGCGCATATAGGCAGAAGCCAAGTTGTTTTTAGCCACCGCGTCGATTTGAGCCTGATTGATCTCGTCTTTGGAAAAAGGCATTTCCATATCGAGGATTTTGGCGGAATTAAAAAGCCGGTCGGTATGCTCTTTCAGGCGAAAAATCGCCGTACCTTTTGGCGTCTCATAGGCCCGCACACCTTCGAATACGCCCATGCCGTAATGCAAAGTGTGAGTCAGCACGTGGGTGGTCGCATCGCGCCACTGCACCATCTCACCGTCATACCAGATTAGACCATCCCGGTCGGCCATCGAAGTCATGTTTGTATCCTGAAAAAAACTGCACAACTGCCATAGGCAGTCATAGAACCGGGTATTTTAGGTGCCAGATGCCGTCTAGGTCTACCAAACGCAAACTTGATTCAAACGCTTGCGGCTGCCTTTGAGGTATTTCCGAGTCTTACCCAGGCCCATGAGGTCATCAAAAACTGAACCCACATCGAGATATGTGTTTTCTGGAAAGGCTTTGGCCAATTGATAAATCAGCATGTTACTCAACACACCCGCGCTGAATAAGAACACCTGATTTTGTGGCTGAGACTGCAAGTACGCCAACATTTTTTCCAGCATGCCGTCGTAGTCTTGTACCCAAGCATTGGCGCCAACCCGGAAGTCAGCGACCACTTCGAAAGGCAATCCGCTGAGATCCGCTTTTTCGTGGCAAACGACAACGACTGGGCGTTGCTTTAAAGCCGCCACGGTATCTTGCAAAAACTTAGGGTAATTAGAATTGACGAAAATATTCGCCCAGGTCAGCCGCTCTTCTGGCTGCCGCGATTGCACACGTAATCGCTCACACAGCGCATCGCCGACACAGCAACGGCAAGGCAAACCGACGAAGTAATTGTCTTGTTGATGGACCAAGGATTCCGCCAATACAGCACGATGGCGTTCATCATTGTCATCGCCGGGGCTGTATTTGTGCTCGCCGTTGCACTTCTCAGACAAATCTATGGATTCGCCATTGATCACCAACATTTCGCCGTCACCAAAACGCACTAGCGCAAAATTGTCTTGCTCGCGCAGCTTGCGATTGAATAGCTGCAGCTCTTGGGTGAAGTCTTTTTGCGCGTCGACCGACCCTTGTGGATTGCGACACTCTACGATTTGCCAACCATCGGCCCGATTGGCATCCACGATGAGGCTGCGGGTATCACGATGATTGCTGGTTTTATAAGTCGCCACCTTAAGCCGACCAACGACCTTGCCGAAGTCGGGACGGCAGCTCCATAGACTGGGGTCGGAGTCAGGATGCGGTGGCACCCAGGTTTTCACACCGGCATGTTTGAGCGCCATGTAGCTCAGATGAATATCTTCGCCGTTGTCCCAAGAATGTGGCTCTTCCATCCACATGTACTTGACGTACTTTTTGCGCATAAACCAAGCATGGCCGACCAAATCCACCTCCACTGGAGACGTGGAATGCAGTCCATTCCAACCCGCTTTATTTTTGCTGGAGTAGCCGCCGGCCTCAGGAAGAATCACCCCGGAACCACCCAAAATGCCGTCATAGCCCGATTGGATGGTGTCCAAACAATTTTCAAACCAGCGTGCTGGCGGCAAGATATCGTCATCAAAGAACGCGACATAACCAGTGCGCACAAGATTGGCCAAGGCAAAACGGCCCCAAAACAAATAGTTGCTATTGCTCACCACGACCCGATCGGCCAAGTCGGAGACATCGCGTAAATCGTCTTCGCTTTGATTGGTCCACACCCATATTTCCTGCGGTGGACGGGTTTGCTCACGCAGCGCTTTTATCTGCTGTGCCAAATATTCGGTACGCCGATAGCCGGTCAAGATGACGGTAATACCCTCTTCACTGGGCTCAGCCATAGCCTCGGCTTTGCGCTTGAATTCAAACGCCGTTCCATCCGTTTGCACCGCACGCTGTAAACCTCCGGCCAATTTAATGCGCCAAAAACCAACCACACGGGTCATCCACCACCATTTGATGGCTTGGACGAAATTATTGTGCTTTTTTGCCATGTTGCTCTGACCTGTTAGGCGTTTTTGTCTTGGGCGCGTCGAATTTCACCGCGCAGCTTACCCAGCGCGCGACCACGATAACGGCCTTTGCTTTGGTGACGGATACGGTACAAGGACTGCATTTCTATGGCCCTGCCCTGATTATTAATCAACCAGCGAAAGGCGGTGTCTTCGTAGGTTTTGGCCCAGTGATCCACCGGCTGCATAAAGTACGCTAACTGCCCACAATAGCCGATAGCGCGCGCCACATCGCCATGCACAATTTGGAACGCACCGGTCGCACGCGCACGCGGCGCCAGCACAAACAATTCAGGATCGATACCTTTGATGCGCGGTTCTTGGTCTTTGGCCAACATAGGATGATCATCGGCCAACAAACCGCTGATCATTTCTTGCCCGGGGAAAACCAACACATCGTCAGCGCCTTGCAGCACAGCCGCCAAGCCATCCAAACAACCCTGTCCAAAAATGAGGTCGCAGTCGGCAAACCAAATCCAATCGGCTTTGCTCGCACGGGAAGCTTGCTCACGGCCGATGGCGCGCCGGAACAATTGCTGCTTTTCCAAGGCCTGCCAATTCCATCGAATATTGGCAATCTCCTGCTGCGCGAAAAACTCCAAAACCCGTACCGTATCTGCGTCTTCCTTGCAGTAGTACATGGTCATAGTGATGTCCACATTTTGTGGCGTGTACTGCAGCAAAGAACTGAGCTGATAAGCCATCATGTGGCTGTAGCCCCAACAGTGACTGACGATCTCGATATGCAAACGCCCACTGCGAGCTTGCATCTCTACATCTTGCAGCACATCGCCGTGAATCCAGCGGGCAGGCAAGGCGCTGCCACTAACCAGGCGATACCACAGCAAGCGGAGCTGATCGAACATACGTCTTTCCGAATTCATTTTCGATGGTGGCCTCAAGATAAGGCGACCTTATACAGGCCCAATCTTGAACGAGTCTTGAAGCATCGACAATCCCAAGGCCATAGCTTCAGCTCATGTCGTGGTGCGAATTTAATGCAGCATCAACTGTTGCTGCACGCGCGCCACACTCTCAGCAACATCTTGTGGGTTCACCCCATCGACTTCGTCGTCATCATCTGTACCGCTCAGAAAACGTTGGTGAGTGATCGCACGAAGTTGCCGGTACGCTTCTGCCAGATACGCCGCATCCGTTTTATCCACAAGGCCAAGCTTGGTGAGCTGCTCCAATATCCTCACCACATCAGTGAACCAACGCAGCTGTGGCTGACTTGCTGCGTGCGCCAGCACCGCGAATTGTGTAAGGAACTCGATATCAACCAAGCCACCTAATGAATGTTTCGGATGAAAACTGTCGTCTTTCGGGGCCAAGGATTGATGCATCTTCTCGCGCATTTCGCTGACCTCTTGCAACAAACCATCACGATCGCGCGGTTTGGCCAACACTTCGGCACGCAAGGCCTCAAATTCCTCGCGCAAACTTTCGCTTCCCACGACCGCGCGCGCTCGGATCAAAGCTTGGTGCTCCCAAGTCCACGCCTTTTCATGTTGGTAGCTGGCCAAGCTTTGTATCGTGGTCACCAACAAGCCCGATTGCCCGGATGGGCGCAAACGCGTGTCGATTTCATACGCCATGCCAGCCCCAGTAGGCGTCGCTAGGAAATGGATTAGCTTTTGCGCTAAGCGGGTATAGAAAACCTGCGGATCCAACGGTAAGTCCTGTTGCTTCTGGTCATACACAAACACGACATCGAGATCAGAGCTATAGCTCAGTTCCAATCCGCCCAACTTGCCATAGGCGATGACAACGAATTGCGGATCCCCCAAATCGGGATAACGCTGACGCATTTGCGCGATCGCCTCTCCCATGGCTGCATCAAGAATTTCTTCTGCCAATTCAGTAAGCCGATCACTCACCCGCATAATCGGCAATGCTGCGGACGCTTCCGCCGCTGCAATACGCAACATGGCGGTGTGCCGTGTACGCCGAATGACATCCATGCGCGCTTCGATGTCATCTTCCGGCAAGGCCGCCAAATTTTGTCGCAACCGCGCTCGCAACTCCGCTCGTTCAGCTGGCGCATACAAACGAATGGGGTCAAGCAATTCCGCTAGCACCACGGGAAACTGCTTCATTTCTTGTGCTAACCAAGCACTGCGTTGGCACAACTGAATCAGGTGCCGTCTAGCAACGGGGCTATCCAGCAATAAGCTGACATAGTTACCACGACCGATAATGACGTCGAGCACAGCCAGCACCCTCAGCGCCGTTTGCTCATCAAGCAAGGACGGAACAATCCGCCCTAGTAATTCTCCAAATGCCTCTCGATCTTCATCTTGCGTCAGCCAGCGAACCGCCTTATCACGCATGGCATGCAATTGATCGCTACAAAATTCTGCCGGCGCGTGATCGGCTTTGCCGTTCCACCACGCGAGCCATTCGTCACTACTCCCCTCACCATCATCCTGCGCAAACAGCTCGGCGAACTGCGCATGGACAACAGCTCGGTGTTTCTGCAATTCCGTATCGAGCTCACCCCAAGTTTGAAAACCCAATGCGCAAGCCAAGGCCAAACGCGGCTCCTCGTTGTTTGGTAGCACATGACTTTGCTGGTCTTTCTGTGCCTGCCAGCAGTTTTCTACCCGACGTAGAAACCAATACGCATTGCGTAACAGTTGTATTTGCTCCGGTGTGTGCAAACCCAGAGTCTCGATCATCTGCATAGCCGCCATCAGTGAGTTGCTGCGCAGCTGTGCCTCTGCCCCGCCGCGGACTAACTGAAAAACCTGAACGATGAATTCCACCTCACGGATGCCGCCCCAGCCAAGCTTGACGTCTTGCTCATGCCCGCGCTTACGCACTTGCTCATCAATTTGCGCCTTCATATCGCGCAGCGCCGCAATCGCCCCAAAGTCCAAGTAGCGGCGATACACAAAGGGCTGCAGACTGGCTATGAGCGCTTCACCTGTGTCGACATCTCCGGCACAGACACGAGCCTTAATCCAAGCGTAACGCTCCCACTCACGCCCATGCGCTTCGTAGTAGTCCTCCAAGCTCACTAAGGCATGTGCGATTGGGCTCTGCTCACCAAAGGGGCGTAAGCGCAGGTCCACCCGAAACACAAAGCCGTGTTCGCTGCGAGTATCCATACTGGCAACGATCTTCTGGCCTAAGCGAATAAAGAATTGCTCATTGCTGAGTGCCTTATCCCCGTCGGTCTGGCCGTTATCTCTGTACGCAAAAATGACATCAACATCAGATGAGAAATTCAGCTCATGCCCCCCCAGCTTACCTAGGGCGATGATGCAAAATTGCACCTCGTCTCCGGCCGCATCACGCGGTGTCCCGTGGCGGGCTTTTAACCTCGGCAAGTGCCATTGGACCGACTGCTGCAAGCATTCATCAGCCAAATCACTCAAGCGGCTCACAGTTTCTTCGGCGCTGACTGCACCACACAGCTCTTGCCACGCGATGTGCACCATGCGCTTATTGCGAAACCGCCTCAGACTGCGATCAAAATCCTCTACAGCTTGATCCAAAACCAATTCTGGCCGCTCACCCTCGAGCATGCCGGAGATCGCCTGCGGGTTGCGGCAGCACCATTCACGCACGAAGCGACTGCTGGCTAAAACGCGCGGCGCTTGTCGCTGAAGCTCTACCGACAATAGACTCAAAACACCCTGCAATTGCTGCAATACAGTCTGTAGCTGAGGTCTGAGCAATTCAGGCACTGTCGCGTTCATGCTTGCAATCACCCGATGTGCTCGCGAATGTGAGCGCTGACTTGAGTGGTCACTTCCGCAGGGAAATCGTGCCCCCAGCCTTCAATGAGGCAAAGACGACTGTTGGGGATGACTTTTGCCAAAGCCTTGCCGCCAGAAACGTTGACCAGAGGATCATCCGTGCCGTGCAAAACCAGCGTCGGCAGTTGCATTTTGGCAAGCCGTGGTTCGCGATTCGGCGCGTTCATAATGGCTTGATATTGACGTACAAAGCCGCGCCCATTCATGCCGCGATCAACACAAGCTTCTGCCAAAGGCCGCAATAACTCAGAGTCTGTGCGATAAGCATGCCCTTGTAACATGCACCATTGCTGAACCAGATGTTCAATCAATACCTCTCGATCACGGCTACGCGGCGCTCGAAACAAGCGACGCATAGTTGATTGGCGTGGCAAGCCTGCCGAACGTCGACCGCTGCTCGTCATAATAAGGCTGAGGCTACGTAAGCGCTGTGGATAGCGTAGTGCCAATTCTTGGCTGATCATGCCGCCCATAGACACACCAATCACATGAGCGGCATCAATATTCAGGTGGTCTAACAAGGTCACAGCGTCATTGGCCATATCCGCCAAACTGTATGGCGAAGGCAAGCTCGCACCAAGACGCCAACGCAGCAAATGCCCAAAACGCTGCCGTGCTAGCGCAGGCTCTTCATGCAGCTGCGACAGCCCCACATCTCTATTATCAAACCTCACCACCTTATAACCAGCTTCGACCAGCATTTGGATCAAAGGCTGCGGCCACTGTATGAGCTGACAACCCAAGCCGTGGATCAATAAAACGCTGCCACGCTCTTCCCCGATTGCGGGGATCACTTCGTACTCCAATTCCAGGTCGGTATTACGAAAAGTCAGCATGGAAATCCCCAAAAGTACGCAAGCTTAGCGCATGCCAAAAGTATTCCACAGAGCCTGTGGATAAAGTTGTGCACTACTTTCTAGCAAGAGAGCTAAGTGCTTGCTAACACTCGTAAAACACACTCCTGACCAGAAATTAACCAACATGAAATATCTATTTGTTTTCAACCACTTACAGATGAAGGCGGGCGCTTGAATTTTTCTGTTGACAGGCTGCCCCCGCTTCTGGTTTACGAAATGAACTTTGTGCAAAACCCACAAGTCTTTGCAAAACGGGCACTTGCACGACATTTCTAAAATTAAGCATTCGAACTCTTCGCGCAGGGCCTTGAGCAGAATGGCATTTCACAGCACTGGAGCGCCAATTTCTCTCTGCTTGAAAACTATTTTTGAGCAATTTTGCACTAAGCGGCGGTTAACAAACCCCAGCCACCCACCCAGGCCAAGCGGATAGCAAGCACCGCCAACACCAAGCGAAACAGGCGTACAAATTGCTCATGGGAAAGCGAGCGCATCAGCTGACGCCCAAGCACCGTCCCCAGTGCGACTGCGACCATCAGCGGCAACAGTAGTTGCCAATGCTGATGCAGGCCGATACCGATCATCCCAAAAGCAGCAATTTTTGTGGCATGGCCAACGCACTGGCAAATTGCCAATGTGCCCACTGTCGTTTCTCGACGCCAACTCGGGTCCAAAAAGAAAGGCCCAATGACTAGGCCAGTTGCCCCAATAATCATGCCGAACACGCCATTCAAGCCGCCAGCCAATAACATCTTTGTACGTACGGACCAGCCTCTTTTTAACTGCTTTGGCAGGGGCATCAAGGACAGCAGTATCGCTGCGGCCAAAATAACCCGAATGACGTCGGGCTCAGCGTTGCTGACCCAGCGCGCGGTAAGAAATGGCAAAGGGACGCAAGCCAGCGAAAACCACAGCATGCTGGGCCAGTCAATATGTCGCCAGTAGGCCACTGCGCGACTGCCGTTAGAAACCAATTGCACCGCCGCATGCAAGGGGATCGCTAACGCCGGGGCCAACCCCAGTGCAAACATCACCCCAATCAGCAGGGTTCCGCCGCCTAAACCAGCCACAGCCGATAAACAGGCTCCACAAAATGCGGCCAGCGCCAATAACCAGATCATGCTGGGTTCATTGGCTCTGAACGATGCTCTGACGTAGCAGTCGCAACATCTCTTTCTGACTCGGCGTGACTTTCTTTGCCGCGACGCCAGATTCCTGCTTCTTCAGTTCCGCGGTTACTTTGCGCAATAGCTGCCCCAAACTTTGTACCGGCAAATCGGGATAGCGCTCCACCAGTTCGGTTAAGACCGGCTTCCCATCTTCCATCAGGCGCTCACACCAGCGCTGCGCTGATTTTGTCGCATGCATGGACAGGCTACTGGACGGATCGACTCGATCTAGAGCCAAAGAGACCTCCGCGACATCATGCTCGCGCAACAAACGCCCTACGCGCTTGATGTGTCGGCGCTGGGCTTCGCGCGAGGGAATGCGTTTAAATTCCAGCAGCGCGGCACAAAGTGAGTCTGACACAGGCAAACTTTCGATTTTTACTTTGCTAAGCCCCACCAAGCGTCGCCCCAGTTCCTGCATTTGGGCGTCTTCGCGCTTGGCCTGACTTTTACTGATTTCCTCAATATCCGATTCCGCTTCGTCGTTCACTTTTTGCTTCTTTGTTCCGCTGGATAGTGAAGTGTACTTGCAGATTCGGCGACTACCGAATCACTGCCACAGACTTGATCTGAGCCCACACCCGATCACCGACTGCCAATTCAAGCTCTGCCACCGAACGCCGCGTCACCCGCGCTAGCACCAGTTGATCACCCAAACTTAAATGCAACAAAGCCTGTGCGCTGTCGGCGGCTTGCTCGATGGCTAGCAGTTGCGCGGGCAGACGATTCAAAATGCTACTGCGCACATGCTGGTCGCGACTGATGCTGACATCACGCGCCAAGATACGCACTCGTTGCACTTGTCCTAGTGGTTTTCCGCTATCCGGCACCCACAACACACCGCCAGAAAAATCCAAGCCTGCCAAATTCCACTGTTCATCGCGCTGGCTCAAGCTGGCTTCGATCAAAATGCTGGCCTCATCACGTGGTGTAGTTTGGATTTGCGGAAGGATCTCGCCAACCTCGCCCTGTAGCTGCAC
>JBPOFU010000189.1:0-3185 GCA_051252075.1 Oceanococcus sp. | reverse complement strand
CATGTTTACCGGAATCATTGCCGGCTTGGGGCGTATCCAGACACTCCAGCAAACCGGTGGCGATGTGCGCTTTGAAATTGAAACCGGCAGCCTGCCGCTAAGCGATCCACAGCTGGGCGAAAGTATTGCTGTGAATGGCGTCTGTTTGACCGCCCAGAGTTGGCAGAACGGTCGGTTTTGTGCGGACGTATCAGCGGAAACCCTGCGCTTGACCACCTTAGGCGATATGCAAATAGGGCAGGCTGTGAATTTAGAGCGTGCTCTGGCTGCCCATGAGCGTCTTGGCGGGCATTTGGTGAGTGGGCACGTGGATGGAGTCGCCACCGTGACCGCTTGCCGTGACGAGGCGCGTAGCCGGCAATTTGAAATTGAAGTGCCTGCGGAACTGGCGCGTTATATCGCGCGTAAGGGGTCCGTGACCTTGGATGGTGTTAGCCTCACAGTCAATGCTGTTGAGGGCTCACGTTTTTCTATCAATATCGTGCCGCATACTCAGGAAATGACCACCATTTCTGATTGGGTTGTTGGCCACACTATTAACGTGGAAGTGGACGTGGTGGCCCGCTATCTTGAGCGCTTGCTACAAGCGCGCGACGGCGAAGGCGAAGGGAACTAAAGCCATGGATAAAATCGAAGACATAATCGAGGACATGCGACTAGGCAAAATGGTCATCCTCATGGACGATGAAGATCGTGAGAACGAAGGCGATATCGTCATGGCGGCTGAGTTTGTCCGCCCAGAGGACATCAACTTCATGGCGCGTTACGCACGCGGCCTCATTTGCTTGACCTTAACTCGAGAACGTTGCCGGCAATTGCGTTTGCCCTTAATGGTGAACGACAACGCTGCCGCACATGGCACCAACTTCACGGTGTCCATTGAAGCTGCAGAGGGCGTGACCACCGGTATTTCGGCTCATGACCGTGCCCGCACAGTCAGAGTTGCAGTCGAGCCCGATGCACGCCCAGAAGACGTGGTTCAGCCTGGGCATATTTTCCCGTTGATGGCAGAACCCGGTGGGGTTTTAGCGCGCGCCGGTCATACCGAAGCAGGCTGCGATTTGGCCCGTTTGGCGGGTTGTAAAGATTCCTCCGCGGTGATCGTGGAAATTCTCAATGAAGATGGCAGCATGGCCCGCCGTCCCGATTTGGAAAAGTTTGCCGCTGAGCACAACATCAAGCTGGGCACCATTGCGGATCTTATTCGTTACCGTTTGCAGAATGAGCATTCAGTAGAGCGGGTGTGTGAAACGGTCGTGAATACGCGTTATGGCGATTTTAAACTGGTCGCCTACGAAGATTCCGTGGATAAAACCGTGCACATGGCGATGGTCAAAGGTGAGCTGTCGCCAGAACGCCCCACTTTAGTTCGGGTGCATTTGCGCAACACCTTGTCCGATGTGCTGGCGATTGAACATGAAGATTTCGGTTGGCCTTTGAACAATGCGCTACAGACTGTGGCGGAAGCTGGAGAAGGTGCTGTGGTCATCCTGCGCAAGTGGGAAACCCCTCAGGCGCTGGTCAAGAGCATCATGCGTTTGAATGCCAGTGAGCCGCATGTTGATGATGAAGAGGAAGTGGCCGATCTGCGAACCTACGGTATCGGTGCCCAAATATTGATGGATTTGAACGTGCGTAAGATGCGCGTACTGTCCGCCCCCAAACGCATGCATGCGATTTCTGGTTTCGACCTGGAAGTGGCTGAATACGTGCAAACGGATTGATCATGAACAACATTCAGGCTCAGGCCGACAACTTTTCAAAAGACCGCTTCGCAATTATCAGCACGCAATGGAATCCCGTCATTGTGGAGTCATTGGTGGAAGCCGCTCAACGTACCTTGCTAGAGCGTGGGGTGAGTGATCAGCACATTGATCATTATGTGGTTCCAGGTGCATTCGAAATCCCTCTGATGGCAGGGCGCTTGGCTGAGTCTGACCGCTATGCCGGTGTGATTACCTTAGGCGCTGTCATCAAAGGAGATACTGCACATTTTGAATATGTTGCGGGTGAATGTGCCCGTGGTATCGCCGATGTGGCTCTGAACTACGGTGTGCCGGTTGGTTTTGGTGTGCTGGCCACTTATGACTTACAACAGGCTTTGGATCGTGCCGGCCCCAATGAAGAAAACAAAGGCGTAGAAGCCGCAGCAGCCGTGCTGGATACTTTGAATATATTGCGATCTGTGGATGGATAAGAATCGTATGGCGGGGCGCCGAGGCTCCCGTTACGGTGCTGTGCAGGCCGTCTATCGCTGGTTGATGAATCGCATCGGGGCCAATCAAATTTGGTTGGAAGTCAGCGTTTGGGAGCATCTCACTCATGCCAATCAAGACCTGTTGAAAAGTTTGGTGTTTGGCACTATCGAAGCTGCGCCAGATTTGGACGAAAAAATTGCCACGTATTTGGACCGCCCCGTGCAGCAGCTTGATCCGATGGAACATGCTGTGCTGTTGGTGGGGGCGTATGAACTCGCTCACTCACCGGAATTGTCGCGCGGCATTGTGATTAACGAAGCCATAGAACTGTCCAAATTGTTTGGTGCAGACCAAGCGCACAAATACGTGAATGGTGTGCTCGATAAGTTGTCGCGTGAGTTGCGGCCCAACGGGTAGTCATGAACGAGTTCGAACTCATACAGCGTTACTTCCATCGCCCCAGCGATGCGGAATGGTTGAGTTTGGGCATCGGCGATGACGCCGCGGTGCTGCGGCCGGAAGCTGGGTTTGATTTGGTGGTGTGCAGTGACACCTTAATTGCCGGGCGCCATTTCCCACGCCACACGTCGGCACGGGATATTGGCTGGAAAGCTTTGGCGGTTAATCTCAGCGACTTGGCGGCCATGGGGGCTACGCCGCGAGGGTTTTTACTGAATTTGACCCTGCCAGAGGTTGATGAAACCTTCCTACAGGGATTCTCTGAAGGTCTATTTCAAATGGCTGATCATGCCGGTGCGGTTTTGTTGGGGGGTGATACTACACGCGGTAATTTGAGCATCAGCATTACTGCCTTGGGTCAGGTGCGCAGTGGAAAAGCTCTAAAGCGTAGTGGCGCACAGGCGCAGGATCGCATCGTTTTGGTGGGAGATTTGGGTGGTGCGGCGTTGGCTTTGCAGCAAGGCGAAGCTGCTGCAGCGGGTCTAAAGCGGCGCTTAAATCGACCCAAGCCTTTTGTCGCGGAAGGCC
>JBPOFU010000188.1:0-3194 GCA_051252075.1 Oceanococcus sp. | reverse complement strand
CCCCCACACTAGGCATGGTAAGTGTTCGAAACCCCAGCTCATCAATCAAGGCCAGTTTCTGCTGATAACCCGATGACGTAATGCTCGGCATCGCCAGAACCACACTCTCAGTATCCAGCTTTTTCAGCGAGGTACGCAGTTGTGGGTCTTTTCCGTCAAATACAGGCAATCCAGACAGCATTGAACCCTTCAGCCCGGCGTCATCATCGATGAACGCAACAGGCCGAAATTCCCCGCCTTCGCGAAGTAGGCCTGCCAACTGACGACCACCAGAACCCGCCCCATAAATGGCTACCGGCTCTCCTTTGTTGTTGCTATCAAACAGACTTCGCCAGAACATTCGCATGCCGATGGTTCCAACCATAAGCAAAACCCCATAAATAACAAACAACGATCGCGGATTAGTCCTGTCCGGCGGCACCAGTGAAAACGCCACCAACAGCAATATGGCAGATGCCAGGCTACCCTTGATCAACTGCTTGTACAGGCGTTGATTCGACGAACGAATCACCCAACGGTAAACCCCCAGACCACTGAAGATCACGGCCGTAACTACGGGTAAGCCGATAAACAGATGCAAGGTGGATCTGAAGTCGCTGAACAGCAGGCCATGTCTCAGGGAGTAAGCCAGCCATAAACACAAGGCTGCCATCCCCATATCGGCAAGGATACTGACGGCCTGCTTACGTCCCCTGCCGGTTTCAGCCATATTAAGAATCAGCATGTCCAGAGATGCAGAAAATCTCAGACCACGCTCTCTATCCGATTTCAGTTTATCTATCATATTCTTCTAATCCAAACGGACAAGTAACCACGTCCCCTTTTGACAAGTGCTGCAGTGTTCCCTGCTAGTCACTCAATGGGAGGGCGATTATACGGTGTGTAACTCTTGGGCAGGCAGAACTGTTCATCATTGCAGCACAAGTTCACACAGCCCCAGGAGTGGACAACGGCGCTGCTACCCCCTTTGCCGGGAGCGATGAACAAAAGAGCCTAACAATTATGAAGGGGCGGCATGACAGGCGGGCTACCGCAGACAGCACCCTGGCAGGTACCAACTTGATAACTGGTCGAGGGACGACCAGCCGGAAGGCCTCACAGAAGGCGGAGGGCAATACGCAAAGCATTGTTACTGGTACTCATGAAGAAAGCCTGCTCATGTCATTGTCAAACCAGAACAGCATCCTTGCTAACTGTGTCTGCTCAGGGCAATTCGGACGAACTGCCCTGATTCACTTCGGCTGCCTACCGAAGCACGTCACCGCAGATTTTTCTCTACCCGCCCCGGAAGTCATACTGCCGAGCGGCTTTTAAACACAGCGTGTGCATTCTTTCGCACACCCCATCGTAAACAGGCCGCCGGCTACTTCCTCGAACAGGCGGGGACATTTTACACGTAACCTTGTTATTACATGCACACTAAAGGTGTCTTTTACTGACTTAAATCACTGTTGGACGCAAAAATTTACATCAACAGCTTTCTTCAGGACAAGGGAACTATTACCGCCCTCTCAGCGCTGGGCCTCATGCCTCACACGCTCGACGGTGAAGAACACGCCCATCAGCAGTACGACGCTAGCGCCACCCGCCATGCTGAACGGCAGTGACAAGCCCAGTATCTCTTTCAAGGTGAGGGCACAGATGACGCCCATGGACATTGCAAAGCCCATGCGACGGCCATAGCGCCAACGAGAACGCAGCGCCAGAATCTTGGGCTTGGAGAAAGGATTCATGTGTTCGCCAAAGAAAACGAAGGCGATATAAGGCAATACAAAAACTGCAGCCAGGGACAACATCCGGTTTTGAACTCCATTATTACCGTTAACTGCGTCACATTCTACCGCGACAACGTGATGGAGATCACTCTCATTTATGATGGTGATTGATTCCCAGAACCGGAGGCTAAACAGCTAGCGTTACAGGAACTTGACAGCAGGCAAGCCTGCCTTGTTACATTGATCGGCTTTGCCTCCGCCAGCCGGCAACGAGGTCAAAGAGGCTTCAGTAATTCGCCGCGCTGGCCGGGAGGATGGCAGTCTGTGTCTGCGGCCAGGTGATCGGGCGCCATGCGTACCGCGCCATAACCTTTCAGAGCCCGATGGGCGGCAGTCTATAGAAGAAGACTGCCTGTCCTAGCGTTCCTGATTATGCTTGAACTTCTTCAGCACATAGACACTGCCCAGCAGGCAAGCCACTGCCCCGCCAATGATCCAGGTGAGCAACTCCCTCATGTCAGTGAACAGGGACAGCAGCAGTGTGCACAGGACCCCCAGAAACACCGACATGGCCATCTTCCGGGCAAAGCGCCAGCGCGATCGCACGGCAGCGGCCCCGGTCGGCTTCTTCAGCGGATTCAGCGACTCGGAAAAGAAGACAAATGTCGCGTACGGCAACACCAACAAGACCAGTAATAACGTCATCCTGCAAACTACTCCCTGTAGACAAGTTTCCCACTCGCGCCCTGCACAGCCGCCCATTCCCGGGCAACATGCAATATGCCGCAGCAAACCCCCTTCCTGCGTGGCGCGCAGTCAAGTAGTAACAGATGCACCACGCAAAGAGAAGACTTTTGCGCCACCACACCGCCATACGTCCGACCGCTTCACAAGTGAAGAACCCGCTGACGGCCATCCGGCCTCCCCATCCGGCACGCTGCCGGGCAGCAGGAATGGTATTCTTGAGCCCCTGACGCGCACCGCCCCTAGCGAGAAATACTCACGTGAGTCTACTGTTTGTCCTGGCCCTGCTGGTTGTTGTCTGGATCATGTACAGCCAGTACCTGAGCAAATTCATACAGCAAGGCACGCCGGGGAAGATCAAGCTCGGCATGATCGTGGTCGGTGTCATCTTCCTGATACTGGCCGTCACCGGTCGAGCGCCTGCCCTGTTTGCCATTCTGGGCGCAGCCATGACACAGATTGTCAGGCTGGCTCCGCTATTGATCCGCTATGCTCCCTCGCTGCGCCGCGTACTGGGCTCTGCCATGCCGGGTGCCGCCTCGGCTCAGCGGCGTGCCAAGGTGTCCCAGGTCTCCACAGCCACCATCGACATGACCCTGGACCATGACTCCGGCGACATTGACGGCGTCGTGAAGCAAGGCCCCGGCGCCGGCCTGCGCTTGAGCGAACTCAGCATGGAACAATTGCGCAGCGTTCACGATTATTGTCGGCAGCATGACCACGATGCAATGAAGC
>JBPOFU010000187.1:0-3209 GCA_051252075.1 Oceanococcus sp. | reverse complement strand
GGCCTAGGCCACTATGAGCCCAGCGGATACTTACAACTCCATGCAAACCTAATTGAACGCCTACCCGCAGTACTCAGAGTGTATATCGGCTGTGCGTGTATTCTCTATGGAGATTTAGATGATGTTGATCTAGTAAAAATCCACATCCGCTCTGGAAAGGTGACGCTTCTATCGTACGAGAACTTTGACGAAAACCCGTTACCCTGCCTCAAAGAACGCACAAAAATTAATCTGCGACAACAAGATCTTGATGTGTTCAGCTACAACGGGGAGCATCCAACTCAGGTGCTTTATTTCAAGTCTCGATTTCTCTCCGAAGACTACCCGAACTATGAGCAACAATTTGAATTCGATGAATCGCTCACAAGCCTAGGAATCGTAGAACCCAATAGCTATGGGCCGCCCCGCGAAACACTTGAAGTCCTCCTCAGCGCGCGAAGAACAAAAATCAATGGCATGGAGCTGATTTCATCCGACGAAATTCCTGACTTGGAGGATCCTTGCGGTAGGTTCTTGCGATATCGTGATTTTGTTGAATGTAGCGACACTTGGAATGCCCAGAAACCCAACAACATCCCTAAACAAGCCCAATCCTACAACGCGATATATGCCCTAGCCTCTCAAGTACTCGATCCAGTCATCGACTACTTCGGCATGATTAAATTGACGTACGGCTTTTCGTGCCCTTCGCTGACGAAACTCATTCCTCACCGCATAGCACCGAAACTTGACCAACATGCCGCATACGAACTCAACCTAAGAGGGAGTCCAATTTGTCCTCGACTAGGCGCGGCTGTCGATTTTATTGTCGAAGACGAAGATATGATTGAAGTAGCCAACTGGATTCGCGAGAACGTGACTTTCGATCGCATGTACGTTTACGGTGCGAACCGTCCAATTCATATCAGTTTAAGTCATGCCCCATCGGCCCAAGTCACGGTAATGAGAAGCGCTTCTAACGGCAAAAGGTTAATTCCTAAAAACGTCGTTAATAGGCCAATTGAAGAGCACGATTTCTAAGCTAGTCCGCTAGCCTATGCATAAACACCCTGTATATTCGAATTGGCAACATTGCAGCAGCGTAACCGGCGATCAAGCTAGCCGAGCAACTGCCGAAGCAACGCAATCAATAGCTTCGTCTATTTCTTCATGTGTAGTAAAACGACCAATTCCGAATCGCACGGCACTGCCTGCCTCTTCTCGTGTTCTGCCAATCGCGGACAAAACATAGGATGACTCTATAACACCAGAAGTGCAGGCTGAGCCAGTAGAAGCGGCGACTCGAGGCTGCAGAGCCATCAACAGGTCGGCCGCTTGGACACCTGGGAAACAAACATTTAGGTTCCCTGGATGTCGGTCGTTCAAGATCGGGCCGTTTACGTAAATCGGTACGCCTACGCTTCGAAGGCCATTCTCAAGTTTTTTCGTCATTTGGCGAATTCGCTCAAATTCTTCAGATTCACGAGCCAGCTTCATTTTCACAATGGAAGCTGCTAGTCCAACAGTTAGAGCTACCGGAACAGTTCCTGGCCGACGCCCACCTTGCTGTCCTCCACCTACCATCATTGGCTCAATGCCTTGCCACGCTTCGCGGCGACCGAACAACAATCCGATACCTTGTGGTCCATACATCTTATGCCCAGACAAGCTGAGCAAATCAACTTCGGAAACCAACGAGCTAACATCGAGCGCGCAAGGGGCCTGGGCTGCATCACAGTGAGTTAAGGCACCACAGGCTCTGGCCATTGCAGCGATTTTTCCAACGGGCTGTATTGTTCCTATTTCATTGTTAACAGCCATCGATGAGACGATCAGCAGGTCTTCTCCAAATAAAGCGCGACTTCCTTCCAAATCTATGAACCCTGAATTATCGATAAGGAATTGGTCGATTTGGTAGCCGAGTTTCATAGCTCCATATTCAGCACATGCCAACACCGATTTATGCTCTATTGGCGAGATTAAGATTCTGCGCCGTCGCTTATCAGTGTTAGCCCGCATGGCCCCGATTAATGCCAGATTATTCGCCTCGGTTGCCCCAGATGTTGTAACTAGTTCATCTACGTCGCACCCCATGCACATGGCAATATCGACTAGTGCGGAATCCACGGCCTTTCCTACTTGCCAGCCAACTGAATGCTCAGAAGAATGGGGGTTTCCATGTATTTCACGGAAATATGGCGCCATTGCTTCCAACACATCAGGGTCGAGTGGCGTGCTAGCATGCCCATCAAGGTATATCGTCATATTTGTCTTTATTTTCATATATATAGGGCAGCTTTAGGAGTTCCACTAACTTTCATTTCGTTTCTGGAGCTAACGTCCAGTAATAGTTTCAAACTCGCATCATAGCGGCTACACTACACTCTGGCATTTCGCTCCAGGAGAAGCTTTTGCGCGGCCCCATCTTTACACCCGAATACCGCCCCCAATTCACCGGTCACGAAACCTTCCCTCTACGTTACGGTTGGCTTAAGAAAGTTTGGGATGAAGTAGCCGGAACGCAAGACGAACATCCTGATAACAAGTACATTTTTCTTGCCGATGACGCGATTGCCCGTTTTGGGGTTGGCAAGAACATGGTTTCTTCCATGCGACATTGGGCCACGGCACTTAAAATCATTGAAGAAAGGCAAGATGGGCCGGGATTTCGGACTACTTCCCTTGGAAACCTTCTACTTAGTGACAAGGGCGCGGATCCTTATATGGAAAACCCCGCGACGACATGGCTACTTCATTGGCTGCTTTGCCATCCTGAACATAAAACCACTTGGCATTGGGCATTCAATTATTTCGCACTTGGCATATTTGAACGCGAACAACTCGTACAAAGCCTCTTAACACTTGCGCAGGAACGGGAATGGACCCGTGCATCGAGAGCGACCGTAAAACGCGACGTTGAGTGCTTCATCCGAGCCTACGCTGCACGCCCACCCAACGCAAAATCAAATCACGAAGATTCTCTGGAGTCGCCATTTTCAGAATTAGGACTGATTCAACCAACAGGCAAAAGAGACGGATTCCGCCTCGTACGCGGATCAAAAAGGGGCCTGAGCCGCGGGGTATTTGCTTTCGCAGTAGACATGTTTTGGAAGTCCTACTCTTCCGCACAAACGATTTCCTTCGAAGCGCTTGCACATCAACCTGGTTCACCTGGCAGGGTCTTTCTTCTCTCTGAGGATGACCTGGCTGGCCGACTGATGGAAATAGAC
>JBPOFU010000186.1:0-3227 GCA_051252075.1 Oceanococcus sp. | reverse complement strand
GGGCGTCAGGGTGACATTTGAATAATCGTTGTGCCGGATATTGCATTTTTGGTTGTTGGTTTTTTCAGGCAGCAATTTGGCGAAAGGTTTTAGGTTTCGTTTGGGCATCTAGGCTTTGTGGCCACTAGTCCTACATGGCCTCCGTGCCAGATTAGTGCATGGCTAGCACCCATGTTGCATCGGCTTGGTCTCATGGCCAGCTATTTTGGTGCTATTCCGAAACACTTGTTTTCTGCTTGGAGCAAGTGGTTGGCTGTGTCGAGGTTATCGGCTTGGCACTCTGCCATTTAAATCGTCCTCGTGTCAGGGTTCTTGGCAACCAGCACATTTAACCTGAAATCTTTTGGCAGCTCTCCAAAACTCCGGCTAGCTTCGGCAGGTGAGGTTGTGGGCATAGCTCCTTCGTGGTTTTTGTTGCAAGCAGGTGGTCAAATTTTGGCGTTCGGCGGGCTCTGGCGTTGGCACGTTGATAAACGTCGGGCTGTATTCAAGGCTTTCTTTTGGCCGGTGTTTTTCTTTGGCTTGTAGTGGTAGATTGCGGCATGGTCGTACAGCAGTCACGCATCGTGGGCAGTGGGAATCGGAAGCATCAATTTCCGCGTTTGTTTATCAGGGCCGGTTTGGTCAAAGGGCTTGTGTGCGTAAGTCAACAGACGCACAACAAGTCATTGCAGCGGACATTTGACCCGTCACCCATTTTTGCTGTCGCAAAAACGGCCGCCGCCTCAAATTCCGCTGAATTCAGGCGTTGGGCGGCAAGAGCAACCATATGAGAATTTGGTGAATCTAATGAAAACGTCGAGCCCAAGCGAATTTGCAACGACCCTGTGGGGTCTGCGCTTTGCCGCGAAGGACACTGAGCGTCACTATCGAGTATGGCATCGGGAAGCGGCATTGCCGCTGCAGCGTTTCGGTTTCATCGCGGCCACAAGCAGTTGGATAGTTGCCTTTGTGGTGATGAATTTCTGGGCCCCAGACTGGGCCAGCCAAGTCAACTCGCTGATGACGGCTATCGTCACCATCTATGTGTCGGTGACTGCTGCTACCTTCACGCGTACAGCGGTTCGTTGGACGCTTTGGGCCGTAGTGCTGGCGCAGATTGCTGCTGGGTTAACGCTTGTCCTGATGTTCGTTAATCTAGGGGGGTATATCGGTCCTGCCTTGCTAGCCGCTTGTTACGTGGCCATGTACCCGCCGTTTATGCGATTGCCGCCAGAAGTGGTGATACTAGCGGTCGCTCCCTACATTGGCCTAATGCTGTGGGTCGTAGTAAATGCATTCGTCACTGGTGGCATAGACGGGGTTGAGATGATGATCTATGTCGTCACTCCTGTACTAACCCTCATTACTGCGACCTTCGTTTGCGCTGTGATTGATCGAATTTCCAGGCAAACTTTTATCAAGGATCACATCATCCAGCGTCAGGGTAAATTGATTCGCCGTTACGTGCCTCCTGCGGTTGCGAGCAGTATCGACGCAGGCAGGGAATCCGCAGTGGATACCCCGCAACGCCGCCGCATTACCGTTCTTTTTTGTGATGTCGTCGGCTTCACTGACATGGCCGACCGACTCGATGCTGAATCATTAACACAAGTGCTAAACGAGTATATGTCGGCGATGGCCGATATCGTCGAGGCACATGGCGGCACACTCAATGAATTTGCCGGAGATGGGCTCATGGCGCTGTTTGGTGCACCCAATGAATTGACGCCAGAAGACCAGGTTTTGAATGCCGTGCGAGCCGCCCAGGAAATGCAGGCGCTGCTGCCTGAACTGAATAATAGCTGGCGTAAATTGGGCATTGGTGAGCCGCTGCAAATCCGCGTGGGAATCAACACAGGAGTACTCAGTGTCGGCAGCTTCGGCTCGGAAGGTCGCATGACTTACACAGCCATTGGCCTTCAAACCAATATCGCCTCGCGGATTGAATCCAAAGCAAAACCAGGTGAAATTCTGATCAGTGATGGCAGCTATCAACTCATTAGTGGACAAATCGACTGCGAGCCACGTGGCGAAATCGAGTGCAAGGGTGTGCATTTTCCGGTGAAGGTGTATGCACCGAATAGTGAGTGATAAATTCAAATGAAATGTATGGAGAATGGCTTGGGAGTGTTGCCGCCCAACAAATCGCTGCAGGTGACATTTGGCCCGCCACCCATTTTTGCTATCGCAAAAAAAGGCGTCGCCTCAAATGCACCTGAGCTCAGGCGTTAGCTGCCTATGAGAGATACGTCCAAATCAGTCGAGTCCGTGCCTCAAATTGTGGAAGATATTTACCGGCTCGTCGAGAAACTAGAAGCACTGTTTCCGGGGCGTCGCTTTACGCCCGACGGCCACCTTGTTGGAAGCATTGGTGAGGTAGTTGCTTCGCATCGTTATGGGTTGGAGCTTTTGCCCGCGTCCGCCGAACGGCATGATGCTAAAACAAAATCCGGAGTAATGGTTCAGATCAAGGCCACTCAAGCTTCAATGGTTGGTATCCGAGCTGAGCCGGAACATCTCATCGTCCTCTTTATCGGAAAGGATGGCCACGCATCAGAGGTTTATAACGGTCCCGGTTCCGCTGCGTGGGCCGCTGCCGGGAAAATGCAGAAAAATGGGCAGCGCCCAATTTCAGTGTCTAAGCTCAAGAAGCTGATGAATGAAATCGGCAACGGGTCACGTATTAGAGAGGTGGTATAAATCGTGACAACTAAACGAACTACCCAGCACATTGGCGCGGCTGGAGAACTTCTTGTTCAATACAAGCTGCTTAAGTTTGGGATTGATTCGGCGGCAATGACCACGGATTCCGGAATAGATCTTGTGGCCTATTCTCCGAAAACTAATCGTGCGTATACGATCCAAGTTAAGACCAAAGAAAGGCCATTGCAAGGTGGAGGATCCGGCAAGCTTTCATTGGCATGGAGTCTTAGAGATTCGTCTCCAGCCGAATTGGTTGCCTTAGCTGATTTGTCATCGGATAGCGTGTGGATGTTCACGCATGCGGAGTTTGAAAAGTACGCCCAGCAGCATTCTGAGAAGGGTATGCTCAAACTCTATATGTACGTCGACGAATCCGTTAATACAAAGAAGGAAATGGCTAAAGTTAGCCAGTTTGAGTCCTTCCGCTTGGAGAGTCGTGTTGTCACGTTCTTCTGAGGCGGCAGCTAACAAATCGTTGCAGCGGACATTTGACCCGCCACCCATTTTTGCTGTCGCAAAAACAGGCGTCGCCTCAAATGCCG
>JBPOFU010000185.1:0-3278 GCA_051252075.1 Oceanococcus sp. | reverse complement strand
CGTTACGCCAGTTGAGGGATTTCGTGAAATCGTTCCCCGTTCCATTCCCGAGGGGTCTGTAGGATCGTTGTCTATTTCAGCATGTAGATAAGTCCCATCTTCAAAAAATGTGAACATCAAGAAATCCGCTCCACTTGTTATGTTTTTCCAACTTCCTTTAATGCTTGCTGACACCGGAGAGGGCGAAGGTGTAGGAGAAAGATTCGGAGTGGGCGAAGGTAATGGCGTCGGTGAGGCCGTAACCTCTGGTGACGGACTTGCTGTCGCTATCGGTGACGTACTTGCACTAGGAGTCGATGTGGCCGTTACCACAGGCGTGGGATTTGCAATCGCCGTCGGACTCGGACTGGGTGATGAATCATCAATAGCTGATTCGACTGTAAAACAAAATTGAAGTGCTTCTGAAACTGCATTAACTGCATCCATTGCTGCGCTATCAACGCAAAAGGCACCGTCAGTAATATTATTTGGAATTTGAATTTGAACAATGTAATCAAATGACAACTTTGACTGCGAAGCAACATTAAGCGAGAAAAAGTCGCTAGATCCAACGACTTTGAAAAAAAATGAAGAAACGGAAGCGCTGGAATTTACATTTAATGGAACCTGTATATTCTGGCCATTCACAACTGTAATGGATGTCGAATTTGTGGAGACAATAGGCTCTGCTCCTGTTGCAGTTTTTTCAGGAAGCTCACCTTGATTTCTAATAGCCTCCACTGCACCCAACTTTATAAGTAGTGCACTCGAAACAGCATCTAGATCAGAAGGTGCGATTAAATTCATTGTATCGCCGCTACTCGACGAACTACCGCACCCAACAACTAACAGTGCGACTACCGAAACAAACCCCATTTTTACTAATTGCATTACACACCCCCAAGAACATCTGCTCTGACTTCAAGGCTATCACGAATCCGATGCCGCAAAATGCGCCCAACGCCTGAGCTCAGGTGCGTTTGCGGCGACATGTGCTTTTGCGGAAGCAAAAGTGCGTGGCGGGGCAAACGTCACCTGCAGCGAATTGTTAGCTTTCACCCAACTGTGTCTTTAGCTTATAGATCAGTCGCTCCAAATTCTCAGCGTACTCCAGAGCACTCTTTGTGGTAATTGGCTCTAGCGTGGCCATGTGATGAGTGACTTCGTTTCTTAGTCGCCTAAGCCTATGCGCCAACTCAACCTCCGACTCATTGAGTACGCCTTCCTCAAGCAGAATTTGGATGTTGGGGGCAATCCTTGGCCCGATATTTTCGTCTCTAAATCCTTGGCGTTTGGAAATAAAGTCGATGACAACACGCTCAAATTGGGACCATGCATAAGGTATAGCGGCATTTGGCGATATCTCAGCGATCGAACGTATGTCCAGAAGCGCCGCCTCATTTCCTCTAGGTACAGCAGGAGCAACTGAAGAATCCAGAACTGCTCGAAATTCTGCTTCAAGGTTTCCATACTTGAGCTTGCTCATGGAGCGGAGCAGGCCAGTTAGATCTTTTCGAAGAATTATGGCGATCACAAGTACGACCAGTGGCCATGCGACTGAGTCAATAAGGCTAATTAATAGTTCGAACATATCCATCGTCTCAATTCTTCACGCTACAGTGAGTCGAATAAATCTTGGTGGGTTAAGCAGCATTAGCTCGTGCTTCCTTACCGCCATCCAACGACCAGTGCCTAATGTTGTTACTGCAATGGCAACAAGAGAGTAAATACCCAAACCAAATGTTGGCGGGATGCTCCATGGCAACAACTCAGGCAAACCAATTAGAGCAAAAATTCCGCCAAAACCTCCAACATAAAAACCTGTTTGAGCCGCTTCTTGGCGTTCACGCCGTGTTGACCCATAGACAATCTCAGCTTGGCAACATTTACACACGCATGTATCGAAAGGAGCAATAGTTTTACAGTAGGGACAAATCCAACCTTCTTCGTTCGGAAGCTCCGTAGGGGATTCCTTGCCATTGACGCCAAGTTTGTCAAAAGCAGCCTGCTCTGACATTCGCTTCCACTCTTGAAGTAATTTACAGGGATGCCGTAGAGGATCAGAGTCAATCAATCGGGCATGTGTTTGACACAACCAAATTCCATTCTCGGCCGAACGTCGTTCTTCGGATGAGAGTCGCGGGTCAAAGCGCGGCCCACCAGGAGATGCAGCCGTGATATGCGCCGCGACCCCTATGCTAATTGATTTTCCACGGATTAAATGTGGGCCGTTAGTTGGACATCGGCAATCCGGATTCGAACAATAGCTATTACTCCGGTCTTGCAGGGCGCGGCGTACGTTTAAAGTAAAGTCGTCTCGATTTCGGTTTTTCGGCATATGGCAACTTTACCAGTGAAAGCTAACGCCTGAGTTCAGCGGCGTTTGAGGCGCAGCGTGCTTTTGCGGTAGCAAAAGTGCGTGGCGGGTCAAACGTCCGCTGCAACGATTTGTTGGGCGGCAGCATGCTATTCACTGGCATTTATTAGAAACTTGTTTTTAGTTTTTCCCACTCAGACTTTAACCAGAACCAAGCTCGTAAAGCTAAATCAAGCGCATCGGTGTACCACACTCTCTCTTGCTTGTTGAGATAATCAAATTTTCCAACAATTTTATGTGCGAGACCATCTTGCCCCTTCCAGGTAACCACTCTCTCTGTCGCACAGTTATCAGTCACCGATAGCGTTACCAAGGCCTTTTGATCACTCCCAAAAGCGATCTCCCAAACTAATTTCCCATCAATAATCTCGGGCTCGCCAACCTTTGACGTCATAATTTTCTTTCGCCTGTTGTAGCCGTCGAACGCGCTATCAATCTCTATCAAATCCAAAGGAGGATTTTCGGAGTATTTCTTACTAGGCTCGCCATTAATCAAGTAGGTCCACGTCTCTTTTAGCGACCGATAAGCACAATCGCCTTTCTTAGGTTTTCCGCCGTAACCAGAAGTGTCTGCAAGCCTATTTTTTTGACTGACAAAAACGGATTTGCCATCCAAATCTTTCACAAAAACTAAAAGTTGAGAGATGCATCCTTTGTACTTGGCGATTCTGTACTCAAATGCTTGGTCCGCCCTCCAAATATACTTCTCCAAAGCACCGCCGGAATATTTGAATTGTGGCCTGTCTGAAAAAGCCGTCACAATATCCTGATGGCTAGCATCGATTGGTAGATTTCGCGCTAACCGTAGAAACACTTTTGCATCGTCCGGAAGCCATTCTGGCACTACTGAAAAGTCAACTGCCTGATCCGCGTCGTGGTCAAAAAAATACGATTGCTTTTCAACAATATAACCCTCCGTTTC
>JBPOFU010000184.1:0-3363 GCA_051252075.1 Oceanococcus sp. | reverse complement strand
CATTTTTTCGGCCTGAATGACCGCGCTAACGAACACACTAATATCTTTCAGGGCGATGCGTTGTTCCAAACGGCGCAGCGCATCGGCTCGCGTTTGCCCGGCATTGATGTCGCGCATCACCATCCGGAATTCGTTCTGCACCGCCCCTTTCGGGCCCTTTTCCACTGCCTGCTTCAGCGCTCCGGAAAAATTGAGCCCAGCGTCTACGCACATGCTCAGATACTCGAGATATACGGGCAGATTTCGGGTGACGTCAACATCGCGTTTGCGTTTGGCGTCTCGAATCCAAGCCGATGGAATGATGACGCCCAGCAAAGCTAAGCCAAGCAAAATGAGAATATTAATGCTGCCGGAACTAGCCATCGCTATCCCGCCCAACAGCGGGAAAATCAGGGCCAATACCAAGCTCACTGAAAAATATTCCTCTGCCGTAAGCATGAAACTCACGCCGTGGGTTTGCAGTTTTTGATCAATTTTGTTCAGTCGAGAGTCCGGTAGCAAATTAGCCACGAAGTGGTTTACGAACAGGACTAAGGGCCAGATAGGAATCGCAAACGGTGGTGGTGCATCCATGTATTGCCGTTCGCGTGCACTGAATAGATTCAGCAAACCCTGGATCGACAGTATGACGCTCAACACGGCTATGCCGGCCAATGCCCCTGCAGCCCATGCAATTCCACTATCAAACATAGCCAGACTCCTCTGCCGAAATCACGCCTTAAAACTCAACTGTCGATGGTTGTGATTTTTCGAATAAATACAAACCCAAGCACCTGCATAACAATCATAACGAACAAGACCATCAGGCCTTCCCGCGTCGTGTACAGCTTGCGCATAGACTCAGGCTCCAGAAAACTGAGCATGACTGCCAATACCATAGGTAGGAATGCCATGAATTTGCCTTGGGTTTTCCCTTGAGCAGTCAGGCTTTCAATCTTGCCTTCCATGGACTTTCTACGCCGTAAGGTGTCCGCCATGCTTTTGATGGTTTCGACTAAATTGCCTCCAACCTCGCGACTGATTCGGATAGCCGAACTCGCCATAACGAAGCTTTGCAGTGGCATACGCTTTTCCATCTCGATTAAGGCGTCGTCGAGTGAAACACCAAGGCGCAAACGCTTAACCAGCAAACCGAACTCCTCACTCAGGGGCACCGGCGACTGGCGAACCATTGTTTCCAATGCCATGTTCAGACTGACTCCGGCCTGCAACCCACTGGACAGCATCATAAAAGCGTCAGGCAACTGCGCCTCAAACTTGTACATCCGCCTTTTGCGCATGGTGCGCCATACCGTGCCAGGCAACACCAGCAGCAAACCTGCGGTTGCCAGTGTCACCACCCAAAGTTGGAACAGCAGGTGTATGAGCACGGGAGCCACTGCTAGCACCACTAAGTTGATGAGAAACAAGCTCGCAGGATCCATGAAGATGAACATGTCTCTGAGTTCGCTACGTGCCGACCCCAGAAAGCGTTTTTGGTAATCCTGGCCAAAATTCGCCAGCCCAGTGGTGGCGAACCCTGCCGCTGCCGCGACCGCAATGGCAACGAGCAAGACGATAAGTATGGGCGCGGCGGCTCCGACGACATCTGAAATCATGGTTGGAAGATGCTCATATCAACCTCAATTCCTCGCGCTTGCAGCTCTTCATAAAAGTTCGGCACGATACCTGTTGCGAGAAAAGCGCCTTTGATGTTTCCGTCTTCATCAAAGCCATCTTGCTGGAAGCGAAAAATATCACTGGTCTGAATAGTCGTACCTTCCATGCCAGTGATCTCAGATATACAGGTAATGCGCCGCGAGCCATCGCCGAATCGTGTTTGCTGAATGATGATGTCAACTGCGGATGCCACTTGCTCGCGGATCGCAGATACCGGCAGATCCATACCCGCCATCAATACCATTACTTCAAGCCGCCGCAGCATGTCGCGTGGAGAATTCGCATGTGCCGTGGTCAACGAGCCATCATGCCCAGTGTTCATTGCCTGCAGCATATCCAACGCTTCACCACCACGACACTCACCGACCACAATACGGTCGGGGCGCATACGCAGACAGTTTCTAACCAGGTCTCGAATGGTGACCTGACCACGCCCTTCCATATTGGCTGGGCGCGCTTCCAGCGACACCACATGGGGCTGAACCAACTTCAACTCCGCTGCGTCTTCCACGGTGATAACACGCTCGTGCATTGGGATGAAATTTGAAAGAATATTCAGCAACGTAGTTTTACCAGAGCCCGTGCCACCGGATACTACGACGTTGCAATGTTGCTCCACGCAGCTTCGCATAAAGGTGACCATGCCCTCATTGACGGTGCCATATCCGATCAAATCGCGGTCAGTTAACTTTTTGTCTGAAAACTTACGGATCGTGATGCAAGGGCCTTTCAAAGCCAGCGGTGGAATGATCGCGTTGACCCGTGAACCATCTCTTAACCGAGCATCCACCATCGGTGAACTCTCATCAATTCGACGACCTAGCGGTGAGATGATGCGCTCTATGGTGGCCATAACGGCTTCATCGCTACTAAACGAGACCGGTGATTTAATCAGGCGTCCGCCACGCTCGATATAAATATCATCGAACGCGTTGACCATGATTTCTGTAATGCCCTTTTCTTCCAGCAACTCTTCCAAAGCGCCCAGACCAACCGTTTCATCCAACACGATTTTCAACAGCTTAGCGCTATCGATGCTGGATGGAATACTGCTCTGCATGGCACTCAAAATGCCATTAATGACCTCACTCAGTTGCTGCCGCATCTCCGCCGGGGCAAGTTCATCAATGGACATGCGTTTGAGGTCCATTTGCCGGAGCAATTCATTGTGAACCTGCTTCGCCCACACCATGTAATTAGAGCGTGAGGAATCATCATCCGCCTGAACGGCAGCAACATCATTGACTGGTGCGACCCCATCCAGAAGTTCTGATTCGCTCTGCGGTTCGTCTTCACTCTCTACCCGTAGACGATAACCTCCGATTACAATTTCATCACTTGCTAGCAGCGGGCCATGTCTTTCTAACGACTCGCCATTCACCAGCATGCCGTAGCCCCGGCTAACATCCTCAACAAAGACCCCTGCTAAGCTTTTTTCGAAACGAATATGGCGCGGTGCCACTTTCCAGCCGCGCAGCCGCATGATGTTGTCGCGAGAGCTTCCTAGCTCACAGGCATCGGCGCCACACCGAACTGAGTCGTGACTTTTACCGTCTTTGGTTTGAACGTGAATCTCAAACACTGCTCTACTCCGCTAAGCTGTAACCGACGCGTTTCTCGAAATCTTTGACCATGCGATCAACCCGATCCAGCTCCGCCTTGTTGACACCAGTGGTGTCTTCGAGGATAATGATCTTATCATTC
>JBPOFU010000183.1:0-3372 GCA_051252075.1 Oceanococcus sp. | reverse complement strand
GGATAAGTTTGCGGGTCAAGAAGTTGAGCTTCAGGGCGATGGTTTTTTGCTGGCTTTTTCCGATACGGCTCAGGCTTTGCGTTGTGCTCAGGCGATACATCGGCGATTGGAAAAGCACAGCAAGCGCCATCCACACGAGCCGATTCGCGTGCGCATTGGCATCCACAGTGGTCAGCCCATTAAGGAAGGCGAGCGATTTTTTGGCTTAACGGTCATTATGGCCGCACGCATTGCTGGTCAGGCCGCGGGCGGTGAAACCTTGGTTTCACAAGTCATCTATCAAGCCGTGGAAGAACAGCTAGAGTTTCGCTTTGAGTCGGCCTTAAAGGCCGAACTGAAGGGGCTCAACGGAATGCACGATATGTATCCCTTAGCGAATTAAGTGCTTAATCGGCATAGCCCGGATTGTGCCTATCCAATTTCCGTAACAAGCCTGGCCACGCCAACGCGCCGCCCAAACCTTTGGTCACGACTCGGGCTTGTTCTTGTATGCCATCTACGATGTTTGAATTGACCTGTAACAAAGGGCTGCCTCCTGCCATGGCGCGAACTTGTATGGTGCACGCGGCTTCAAACAAGTACATATACAAAAAAGCATCGGCGACGCTGCTCGCACAGGTCAACAAACCATGGTTACGTAACATCAAGAAATTGGCTTGACCCATATCCGCCAGCAAGCGGGGCTTCTCGTCTTCGTTGAGAGCGACTCCCTCATAGTCGTGGTACGCCAGTGAAGCGAGAACGAACAAGGATTGCTGTGACAAGGCTTGCAAACCTTTGCGTTGTGCAGAGATCGCGACACCGTTGAGTGAGTGCGTGTGCATGACACAGTGGGCATCTTCTCGTGCCGCATGCACGCAGCTATGGATGGTGAAGCCAGCTGGATTGATTGGGAATTCCGAGTCCAAAACCTTATTGCCTTGCAGGTCGATTTTGACCAATGACGACGCCGTAATTTCTTCAAACATCATTCCATAGGGATTAATCAGGAAATGGTGCTCCGGCCCCGGCACGCGCATGGTCAAATGGGTGAAGACCAAATCGTCCCAACCGTACATCGCGACCAAACGATAGGCTGCTGCGAGATCGACTCGCGCTTGCCATTCTTGCTCGGATACCTGTTTTTGAATGTTCGACATAGTCATTTCATTATCAACCCGAAAAAAGTTACTTAAACCAAGCCTAATGCATTACGCGCGACGCCATCATGTGAGTGCAGGTCGGGACATTCCTTCAGCCGCCTGCTTCGATGTGAGAACAACTACGCAATACGTTTTGGGTCTGTTATGCAAGGCTGCGGCGCAGTGCAGGGTAGTAAGCCATGAGACAAACGGCACGCAGGCTCACGTAGGCAATAAAAGCGACCCACAGGCCACCGTTGCCCCACAGTTCGATGAGTAGCAGGCTCAGGCCGATAAACAACAAGCTGGCAGCTATGCTGGCATTGCGCATGTCTTGTGTGCGTGTAGCCCCAATGAATATGCCGTCCAATTGAAACGCGGCACAGGACAGAAGTATGTAAACCAAGGCGAAGGGGAGAAATGTCAGCGTTTGTTGTTGGATGCTTTGGTGCGTGGTGAGCAGCTGTAAGAACAAAGGGGAAAACATCCAGAACAAAACACACAGGCCAATGGCGGTGATGACTGCTATGTGGCTGGAACGCCGCACAACTATGTCAAAGCTGCGTGTTTGATGCGCACCAATAGCCCGACCAACCAAAGATTCTGCGACATGTGCATAGCCATCCAGGAAAAAGGCGGCGAATGCGATGAGTTGTAACAGCACGTGATTGGCGGCCAGATTCACATCGCCAAAGCTAGCGCTGAGATTGGTAAACCAAGCAAAGCT
This sequence comes from Oceanococcus sp., assembly GCA_051252075.1. Taxonomy (GTDB): domain Bacteria; phylum Pseudomonadota; class Gammaproteobacteria; order Nevskiales; family Oceanococcaceae; genus Oceanococcus. The sequence goes on along the minus strand of JBPOFU010000183.1, from coordinate 1,524 downwards.
AAACAGCAGAAACAGGGTGCGCAATAGGATATCGCGATTGGCCGTGAGCAGTTGCCGCAGGCGTTGTATGTCGCGTAATTGTTGCCGCGGCCACCAAGGGCTTAGTTTATTGTGCCTTCGTGCAAGTATGCGAAACAGTACGCATAGGGCAAAAACTAGGCTAATCCACTCTGCCAAGGCGGTGCCCAAGGCAATCCCAGAGGCGCCCCAGTCGAATACGCCGGCAAAGAGTATATCCAACAGTATGTTGAGGCCGTTGAGTACCACCTGAATCAGTAGGAGTTCTTTGCCATAACCCAAGCCTATGAGAGCACCCAGACAGGCATAAAGTGCCAAACACGCGGGCGCTCCCCAGATACGAATAAGCACGTAGTCGCGGGCGATTGACTCCACTTCCGTGCTGGCGCTGAGTAAATGCAGTGCCACCGTGCTGATCAATTGCTGCAGAACGATGAGGCTGAGGCCTATGCATAGCGCCATGCCCAGCGCCCTGAGGCAGATCGCACGCACTTCGAGCTCATCCCGGCAGCCAGCCGCTTGCGCGATGAACCCCGTGGTGCTCATGCGCAAGAAGCTAAAGCCCCAATACACGAAGTTGAAGATCAAAGCGCCTAGCGCTATTGCTCCGAGGTCGGCGACATCTCCGGTGTGCCCAATAACCGCGACATCAGCGAGGCTAAGTAGCGGAACCGTGATGTTGGCCAAGATGATTGGCCATGCCAGTTTGACGATTTGCCCGTGGCTTGGACTGGGGGCTGACACGTGGAATGCGGGCTTACAGCCCTCCTGCTAGAAACCCACCGTCCACGGTTACACAGCTGCCGGTTACATAACTGGCGGCTGGTGAGGCTAAGTACAAAACAGCAGGTGCAATTTCATCCGGCGTGGCGTAGCGGCCAAGCGGAATCATCGGTAAGACTTTGTTCAGCACCTCGTCATTGTCGGTCAATGCGGATGCAAATTTCGTTTTGGTGAGGCCGGGAAGGACCGCATTACAGCGTATACCGAATTCCGCACATTCTTTCGCAAAAGCCTGTGTCATATTGATAACGGCGGCTTTGGTAATGGAGTAGATGCCCTGCAAATGACCTGGTTTAACCCCGTTGATCGACGCGATATTGACGATGCTGCCGCCGCCTTCACGACGCATGATGTTCCCAGCCAGTTGTGACATCAGATAGTAGCCGCGTAGGTTCACTTCCACGGTTTTATCTATGGCGCTCAGTGGTGTATCCAAGACATTGCCGTAATAGGGATTGGTTGCAGCGTTGTTAACCAAAATATCCAAACGGCCATGTATCTTGTCGATATCAGCCATCAGTTGCGTCATTTGCTCTACGTCACCGGCGTGACAAAGCATGGTGCTGGCCTTGCCACCGGCAGCCTGGATTTCAGCACATACTTTATCGATGCCTTCTTGCTTTCTGCTGGATACAATGACGTGCGCGCCCTGAGCGGCGAGTAGTTTTGCGGTGGCCTCACCAATGCCACGGCTCGAACCGGTGACCAAGGCCACTTTCCCAT
>JBPOFU010000182.1:0-3375 GCA_051252075.1 Oceanococcus sp. | reverse complement strand
GTGAAAAAACGTCCGATTGCTTGATTAGTATTGATGCTGTCCCAGTACTCCAGCATTAAATCTTTTGCTGTCGATTCAAATTCGCTCGATGATTCCTTATGGCCACGTTGAGCCAGTAGGTCAAACGCGCTATTCATTTGCTCAATAAGACCTTCAAGGCCTGAAGGTTTTTTCACACTTTCCTTCAGTTCATCCATCATTTTTCGAGCTTGATAGCGCGTCAAAAGATGTAACGACTCTCGCACATATTCGTGCCGCGAGGGGTGGACCTTGATGAGTTCGGGACAGGCAATGCTGTAGCAAACAGTTCCTACACCCAAGAATGTCAAACCATAGTAGATTGCAAATAGTCTGCTTTTCGCAACATCTAGGTCTGCAGGAAGAAGATCGCCGCTGGCCCCACGTTCAAACAATGACGGAGGTAGGTAACTACTGGATATAGACAACCATTGAATAAAGTAGTCATTGAAAATGATCATGTAGCCAAAGAAAGGCATCAAGATCGTAAGGCCTACAACACGCGAACGACCAATTCTTGCCAGTTGGTGCCACTTTGGAAGTAATGATGTTACGAAACCACCTAATCTCACTAACAACCTCCAAAGCGAGGCGGCGCAATTACCGAACGTATTCATGAAACATAACGCCTGAGTTCAGCGGCATTTGAGGCGACGCCCGTTTTTGCGGTAGCAAAAATGGGTGGCGGGTCAAATGTCCGCTGCAACGATTTGTTGGGCGACAACGGCACTACCCTTCACTCAAGCTGCATAGAAAAAGGATGCCGTCCTCCACGCGCCTCTTGATGCTGAACAACTGCGACAGGTTGAAAGTACCTGACGAACCGTGTGTTCCATCATTGAACACCCGAAATAGTTCGACGATATTAGAGATATCGTTCTCAACGAACTCCTCCAGGGCGTTGTCCTCTACGCCACGCCGGCCGAGCATGAAATGAATCTTGCTGCGACGTGTCGGAGTCCCGTTGGGGGTGAGGTCACACTTTGGGTTGGCTGAGCGTACTTGATCATCCGGTGCCGAAGTATCCAGTACCTTCGTGAAAATCTCGCGGGCACTGGTGCAAAAGTGGCGAGCGGCATCCGGATTCTTTGGATTTAACGAGAAGAGTGCGCCAACCCATCGGTTGTGCAAGTCTTCCTCAACTTTCTGCAGCTCATCCGTTATCTTGGTGCTAGTAAGATCTTCTTCGGCCTCGTCACCGCTACCTTCGTACTCGCTATCGAGCAATGCCGATGTAGTCTCCAGGCTATTAGCATTTTCTCTCTCAGATAGTGAGAAAATCCTATCTACGTCGTCTGTTGCCTCGTACGTTGAACGGGCCTCCAGTCGCGTATAGGACTCGTGGAGCGCTTGAGAAGACGATCGGTAAACCGGGTATCGAGTTGCCTTCTGAGACTGCAATCTCGACAAGGCTGAATTGATTCGCGCGCGGTTCTGCCGGACGCGGTTGTTGTGAGCCCGGACCTCTTGGTTGTACTTCCCAATGGCACGATTGGCATCCGAAACCGCCCGTTTCACATTCTGATTGTGTTGGCGTACTGCCTGATTGTATTTATTAACGGCCTGACGCTGTTTGCTCTCAAGCTGCCTGAGCTTGCTTCGAAACTGCGAGATGTTTATGCGCCTCACCATTGGTGAATTCTACTCCCACCATTTCTTGTCGCCCAACGCCTGAGTTCAGCGGCATTTGAGGCGACGCCTGTTTTTGCGAAAGCAAAAATGGGTGGCGGGTCAAATGTCCGCTGCAACGATTTGTTATGCGTCTCCCGGCACATTATCTGGATAGATAAATTTTCCATCTATTCCTTTATCGTATAGGTAAGCAGATATGTCACTGATAGTTTCTTTTGGGAGGATAATTTTAAGAATTATCTTGTCCTCGACTCCACGCTCGCATTGTCTCCAAATATGCTCCAAATCGTAGCGCATATCCATTTGTGCAAAGTATGTAGCCTGTTGATTCTTAGGCCTCGGATTACGGATATGCCGAGGAGGCTGCACTAAAAGAGGCGCTCCAAGCATTTCACCACGGTTTCCCTTCTCATTCATGAGATCAATAACTGTCCCATATGAAATCTTCTGATGCGTTTTACCAGTCGCGCTTGCGTCACACACAAAGATTGCTCCTTCATCAGACCGGCCATCGTTGGCAAAGAATAATCCAACATCGCTTGAAAGGCTCCAATCGACCAAGTTTGTGCCGGGCAAAAAGAACCCCTGTTCCTTGGGGTATTGCTGAGTTCTCTTAATAAACTCGAACCATGGGTCCAAATCCTTTTCTCTTGCTGCTTTCAGCAACTCATTGGACGGTCTAGATAGGACTCCGAACTTCAAAAGGAATAAGTTCAAAATTGACAGATGAAGCTCAACCGACCGCGTTATGTTTTGGCTAAGCCTCTCATGGGGCTCTATCCCAAAGAGCGTCGTTTTGAATGAACGCACAAACGTTGAATCCAATAGCCATTTAGCTTGTTGATGCCCTCGATACATCAATAAAGCATCATTTTTTGCTGCCGATGCCCTTAACTGCTCAAGCTCAGTAAGTAGCGTTTTAAAGGAATCTACTCTCCAAACTGCTTCGGACTCTTGAGCTGTACCTGACGAGCATGGATGGCGTTTCATATCGTGACTGACGCATAACGCCTGAGCTCAGGTGCGTTTGCGGCGACGCGTGCTTTTGCGGAAGCAAAAGTGCGTGGCGGGGCAAACGTCACCTGCAGCGAAATGTTAGATGCGGGCCTCATGCGAAGTGCCGGGATGTTGAACAGTGTGTACAACCTAGGGCCACCCTAATGCAGGGCACCTCGAAACCAATCTCGCTCCCTGCCACACACAGCAAACTCACTTTCACTGCCCCACCCCATTTTCAGGCCTACAAATTGTCACGACTGAACCCCCACGCTCAATTTGCCACTTCTCGTTCGAGTTTGCCAGCAAGGCTTCATAGCTTTTGGCCACGGGCGAAGCACCGCCCCCAATAGGAAACCCACTGCTTGGTAGCCGGCAGAACTTTCGAGGTGACCGGTAGCAAACAACCGAACCTGTCAGTGCGCGCCCACCAAACTTGCCTATGACCACCTGGCATCCTGCCTACAAGCCTGCACGGTGGTGCTTTCCGGTATAGCCGATACTGGCAAGAAATTTCACGGCTTGCCTGCGGCCGTAAAAGGCACGGTGCTGACCGCTATGAAAATGAATTGAAGCAACCCACAGGCTTGAATGTTTCAGGCTGCACAGCACAAACCTAAAGTATTCTGCTGCTTTTTTTTTGTAAGCATCTAACGCCTGAGTTCAGCGGCATTTGAGGCGACGCCTGTTTTTGCGAAAGCAAAAATGGGTGGCGGGTCAAATGTCCGC
>JBPOFU010000181.1:0-3405 GCA_051252075.1 Oceanococcus sp. | reverse complement strand
TCTCGATACACGTCACGGGCGATGTATAAACGCTTTCTGGATGGGACTTTAAAGCCGCGCATAGCCATGGGTAGTACCGGACGTATGTGTAACTTAGTCGGCAAATTTTTATAAGTTTTCTGCAGTTCGACCGCGGCAAGATAGGAGTACGGACTACGAAAGCTGAAGAAAAATTCCAAGCTTTGTTCGCTGCTGCTGGTTGGCAAAGCGGCCAGCTCGGGCTTGCAGATCAGCAACGCTTCTTGGTCCTGCAGCGCATTGAGCGACTGCAGATGAGCCTGCAAGTGCGACAAACGATCCACGCCCCAATACCAGCGCCCTTGCAGTTGCCACATGCCGGGTAGGTAGTGGCCCAGTTGTATACGCCTCGCTGCATTTTTAGCCAAAATTTGCTGGCTGAGGTCCTCGCTGAGCGCGTCTGCCGTGCTGAAATTTTGCCCGGAAAATAAGGCTGGAATGATTTGAGCTTCGCGTTCTAAAAATTTGGGCAGTTCGGACGCCGCTAACAAACACTGACTTGCCAGCAGCTTGTTCTCCGATGAAGGTAGTGTGGCCTGTGCTGGAAATGTCAGCCCGTAGGCCGGTGCCACCATGGCGGCATCGCGCAATGCAAATTGACGCTGCTTGTCAGCTTCTGGATAAAGCTCGGCTTCGCTCTCACCTACCAGTTTGATTTGTATGGGTAGAGTGATGCGCTGTGCGTTCTGTCTCAACCATTGCGCCGCCAGATGCGAATGCGGATCACCGGCTTGGTAATACAGTTCCAAGACCGGCGCTTGGCCGAGTAATCGGCTGAGGCCAAAGCGACCCGCACGCAATGGCGCAAGCCACCCCGGGCTGCTCACTATGCGTTTGGCAATGTGGGATTTTAAAGAAGCTTTCGGTGTGGCGATCATGGTGTCTTGCACTTAAACGTAGTTGTCACCGCTGCTCTGGCAACAGACGACGGGGCGTAGCTGACCATATCATTGCAGATAGTGTGACAGGCAAGTTTGACCGGCTAAAAAGTCTGTAAACGAACATGGCGACAGCTGTGTTTGTTGTATTCGGTAGCTCGGTAAGCTTTGATCGTAGTCGCTACACTTTCGTGGGGTTTATTGTTCAGATGAACGTAGTAAGCTCGGAGGAAATCCATATACGGTGTGACAGGCATGTTGCTACAGCGGCGGAGTCAACCTTGAAAAATTGCCTATTGATACTGGCTTTCATGTCGTGTGCTGGTTCCGCTACGGCGGCAGTTTATCCGTCGACTGGAACCAGTTGGATATTGCCGGGGGGCTGGGAAGCACCAGCCGACGCCGATATAAGCACCGCTTTGCCTGATGCAACGGCGGTTAAAGCGTGGGAGGTGTCCCACGCTGATGTCGCCTTTGGTGCCAACTATGGTGCTAGCCACAATGCGTCGATAGACAGCCTCGGCTATATGTACAACCAGATACTCAACTTTGAGCCTGGCGCGAAAGAAATGGCCTTACGCATTCGTGCCGATGCTAACGGCATCAACTATGAAGACTTCTTCCTGCACTTCAATGAAGATACTGAACTCAGCATAGACGACCTCACGCACTCATCGACGACGCCATTCAACCGCCGCCCCGATGTTGTGGGTTACACGGTCAATCCTGGGCATGCAGGCTATTGGATTTACCAATCAGCACCTTGGGATGTTGGTGCATGGGACCACAATGCAGCGGATGGTGCCCTTTACGTACTGCTGTTTGAACGTTTCGATGAGCTGTCATTGGACTTGTCTGCGCTGGCCTCTGCGGGGCAACTAAAAGTCGAATATCCCAGTGAAGTGGATGCTCAAGGTGGCGTTGTACGTTGGTCCGAAGTGGCCATCGCGGATGGTAGCAATGGGCTGACAAAAAGCGGTGTGGTTTCGTGGCAGCCGCCGCAAGATTGGCAATTGGCCGCCCTGCACGATGGCTCAGGAGCTTCCTTTGGCGGTGGTCCATTTTTCGCTCAAGAGCTATTGCGAGATCAGGGGCGTATGTATGCGGTGCGTTTGCATTGGTCGCCTGCACAAAATTCGGCTGCGCCGCGCTTGGCCAATGTGCAGTTACGGGACTGGATGCCAATGGCAGGGCCTGGCGTAAGAAAAATTCCCGGCTGGGATCCCCGGAATGACCTGAATTCGGATGGATACGTCGATGCACAAGAAAGGGGCGTTGCAGTCAATTCCGCTGCAACAGCACGTTTTCGCTATGAATCGAGAGCCGTACCCCTGGGAAAAATGTGGGCCGCCTCGTCATCTTGGTGCGTCGCCAATTTGTTCGATCCCACCTTGCGCGAATGGTTGGCGGATTGGTTGACGGAAGATTGGGAGCAATCCGGTCTCAAGGGCGCTTACAACGACGATTTGTTTAAAACCGTGGGTCAAACGCAGTTTGATGTCGTTTCTGGAGGTCTGGTTACAGAACAGCCTTATCGAATAGACAGCTCGCAGATGGAAACGGCGTACATGCAGGCTTTTGCCACGCAACTTAAACGCTTAGGGCAGGTGTCCGGTAGCCCTTGGATTTCAGGCAATATATCGGCATCCAATCTGTTCCTGACTAGCGAGCGTCAGCTCATGCTGGATGCTTTGTCAGTCCTGTTGCGCGAAGCCTATTTACATGCCGCTCAAGGTCTCACTGGCAGCTTCGGTTTGAATAAAGCCTGGGATATTTTTGCCTTATCCGCTGCAGGAAAGAAAAGCCTGGTTCAATTGACCACCCGCAATGGGCGGATCCGGCAAATCGCGAATACCGAAGACAATTGGGATAGGGATCAGGAAACGTTGTTGTCACAGTACTACTTGATCAATGTGCCGGGTTCGACCTATGCCCAATTTTGGAACCACACATTTCGCTATGACAGCAAAAATACAGATCCCTCAAATTTCCATACATCCGGTGTGCCAAAAAATTACGCGTATCAACCTACAGGCCTACTAGAAGCGGATATCGGCGTGCCAGCCAATAAAATTCCTGCAGGCTACGAAGCCATGAAGTACATGGTGAAAACGCAAGTAGACGGGGATTACACCATTATTGGGGATAGCACCTCCACGCGACTTCAGCATCCGGAGTTATTGCCCAATGGCGGCGTGGACGTGGATCCGTCCTATATCTTTTATCTCTCCCGCGAGGCGGATCACCCGGTTGTGGCGGGCGTGCCTACGGAAGCTGTTGTGGCACGGCTGTACACCAAAGGCTTAGTGCTTTACCGCACAGACTTTGCTGGGTATTCCGCGGGATTTAGGGCCAGCCAATCCGGCAAAATCCGCTTGCCTAGTAAGGGTGTGTATCGAAGGATCGATCGTAGCGATCCAGATAACAGGATAACCTTGCCGATACGAAGCATCGATTTATCAGGATACGAAGGAGCAATACTGAAGGATCTAAGCCAAGGGTTCTAAAT
>JBPOFU010000180.1:0-3410 GCA_051252075.1 Oceanococcus sp. | reverse complement strand
TATAGCCCTTTTTCAATCCAGGCAGGGTTAAGGATGACAAAATCCGGGTTTTCCAAAGCCGTGATAATGCCTTTGAGCTCAAGTATGCCACGAATTAAAGACGCAAATTCGCGTTCATCAAACACCTCATTTGGATTTTCCTCCCTTACCTTACCTGAGATGCGTGAAAATGATTTTTTGAAAACACTTCTATCGCGTAGCTTGTCAATGAAACGACTGCTGCGGAGGTAATCTTCCGGCCAATTACCAAGATCGGAAGCAATATCATCAATTGATTCCCAATATTCTTTCAGTGGAAAAGAGGCCAATATTACGCGCAGGGCATTTGTTAAATCACCCACGTTTGGATGAATTTCATCGGCAAGATCAACAACTATAGGCCTCATCCAATCAAAATTATGTGCAAATTCTGTTTTTAACCGTTCTATAAGCGTGCCAGATATCTTCTTTGTCGTATTCTTTGTTGGATTGAGAACCGGAATAACTATGATTTTGGCATTTCCGTCGCCGTGTCTTTGGTATTTCAGCTGATTAAGCCAGAGCTTTAATGCGGAAAATGAAGACTGCTCATTAATCAGCAGCAAGAAGATAGCATCAGAATGGAAGAAGAACCCGTGCATCATAAGCTGCAAGGATTGCCCACCCATGTCCCAGATATCCAGCTGCAAATCCTGCATCTCGAAATCATGGTGATTTATTTGCTTCAACTCAATTTGGCCTCGTTCCAGCCCATGGGTTCTTTTTTCTGCACCGAGGACGAAAGGCGTTTTCATCAAAGCTTTCAAAAGAGTCGTTTTCCCAGCCTCAGGTTCCCCGATAAGCATCGCGCGAACCTGAGTGTTGAGAACCTTTTTTTCTACGCCTTGGGCTTGGAAGTAAGCACGAAGGGCCTTGATGTTCCGAAGAGTTTCATTTGGGATGCCCACAGGATTATTAATTGATAATGCCAGAGAAGTAAGCCCTCTCAGATTTTCTGCAATATAGCGCGCGCCCTCGTCTCCAATTTCATTACTCTCCAAATTCAGAGAAGTAAGTTTTGTCAGGTTTTGTGCGATATGTCGCGCACCCTCGTCACCAATTTTGTTGGACCACAAATTCAGAGAAGTAAGTTTTGTTAGGTTTTGTGCGATATGTCGCGCACTCTCGTCACCGATTTTGTTGGACCACAAATCCAGAGAAGTAAGTTCTGTCAGGTTTTGTGCGATATACCGCACACCCGCATCACCAATTTTGTTGCGGTTTAAATTTAGAGAAGTAAGTTTTGGTAAATTTTGTGCGATATATCGCGCACCCTCATCACCAATTTCATTACAATCCAAATTTAAGTAAGTAAGGTTTGGTAGATTTTGTGCAATATATCGCGCACCCTCATCACCAATTTTGTTAAGTCCCAAATCTAAAGAAATAAGTTTTGATAGTTTTTCTGAGAGATAATGCGCACCCTCATCACTAATATTGTTATATTTCAAATTTAGAGAAGTAAGATTTGCCAGATATTTTGCGATATATCGTGCGCCCTCATTGCCAATTTTATTAATTTCCAAATTTAGATAAGTCAGGTTTTTCAGGTTTTCTGAGAAATATCGCATGCTAATCTCAGTAATAGGAAAATTTCCTCTTACCAAAAGTCCAGTTGTATGTTTTCGAATTTTTTCTAAACAATAAATCTCCTCTTTTTCCAAGAATTCGTAACATTCAAGAATAAATTTCATTCAGAGTTACCCACAGTAATCAAATGAAGGTGATTTTGATCTAGATGACGACGATTATTCATTTAAACGAGCAATTGGGCATACAAAAAAATAAATCCATGCACCTGGTTGGTGAACTGATGCAAGGCCTTTCAGATTTTTGGCTGCCACAAAAGCTATTTCTATCAATGAATCCAGTTTGTTACTAGTATATTTTGCAGAAACACACCTTAAAGGTGTATATTTGTATATGAGTTTCGAGGATCAATTTGGTGAGTACCATGTAGAGGTTTCCAGAATGCATAGTCCAGAACATGGTGATTGCGTGAAAGAGGTGTGGACGAAAGATGGTGTGTTCCACCGCACGAGTGAACCGGCTATCACAATCATGGTCGCTGAGACGCGTAAAATTGTCGAGGAACAATACTATCTGAACGGCTTGCACCACCGTAAGGATGGACCTTCCAGAACCGAATGGCTATCAAATGGCGTTATTCGCAGAGAATCTTGGCAGGTAAATGGTAGCCATCATCGCGAAGAAGGGCCGGCATTTGTCATGCGCGATGCGGTAACCGGTAAAATCACATCTGAACATTGGTGTCTTGATGGAGAAGCCCACCGCCTTGATGGGGCAGCGGTGATTGAGATAGACGGCAAAACCGGCATCATCATTGAGGAAGACTGGATGCAGCATGGTGAATATTTCCGAGATGATGGCGGGCCAGTCTGCATAACAAGAGATGCTGAAACTGGTGGAATCACATGTGAGCTTCGTAGAGAAAATATGGAGCCAAATGGTGCGTTCCACAATTCTGGCTCAGGCTCCGGCCCATCCCCATAAACTGGCATCTGGCTTGGTGAAAACCACGGGCTCTAAACTGAATGTGCTACTGTATTCAAACGGGTAAGATCCTTTATTTTTTGACTTCCGCACCCAAAATACGATATAATATAAGTTATTGAAATCTAGAAGCAAAATCGTCTAGTCGGGATGTGAAAAACCGAACACTCGCCTTTGGCTTATGGGCCGGATGGACATGTTTTTTGCCGTTCGGTTCTAAACATGGTCGTGTACGCGAGTTCACATTTTCACTCCGTCCGGTCCACCAGCCACGAATGCTAACGGAACGGATGTGACATTGGACAATCAAGACAACGAATTTGACAAAATTGAAAGTGCAGCAGCGGATAGGCGTTGGCAGCAGGATATGGACGACCTCAATAATGAGCTTTCCGGCAATGATGTAGGTCGCACTGCGCGGTTTTTATCGCCGGAAGTGCGTGAGCGGCTGTTGGCGCAAAAGCAAGGAAAGCCGTCAAAAGCCATGAACGCCTTGGAAATGGCTTTGATGAGCAATCCTGCATATGCCGCGATTCACAAAGCCGCGGTAGATGAGACACGAGCAGCGCAGCGCACTGCGCAAGCCTTTCAGGATGATGTTGAAGTGGCGCTTGCCGAGGTGCGCTCTGGCATTGCGCGCATGTTGGATGAAACTGTCACCCTGCCGGATGGTCGCAAGGCATTTATGGGCAAAGATGGGGTAGCGTGGACAGTGGACGGCGAGCACGTTGATGACTCCATAACAGCGGGAATTGATTGGTCGGGGCGGCCTACACGCCAGGATTATCAAGAGTTACTTGACCGGGAAGAGGCATTGGGAAACGCCTCCCATCTGGGACGACAACTGAGTAACCGCCTTGGAGAGATTCACAATGAGT